>JAJYLD010000011.1 GCA_021788015.1 bacterium | reverse complement strand
CGCAATGGCCCTGTCTAAAATATTCCATATACCACCATTATACCCAAATTCACGAACAAAAGGACAGCGGGTGCTCTTCATCCCGCGGGCTTACGCCCGGGGATTTTCGAAGGTTTATTAAAAATTGAAAATTTATTTGGGTCTTTATAAATTTGAATTGTAATTTTTAATAATTTGAGTTACCCAAAATGGAATGCTCGACCCTTAAAAGTCCTTTACTCGCCCGCAAATCATCGATCGTTCTTTCCAAGCCTTTTCCCAGAGTCATAATCGGCATCCAGCCGAGCTCGTTGCGCGCGCGAGTAATGTCGGGAAGACAAAGCGAAGTCAAAAAAAGCATTTCGTCTTCATAAACTATTTCCGATTTCGATTCGGTCAAAGCGATTACTTTTTCCGCCAAGGCGGTTATGTTCACGTCCAAATCGGAACCGATATTGATCGGACCGGGCGAATCGGTCTCCATCATTTTCAAAACTGCGTCCAAAGCGTCTTTCACGTAACAAAAAGCGGAAGAAAATTTTTCATTACCGGGAATTTTTATAGGTTTGTTGTCCAAAGCGTTACTTATAAAATCGGGAACGAGATTGCCTTCGTCCAGCTTCATTCTCGGCCCGTAAATACGAAACAAGCGAATTATTTTTGTATCGATGCCGTAAACATCCCGATAATTTTTTGCCATCGTTTCCGCGAATCTTTTTCCTTCGTCATAAGAACTTCTGCTTGAAAGTATGTCCACTTTGCCGATATCGTCTTCCGCTATCCTCGGATTTTCTCTTCTTCTCGGGCCGTAAACCACTGAAGAAGAAAATTGCATAAATTTAGCTTTGTACTTTACAGCCAAATCAAGCATGTTTTTCATCCCCAAAGAATTAGCGAGTAAATTGGAAACTTTATTTTTCCCAAAATTAACGGGTGAATTCGGGCAGGCCAAATTGTAAATTTCCTGTATACCCTGAAATTCGATCTTGAATTTCTGCAATTCCGGCAGATCTTCCAAAACGATCGGTTCGGTTATGTCGTGTCGGACGAATTCGAAATTGGGATTTGCCAAAAGATGATCGATATTTTTTTCATCGCCGGTTGAAAAATTATCAACGCAAATCACTTTACATGTTTTCACGAGCTCATCGCAGAGATGCGATCCCAAGAATCCCGCTCCGCCGGTCACGAGCACATTCTTTTTATCGAATATTGCTTTTTTGGACATAATATATAATTTTAATTTTTAATTTTTAATTTTTAAACAATCTCTCAATGTCTAAATTTTAAAAATTAAAAACTATGATATTATTTAAAAATTGAAAATTATTTGAATATTTTGTCTGTAATCACAGCCGCGTTAACTCCGCCTCTAAATTCATTTTCGTAACCCATAAAAGACCCCGCAACCTGCCATTTATTATTAAAAATTCTTACATGCGGCGTTCCTCCCGGACCGGCTCCGGCCACAATTTCGGAAAATCCGTCGTTATTGAAATCCCCCGCCGCGACATTAACGCCTCCGCGAAAATCCGGATTAAAAGCGAAGAATTGTCCGACAACGGTTCCCGAATTGGTAAATACCCGAATATGCGGACCGCCTTCTGACCAAGGCGCGGTAATAATTTCTTCTCGTCCTCGCGTGCTTCCGTCTATATTGGCCGCCGCCAACTTCACCCCTCCGGAAAATCTCGCGCTATAGGCGAAAAATTGGTTTTCTAATCTTCCGTACATGTTAAAAACGCGAATATGGGGACCGCCGCCCGGACCGGCTCCAGTAATAATCTCGGGAACTCCGTCACCGTTGACATCGCCGACGGCCACACTTACCCCTCCATGAAATTTTTTGTTATATGCGAAAAACTGACTCTTTACATTTCCATTCATGTCAAAAACTCTGACTTGAGAGCCGCCGCCGGTACTCGCTCCCGTAATAATTTCATCGACTCCGTCACCGTTGACATCGCCGACGGCCAAATTTACTCCACCGTGGAATTGCTTGTCATAGGCGTAAAACTGACTGATTAACTTTCCGTTTTGATCAAAGACTTTTACTAGCGGGCTCTCGCCTTTTTCCGGAGCGGTTACGATTTCCGAGAGTCCGTCGCCCGTCAGATCTCCCGCGGCGATATTCACTCCACCATGAAAATTATCGCCGTAAGCCTTGAAGCTTTTTTCTTCTTGCCCGTTTTCATTCATTATTTTTATCAAATTCTCGTGGGTTGAAGCAGGCGCGACGACCAACTTGGCTCTTTGATCCGAGAGGAAACTTTTGGCGAGTGCCAAAGCCGACAAAACATTCAGTCTGCCCTGTCCCAATTGATCCAGGTGAGTCGGATTGAGCCGATTTATGTTATCCGCCGAATTTAAAAGTACGTCTCTGACCTGACGGCTTGTCAAAGTCGGGTTGACCGCTTCAATCAAGGCGGCGGCCGCGCTTACCATGGGCGCGGCCACGGATGTTCCCGACCAATAACCGTCATAATATTTATTAAAAACCGTACCGCCTACGCGCTCGGTGGGGTAATAAGGCGCGGTGCTGTAAATCCCGACTCCGGGAGCGGCTATATCAACACATTTGAAACCGTAGCTGGAAAAACTCGCTTTTTGATCCATCGCATCCGTAGCGGCAACGCCTATGACCATATTGTCCGAAGGCGTATCATAACAAACCGGATACATAGGAGTGGCATCAAGAAAATAACCGTCTCCCGCGGAATCTTCGTTCCCAGCCGCTGCCACGACGATTACCCCCGCGTCATAAGCGCGTTTTATCGCCTCTTCCAAACTTCTTGAGTAACCGGAACCGACAAAACTTAAATTGATTATGCTGGCGCCATTATTAATGGCGTAATCGATTGCCTTAATAACATTCGCAGTGTTCCCTTCTCCCTTGTCATCCAAAACTTTCAAAGGCATGATTTGCGCTCTCCAGGTTACGCCCGCGATACCGGCGGCGTTGTTTCCTTCCGCGGCTGCGACGCCGGCCACGACCGTGCCATGTTCCACTCCGGCTTCGGTAAATCCCGGCTTGAATTTCGGCTCCGGATCGGGAACATTGTTCACAAAATCCCAACCGTGGACATCATCGATAAAACCGTTTTTGTCATCATCGACTCCATTCCCCGCGATTTCTTTCGGGTTGGTCCAAATGTTGTCAACCAAATCGGGATTGTTGATATCGACGCCAGAATCTAAAATGGCAACTATGATTCCCGGGCTGTCTCTTTGGATATCCCATGCTTCCGGCGCTTTTATTTTTTCCAAATACCATTGTTTGCCGTAATCCGTATCGGAGGGAATCATTGTCGCTTGATAGGTATAGTTCGGTTCTGCGTATTCAACCAAAGGATTTTGATTGTAACTGTCCAAAATTTTTTGAAAATCGTTTTTATTTTGGATTTTTATAACATTTACATCCTGTTCACCTTTGAATTTTACCAAAATTTCATCCGGCACTTTCCCCGCTTTATTCGTATTTCCTTCCGCTTGAGCAGGCTTATTCCCGCTAAAATAATTCATTCCGAATAAAAGCCCGGCAGCCAAAATTATAGAAAAAAAATAATAAAAAAAAGATGTCGATTTAAGTCTCATAACATCTTTATTTTAACATGTTTGGATTGTTTAATGCAAATTACACCGTTTAAAAAGAGCAAGTCCTGGAATCAAGCCTCGTGTGGTCGTTGATAACTTTGTCCGGATCTCCGAAAGACCCCTCATAAATCATATCAAGGAGCACCGGGTCCTTGTATTTAAGTTCTTTCACAAAAACCTTATGGCCGTTTACAAAAATATACGGCTCCTCTTTCAGTTTTCTCATTTTTTCAAATCCTCCTTTTCTTCTGTATATTTTTTATATCGAAATTTTGGTTTAGTGTTTTTGTCACCCAATAATATTCTATATTTTTTGTCATCCCGGGCTTGACCCGGGATCCGGGAGTGATTAGTATAAATTTTAATTTGTAGTGTAAAGAATTGGAAAAAATGTGCTTGTATATAAAATAAAATTCGCGTTAATATATTTTACCCCTGGATTGCGGCTCGGAGGCCGCAATGACAATATAATTTGCTCGCTCCATGCTTTGCGTGGAGCCGAAATGGAAATTATACCTACAAGTTCTCTGTTAAGAAATCTTTAAGAGCTTTCAGATCTTTTTTGTCATTATCGTAATAATAGGATTTTATGCCTGCCGATTGTGCGCTTTTTACTGCTTCCGGATTGTGTTCAAAACAAATAACATCATTCTTGCTCAAGCCAAAATGCTTAAGCATTATTTCGTAGTATTTTGGGTCGGTTTTTTCAGGATTATGTTCGAGCGTAAAAACTTCGTAAGGCATTTCATTTAGTCTATATTTTTTAAATCCTTCATTTTTAGTCGCTCCAGTTAAAATAATTTTGCGATTTTCAAAAGTTTCAAGTAGGTCGTGCATTTCTTTAAAAATTTTAAAAGTATCATCGCTCTCAATAATGAAAGTATGTACAGCGTCAACAAGTATTGTTTTCATATTTTTAAGTAACGTCATCCCGCCTTCGCGGGAATGACGAAAGATTTACTTCGTCGCCAAAATGCTTCGCTTGTAACTGTCCAAATTTTCGAGTGCGATGCCCGTGCCTTTGGCGACGCAAAGCATGGCATCATCGGCGACATAAGCCGGAACGCCGGTCGTTCTCGCGAGAAGCTGATCAAGATTGCGTAATTGCGAACTGCCGCCGGACAAAACCATGCCCTTATCCATAATGTCGGCGGCGAGTTCCGGCGGAGTATCATGAAGAATTTTTTTTGCGGCATTAACAATCGCTTCAAGTTCGTTCTGAATCGCTTCGGTCACGTCGTTGCTCGAAACCATAATCGTGCGCGGCAAACCGGTAATCATATCGCGACCGCGGACTTCCATGGTCAATTTGTCTTCGAGATACAAAGCCGAACCGATGTTTATTTTTATTTCCTCGGCCGTTCTTTCTCCGATCGCCAAATTGTATTTTCGTCGTATATATTCCAAAATCGCGGCATCGAATTTATTTCCGCCGACACGAGTCGAAGCCGAAGTAACGATTCCGCCTAAAGAAATGACGGCCATTTCCGCCGTGCCTCCGCCGATATCGATGATCATATGTCCCGATGCGGAACCGATCGGAATATCGGCGCCGATCGCGGCCGCTACCGGTTCTTTGATGATGTAAGCAGCTTTCGCTCCGGCGGCGATGGTCGCGTCGATTACGGCGCGGCGCTCAGTCGAAGAAATTCCCGCCGGTACCGCGACCATGACTTCGGGACGAAATAATCTCACTCCGCCCAAAGCTTTGTTGATGAAATATCTTAGCATCGCTTCCGTCGTTTTGTAATCGGCGATGGCGCCGTCCTTCAAAGGTTTCAAGGCGATAATCGTGTCCGGAGTGCGGCCGAGCATGTCCTTCGCTTCGTTTCCGACGGCAAGGATTTTTTTATCGATCATGGACACGGCGACAACGCTCGGTTCGTTGATAACGATTCCGCGCTTGGGCAAATGCACTAAAGTATAAGTTGTACCCAAATCGATTCCGATTCGTTTGATAAACATAAAATTAATTCAAAATGCAAAAATCAAAATTAAAAAAATAAAATTTATGCGAGCATAGAAAATTTAGTGGAATTTTTTGCTGAAAGCGAGGAAAAGACGATTTCATTGTTTGAGCTTAAGCGAGTTTGAAATCGTCCCGAACGAAAGCAAAAAATTCCCTTAATTTTCTCAAGTGAGCGACTTTTTGGTTCTTTTTCTAGAAAAAGAACCCTCCACGGAAGTGGCCCGAGCGTAACGACTTGACAATCTTTCTAAAATTACATTAAATAAAATAATTCGCGCATTCGTAAAATTCATCCGCAAACTCGCGATTTTTTTATTGTACTTAATTCACCCTAAACACCCCGTCCGCGCTTAAATCGGTTTCCCAACGCACTTCTCCCGGGTTCGGTTCGGAGGCGAAGAATCCTGTAGGACTATATGATTTTACCTCCTTTGAAAGACTTACGTCAACCACCATCTTTTTTACATCTTTTCCGGGCTGTTTTTGCGCATATAACCGGTAAGAATCGTCTTTGGCCAGTCCGTCCGGCAATTTATACTCGAAATACAAACTTTCGATTTTGCCCAAAGGAACTTCAAAATAAGCTCCAAAAACCGTTTTACCCGATTCCGTCCCGACATCCACATTGCCGATATTGCCCTCGCTTTTGATAAGCCGGCTTCCTTCCGGAACGTAAACGCGGGTGTACGTTTTATAATCCGTCGTTTTCCAATCCGCGCTGCCCGTGTTTGCGTAATAAATTCTCAATTTCGCGAACAATCCGTTCGCGCCGCGCTCGACATCGTACTCGATGCTTCTTTTCATAACCGCGTCTGTTTTTAAAGCGCCCATATTAGCGTCAACCACCATCAAATAATCGTAATTATCCGAAGGCGCGATTTCTCCTCCCCAGTTTAATTTTTCGATTATATTTTCCAAGTCCGGATCGGTCAAATAAACTAAAATGTCTTTCTTGGCCAGACTTGCGTTTACGACGCTTAAAACATTGTTCCAGTTATCGGAGGACATGTCGAAAAGTTTTGTTTTTAATTCTTTGACAATATCGCCGATTACTTCTTTTCTCTGCCACGAGGGGGTGCCCGCTTTCGCGTAACCTTTTTCCACCTGGTACTGAAGAAGGTTTGTAAAATTATTCTGATCGTATGTCTGCCCTTGAATCGTAATCGGGCCGGTAATCGCGAGCAGGCTGGAAACTAAATTCGGCGTGATCGCGATCACTCCCGCGAATCGGCCGTCGAAATTGTTAATTCGATTCTTGCCGGTCAAAAGTTGGTTTTCTTGATTGTAAAACCAAATTATCTTTTGCGCGCTTGTCGGCCAATCGGGCGACCAGTTCGAATCGCGCATATACCATTTGTCGACGAGATACTTTTTTATCGGCGCCGGCGGATCGATCGAAAGCTCGCCTTGCGTCGGCATGTCCATGTGATAAATGTCATGCGTATCGAAGCGGGCGATGTCCCCGTTGTTCATTTGCAAAATTCCGTATGTTCCGATAAAACCGCCCGTCGGCCTGAGCTCGTCGTTGTTTTGCAGGATGACAAGAAAGGTCGATTTATCCGGATAGCCGGCCAGGACCGGAAGAAGTTTTGCCGCCGGAATGGCTTCGGTTAAAAGATCTTGTCCGGCTTTCACCCTGTTTTTCAAATCCAAAATTTGCGGCTTGAGCGGCAAAAGCACGCCGTCATATTTCACGCCGTCCAAATCGGCGAAAGCCAAGCTAAAATTATTTTTCATGTTTTCCAATTGAGGGATGCCGTCGTAAATTCCCGATAAAATTTTTATCTTTCCCGCTTGATCCATTTTCGCGAAGCTCAAATTATTATCGCCCATAATCTTTTGGATGTTGTTTCCGAAAACCGCTCCCTCGTTCGCCGTCAAGCTTAAAATTCGGCCCGCGTCCAAAAGTTTGCCCACGCTTTCGCTTTGCGATTTTAAATACGGAACATGGGAGAAGAAAAAACTTTGATCGAGGTCGGCGAGATAATCTTTCGAAAGCTGAAAATTTCTTACCGCTCCCTCGGAAAATGTATAAGCGTCGTTGAAATCTTTCTGGCTTATGAAATTCATGGCCTTTTCAAGATTGTTTTTTCCGTTCATCGCGTTCGCGTAAATTTCTTCGATTCGAAAAAATTGAGTCCCGACTATGACAAAAACAAAAACAGCCAAAACAATTATGGCGTAAGATACGATTTTTATGAATTTAAAGTATTTGCGCGTCTTTCTCCGTTTTTTTACCGCCGGAATTTCATTGAAAAAATTTTGCCCGGCGTTATAGATTTTGGCAAAGTTGGGATGTTTTGATTTTGAGTGTTTGAACATACAGAGTTTTATCCCCCTTCGAAAGGGGGATTAAGGGGGTTTTTATCTTTTCCAATAACATTTTTTACCTCCCTCACCCTCCTTTGAAAGGAAGGCATTTTTATTTATGTCGCTAATTATAGCACATTCAACAAAATAACTCAATTTTATGTAATATTAGTCTAAAATTAACAAGACTTGACAGATAATTAAAAACATGGTAGGATATAAAGTCTTTGATCATTATAAGAGTTAATTGCCGGCGGGCTAAACGCACAAGGAGATCTGCAGATGAAAGTAGTTATGCTTTACATAGCAATCGTGCGAGAAGGATGGTTAAACCCTAACCCGAAGGAGGAAGGTCATCGTGCTTAAAAAATTTTTTACAGAAATGAAAAGGAAGCTTTTCGGCGGGCATCGCGGCGAAACGGCAAAGGTAGCCGAGCCCGTGCAGGTCAGCTACAAACCCGCGCCCGCGCCGACCCTCGCGCAGAAGACCATGGCCAGCTTGAAGGGGTTGGCCTGGACCCGGAACCGCGGGCCCAGGAAGATGCGCTGGCTAAAGAGCGCCGGCGATCTGGGCACGTCCGTCCGGAGCGGCGTAAAAGCCGTAGCGGGCGGAATGGCCGCCAAAAAACGGGCAAGGGCCGAGCTCGCCTCGGCCGCCTAAACAACATGACCGGCGCATGCGAAATAAAAATCGCGTGCCCGGTCTTTTTTTTTACGCCTTTAAGGCTCTCCTTAATAAGGAGGAGACTAATTCCTAATTCCTAATTACTCATTTCTTAATGCCTCGATCGGATCCATCTTCGCGGCTTTGCGCGCCGGATAAATGCCAAAAAGAATTCCGAACACGGCTGAAAAACCAAGGGCAACTACAAAGGCGCGTAAAGGAATGGAGAATTGCCAGTCCAATCCGTAACTGTTCGCGCCGTAAGAAATTAAAAATGAAAAAAGAATTCCAAAAAAAATTCCGATCACTCCGCCTATTACCGTTACAATCACTGATTCGATCAAAAATTGAAGCATGATATCGGCATATTTCGCCCCCACGGCTTTGCGCAAGCCGATTTCCGCCGTTCTCTCCGTAACGACGACATACATGACATTCATAATTCCCACTCCGCCGACAACCAAAGAGATGGCGACGATTGCCAGAAGCAAAAGTGTAATTGCGTTCATAACCGTATTTAATGTGTTCATCATTTCAGTCATGGTACTTACGCGAAAATCATCCTTGGCCGGATCCGTTATGTGGTGATTTTCTCTTAAAACCGCGCGTATATCATCCGCGGTTTCGTCCGCTATGCTCATATCCTTCACTTCGGAAACAATGTAAAGAACATGATTGATGCCCATAATTTTTTTCTGGAGAGTTCTGATCGGGATATAAATATAGTCGTCAAAATTCATAAATCCGGCAGCTCCTCTCGGCTTCATTACTCCCACAATCGTGAATTTAGATTTGTGCAACCGGATTTTTTTCCCCAGAGGGTTTGAATCGCCGAATAATTTTTCTTTTATTCCGGAACCGAGGACCACAACTTGCGCCAAAGACTTGTCTTCATCGTCCGTAAAAAACCTGCCGTAATCAATCTGGCTCTTATCGATATCCATATAACTCGCGTTCGTGCCAAGCAGGCTCACTTTATGAAATTGGTTTTCGTAACTCGCCTCGTCCTGATTTAAAATTCCCGCATAACTTTCTTTTATGTTCGGCAGTTTGTCAATCGAATCCATGTCTTTCAGGGTCAAGGTTGTTATTTGGACCCCTTGCGCCATGGCCACTCCCGACTGACTTGCGGCCGCCGCTCCCGTTTTTCCTGTCGGCACTTTTACTTCCGTTTCGATAATATTGGTTCCGAAAGTTTCGATTTGGCCGAGAATAAGACTCTGAATTCCCGCCCCCGCGGAAAAAACCACGATTACGGTCGCAATGCCGATCACAATTCCCAAGGTCGTCAAACTCGTGCGAGCCAAATTCGCGCGAAGAGAAGTTACCGCTAATTTTATGGATTGGATTATGGATTGCATAAAATCTCACAACACATAACGCATATCGCGTAACGCCTTCTTTTTCTCCTTAGTAAGGAAGAGACTAATTCCTAATTCCTAATTCCTAATTCCTAATTCCTAATTCCTAATTCCTAATTCCTAATTCCTAATTCCTAATTCCTAATTCCTAATCACTCATACCTCAATGCCTCCACCGGCTCCAACTTGCTCGCCTTGTACGCCGGATAAAGACCGAACACAAGACCAACCAGCGCGGAAACTGCCAAGGCCAAAATTATCGAAGTCAATGAAATTATAAAATCCCAAGAATACCCTAAAGATTGCGCCACCACCGAAATCAAAAATGAAATTAAAACACCGACGATTATTCCTATTATTCCGCCTAAAGCCGTAATCGCGATCGCCTCGATTAAAAATTGGTTGAGGATATTCGAAGTCTTCGCGCCGACAGCTTTGCGCAAGCCGATTTCCCGTGTTCGTTCCCTTACGCTGATAAGCATTATGTTCATAATTCCGATTCCGCCGATAATTAAGGAAAGCGCAGCCATGGCGGCAAGAAAATATTTTAATGCGTTTGTAATCGAGGTAATCATGCTTAAAGCCTGATCGGAACTTCTGACCGTGAAATCGTCGCTGGCGCCGCTTTTATCGGAAATATTATGTCTTTCGCGAAGAAGCGCGGTGATTTCATCTTTCGCTTCCTGGACATTATTTTCATTATTAATTTTGATTCTGATCATTCCGATATAATTTACCCCTTCTATCAATTTTTGCATGGTCATGATTGGAATAAAAACTTGGTCATCGTAATCCTGGAAAGCGACTGTTCCCCTTTTTTTCATCGTGCCGATGACTTCAAACATGTGATTTTTTATTTTTATCTTCTGGCCGATCGGATCGGAAAGTCCAAAAAGTTGATCTTTTACCGTTGCGCCCAAAACCGCCACTTCCGATAAATTTTTTTCCTCTTCGGATGTAAAAAATCTGCCTTCATCAATTTCTCCGCCTTCGACATTCATGTAGCCGGCGGTTGTTCCGCTTAAATTCGTGTCATATTGATTCGATTGCCAGCTAACTGTCGCCACACCTTTCGAATAGGCGGCAACATCGACAACATTGGGAATCTCTTTTTTGATCGCCATGGCGTCGTCGTAAGTTAGGGTCGTAATAACAATGCCCATGACGGTCGCGGGCGGTCCGTTATCATTGGATGCTCCGGGCAAAACCCCGATTATGTTCGTTCCCAAAGATTTGACTTGGGACAGAATCAGACTTTGCGCTCCCGCTCCAACCGAAATTATGACAATCACCGCCCCGACGCCGATAATAACCCCGAGCATAGTCAAAAAACTTCTCGCCTTGTTTGCGAGAAGGGTACGAATGGGCATCATGAAAATCTGTTTATAATTTTGAAAAAAATTTAAAAACATAAATCAAACTCAAAACGCAAAATGCAAATCTCAAAACCAAAACTTAAAACCAAAAACTGGTTTTGAGTTTTTAGTTACAGTTTTGAGTTTTGACATTTGAGTTTTGAGTTATTTCAACAAATCTCCGTCTCCGGCCAATCTTCTTCTTTCCACTCGCTCGTCGTTTACGATTTTTCCGTCCATGATTCTTAAAATTCTTTTCGAGTATTCCGCGGTTTGCGTTTCGTGAGTGACCAGAATTATCGTATTGCCGTGATCATTCAAATTTTGCAAAATTTCCATAACTTGAATTCCCGATTTCGAATCAAGATTGCCGGTCGGCTCGTCCGCAAAAATTACGGACGGTTCATTGACCAAAGCGCGGGCAATCGCCACTCTTTGTTTTTCGCCGCCGGAAATTTGGTTTGAAAAAAAATTTAATCGATGCCCGAGACCGACGCTTTCCAAAACTTTTCTAGAACGTCCGTCTATATCTTTTTTGTCTTTTGAATAAAACAAGGGCAATTTTACATTTTCCAAAACGGTTGTGCGGGGAAGAAGATTAAAAGCCTGAAAAACAAAACCAATGCTTTCATTTCTTAAGACGGCCAGTTCGTCATCCGATAATTCAACGACGTTCTTTCCTTCAAAAAAATATTCTCCTTCCGAGGCCCGATCAAGAAGGCCTAAGATATGCATCAAAGTCGACTTTCCCGAGCCGGAAGGCCCCATAATCGCGACAAATTCTCCCTTTTCGATATTGAAAGAAACACCGCTTAAAGCGGTGGTCTTTACGCCTTCGCTATCGTATGTTTTGGACAAATTATTCACTTGGATAAGACCGGGCATAAAAATATATAAAAATTAAACTCAACTTCCCAAATTTCAAATATCAAATTTTAAATGTCAAGCCAAATCCATTTTTAAAATTTATCGTTTGAAATTGATTTTAATTTTGTAGTTATGAATTTCTTGCATTCCCTCATCTCGAGATAAATCTTACCTCTTCGCCCCCGAATAGGCAATGGCTTTGAGGGCGTTCCAGTCCTCCGTTGTTTGGGGCAGTTTCTTGAAGACGTTTTTGTAGGTGGTTAGCGCTCTTTGTTCGTTCAGTATCGATCT
>JAJYLD010000008.1 GCA_021788015.1 bacterium | reverse complement strand
AAATTAAAATTAATAAATTATTGCAAGAGCTTGAAGAACTCTCAAAAATGCTAGGCGCCAGCCTTCTTACCCTTAAGAATAAAAGATTTTAGTTTTAAGCTTTGGTTTTGAGTTTTGCGTTTTGAGATTTGAGATTAAATATGCCCGATACTCTAAACAACCTAGATGAACAACTGATGGCCGCGGAAAAATTAAAAGAAGAAAGGGCGAGAAATAATGATCCCTCTGGGAGTGAGGGTGGTCCGGAAGAGCAAAAATCATTGCGAGAAATGGTCATGGAGAAAAGAAGGACGGAAGAAGCGAAAAACAATGCCGCTTCGGGAATAGAGGAAGGATTGGGAATGAGCCGAACGACGAGCGGACTTTTGCGTACCGCCTGGGAACTATTGATCCCGAGTTTCGGTTTGAGTTTGATTTATATCAATATCCATGTTTTTCTCGGCGCGGTTTTGGGAGAAAATTTTTTCTGCAAACTGGGAGACGAATGGATTCCGAAGATTGCGGGAGAAAATATTCCGCAACCCGGAAAGATGATCGGATTGCTTGAGAAGATGGGATTGCTGTTTTTGGATTTATTGGCTTTAACCATAATTTTTTCAATTTTGGCTCTTATCGTCATGATAGTAACTTGGATAAGTGCGAGCTGGTTACAGAAAATAAAATGGTTATGGGACGCCTTATCAAGTCTGGGTTGGTCCACAATATCAGCTTTAGTAAATTTATTTAAATGATTGATTTAAAAAACAAACTAAGAAAAAACAGAAAGATTATCATTTGGGTAGTTTTGTTTAGCGTTGTTTTACTTCTGGTCGCCAAACCGATTTTTGCCGCCGATAGTCCGAATCCGATTATGATAGGGATAGCTACGGTTATAGGATGGATAGCGTATTTATTGAGTTATGTAATCGGATTTGTAGGAACTGTTATTATAAGTCTTTTGGTTTGGGTGGCGCAGTTCAATAACATTATCAATGTCCAGGCGGTGCAGGTCGGCTGGGTTACTGTTCGCGATGTCTGTAACATGTTTTTTATTTTAATTGTGCTTGTCATCGCTTTTGCCACGATTTTACGCATTGAAAGTTATCAATGGAAAAAAATGCTACCGAAACTTCTTATCATGGCCGTTCTTATAAATTTTTCCCGGACGATTTTCGGTTTAATTATCGATTTCGGGCAAGTGGTGATGCTTACTTTTGTCAACGGATTTGCGGCCAATGGAGCGGGACACTTTGTCGACTTATTTCAAATGCAGAAATATGGAAGTTTAAGCGCGGTTAACAATCAAAGTCAGGCGTCGGGCAGCGCTCTTTTTGTCGCGGCAGGTATAATTATGGGCCTTATCGCCATGATCATATCGGTCATAGTCATAACGGTTTTGATGGCGATTCTGGTTATGCGCGTGGTCATGCTTTGGGTTTATACGATTTTATCGCCTTTGGTTTTTTTGGGCTTTGCCGTGCCCGGAATCGGAAAATATACAAGTCGGGTCTGGGAAGATTTTATCAAGCAGGTAATAATCGGACCGATTTTGGCATTTTTTATTTGGCTGGCATTATTAACGGCGAGCAGTTCTTCTTTGGCTTTAGGCAAGCCATCGGATTATAGTTCTTCCACTTCTGTCCAAATTACTTCCGGGAGTTATACCGCCAATACCAATGACTCAAATGTAACCTCCCCCAACTCTTTGTTTAACACTTCCAATTTACAAGATTACGCGATAACGATCGCGCTTTTAATCGGCGGGCTTATGGTCGCGCAGCAGATGGGCGGCGCGGCGGCGAGCATTGCGGGAAAAGGAATGAATTGGGCGAAGAAGACGGGGTCTTTGGCCGCGGGCGGAGCTTTGTTACCGTTTAAGGGCGCTAAATCTTTGGGTGGTTATGGTATTGATAAACTTCATCAAAAAACCGGAGTTGATTTAAATGTGGGCAGGGTTTGGAAAGGCATTCAAGAAAAAAGAGCCGAAATACAAAGAAAAAGATATGGGGAAGGGATGGTTCAGGCCGGTTTGGCAATGCAACACGGCGGCAGATTTCACGGCGCCTTGGCCATGACCGGTACGCCCGGCAGCGCCTGGGAACAGCTTTCCACTACCAAAGGTTGGGCTCAAAGATTCCGAGGCGGTAAAGCGTCCAAAGACGAGGTGAAAAAACAGCAAGAAATTATACAAGGCCATGAAGACAAAATAAAAGACATACGAGACAGTGACGATTATAAAGATGCGCTAAAACTTTCAATCGCATTAACTCCTGAACAAAGAAACGATTATTTAATTAAACAAGGAGATTTGAAAACACAAATTGAAGACGTAGCAAGAGAAATGGATCAGGCTACGCAGGATGAGCGCAATGCAACCGAGTACGCCGATAAATATAAATTTAAGAAAAAGAAAGACGAGGCCAAGGCAAAAATGGATTCACTGTCCGAAGAATCTATGGATATTGAAAATATTCTAAAAAACAGTAACGGTCAAGTATACAGGCAACCAATTATAGACAATGCTAAAGCCAGATTAGCGGTTCATGATAAGGATATAGAAGATGAAAGGGAAAAGATAAAAATAGAAAAAGCAAAAACCTTAAAATATAAGCCTATTGCCGATTTTAATGCCATAGCCGCCAAAGCTTCTTTGGAAGCGGAAGAAATGAAAAAGATTGTCGGAGAAGACGAGGAAGAATTGGGTGCTATGTTAAAAGATGCTATTAGACAAAAAGATAAAATCCGTTTTGCCGCTATCGCCAAGAAGCTTGCGAAGGATGGAAATGAAAATGACGGCCTCTTAAATAATATGGGATATTCCGCAACCGGAGAAGGTTTGCAACAAATGGCGAGAGACATAGCGAAAAAAGACAACGATAATTATGTCGGCTTTTCCGATCAAGAAGCGAAAGGCTTGGCCATGGAAATAAGTTATCTGGCGGAAAAGAATAATCATTGGGCAACGGCAAGATCCATAAAAGTACGCGATGGCTATTATGACTTTGCCAGCCCGAAAGAGCAAGCCCTTGTTTCCGCTTCGGAAGTTGCAAAAATGGATCCGCAAGCAATCGCAAGGCAACTTAACCGTTTGGGCTACGGAGGAGAAACTCCGGATGGAAAATTTATTTTAAATGAAGTCGGTTTAACTATTTTAAAGACCGTAGGCCCAAAATTGGCCGATCAGCCTAAACGTATCAATCCGAATGTTATAGCCAGACTAACTATACCCGAGAACATGGCAAAAATGATAGAAGCGGGGGTATCGGCGCATTTAATTGACGAATTAAAAAAGGCGGCCAGAAACGATAAGCTGTATACCGCCGGCATGGCCGTAGATGAATTAGATAAAGCGGGAAAATATCCGGCCAGTTATAAAAATACATGATACAATTCGATAATAACAATTTAGCGGATTTAAAGAGCAAACTGGATCTTATTAATGAATATGGAATGTCTAGCGCTTCCAGGACCTATTTTTATTATCTAAAAGATTTGTTAAATCCCAATCTGGAAAAAGAAAACGGCATTCTTTTCAGGCAATTTAAAAGTTTGCAGTACAAATTCGGTTTCTTGGGCCTGTCCAATTTAAGAGAAAAAGACATTTTCTCTTTGATTGAGAATCATTTGGGCGTAATTTTTGAAATTGAAGATTATGATTTATGGGAAAAGATAAGAAATTATTTAATCATTTTTGCCGACTACCGAGAAAGAGATCGAATAAAAGATACAATCAAGAATTTACTGATTCAGAATAAGGCAAAAATTACTAAGAAGAATTTAATTTTAAGCAATGAAACGGTTTCCGGTACTTTGGAAAATTGGGTTAAAGATTATCACGGATTTTTGGGAACGGGAGTTGTCGATAATATAAAATTTGAAGAATATTTTATAAATTCAAAAAATATAAAGGCGTTGGAAAATATCGAAAGAGAGAAGGTAAAAAATTTATTAAAATTGTATGAAAAACTGAAAATTTCTTCAAATAGTCCGAACGGATTTGAAGAAAGTATTACAATGGAAATAGACGGTAAAATCATGAACTGGAATGATGGAAAATTGGAGGATGTCGATCCGGAAGCAAAAAAAGCCGTAGACGAATTGGAAAAACTCGGATTTTTTAAGCAAAAAAATGAAAATAAAACCATCGGTGCGAATGTAATAAAAAATGATAATGCTGAAAAAATTAATAATTTAAAATTAATGCTCAAAAATTATTCCCCCTCTTCCCTCGAATACAAAGCCATCGAGGAGGAGATAAAGAGATTGGAAGCTAGAAGATAGGACCTGGAATTTGGAATATAAATTAAGTAGTATGGAAGAAACTAAATTCTTTTAACATTTATTCGATATAATTAGGGCTTAGGTGATAAGGTAATTAGGATTTATGAGCAACAATGGTTTGGAAAATTTAAAAATTTATAAATTGTCGGAGCGTTTAGAAATTTTTATATATAAACTAACCGAAAAATTCCCAAAAGATGAAAAATTCAGAAGTGTTGACCAGCTTAGGAGATCATCTTCTTCAGTTTCCGATAACATTGCCGAGAGTTACAATCGTTTCTCGTATGGAGATAAAATAAATAGAATGTATATCGCCAGAGGAGAAGCCGGAGAAACTAAAGCGGGAATAATCAGGGCCTACAAGAAAGGATTAACAACTGAGAAAATTTCAAAGTTTACAGAAGAAAAATATACAGAATTGATTAAAGGAATTAATGGATATGTTAATTTTTTAAAGAAAAAACAAAAATCCAAACCCAATCCCTAATTACCTAAGTACCTAAATTTAACAATGTATAAAAACATCCTCATCTCCGGTTCGCTCGCTTACGACCGAATCATGGATTTCCCCGGTTATTTCAAAGATCATATTCTGCCAGATAAAATTCACGCTCTGAATGTTTCTTTTCTTATCAATGAACTGAAAGAAAACTTCGGCGGCACGGCCGGAAACATCGCCTACAACTTGGCTTTACTTGGTGAGAGTCCGTATATTTTAGCTTCCGGTGGTGCTGATTTTGGAAATTACGAAAAATGGTTGCGGAAGAACAAAATTAAAATAAGAGAAATAAGAAAAATAAGAGAGAGATTAACCGCCAGCGCGTATATTATCACTGACAAAGCTGATAATCAGATTGCCGGATTCAATCCGGGAGCGATGAATGAATCGCGAGGAAAATTTGATGGTAAATTACTGAAAAACAGCATCGCCATAATTTCTCCTGGCAACTTGCGAGACATGGAAGATTATGCGAAAATTTACAAAAATAAAATTCCATACATTTTCGATCCGGGGCAGCAGATCACCGTTTTGAGTAAAGAAAAATTAAAAAATGGCATTACGGGGGCGGAAATTTTAATCGGCAATGACTATGAAATCGAAATGATCAAGAAAAAAACCGGATGGACAACTGATGATATAATTGATAAAGTAAATATATTGATTATTACCAAAGGTGAACAAGGTTTGGAGATTTTTGCTAAAAAAGAAAAATATTTAATCAAAGCGGCAAAACCGAAAAAGGTTTTGGATCCGACCGGAGCGGGCGATGCTTACCGCGCCGGCCTAATCAAGGGATTGAAAGAAGGTTGGCCGATTGAACAAGCCGCACAAATGGGAAGCGTAGTCGCTTCGTTTGCAGTCGAAAAATACGGGGGGCAAAATCATGAGTTTACGTGGAGAGAAATGGAGAAGAGATTTAGGAAAAATTTTGGAAAAAACTTATAAAAACAAAAATAAGATAAATAAGATAAAAAGAATAAATCAACATGTATGATGGTTCTTTAAAAAGGCATAGTTTTGAGAATGTTAAGGCATGGCAACTGACACGAAATTTTAGAAAAAGTATTTATAATATTTCGAAAAATTTTCCGAAAGAAGAGTTGTATTGTCTTACATCTCAGATAAGGCGGGCAGTTCTTTCTATAGGCGCAAATATTGCCGAGGGGTACGGAAGATACAATTTTCAAGAAAATATTCAGTTTTGTAGAATAGCAAGAGGGTCATTAAATGAAGTTTTAGATCATCTTTATCTGGCATTGGATAACGGTTACATTTCTAATGAAATTTTTACAGATTTATATAGTGAAGGAAGGAATATCGAACTAGCTTTAAATGGGTATATAAATTTTTTAAAAAATCAAAAAAATAATTTTTAATCTTATTTATCTTCTTGTTATTATTTTTACTTATGACTTACGATATCAAAGACATAAAACTGGCCGAGGCCGGTAAGAAAAGAATCGAATGGGCAGAAAAAGACATGCCTGTTTTAAATTTAGTCAAAGAAAGATTTATAAAAGAAAAACCGCTTAAAGGTGTAAAAATGTCCGCTTGTTTGCATGTTACCGCGGAAACCGCCAATTTGGTGCGAACTTTAAAAGCGGGCGGAGCGGATGTTTTACTTTCCGCTTCCAATCCGCTTTCGACCCAAGACGATGTTGCCGCTTCGCTCGTCAAGAATTATGGCATTCCGGTTTTTGCCATCAATGGCGAAGGACGGGATACTTATTACAAACATTTGAAAGCGGCTCTTGACTTTAAACCGAACATCACCATGGATGATGGCGCCGATCTTTTATCGCTTTTGCACAAAGAATACAGGGGCGACCTTAAAAATATTATTGGGAGCATGGAAGAGACGACAACCGGCGTAATAAGATTAAAAGCCTTGGAAAAGAAAGGCGATTTGGGCGTGCCGATTGTCGCCGTAAACGACGCGAAAACGAAAAACATGTTCGATAACCGTTACGGTACGGGCCAATCGACTTTGGACGGGATTATCCGTGCCACCGATATCCTGTTGGCCGGAAGAAATATTGTCGTCGCCGGCTATGGCTGGTGTGGACGCGGTTTTGCCACGCGAGCGAGAGGCATGGGCGCGAAGGTAATCGTGGCCGAAGTCGATCAAATAAAAGCGCTCGAAGCGAACATGGACGGTTTCCGGGTTATGCCCATGCGCGAGGCGGCGAAAATCGGCGATCTGTTTTGTACCTTGACCGGCGATATAAATGTAATCAGAGGAGAGCATTTTAAATTAATGAAAGGCGGAGCCATGGTTTGCAATTCCGGCCATTTCGATGTTGAAATAAATATTCCGGAATTGAAAAAATTGGCGGCGAAGGTTAATAAAAACGTCAGAAATTATGTTGATGAGTACGTAATCAAAGTCAAAAGTCAAAAATCAAAAGTCAAAAGCATTTATCTTTTAGGAGAAGGAAGGCTGATAAACTTGGCGGCGGCCGAAGGTCATCCCGCTTCGGTCATGGACATGAGTTTTTCCACCCAGGCTCTTTCCACGGAATTCGTTATAAAAAATAAAGCTAAACTGGAAAAGAAAGTTTATAACGTTCCGGAAAGAATTGAAAATTGGATTGCGGAATTAAAATTAAAATCAATGGGAATAAAGATAGACAAGCTGACGAAAGAGCAGGAAGAATATTTGAAGTCGTGGGAAATTGGAACTTAAAATAATAGAAATAAGAAAAATAAGATAAATAGGATAAAAAAATAGAAACCTATTTTCTTATTTTTCTTCTTGTTCTTATTTATTTTTATGCAACGAAACATAAACAATATCAGATTAATCACTTCCGAATCGGTTACCGAAGGGCATCCGGATAAAATTTGCGATCAAATTTCCGACGGTATTTACGATGAAATGTTAAAAGTCGACCCGAACAGCCGTTCCGCCGTCGAATGTTTTTGCACGACCGGGTTGGTTGTCGTCGGCGGCGAAGTCACGACCAAGGCTTACGTGAATATTGACAAGATCGTACGCAATATTTTAAAAGAAATCGGTTACGACAAGCAGGAATACGGTTTTTGCTCGGATGACGTCGGCGTGATTTCATCCATTCACGAACAAAGTCCCGATATCGCCCAGGGCGTAAACGAAGGCGAAGGCGAGTTCAAAGAAATGGGAGCGGGCGATCAGGGGTTGATGATAGGTTACGCAACGAACGAGACTCCGGAATTTATGCCGTTACCGATTATTCTTGCTCATAAACTCACGGAAAAATTGGCGCATGTTAGAAAAAAAGGCATTTTGCCTTATTTGCGTCCGGACGGGAAAAGTCAGGTGACGATTGAATATGAAAACGGCAAAGCGAAACGAGCGGACGCGGTCGTTATCGCTGCGCACCACAGCGCCGACATAAGCATGAAAAAATTAAGAGCCGACATCAAGAAGAAAGTCATTGAACCGGTTATGGGAAAATTAATCGATAAAAAAACCAAACTGTTTATCAATGCCACCGGTAAATTTATCTTCGGTGGGCCGCCGGCGGATACCGGACTGACGGGAAGAAAAATTATCGTTGATACTTACGGCGGAATAGTTCCGCACGGAGGCGGAGCTTTCTCGGGCAAGGACTTAACCAAAGTAGACAGGAGCGGCGCTTATATGGCGAGATATGTCGCGAAAAACGTCGTCGCCGCCGGACTCGCCGACCGTTGCCAACTCCAAGTCGCCTACGCGATCGGCATCGCCGAACCGGTCGGAATTTATATCGAAACTTACGGTACCAATAAAATTCCCGAACCGAGAGTTTTGGAACTGATTAAAAAACATTTTGATTTCAAGCCGAAACAAATCATCAAAAATTTGAATTTAAAACGCCCGATTTACAGAAAAACCGCCGCTTACGGGCATTTCGGTCGCAATGACAAAGATTTTACCTGGGAAAAGACGGATAAAGCGGTAGTTTTAAAGAAAGAGGCGGGGATTTAATGAATAGAATAAATTTAGCGTTACCGAATTATGAATCATGAATTATGAATTAGGGCCTAATTTCATAATTCATAATTCATGATTCATAATTCATAATGTTCACAGGAATCATAAAAAGAGTCGGAAAGATAAAGAAGATAGAAGATAGGAATGGCAGACGATATTTCACAATAGAAGTTAGAAATTTTCTTAAAGACGTAAAAGTGGGAGCCAGTATCGCG
Organism: bacterium; assembly: GCA_021788015.1. Lineage (GTDB taxonomy): Bacteria > Patescibacteriota > Patescibacteriia > Patescibacteriales > JAKAJF01 > JAJYLD01. The sequence continues at coordinate 47,767 of JAJYLD010000008.1, read as the reverse complement.
ACAAACGGCGCCTGTTTGACCGTAATAGCGAAAAAGAAAAACGAATTTAAGGCGGAAGTCATGCCCGAAACGCTAAGAGTGACAAACTTTAGAAACGCAAAAATCGGCGATCTCGTCAATTTGGAATTGGGTTTAAAAGCGAACGAGAGAATTGACGGCCACTTTGTTTTGGGCCATGTCGACGGGGTGGGGGTGATTGAAAATATATTAAGTCAAGGTAAAAATAAAGAATTAATTATAAAACCGCCGCGAGAACTGATGGAATATTTAGCTTGTAAAGGTTCGGTCGCCTTGGACGGTGTTAGCCTGACTATTTCCGGATGTGGTAAAAAATTCTTTAAAGTTAGTTTAATTTCTCATACCGTGGAAGTGACTAATTTTTCTAAATTAAAAAAAAGAGATAAAATAAATATAGAGGTGGACATGATGGCAAGATATTTGGAGAATTTATTAAAAAAATAAATGTCTAGAAATATAGCGCTTGTACTGGGCGCATTCCATAAAACCGAGGTGGAGGAAATGGCAAGAGAAGCGAAATTGGCGGCGGCGGAAATGAAGCTCAATGTAATAGAAGAAGTTTGGGTGCCGGGATCTTATGAAAAACCTCTGGCTTTAAAAAAATTATTGGCTCGCGACGATATTGAAGGAGCGGTAGTTTTGGGAATTATCGAGAAGGGAGAAACGAAACACGGCTTGGTAATGGCGCAGACGGTTATGAAAGCGATTATCGATCTGGAACTTTTTTTTATGAAGCCGGTGGGAATCGGAATAGTGGGACCGGAAGTTTTGCCGAATCAGATTCGGAGTCGTTTAAAATCGCATGCTCGCCGCGCCATTGAGGCCGTCGATGCGCTTTTGGAAAAGTGATTATGACCATATTCTCGGCTACCGTGATTCGGGGCGAAGGAAGAGGAAGACAATTGGGCTTTCCCACGGCGAATCTGGATATAAAATTGGAACTCGAAGAAGGGGTTTATTTGGTCGAAGCGGAAATTAAAAATAAAAAATACAACGGCCTTATGCATTATGGCCGCAAGAAAACTTTTAATTCCATATTTTCCGCGGAAATTTTTATCGATAATTTCCGTGAAGACATTTACGGAGAAAAAATAAAAGTAAAAATTTTAAAAAAAATCCGCGAAGTAAAAAAATTCAGAAAACCCGAGGAATTAGCCGAGCAGATTAAAAAAGATAAAATTTATTTAAATGTTTAAAACAGGGAAATAATATTTTATAAATGTTCATAAATAAGCCGAAGAAAAGATTATTTTTTCGCTGCGGATTGATGCCGACGCGAAAGCGGTCTTCGCTTCAAAAACAATCTTTTCTTCGGCTTAACAAAAAAGCTTAAAAGGAAAATAAACAGGAGGTATGCTTGAATATTTGCAAAAATATAATAATTTACCAAAAGACTTGCGTGACAAAATCGGAGCGCCGGCGGTAATTTCCGCTATCGATGATTTGGAGAAGAAATACGGCGCGGGCTTGGCCCCTTTGATTATGAAAGTGATGACCAAAGAACTTGATTTTGACGCGAAAACTTTTTCGCAAGAATTGAATTTGGACATTTCGAAAGCAAATAGTCTTATGGAAGATTTAAAAAACTTCGTTTTTAAAAACGTTTTGGATTATCTCGGATTGAACGCCAAGAAAGCAAATAGGGCCAATTTAGAAATTAAAAAACAAGAAGAGGAAGAATTGGTTCCTTACGAAGAACATTTGCCTCTGGCCGTAAACCAAAAGCCGGCCGAAACAAAAAAAATGCCGGAAGAAAAACCGAACGTCCAAACGGCGACGGTTTTAAAGCCCGAGACTCCGAAAAGTTCAAATTTCTTTTTTTCCGTTGAAGACGAGGAAGAGGTTAAAGAATTGGCGAAAAAAATCGAGACGATCAACAATACCAACGACATCGTCGAAGAAAATGTCCAAAAAATTTTAAAAATAATCGATGTTAATTTTGGCAGCGAATTATTAAGAGAAAGATTTAAGCAAATCGTAAGAATTTATTTAAAAGGAATCAGAAACAGAATCGATACCAAAGCCAGTTTGATGAAATCTTTTGAGGCGGGAGGTTTGAGTTTCGACGAAACTTCGACGGAAGCCGTTTTGAACGCGGCGGAAAAATTTAAAAACAGCGGCAACAATATTCAAACGGAGAAACCTAAAAAAATGATTTTGCCCGAAGACGGCGGCGATTTGAATAATTTGAAAGATATCGGCATGCGCGATGTCGAAATCGACTTAAACTCTAAAAAAATTACCGACATGCCGAAAGAAGAGAAAGAAGAGCCGCGGACGGAAGAAAAAAAAGAACCGATTGACAAGAAAGAAGATAAGCCGAAGACAAAACCGGAACTAAAAAAGGAAGAAAAAAAGATTCCCGAAACTCAAAAACCGACTCCCGTCCCCGTTTTTAAGCCGCTTAATACGGTGCCGGAAGGCGGAAAAATTAAAATGGAAGACATAAAATACGTGCCGCGCAAAGCGGCGGAATCGAGAGTGATGTCGCCGATAGACGAATTGAGAAATTTCGATTTGGTTAATTTCAGGCGTTTGGCTTTTGAAGACCCTTTTCGGGTCATAGAAAAGATCAAGGAAAAAATAAAATTGCTCGAAGACGAAAGTTATTCAAAAAAAATCGAAGGCATAAAAGCGTGGCGTATGAGTCCGGTGAATAAACTTTATCTTGCCATCGGCGAAGAAAGCATTTTAAGAAACGAACCCATTGATGTCGTTATCGAGGAAAGAAAAGTAAAAGGAGAAGAATACTTGAACAGCCGAGAATTCGAAGCGATAATGGACTTAAACAAAGATTTGAGGTTTTAAAAAATTATAATCCGATATTTTGAATTTTAAACATTGTTTCCGATTTCGCGCTTTTAATTTCGGATTCGGAGCATTCGAATACAATTCGTAGATTCGTATTAAACTCATGCAACAATTTACGGTACCACAATTTATCGATGTCGAAAATAAAATCATCGGTCCGGTTACGACCCGGCAGTTTGTGATTATGCTTGGAGCTTTTATTCTTTCGGCGGTTTATTACAAACTTTTTGATTTTTCCTTGTTTTTGACCGCCGGAATCGTGACTCTTGTGATCGCGGGCGTTTTTGCTTTCGCGAAGATAAACGGCCGGCCTTTTCATTTCTTCATCTTAAACGTCGTTCAAACTTTTAAGCGGCCGAAATTGAGAATTTGGGACAACTCGGATAAGGACAAAGATGAATTTGAACAGTTTAAAGAAAAGACGGAAGTAAAACAATCGGTGCCAACGAAGCATTATACTCGTTCCAGACTGGCTGAGTTGTCTTTAATCGTAGATACGGGGGGCGCTTATCAAGGAGAAAAGAACGAAGAAGATATAAAAATAAGCGGATTACAAATATGAGCGTCAAGTTTTGCCCCCGCTTGCGGTTTTGTAATCCCTTTCGCCACACCAGAAATATTTTAAATTAAAATTTGCGGAAAAAAATTAAATCGGTTTCGCTTAAATTAAGAAAAATTGATACGAGTTTGAATATATGGCCAAAAAATCAAAAAACAAAGTCGGCAGTTCCGCGCAGAAATTTCTTGATATCGCCGAAATAAAAGAAAGCACCGTGGTTATGCGTGACGGAACTTTAAGAGCGGTTTTGCTGGTTTCGAGCATTAATTTTGCCCTGAAAAGTGAAGACGAGCAAAACGCGATTATCGCGGCCTATGTAAGTTTTTTAAACAATATCGATTTTCCTTTGCAAATAGTCATTCAATCAAGGGAATTAAATATTGAAGGTTATATCGACGACTTAAAACAAAAAGAAAAAGAGCAGACTAACGAGCTTTTAAAAATGCAAACCGCCGAATATGTCCAATATATCGGCGAACTCATATCGATGGGCAAAATTATGAGTAAAAGATTTTATTTGGTGCTGCCTTATGATCCGATTTCCGACAAGCATAAAGGATTCTTTACGGGCATAATGGAAGCGTTCAAGCCCGCCACTTTGCTGCGCATGAAAGATGATGTTTTTGCGAGGCGCAGGGCGCAACTGACGCGCAGAATCGAAAACGTAGTTTCGGGGTTGGCCTCCATCGGGCTTAGCGCGGCGGAATTGGACACTCAAAGTTTAATTGAGCTTTACTATAATACTTACAATCCGACCACGTCGGCCAACCAAAAATTGGTCGATGTAAAGGAATTGCGAGTGGGAGAATTTAATGTTTAACCCAAGTCAGATACAAAAAGAAGAAGAAAAGCAAGCGCTTGAAAAGAGCAGGATGGAGGAACAAAAAAAGGCGATAGAAAACGCCCAAATGGCGCGCGAATTGGTTGAAGCGGAAGTCGCTTATCGCCGCGGAGTCGTCTCTATCAAGGATTTAATCGCTCCGGCCAGCTTTGAAGTCAATTCCGACTTTTTGAAATTGGGGGATCAATACATCCGCACGATTTTTGTCGTCAGTTATCCGCGCTACATCAACGTCGGTTGGTTCTCGCCGATCATCAATTTAAATTCGACCTTCGATATCGCCATGTTTTTTTATCCCGTGCGAAGCGATATAATCTTGAAACAGTTGAAAAATAAAGTCGGCGCTTTGGAAGCGCAAATAATTTCCGACGCGGAAAAGGGCGCCGCTCGCGATCCTTTGCGCGAGACCGCCCTACGCGATATTGAAGCCTTGCGCGACGCTTTGACTCAAGGCACGGAAAAATTTTTCCAATTCGCCTTGTATATAACGATTTACGCGGACAAGTTTGACGATCTCAATAAATTATCGGACGAAGTTGAAAGCATTTTCGGCTCAAGACTCGTTTATTCCCGCCGCGTTTTTTATCAGTCCGAGCAAGGATTCAATTCGACATTTCCTTTGGGCAACGACGAGCTTTACATCGTTTTTAACATGAATTCTTCTCCGGTCGCCACCTCTTTCCCGTTTATGTCCACGGAACTGACCAGTGATAACGGAATTTTATACGGTATAAACAGGCATAACAACAGTTTGATTCTTTTCGACCGGTTCAGTTTGCAAAACGCCAATTCGGTCGTTTTCGCCACTTCCGGAGCCGGCAAGAGTTATGCCATTAAATTGGAAGTGTTGCGCAGTTTAATGATGGGAACGGAAGTTATTATTATCGATCCGGAATACGAATACAAACATTTGTCCGACGCCGTCGGCGGAACTTACGTAAATATTTCTCTTTCCAGCGAAAACAAAATCAACCCTTTTGATTTGCCTCATTCACTCGGCGCCGATTCCAAAGCGGAAGACATCATCAGAAGCGCGGTTATAACGGTTAAGGGCTTGATCAGGTTAATGTTCGGCGATTTAACCCATGAAGAAGATTCGATTATCGATCGCGCTCTTCTTGAAACTTACGCGAGAAAGGATATTACGGGTGACAGCGATTTGGCCAACATCGAACCTCCGGTTATGCAGGATTTTCAAGACATCCTGGAAGGCATGGAGGGAGGAGCGAGCCTCGCCTTAAGGTTGAGAAAATACACCCAAGGAACTTTTGCCGGCTTGTTCAACAGTCCGACCAATGTAAAAATGGAAAACCAATTGGTTTGTTTTTCCGTTCGCGATCTTGAAGATGAACTAAGGCCGATAGCAATTTATACCATTGTCAATTACATTTGGAACACGGTAAGAAGCGAAACAAAAAGAAGAATTCTCGTTATTGACGAAGCCTGGTGGCTGATGCAACATGAAGACAGCGCCAAATTTATCTTCGCTTTGGTTAAACGATGCCGAAAATATTATTTGGGCGTAACGACCATAACCCAGGACGTTAACGATTTTTTAACTTCGCCCTACGGCCAAGCGATCGTAACCAACTCGTCTTTGCAGCTTCTCCTGAAACAATCGCCCGCGGCCATCGATTTGGTGCAAAAAACATTTTTGCTTACGGAAGGAGAAAAATATTTGCTTCTCGAATGCGGAGTCGGCGAAGGAATTTTCTTTGCCGGCAACAAGCACGCCGCGATCAAAGTGGTCGCATCTTACACGGAAGATCAACTTATCACTTCCGATCCGAGACAACTTTTGGAAATCGAAGAAGCGAAAAAAGAATTCGCCCAAAATGCCGGCAACGCTCAAAACGACGAAGCCCAAGACGAGCTGGGATTATAGCCAGCCAATTAGTTTCAATAGAGTTATGAATCCCGTTAGAAGCCGCAATCGCTTCGGCGGGAGTTAATATAAATTATAAATGTTTTTATAATAATTTTATGCGGATTGTGCAATCAAAATTTTTGATCGCGATCCGCTTTTAACGGGATGAAAAAATATTTTGGATTTTTAATGATTTTAATCGGGTTACTTCTTCTCGCGCTGATAGCCTATATTATGTTTTTTAAAAATTTTTCCACCCAACCAAGAATGGTCGAGCAAAACAATTCGCAATCCGGAACAAACCAGGTAAATTCCAGTCTACCGGTTCAAAATCAAGCGACGAAAGCGACGGTGCCAACGCCAACTTCCAATACGAAAACGGAGCTTACGCAGAACGATTTAAAAGTCATGGCGGCCGCTTTTGCCGAAAGATTCGGTTCTTTTTCCAATCAGGACGACTTTGGCAATTTGACGGATTTGAAAGTTTTTATGAGTACGAAAATGCAAAATTGGGTGGATCAATATATTAAGGATGAAATCGCGAAGAAATCTTCAACAAGCACCTATTACGGTATTACGACAAAAGCTGTTTCGGAAACGGTGCAGAGTTTTGACAAGAACGCGGGCACTGCTCAAATTACGGTATCGACGCAAAGGAAAGAATCGACAGGTACACCGAATAATTCCGATACTTTTTCTCAAAATATTTCAATCGCTTTCGTCAAAGAAAACGGAATTTGGAAAATAGACAGCGCCAATTGGGAAAGCAAATGAATCTCGTTAGAAACCGCGATCGTTTCCATGGGAAAAATGTAAAATCAAATTAATTAAAAATTCTAATTGACAGATGCAATTAATTTTTTTAATAGCGATCCCGATAACGCAAATCCTGTCGGGTTTGGCTACGGGACAAGTTCTGTTGCATAAAAATTATTATTAACCACTCTCGCCTCGTAGTCACCCCGTTAGAAATCTTTAGAATAAACCAAGGCGGAATTTTTCAAGGACATATCAGTCTGGCGGAATTTCTAACGGGGCGTACTGCAGGAGTCCGCTTCTAACGGGATGAATCTTGATTTAAAAAGAATTAAAAAAGATGCCCGATTTTTTTGGGCGTCTTTTTTGGATTTGATTTTTCCCATAGAATGTTTGATTTGCGGAAAAGAAGGAGAGCTGGTTTGCAAAAAATGTTTTTTTGGTTTGAAGATAAAACCGAGCCAGTATTGCCTGCATTGCAAAAAAGAAAATTTTATCGGAAAATTTTGCCGGGATTGCCGGAGAAGCTATTTTTTAAACGGAGTTTGGATCGCCGGGTTGTATGACGACAAAAACATCGCCAAGTTAATTAGGGCTTTGAAATATAGTTTAATAAAAGATCTCGCGAATGAATTGGGAAATTTTTTGGCTTTTTTCTTTCGTGATCTGTTAAATCTATACAGAATAAACAGGGAGAAAATAAATTGTAAAACCCTAAGCGATCTGCGGTCGGTTTTGGTCGTTCCCGTACCTTTGCACAAAAAAAGAAAACGTTTCCGCGGATTCAATCAGGCCGATGAAATCGTCCGGGTTTTTTCTCGAAAATTTTATTTGGAAACGGACGGCGATAATTTGGTCAGGATTAAAAACGTAAAGCCGCAGGCCAAACTGAAAGAAGAGGCGAGGAGAGAAAATGTCAAGAATTGTTTTGTTTGGCAAGGGAAAAGTTTGGGTGGCCGGAACATTGTCTTGATCGATGACGTAACCACGACCGGATCGACTTTGAACGAATGCGCACGCGTTTTGAAAGAAAACGGCGCGGGAGAGGTTTGGGGCTTGGTTCTGGCCAAAGGATAAAAAAATTTTAAATCAAAAAAAATTAAACCACTTTTAGTGGTTTAATTTTTATCGTTAATTACTGATCTCTTCTTCCGTAATTTCCGCCGCCGAAATTTCCTCTCGGTCCGCCGAAACCTCGTCTCGGTCCGCGCGCCTGCATTCTCTTTTTATTGCATTCATAGCAATACAATCTTCCGTATGTGCCGTCATCGCGCTTTGTCGGTTCGAACGGCAATTCGTTGATTGAAGCGCCGCATTCCGCGCACGTTATGCCTAAAGCTGAAATATCGATTTTCGGTTTTGGAGTGTAGTTTGAATTATCCTGGTAAGCCACTTTGGTCACCTCACTTTCTAGTTTTTAGCTGGTGACCTATTTTTTTTGTAGCTTTTGGATAATTTTTACCTAAACTCAAACTAAATATTCACCTTTAATTATGATAGCACGGATTAAAAATAAAGTCAAAGGTAATTTTTAAGCCCCAAAAACCTTATCCAGAATCAATTTTATAATCGAAAAAACAAGGCTGAAAAGCAAAGCCCACCAAAACCCGCGAATGCGGAAACCGGGAACGATGACCGAAACGAGCCAAACAAGCAGGGCGTTGATTACGAAATAAAAAAGTCCCAACGTGACGATGGTAACGGGTAAAGTTAATAAAACGACAATCGGCTTTACAAAAAGATTAATGAGTCCCAAAACGATAACGACGAGAATGGTCGAACCGAGACCGCTTAGATAAACGCCGGGAAGAATATAAGACGAAAGGGCGACGGCAATGATATTAATTAAAAATCGAAGAATGAGTCGCATAGATTTGGTTTAAAGATTATTTCTAAACATAGCATAAAATTAGAATGTTTTCAAGAAATAAAAAAACCGCAAACGGATTGCGGTCAATTGTAGGAAAGTTTTTTTATGATCCCGAGGATTTCATTATAATGCTTTTCGACAATAGATTTGTCCCGAAAATTTAGCGCCAGTTCTTTTAATTTTTCCAAAGCCTTTAAAATTGATTCTTTGGTTGGATTGTCATAGTCTCCGCCGGTGTCCTCAAACATTTTTCTTAAAATTTGTCTTACTTCAATTTTTTTTATTTCCTCAAATTCATCACACGGAACGTTTAGGTGATGATTTTTCAATTTATCAAGCTGTTCTTTGTGCGCTTGCGCAAAACATTCGACAATGCCATCCCTGACGTCTTTGGGAGAGACCGGCCTGTCGATATCAACGCCATAAATAAAAGTCATATTAAGATTAAAAAATTAGGTTCAGTTCCATTATAGTAAATTTTTTAATGCAATTCAATGTGGTATTAAGGTATTAAATAGAAATGAGAATTTCATCGGCGGTCGTTGTGGGACGAAGTTGGAATATTTAACATATCTAAAATTTAGCTTTGTAACGTAAAATAAAAAAAGACTGGACTTGTACGCGCCCAGCCGTGTTTGGCGATTGCCGCCGTCGACTCAGCTAGCCAGCTGAGTCAAAATGCGAAGTAAATCACCCGTGCGAGAAATGACAGGAAAATGCGGACCCAAACCATTGGCTGCGGTTCCAAGGCGCTTATTAGAGTAATAGCCTCCTCTTTAAGAAAGCTTTGTAATCTGCGCAGCTTATTTCTCTCGACCATTGAGGTGTAATCCTCCTGATTGGCCAATACAGCCCCGAAAAACCTGGTTAATCCCAAACGTTCAAGCTGTGCCTCAACTCCTTTTTGAGTGTGGTTGCTTAAAATAATCGCGGGAATTGAGTTGGCCTGCAGGTAAGATAATACTTGTCTGACCCCTTTCCTTGTTCTTAGATTTTTGGTTCGTGGTCCATAAAAACCGTGAAAAATTTGACCCATCTGATCTGGGCTGGCCTCCAGCCTGTGTTTATTACAGCCATATAAGGAGTAAAACTGAATTGCCGGGATAATTACGGTTTCCCGGTATTGTCTGAGCGAAGGTGGTGTACCTCCGAAATGCATTATTACCTCGTCATCCGCCTCTTTGCAGGCTTGCGTATCAGCCACGATCACGCCATTAAAATCGAAAACAATTAATTCAATAGGCAACGCTTTTTTCTTCACGGTATCTCTCCCTGTTTTTTCCAAAAAATTGTTTAAAAAAGATCGATACAAAAAAGTAGCATTTTATAGCTACTATGTCAAGTGCGGAAGGGCAGGGATTCGAACCCTGGGTACCCTTTCAGGCACAACAGTTTTCAAGACTGTCTCATTCAACCACTCTGACACCCTTCCGAATATAAATCTAGAATTAAAAATCCGAGAATCTAAACAAATTCAAAATTTTAATAACAGAAATTCAAAACGTTTGCATGTTTGAATTTATCCCGAGTCCTCGGGATTGTTTTAAGTTTCTGGCTTAGGATTTCGGATTTATTTTTCGTATCCGCATTCCTTTTTGCTGCAAACTATCTTATTATTTTTCCCGTGAACAAGCAAGCTTCCGCATTCAGGACAGACTTCGCCGGTCGGCTTTGACCAATACGCGTTCTTGCATTCCGGATAATTGCTGCAGGCGTAGAAAATGCCGCGGCGTCCGCGTTTCTGTACGATTTCGCCCTTGCCGCAGACGGGGCATTTTATGCCGGTCGTCACATTACCTTGAATGTTTCTTACGTTTTTGCATTGCGGGTAAGCCGAACAAGAAAGAAAATAACCGTATCGTCCCGATTTTACGATCATGGGCGAACCGCACTTGTCGCAAACTTCGCCTTTGTATTTTTCCATGAACTCTTTCATTTTTTCTTCGTCTTCTTTCGATTTTTCCGGACCGCCGGGCAGAGATTTGATGTTTTTGCATTCCGGGAAACCGCTGCAGGCCAAAAATTTTCCGTAGCGCCCGGTTTTAATGATCATCGGCTTGCCGCACTTGTCACAAACTTCCTCGGATTTTTCTTCGGGCATGATTTCGTTTTTACTCACCTCTTTGTATTTATGCTCCAAATTTTCATGAAACGGTTCGTAAAAATTTTCAATCACCGGTTGCCACTTTATTTCGCCGATCGCGATTTCATCCAGATTTTTTTCCATCTTCGCCGTAAACTGGTAGTCGACTATTTGAGGGAAGTGGGCTATAAGCAAGTCGGTAACGATAAAAGCGATATCGTTCGGGGCCAGTCTTTTGTTTTCGTCGCGGCTGACATAATTTCTCTCAATAATGGTCGCGATTGTCGGCGCGTAAGTGGAAGGCCGGCCGATACCATATTGTTCGAGCACTTTGACCAAACCGGCATCCGAATACCTCGCCGGCGGTTTTGTAAAATGCTCGAGACCTTCAATTTTTTTCATTTCCAATTCTTCTTTTTCTTGCAAAGAAGGCAGTTCGATTTCTTGGCTTTTTTCCGGGTAAATTTTTAAATAGCCGTCGAATTTTAAAATCTGTCCGCTTGAACGAAATTGGTACGGCGTATTTACTGCGTCGATATCGACAGTCGTATTGTCCAAAGCGGCATTCGCCATCTGACTTGCCAGGGCGCGCTGCCAGATTAATTTGTATAATTTGTATTGGTTGCCGTTTAAAGACGATTTGATCACTTCCGGATCGCGGGAAGCTTCCGTCGGACGGATAGCTTCATGCGCTTCTTGCGCGCCTTTCGCTTTTGTTTTAAAGCGTTTCGTTTCCGCGTATTTTTCTCCCAAATTTTTTGTTAGCCAATTTTTTGCGTCGCCGATAAACTTTTCGGACAGATTGAGCGAGTCAGTTCTCATATAAGTTATCAAACCGACGCTCCCTTCATTTTCGATTTCAACGCCTTCGTAAAGTTGTTGCGCAATCATCATGGTCTGCTTCGCGCTAAATCCCAAAAATCGATTGGCGGTTTGTTGCAAAGTTGACGTGGTAAACGGAGGAAGAGGTTTCTTTTTAATTTCCTTGCGTTCGATTTTCGTGACCTCGTACTTCGCGCCCTCCAAATCGGAAATAATTTTTTTCGCTTCCGTTTCATTTTTAATTTCAAACTTGTCCAAGGTCCCGTCGTTGATTTTGTTCAACTTCGCTTTGAATTCGAGTTTTTCTTTTCCGCCTTGAAACAAGACCTCGACCGTCCAATACTCTTCGATTTTGAAAGCCTTAATTTCCCGTTCCCGTTCGACAATCAAACGCACGGCCACGCTTTGTACTCTTCCGGCCGATAAACCGCGCGCCACTTTTTTCCAAAGAAAGGGAGACATTTCGTAGCCGACCAAGCGGTCGAGAATGCGACGCGCCTGTTGGGCGTCCACCAAATCTATATTTATATTTCTGGGATTTTTCAAAGCTTCCAAAATGGCCTCCTTTGTAATTTCGTGGAAAACGATGCGATCGGTCTTGCTTTCGGGAATGTCCAAAGCTCGAGTGAGATGCCAGGCGATGGCTTCTCCTTCGCGGTCTTCATCGGAAGCGAGAATAATTTTTTCGCTTTTGGCCGCCAGTTTTTTTAAATTGGTAACGATTTTTTTCGATTTGGTCGGAATTATATATTTCGGAGCGAAACCGTGTTCGATATCGATTCCCATATCGCTTTTCGGGAGATCGCGGATATGACCGAAAGAAGACTCGACTTTGAAATTTTTATCGAGAAATTTGGAAATTGTTTTCGCTTTGGTTGGAGATTCGACGATGATTAAATTCATGAAGAATTTTCAATTTTCGATTTTAAATTTTCAAACAAAAATGTTTAAAAATTTAGTCATCGGAAATTGTTTAGAAATTAGAAATTTGATTTTCTTATATTTATCTGGCCGCGACATACTGCATATTGCCTAAATTTCGCGCCATTCCTTTCATTTCCATAATTGCCAGTGTACTATTTATTCTGCTTGTGTCAAGTCTTGTCAGGCGGACAAGCTCGTTAACATGCTTGGGTTCCTCGCGAATAAAAGATAAAATAAGTTCTTCTTCCTTCGATTCGGGAATTATTTTTTTATTGTCCAGAAACGTGTGCACCTGCTTAAGATTCAAGGCCTCGATTATGTCATCCGCCTTGGCGACCAGCTTCGCCCCCTCCTTGATCAGAAAATTGGTGCCGCGAGAAACATTCGAATAAATATTTCCTGGAACGGCAAAAACTTCCCGGTTTTGTTCGAGAGCGAACCGGGCCGTAATCAAAGCGCCTGATTTTTCATCGGCTTCGATCACCAAGGTGCCGAGAGACATGCCGGAAACGATGCGGTTTCTTTGGGGGAAATTAAAGCGCAGAGGAGCGGTGCCCAAGGGGAATTCGGAAATAATCGCGCCGCCCTCTTTGATTATTCTTTCCGCCAGAAGACGGTTTTGAGCGGGATAAATATTTTCTCTGTCCAAACCGGAACCCAAAACGGCGAGCGTCCTTCCTCCTCCCTCCAGGGCGGCGTAATGAGCGAGAGCGTCGATGCCCAAGGCCAGTCCGCTTACGATCGTGAGATTGTTTTGCGCAAGATTTTTTGTGATTTCTTCCGTGACTCTTTGGCCGTAGGGAGTAAATTTTCTTGTTCCGACCACGGCCAAATTAAACTCTTCGTTTTCATCGAAAGCGCCTTTATAATAAAGAATTTGGGGCGGATCAAAAATTTCTTTTAAAAGTTTCGGATACGCGCGATCTTCCAAAGTTGAAACTTTTATGTTTTCTTTAAGAAGCCAATCGAAAATTTTGTCCGGATTGATGCTCGTGCGAGCGGAAATGAATTCATTGGCGATATTTTCTTCAATTCCGGACTTGACCAGAGTTTTCGCGTCCGCGTTAAACGCCGATTCCGGATCTGGAAAAAATTTTTTTAATTTTTTGAGCCGAGCCGGACCGAATTTTGGGAAATGACCCAAGGCTACGAAAAATTTTAGATTTTTTTGATTTTTTTCCATGATTTTAACTAACTTTAGTAATTTTTCCTAAGTCATAATACCCTTGACAATAAAAAATCCGTGTGATAGGATGTTTACGATTGCAGATAGCATTCAGATTTCTACTTGTCATGGGGCGTTGATTTCGTAAGTGGATCTTCCTCCTTATCCATTTATACTCAAATGTCCCCTAAAGACAAGTAGTAACCCGAATACTATCTGTTTTTAAAATCTGAATATGGAATCTTGCCTAGGAGTGATTTCGGCGAGACCTACCCTCCTTGGTCGAACCGCGAATCTTAAACGAGATTATTCTTGTCTCCTAGGCATGATTTTGCATTTAGCGCGGATTAAGAGTTTCTTAATCCCTTTTTATTTCTTCGATTATTTTTGCAATCAGCGGTTCCAGAATCCCCAATTCCTTTTTTTTAAATTTTCCCAAAACGAATTTTTCGGCCGGAATTTTTTCGCGTTCCGCCGTTTTAATTCCCACTCTCACGCGTTTAAAATTTTTTGTCCCGATTTTGTCGATAATCGACTGCACGCCGTTATGGCCGGCGCTCGCGCGGTTGACGGAGATTTTAAATTTACCGAATTCGATGTCCAAATCATCGTGAATTACCGTAAGCTTTTCAGGAAGTTCATTTTCCTTAATTTTATAAAAGTTTAATATTTTTTGCGCCGAATCGCCGGAAAGATTCATAAAAGTTTGCGGTTTGGCCAAAACAAATCCTCCCTCGCCTTCCTTGATAAGGGGCGTCATTGCGATTTCCGCTTTGAATTTTTTATTGTTTTCCCATGCCGAATCGAACTCTTCGGCAAGCTTGTCCAAAACCGTAAAGCCGACGTTATGGCGGGTGATTTTATATTTTTCGCCCGGATTGCCGAGACCGAGAATAATTCTCATATTTTTTATTATTTGGAAAAAATGATTTATCGAAAATTAAACCCAATTGGAAATACGTTTTTAAATTTCTAATTTTTAATTTCTAAACAATTTTTAATGTCACAATTTTAAAAATTAAAAAATTATTCCTGTTTTGTTATCTTTAGGCATGCATTCCGTGAACATTTTTCCCTTTAACGATATGGATGATAAGAGGAGCGCCTTTAAACCCGAATTTTTCCCGCAACCTGTTTTCAATAAAACGGACGTAAGAAAAATGCAGTTCGTCTTTGGATCCTATCCTTAAGTCGAATTCGGGAGGATTGGTTTTTGTTTGCGCGAATTTATGTATGCGCGGCCGCTTGAGCCCCTTGCCTTTCGCCGGAGGGTGGATTTTAACTGTGCGCATCATGAACGAATTCAATTGAGAATCGGTTAATTCTTTTTTTCGTTCCGCTTCCATTTTTAAAATCAATTCCAAAATTTTATTTACTTTCGTTCCGGTGAGAGCGGAGGTAAACTGTATTTCCGCCCAGCGAGCGAAAGGAAAATTGTCCAAAACGTAACTCGTATATTTTTTCGTGTCCTTTTTTTCGATCAAGTCCCATTTGTTCGCGACGATAACAAGGCTCTTTTTTCGGTTAACGATTTCTTGAGCGATTTTTTGGTCTTGATTGGTAATGCCTTCCTTTATATCAAGAACCAAAATGGCGATATCGGCACGCTGTAAAGAACCGAGAGATTTCAAAATTCCCGCTTCGATCAATTTTTCTTCCATGCTCACTTTCGCTTTTTTCAATTTCGCTTTTCGCAATTCTTTTTTGCTGATTCCGGCGGTATCGACGATTTTAATAAGATTATTTTGGAATTCCAAAACAGTATCTTGCGGTTCGCGAGTAGTATGGGGAATCGGACTGACGATAACGCGCTCTTCCCCCAGGATGGAATTTAAGAGACTGGATTTTCCCACATTGGGCTTGCCCAGAATCGAAACATTTATAGTCTTTTCTTCTTTTCTTTCCGGTGCCTTTTTGATTTTTTTCAGATTATCAAGAACAAGATCCAAAAGATCGCCGGTTCCCGAACCGGTTATCGCCGAAACCGGAATTGGTTCGCCAAGACTCAACTTATGTAATTCGGGAATTTCTCTTTTTTGGCTCGGTCCATCAGCTTTGTTGGCGACCAAAATAATTTTTTTTTGAGGAACGATCCTTTTCGTCATGATTGCCAGCCGCCTGTCTTCCTCCAGCAACCCCGTCTGACTGTCGACCAAAAATAGAATTAAATCGGCTCGCTTCAGATAGTCGCGAGCTCGTTGTTGCACTTCGGTTTCAATATCGGCGGTTTTAATTTTTTTTCCAAACAAATGTTTAAAATCCATTATGCCGCCTGTATCGATCAGTTCGAATTCCACTCCTCGCCAAAACACGCGACCGATATTGCCGTCCCTGGTCGTTCCCGCAATTTCGGAAACCAAAGCCTTGTTCGTTTCGGTCAAACGGTTGAAAAGAGAAGATTTGCCGACATTGGTTCTGCCGAAAATAACGACAAGGGGCGATTCCGCGTTAATTTTTTTCATTGGATTGGATTATTGATTCCGGATTGGTTCTGGTCGGCGTCCTGGCCGAGAATTAAAATAAAATCCGGCTTATCGGTACTGTTGCCGTTTTTAATATCGTTAATCAACCATTGAGGCAGATTGAAAGAAACGTTGGCTCCGGTTTTGTTCTTTAAAATTTCCAAAGACTGGGCCTTGGCTCCGTAAGTCAGATCGTAAATTACCGATTTTTGGAAATCTTTCTCGTCGGCGTTCGCTACCGCGGTGACGGTAAAGCCGTATTGCTCGAGATCGAGGGCGACTCTTTGCGCCAATCCGTTAACCCAGGTGCCGTTCCTGATTTCCACGCTGGCTTTTTCCGCCGTGATCTGAGATTTTTCATCCCGCGGAGCCTGCGTGAAAACATTATTGGCCATGTATTGAATCTCCGAAAAATCGCCGCTCTTCGGAGTCAGAATGTAGGCGCCGTCTTCGCCGCGCCCGGCCACAAGCAAGCCGTCTGGGCTGTCGTCCAAAACCTTGTTAATGATATCTTCCTTTTTTACGTCTTTAAACATGCTCCATAATCTCACCACTTCCCATGGTTGCAAATTCGTGCTGATGTGACTGCTTAAATCGCCGAGGACGTTGGTCAGGATGGTCGGATGGAGAATGGTATTCATGGAAAGCAATTTGTCTTTTACCGCTTCTATAATTTTTTGCTGCCTTTTCGCTCTGGCGAAATCCGATCCTTCGATTCCCAGGGCGTGGCGCGAGCGAGCGTATTTTAAAGCCAATGACCCGTCCATTTCTTGCCAACCTTTATCTATATGCAGATGCTCGTAACGGGAGGCCCAAGGACCGTCTTCGTTTCCGAGCACAGGATAGCTGTAATCATCCAAAGTATTGTCGACATAAACACTGACGCCGCCCAAATCATCGATAATTTTTATAAAGCCTTGAAAATCAACGCGGACATAATAATCAATGGGGATGCCCAAAACATCGCTTACGGTTTGACTGGCGGCCAAGCCGCCCGAACCGGTATTTTTCATTTCCGCGTAAGCGTCGACGCTGTTAATTTTTTTCCAGCCCATGCCTTCAATCGGCACGGTCAAATCGCGAGGAACGGATATCATTGCCACTTTTTTTGTAGAAGGTTGAAGGCTTACTACCATCATCGTGTCCGTAAGATAAGGACCGTCATGCCCCTGGCCGCCTATGCCCAACAGAAGGATATTTATTCGGTCGCGGTCTTCGCCCTTTAAACTTTTAGTAGCGCTTTCAGCCAAATTTTTGAGCTCGCTTATTTGTCCGATTACCGGAATTTTTGAAACCCAACCGTCCCCGCCTTGGCTTGAAATTATGAATTTTGTCGAAAATATCGCTAAAGCGACCGCGATGAAAATTATAAAATAAGCTAATGATTTTGATGATTTAATTTCTTCTTGCTCCCGAACGGGGGAACTGAACTTGACAACCTCTTTTTTTCTAAATCCCTTAAAATCTTTTTGTTCCGACATAATTTTGATTTTTTTGCAAATTTTTAAAAATTTTTTCTCATTTCTAAATTATATCTCGTTCTCGGCGTTTTGGCAATTTTCTTTTTTTAAAACTAGTTTGATTGATTTTTTTTACGCTAAATGTTATAATGTGGATACGGTTTTAAAAAATTTAACAATAACAATCAAAATGCTTAAAAGTTTTTTTAATTATATTTTTGAGTTGGTTAAAATTGTCATTATTTCTTTGGTAATCATCATTCCCATTCGTTATTTTTTAATCCAGCCTTTTTATGTCAAGGGCGCTTCCATGGAGCCGAATTTTTATGACGAAGAATATTTGATTGTGGACGAAATCTCGTATCGTTTTGAAGCCCCGCAAAGAGGGGACGTTATCGTCTTTCGCTATCCTCGAGATCCGCAGGAGTTTTTTATCAAAAGAGTCATCGGCCTTCCCGGCGAAAAAATTCAAATTAAAGACGGGGAGATACACATATTTAATCAAGAGCATCCCGAAGGTTTCGCCTTGCATGAATCTTACTTAAGCCCGGACGTAAAAACTTACAGTTTGACCGACGATACCGTTACCTTGGGGAGTAACCAATTTTATGTCTTGGGCGACAATCGCAACGCCTCAAAAGATTCAAGATACTTCGGTCCGGTCGATAAAAGTTTCATCATCGGGAAGGTCCTCTTCCGAGGCTGGCCGTTCGACCGCATCAACGTTTTTAAAACGCAAGTGTATAATCAATAATAAACTCATAAAATAAAAAATTAAAAATAAAAAAATTTAAAATTTCTAATTTCTAAATTATAATTTCTAATAAAATCAAAATGTCCAAATCTGTTTCCGCCCGCAGCTTTATTAGAAATTAGAAGTTATAATTTAGACATTTTTATTTTTTATATTTTATTTTTCCATACTTATGCCTCGTCCAGCTAAAAAAACGATTAAAAAAGAGAAGGAAAAAGACGCGACGGCGCCTTCCCGAAAATACAAAAGTTTTTCCCGCCTCCGCGGAATGAAAGATATCTTGCCCGAGGAGTATCGCTATTGGGAAGTGGCCAAAAAGAAGGCGGAGGATTTGGCCAGGTCTTACGGTTTTAAGCGCATCGAAACCCCGATTCTCGAAAGCGCGGATTTGTATGAAAGATCGACCGGAAATTCTAGCGACATCGTTACCAAAGAAATGTACGCCTTCATCGATAAAAGCGGGGAAAAAGTTTCTCTGCGTCCGGAAGCGACTCCCGGCATTGTCAGAGCTTATGTCGAGCACGGCATGTTCAATCTGCCGCAACCGGTGAAATTGTTTTTAATCGGATCTCTTTTTCGCCATGAAAAACCCCAGTCCGGACGTTATCGCCAGCATACGCAAATCGATATGGAGATGTTTGGCGAACCCGGACCGGTGGCGGACGCCCAAACAATTCTCATGACTTACAATTTTTTCCGCGAATTGCAGATAAACGTCCAAATTCAAATTAACAGTATCGGCTGCAAAGAATGCCGAAAAATTTACGTTTCAAAATTGGTTGATTTTTACAAAGAGCGGGGGAGAAGATCGAAGCTGTGCGTTGATTGCAAAAAAAGATTGGTAAAAAATCCGCTTCGTCTTCTTGATTGCAAAGAAGAAAAATGCGTCAGCATGCTCGGAGAGGTTCCGCAGATAGTCGATTCTTTATGCGATGATTGTCGCAATCATTTCATCAAAGTTTTAGAGTACCTCGACGAACTCGACGTGCCTTATAACCTTAATCCGCTTTTGGTGCGCGGTTTGGATTATTATAACAGAACCGTTTTTGAAATTTGGTCGGTCGGCGACGAGCAATCGAGACAATCTTCTTTGGGCGGAGGTGGAAGGTACGACGACCTTGTCGAACATATGGGCGGCCGTCCGACTCCGGCTTGCGGTTTCGGTTTGGGGCTGGAAAGAGTGGTGGCGAAAATCAAGGAAACCAACATTCCTCTCCGTTCCGAAAGCGAAGATTGCATTTTTATCGCGCAACTCGGCGAGCAGGCCAGGAGAAAAGCTTTCTTACTTTTTGAAGAATTGCGCCGCGCCGGTTTAAAGGTCCGCCAACTGTTCACAAAAGACAGTTTAAAAGCGCAACTCGAGGAAGCGAATAGATTGGGCGCGAAATTCAGTTTGATTTTGGGCCAAAAAGAAATTCTCGACGGCACCATTTTAATACGCGATATGGAATCCGGCATTCAAGAAGTGGTGGATTATAAAAAAATAAAAGCGGAAATCGAGAAAAGATTATCGAACGGAGAAAGTAAGGAAAAAATGGCGGTCCCTCTTGACAAAGAAGAGAAAAGCGCTTAAATTAGAATGGTAATTTTTAATTTAAATTAACTTCACAAAATACAAATTTTTTCACAAACATACAAACTATTTGTAAATTTGTATAAAATTTGTAATTTGTAGATATTTCTAGAAAGGCAGGTGGGTTTTTGTGGTTGAGACAAAAAGAAAGAAAGGCGAAAGCTTTGAAAGTTTTTTGAGGCGTTTCAGCAAACGGTTGCAACAAAGCGGAAAACTGTACGAAGTACGCCAAAAACAATACATAACTCCGAAGATCACCAAGAACAAACAAAAACTTCGAGCCCTCGTTGGGAAAAAACTCCATTCCCAAAGAGAATATCTTAAAAAAATCGGCAAATATAAAGAAGAGAGCGCAAAGAGATGGTAGTTTTTGGTTCGATGGTTAAGCGGTTAAATAAAATTATGGATATAAAAAATCAGATTACAGATGATTTAAAAAGGGCGATGAAGGTGAAAGACGAGCTCTCTCTTTCTGTTTTAAGGATGCTCTCGAGCGCGATTAAGAACAAAGAAATTGTTCTCCGCGAAAAAAACGCCGAATTAAAAAGCGAAGGCATCATCGATGTCGTCAAAAGCGAAATCAAGAAAAGAAAAGATTCGGTGAGCGCTTACGAGGCTGGCGGCAGAAGCGATTTGGCCGAGAAAGAAAAGAATGAAATTAAAATTTTAGAAAAATATTTGCCCGAACAATTGAGCGATGAAGAGATTGAAAAAACGGTTAAAGAAATTGTCGCTTCCGGGAATACCGATTTCGGTAAGGTCATGGGCCAAGCCATGGGAAAATTAAAAGGCAAGGCGGACGGAAGCAAAGTCGGGGAGATCGTGAAAAAAGTTTTGGGAAAATAAAATTATACTGGCTACATAAAATAATACGGCTCAAAAAGATCCGTATTATTTTTTTATTTAAAACAAAGCGGCTCGACCGCTTTTTGAGCGGTTGAACCGCCAAAATTTAGTTTAAAAAGATAAATCCGCGCGGGTCCGCGTTTCAGTTTGTTTTGGTAACTTAATACATTGACTTTACTCCTCCAATCTGCTAAAATTAAGGCCTTCATTTATTTGTATGACGCGCTATCTCGGCCCAAGAAAAAAAATTTTGAAGCGTTTCGATTTGCTTTCCGACCAAAAGCCAAAGCGAGAGACGAAGAAAAGAAAATCAGATTACGCCATCCGTCTTGAAGAGAGGCAAAAGCTCAAGTTCATTTATGACATAACGGAAAGGCAATTCCATCGTTATGTTTTGGAAGCGCTGAAATCTTCGGAAGAGCCGGGCGAATACCTTTTGCGTCTGCTCGAAACAAGGCTTGACAATGTCGTTTACCGACTCGGGTTCGCTTCGACTCGGCCGCAAGCGAGGCAACTCGTAGCGCATGGGCATGTTACCGTCAACGGGAAAAAGGTGGATGTTTCTTCTTACCACGTTCTTCCGCGCGATCGCATTGCTCTTGCCAAAGATATTTTTGAAAGCCCACACGTTCGGGAAGCTCTGCAGCAAAGAAAGCCGACGGAAATCGCGACCTGGATCGAACGCGAAAAAAATGTCGGCCGGGTCAAACATCTGCCGAAAGTGAGCGAATTGCGACGCGACATTTTGACGCATTTGATTTTTGAGTTTTATTCTAAATAACATCTACGAATTACAAATTAAATACAAATTTACAAATAGGATTTAGAATCAATATTTAATGACTGGCAAATTATCTCAAAACTCAAATGTCAAAACTCAAAACTGTAACTTCAAATTCAAAACTTTTTTAGTTTTAAGTTTTGGTTTTGAGTTTTGCGTTTTGAGGTTTTAGTTAAAACCGGATTATATATTTAAAATATGGCTACATCTTGGGAGAATTTAACAAGTCAGGTGAAGACATGCAAAAAGTGCCGCCTCTGGAAAGGCGCGAAGCATACTGTTTTCGGAGAAGGACCCAGAGATGCGCGAGTGATGCTCGTAGGGCAAAATCCGGGCGAAGAAGAAGATAAAACCGGCCGTCCTTTTGTCGGTCGGGCCGGTAAATTTTTAAATAAGATTTTGGAAGAAAATAAAATCGAGCGTGAAAAGCTGTTTATCACCAATATCGTGAAGCACAAAACGCCCGGCAACCGCAAACTGAAAAACGACGAGATTGCCGCTTGCTTACCGTATTTTTTGGAGCAGATTAAAATGATCAAGCCTAAAATAATCGTGCTCATGGGCGAAACGGCCCGGAAAACGCCGCGAAAAAGGGGGATTGTTTATTTGGAAACATATCACCCGGCGGCGGCTATGCGGTCTGGAAAGATGAGGAAAAAGTTTCGGGATGATTTTAGAAGTCTAAAAAAATTGATGATTAAAATTTGAACACATCTTATTGATTTTTAGATTTTATAATTTTTAATTTTTAAACAATTTTTAATATTCTGATTTTCAGTTATATCGGTGCAGAATTTTAAAGATTTGAAAATTATAAAATTAAGAATTAAAAATTTTTGGATTGAATTTAGGAATTTTGTTGAGAAATAAACGGGCGCAATTTAAAAACTATATGACCAAAAAAAATCGGGAGCTGGCGAAAATTTTTCGAGATTATAGCATCATGCTCGAATTCGAAGGCGTGGAATGGAAGCCGCGGGCTTATTCGGAGGCGGCTCAAGGGCTTGAAAATTTGCGCGAAGACGCGGAGGAAATATTCAAGCGCGAAGGAATGAAGGGTTTAAAAAAAATAAACGGAGTGGGATCGCGTATCGCCGAATATGTCGCCGAATATCTTAAAACGGGAAAAATAAAAAATGTCGAGGCTTTAAAAAAGAAATATTCGGAAGCGATTTTGGAAATGACGGAACTCGAAGGCTTGGGCCCGAAAAAAGTAAAAAGGCTCATGCGCGAGATTAGCATCAAATCGTTTTCCGACTTGGAAAAAGCGGTGCAGACTCATAAAATCCGCGAACTCAAAGGCTTTGGCGAAAAAACGGAAAAAAATATCGCCGAAGCCTTTACTTTTTATAAAAAGAAAGGACGCATGCTATTAAGCGAAGCGATGCCTTTGGCCGATGAAACGGTCGCCTATTTAAAAACGCATGCCTTGGTTGGAAAAATTAACTATGTCGGGTCGCTTAGGCGCATGAAAGAAACGATCGGCGATATCGATATACTCGCGACCGCGAAAAGCGCGAAAGAGGTGATGCGTATTTTTACGAACATGCCCGGGGTAAAAAAAATAATTGCGCAAGGGCCGACAAAAAGCACGATTTTGCTTTCGGAAAAAGAGGCGCATGTCGATATTCGCGTTGTGAAAGATTCGAGTTATGCCGCCGCGCTTCAGTATTTTACCGGTTCAAAAGAACATAATATCGAAACGCGAAAAATCGCCTTGAAAAAAGGCTATAAACTTTCAGAATATGATCTCTTGAACAAAAAAACAGGCAAGCCGATTTACGCTCCGGACGAGCAGGTTCTCTATAAAAAATTGGGACTCGAATATATTCCGCCGGAGATGCGCGAAAATCGGGGCGAAATCGAACTCGCGCAAAAAGGCAAAATGCCGAAATTGGTTGAATTAAAAGATATAAAAGGGGATTTGCATGTCCATTCCAATTTCAGCGAAGGCGTCAATAAAATCGAAGAAATCATCCGCGCGGCCGAAGAAAAAAAGTATGAATACATCGCCGTCACCGATCATTCGCCCTCGCTTCCGATCGCGCGGGGAGTGAGCGAGAAAAGATTAAGAGAGCAATGGAAAGAAATCGACAGGGTCGCGAGGACGACAAGAGTGAAAATTTTAAAAGGCGCGGAAGTCGATATCAGGCCAGACGGCAGTTTAGATTATCCGGAGCGCATTTTAAAGAATCTGGATATTGTCGTCGGCGCAATCCATTCCAATTTTAAAATGCCCGAGCGCGAGATGACGAAACGGATAGTAACCGCTTTAAAAAATCCGTATTTAAAAATTCTTGCCCATCCGACCGGGCGGATAATCAACTTCCGGCCGGAATACAAGATGGACTTAAAAGAAATTTTTCTGGTCGCCGAAGCGGAAAATAGAATTCTGGAAATAAACAGCCAGCCGGCGCGGCTCGATTTGAACGATGAATTAATTTTTGAAGCGAGAAAATATAAAATCAAATTCGCGATCAGTACGGACAGCCATTCGATCGAGACTTTCGATTTTATGCGCTACGGCGTGGGGCAGGCGAGGAGGGGATGGCTTGAGAAAAAAGATGTGGTGAATGCGCTTGGGTGGGAGGAGTTTAAGAAACATGTAATGCGTAAAGTAGGATGCACGAAATAAAAAATATTCTCGATGAGGAAATTCTGTATAAGATTGTAATGAGGTGATGTAATGGGTTACCGGACAGAGAGGCGGAAAACGCCGTCAAGCGCATAGGCAATCAAGAACATCTTCTTGAAATTGCTTTGACCCATGGCTACTTATCGGTACGTAACGTCTCACTCAAAAAACTTGACTGTGTGCATTTAATGAAACTCATCGATGTGGCTGATATAGAGAAGCGTGTACAAGATGTAGCCGGTCACGGATTGTGCACTTTTATAAACGCCTATGAACGGTTACGAAAAGAGTATGCCCCAGGCAATGCCATGGCTCTCAATTTTCTTACGTCTGATGAGATAATCATCAAGAAAACACGTGCTGATCAAATTATGCAGCAAGATCTAAGATAGTTTTTAAAGAACCCATAAAACCCTCGCGCAAAATTGTGCGAGGGTTTTTTTAAAAAATCCCCCTCACCTCTTTGACAAAGGGGTAAAAAAAAGTAGAGACGCAAAATTTTGCGTCTCTACATGCATATGAGTTATGCGATATGCAAATTATTTCATCCCCGGAATAAAACGTTTCAAATTTTCAAGCGGGGAGCGGCGGGCGAATTGCTTGATTTTATTTTTCGCTTTATGCGTCCTCACGAAACTCAACCATTCATGATTCGGCCCCCTTCGATTTTTATCGATAATAATTTCCACGACATTGCCGTTTTTCAGTTTCGTGTCGAGCGCGGCCATTTTATCATCGACCAAAACCCCGACACATTGGTTACCCACATCCGTATGCACGGCATAAGCGAAATCAATCGGAGTCGAACCTTCGGGCAGATCATAGACATCGCCTTTCGGAGTCAGAACGAAAATGCGATTGCGAAAAACGTCGAACTTCGCCTGGTTAATAAAATCATGGGAATCTTTCGTGTTTCTTTGCAGATCAAGAAGCTCTTTTATCCATCGCATTTGTTTAGCCGGACTGAATTCCGAGCCGTGTTGTTTATAATACCAATGGGCGGCGATACCGTACAAAGCTTCTTCGTTCATTTCTTTCGTCCTGATTTGAAACTCGGTCGCTTTGCCTTCCGGACCAATGACAGTCGTGTGCAAACTGCGATAACCGTTCGGTTTGGGCACGGAAATATAATCCTTGAATCGGCCAATCAACGGTTTCCAAATGGCATGGATGATCCCCAGGGCCTTATAGCAATCTTCCACGGTCGGAACGACCAGACGCAAAGCGAATACATCGTAAATTTCATCAAATTTCCTGTCCTTGACTTGCATTTTTTTGTAAATGCTGTACAAGTGCTTGAAACGGCCGGTGATTTCATGTTCAATTTTCGCTTTTCTCAATTCAAGGCTTAAAACCCCTTTGACTTTTTGAATGAAGCGGCGGCGCTCGACTTTCTTTTCGACTTCGTATTTATATTCCAATTTTTTATATTCTCCCGGATAAAGATATTTAAAACAAATATCCTCCATTTGCCATTTTAAGCGCCATATACCGAGAAGGCCGGCGATGGGCGCGTAGATTTCCAAAGTTTCCAAAGCGATTCTTTTTTGTTTATCCGGAGGCAAGGCGTCAAGAGTACGCAGATTATGCAAGCGATCGGCGAATTTGATCAAGATGACTCTCGGATCGTTCGCCATGGCGATAAACATTTTTCTTAGGCTTTCAACGTACCTCTCTATGCCTCGATATTTGATTTTGCTCAATTTCGTTATGCCCTCAACCATCAAGGCGATGTCTTTGCCGAAAAGTTTTTCAACGTCTTCAAGGGTGTAAGTGGTATCTTCGGGAACGTCATGCAGAAGTCCGGCGACAACTATGTCGAGATCGGCCCTGATTTCGGCCAAAGTAAAAGCGGTGTTCATACTATGCTCGATGTACGGTTCGCCGTTCTTTCGCATCTGCCCTTTATGAGCTTTGTAAGCAAAATCATAAGCCGATTCCAATTTCTTGAGGTCCGCTTTCGAATTGCTATCCTTCACTTTGTCAACGATTTGCTTTAAAGTCATATAACAAAATTTCTAATTTCTAAGCTCTAATTTCTAAAACATTTAAATTAAAAATTTCAAATTCAAAACGTTTTGATTCATAATTTTGAATTTGTTTAGCCTGCCTGCCTGCCGGCAGGGATTTAGAAATTGGAAATTAGAATTTATATTCACCAAACTTTTTTGTCAAATTTTTGTTTTTGCCCTCATTTGTTTGTTCTCTGAATTTTATGTTATAATAAGTATGATATTATAAAACTGTGGAGAAGTCAAAAAGTAAGTCAAAAGGCAAAATGCAAAATTCAAAAGTAAAAGTTAAAAATAAAAAGTTAAAAAATTTGAATTTTAAATTGCCTGCCCCGTAGCGAGCTTTGCTCTGCTACTCGGGGTAATTTTGACTTTTGATTTTTGACTTTTGGATTATCCGCATTCCCATGCTAAAAAGTAAAATTAAAACTAAAACTAAAATATTATCGATATTTTTTACCGCGTTTTTGGCCGTCTTGTTCGGGATGGCTCGTTTTGTTTACGCGGATTCGAACAGTTTGTTGGGTACGGGTTTCGGAGCGCAGACCGGCCTAGGTAATACGGATCCTGTAATCGTAATTTTAAGAATCATTCAAATTGCTTTCGGCTTCCTCGGTTTTGTGGCCTTGGGACTTATTTTATATGCCGGTTTTCTTTGGATGACAAGCGAAGGCAGTGAAGAAAAAATTGAAAAAGCTAAAAATATTTTAAAAAATACTCTTATCGGCCTTCTCATTATTTTTTCCGCTTTCGGCATAGTCAGTTTTATTTTAAATAGAATGCTCGCGGGCACCGGGAGCGGGAACGGGATAAACGGCGGAGGCAACAATGCTTACAGCATGTCTATAGGAGCTTTGGGGAATGGCATTATCCAAAGCGTATATCCCGAACCGAATCAGCAAAATGTTCCGAGGAACACGAGCATAATCGTTACTTTCCGCGAAAAAATCGATCCGACTACTGTCTGCCAGACAAACGGCTCCGCTTGTAATGGCGAAAATATAGTCGAATCCAACATTAGAATTTTTCAAACCAATCAAGGCGATTCTTGTCAGTCGGGCAACGGCACTACGACCGGATGCGACATTTCCAACGTTACTCAAGTAAAAGTTTATTCAACCGATGACAAAACTTTTATTTTTTCGCCGGCGAGTTATCTCGGTTCCCCTACTGACAATATTTGGTATACGGTCCATCTTGAAACTGGAATTAAAAAAGCGGACGGCACGGACGCGTTTCAAAATTTTGTCGACGGATTTGAATGGCAATTCGATGTTTCCGATAAATTGGATTTAACCCCGCCCCAGGTTGTAAACGGCGGAGTTTTTCCGGCTCCGGACAATATTCGAGACGAGATCAGCTCTACGACCCCGGCGATAAAAGCCGGCGGAGCGATTACAGTTTTAGCCAACCCAGATATTTACACTCCTTTAAGCGTCGGTACGCCCGTTCCGAGCGGCGGCTCTCCGCAAGCGACCGCCCAAGGCGCTTACAACTGCCAAGCCGACGGCACGATTAATGTCTCCATTTCGGGCAACTTGACCGCAATCGTAAGCGGCGTGAACGGCGTTGTCAGCGGAGGAAACGCAAATTCGGGGCAAGTCGCGATCGGTTGCGGTTTGACGCTTGTTTCTTCGAGCGGCAGTTTTAGCGCCGGAAATTCATGGTCGTTTAGCGTCACCCAGCAAAAACAGGCGGATACTTTGACAATCGGCGGCACGGTTTACACTTTTTCAACCACCACCTCGGGCAGCTTAATCGCCCGAGGCGTCACGCCCGCGACAACCGCTTTAAATATTAAAAACGCGCTAGCCTCGAATCCGGATGTCGGCGCCTCCATTTCATCGGGCAATAACACCGCCGTTATTCTTGCCGCCAAAGTTCCCGGATCCGCGGGCAACAATATAAATATAAGTACAAGCGATACGAACGCTTTGTCGATAACACCGATGTCCGGAGGAGAAGACAGTCAAGAGAGTACTATCGTAAAAGATAAGCCGGATCAGCCCATGAATTCCGTCATTCAGATTAATTTTAACAAAGCCATGGATCCATTGAGACTTTCCGGTTCGAGCGACGATTTGGCCGGTTATATAAAAATAATCAACGCCGACGTTAACGCGAAAGACCCGGGAGCGACATGCCAGACCGATGCCGATTGCAAATCTTTTAATTGCGTTAATGGGACATGTCAAGGAACGAACAATTATCTCGAAGGCAATTATGTCATTTCCAATGAATATCAAACGGTTGAGTTTATTTCCAACAAGCAATGTGGAGTAAACGCTTGCGGAGAAAAAATTTACTGTCTGCCCGCGAACAGCGAGTTGCGCGTTGAATTGACCGCGGCCAATCTTCAGCCTTGCGGCTCTGACGCCGACTGCGCGAGCAAAAATCCATTTTCAACTTGCAATAGTTTTTGCCAGAACACGGCCAGTTCCTCCAACCCGATCAATTATCCGACCGCTTCCGGAGCCTTGGACGGCATAACCGACGTTTCTTTAAATTCTTTGGACGGCAATCGCAACGGCAACGCGGAAGGTCCCGTGAGCTTCTATAACGAAAACGATCCGCAAGGAGGCGGAGGAGATGATTACGAGTGGTCGTTTTTTATCAGCGACAAACTCGACTTGACCGCACCCGTCATAACCGCCACCGATGCAGGTCAGGGGGCGACGGGAGTGGATTTGTATAAGCCGATTTCAATAAGTTTCAGTAAGGTAATGATGTCATCGAGCATGAACACCGGACAAGTTACCGTTTTTAACGGGCAAGAAAACGTCGTTCATCAATTGATCAATCTTAAAAGTTTCACCAACCAACCGGTCGGCTATTGGGTAACGAAACAAGACGTCGACAATTCGCCTCCGGACGGAATGCCGGATTGGACGGAGGCCTATCTTAAACACACCGATTTTTCAAGCGCGACCAAATATGGAGCGGAGGTGGGGTCCGGAGTGCAAGACATCTATCAAAATTGTTTTAAACCGTGCAGCGGTCCGGGGTGCGCGGCGACTGAAGCCGCCCCGACTTGCTGCAGCGGTACCCCGACATCGACGGAAATGTGCCAATAATTGGATTAATTTTAAATTTAAAATTTTTAATTTTTAAATAATTTTTAATGCTTTAATTTTAAATTTTTGATAATTCAAAAATTCACAAGTAATAAAAAATTAAAAATTAGTTATTGTTTAAAAATTATAAAATTAAAAATTAGAAATTAAAAAAACAAGTTTTCAAAAAATGCCTAAAGTTAAAAAACTAATTACAATTTTATTCATATTAATTGCAGTTTTCACCGTGGTTCATTTTACGCATGCTCAAGCTCCGGATTTAGGTTTGCAATACGCGTCATCAACCGGGTTGGGCAATTTGGATCCGCAGGTCGTCGCCATAAATATCATAAGAATCATTTTGAGTTTTCTTGGAATAGTGGCTTTGTCCTTGATTATTTACGCCGGCTGGATATGGATGACGGCCAACGGAAGTAACGAAAAAATCGAACGCGCCAAAAAAATTCTTATCGGCGCCATAATCGGTTTGCTTATCGTCCTTTCCGCTTTTGCGATCGTAACTTTTATTCTTAACCAAATTTTAGCGGCAACGGGCGGCGGTAATGGCGGTAATGGCGGCAACGGCGGCGGAGGGGGAATCGGAGGCGGTAATAATGCCAGCTCGACTTTTTACATAAGTTACACGATTCCGAGCGATCAGCAAACAGACGTTTTTAGAAATACCAAGGTTCAAGTTTATTTCAATCTACCCTTGGCCGACGGCTTTATTCCCGGCACCTCCAATTTTTCGATCGAAAAGATTGCCACATTGCAGGTTAACCCAGACGGCAGTATAACCGAGAGTCCGATCACGCCCGTTACGGTCGCGGGTTCGGCGACGAGTTCCGCCGACAAAACCGAATTGATTTTTACTCCGAGTGCCGATTGCAGTCAAACCGTGCATAATTGTTTTGACGGCCTTGGCAAATTTAAAGTCACGGTGGACGGCGATTCGAGCATCACCTCCGTTTACGGTCAGTCTTTGGATTGTTCGTCGGGTAACCACTGTCAATTTGAATTCTCAACTTCAAACTCGATCGATAGTGGCGGTCCGGTCGTTACTTTGCTCCAACCGGCAGGCAGTTTTTGCCGCGACGGCTCCGGCAACCCGACCGATACCGTTTGTCAGTCTTCAAGCGACTGCTCGGGTATCGGATCCGGCAGCATTTGCGATTATAATACTCCGAACGGAACCAACGGCAATTTTGTCACTATCTTGGGCGATCACTTCGGCACCAGCACCGGCAGCGTTTATTTTTCTTCCGGTTCGAATTGGATTAACGCTCCTCTGGCCGATGATCCGAATTTGGGCAATCCCAACTGTTCCGGTTCGGTTTGGCAAGACAATCAAATTATCGCCATTGTTCCGGCGGGGCTGAACAATCTTGCCACGAGCACGATTAAAGTCGTAACTGCGAATGGAATTGAAGAAACGACTCAAGACGCCAACGGTCCCAAAATTAATTTCATAGTCAACACAATCGCTCGTCCCGGCATCTGCAAACTGGATCCGAGTTCCGGAGTCATAAATACTCAACTTTCCTATTACGGCATCAAATTAAACGGAGTGACGGCTTACTTCGGAGATCTCGTAAACAAAGTTTCGGCGCTTAATTCTTCTTTTACAAACGATAGCCAAGGGAGTGGGGGCGTGCCCAATATTTTAACCGGAACAACCACAAGTTTTGTTTCCAAAAATATAGCCAGCAACTTTGTTTTGTTCAATAAGATGGAAGAACCATATACCGGTCCTCAGATTTATTCCTTTGGCCCGGGGCAAGGCGCTCCCGGTCAATATGTTACCATACGCGGAACCGGCTTCGGCGATACTCGCGGAACAAGTAAGATTTTTTTCGGTCCGGTAAATACCAACGAAGCCGATTATAATTTTCCGGTTGTTTGCGCTTCGAGCGTTTGGACCAATAATCAGGTAATCGTTAAAGTGCCGAGCGGCATCCCGGACGGAGCCTATAAGATTACTATGGCCATCGGCAACTGGGTTATTGACACCTCTTCTTTAAGTTCTCCCGATTTTCAGGTCAACAGCAGCCTTGGTTTGAGTCCGGGGCTTTGCAAAATTGATCCCGTTTTCGGGCAAAATAACGATCAAATCAGTTTATGGGGAGAGGATTTCGGGAATCAAAACACGAACAGCAAAATAAGATTTTATTCAAACAAAGATCAATCCGGAACGGCAATTTCCTATTGGGGCAAAGATACCTCGGTTACGAGCGGGGTTCAGCCGGATAAAGCGGTAACGACGATTCAAAATCAGGCTTTGACCGGTCCGGTTTCAGTTGTTGTCGGCAGTCCGGAATCGGTAAGCAACGCTATGAATCTTCAAATCGGATCTTGCACAAAAGATGCGGATTGCGGCGGCACGAATGTCTGCTGCCCGACCGGATCGCCGGAAGCGGGGAGATGCAAGGCCAGCGGAGACCAATGCTATTCTCTGGTTAAATCTTGCGTTTATGATTGGAATTTCGATACCGGGTTCGCCACCTCGACCAATGCGACTTCCACCAATGGAATCTCTTCATGCTCGGGGTACAGTCTCAATCAATGCAGCAACACCTTAATGTGTCCGAACTCGCCGGGTCAATGTTCAACAAATCAAGGCGGCAGTGTAGAGGTAACGGGGGATTGCGATTATTCTTGCAACAATAAACCAGCTTGCCAAACCAATTTATGTACATATGATTCAAATTTAAACAAATGCGAAAAGACAAATTCAAGTTGCGATCTGCCCAAGACGGTCCAAGATATAAACAATAACAATACCCAAGCAACCTGCGTAAACGGGAAGTGGCAAATTTCGACTTCGATGAGTTGCCCCAGCGGTTGGACCAGTATCGGCAACAACAAATGCGCGGAAGACAATGCTACCTGCGACTCCTGTTCAACCGGATTCGCCTGTTTGGATAACGGCGGCGGAAGCGGGGTCTGTGCGATTAATGATCAAATTTGTCCGACCGGTTCCGCATGCTCAAACAGTCAGAATGATTATAATAAATGCATCCAGACGCAAGCTCCCGAATGTCAATGTTGCTGTCGCAAGGCCGACGCCAATCAAGATTGTTGCGCGCCTTTGCAATGCGAAGGCACTTGCGGTTCGGATACCGATGCGAACGGTCCCTATGGTCTTTGCACCGGCTGCGCCCATGCGGGATCGACTCAGGCCGAACATGATGCCGCTTGCAACTGC
This sequence comes from bacterium, assembly GCA_021788015.1. Classification (GTDB taxonomy): domain Bacteria; phylum Patescibacteriota; class Patescibacteriia; order Patescibacteriales; family JAKAJF01; genus JAJYLD01. The sequence continues at coordinate 15,270 of JAJYLD010000008.1, read as the reverse complement.
GCGGGCACGAGCGGAAAATTCTGCGATGTGAACGGCGGCGGCGGAGCGGGCGTTTGTCTCGACTGTTCGCAAATTACCGATCCGAACCAATGCAGCGCCCATAGCGATGTTTGCTGCGTCGACGCAAAAAACCAAAATGCTTGCGAAGGAGGAAAGGGCCAGGCCGGTATCGGATTGCCGGGCAGCCCTGGTTATGCCTATTGTCCTTATTATGCCTGCAATAGCGGAGGAGTAAACGGTTGCGATTTGAGTGCGGCAGTAGCAAGCTCTACCAGTGCGACATCAACCGCATTGACTTATAGTCAAACTCAATGCAATGCCACTTCCACCTGCCAAACTCTTCCAGCTTTCGGTCAAACTTGCAATCTGGTTTCGACTTCGACTCCTGTTTGCGATACCAGCTCTTGCACGAATTTCTTTTGCTTGAATGCCGACGGATCCGGCCCCACTCCACCTAATAGTTGCGGGACTTGCTGTTGCGATCCAAACAACGATACTTGTGCCAGTCTTAATCCGCCCGGAAGCAATGTCAGTTTAAGTTGTCATCCCGATCAAGGCCCGTGTACCGGCAGTAGTCGCGGCCTTTGCTGCGGTTGTAGCGGCGATTACAGTTGCGGCGGCGGCACGACTCTGGGTTGCGGCAATGATACATGCTGCCGAGCCAGACCGACCGTTATCGCCGAAGATCCGGGAGCGGACGCGACCGGCATCTGTCGCAACGCTTTGATTTCCGCCACTTTCGACCAAACAATGGACGCAAACAGTTTTACCAACAATATTTATGTTGTCGGAGATTACGGTTCAAGCGCTTGTCCCGACGGCACCCAGTATCTTCTCGCCAGAAAAGAATACAAAGGACCGTTGGCGGTAAGAATAGCGGATCATATTATCGACTTCTTGGCGCGCGTACCGATCATAAATAAATTATTGTTCGGCGAAGACGCTTACGCCATCTTGGGCACAAATTACTGCGCGATAAGCGGCGTCGTCAGTTCGCAAAACATAGGCAGTTCCACGGAAATGATTTTTGCTCCGCAAGAGATGCTTGATGCGTCAAGGACTTATTATGTTATAATTAAAGGAGATCAAAATCCGACGGGGACAAGCACGCCCACGGGAGTTTTAAGCTCTTATAAAATCGGCATGAACGGTTCGGATTCGGATAATTTCAACGGCGTTTCGTTCACCAATTCAAAAATTTGGTCATTCACAACCATGGGAACGAACGACGTCAATCAAGGCGTTTGCCCGCTCGATCATGTTGCGATTTATCCGCAATCCTATCTTTTCCAGACCGCGGATAACGATCCGCAAGAAAACGATGTCAATCCTAATGATCCGACTTTCGACACGATCGCCGATAATGACAAAGTTTTTTACGCCCAAGCTTTCGGATCCAACGGCCAGGCGCTGAATTCCGTCGGAACTTTTACTTGGGACTGGAATTGGACTTCCGAAAACACTTCCGTCGTTTCCACTTCGACCGTTAACGGTTTGAGTGCCGATAAAACCATTGTTACGGCTCAACCGAACATAACCGACGGTCAGACAAAAATCGACGCCACCGCGAATATTATCGGTTCGAACGAATCAAAATCGGCCAGCGCCATGGTTTACGTGTTTCTTTGCCATGATCCTTGGCCGCCGGTGCAAGCGGACGGTCAATGGTTCCCTTGGCAGGACGCAAATAATAACTGCACGGCCTCTCCGAATACATGCAACAATTTCAATTATGAAATTTATTATTGCCGCGATTCCGGCGGCACGGGTACGGCCGGGGATTTGCCTGCGATAGAAAGCGGAGCCGGCAATCAGGTCATTGTCGGATCCTCGACCAACGCTTTGAAAGAATACTATTTCTTCCGCGCGCCCGTTCCCGACGCTTCCGGCCTTTATCTCGCCTTCAGCATTCCTCAGGCCGGGGGGGCGATTAATTTGCAATGGAATGTCGATCCGAATAAGATAAACTTATCCGATTTGGACAAATTTAATATTTATTATGGGACAAGTTCGGGACATTACACTGATTCAACAAGCACCTCGCCTGGAGTCACAAACGCGACAATCAATAATTTAACGAACGGAAAAACTTATTATTTCGCCATAACCGCCCATTACAAAACCGGAGCGGAGAGTCAATATTCAAACGAAGTGACGGCCATGCCGAAAGATACGATCGGACCGATCGCCCCCCAAATAACTAATGCTTCCAAGTCCGGAACCGTAGCTACGGTCAATTGGCAAGACATGAGCAACGGAGACGCGATCAGTTTTCGCCTGTATTATGTCGCCGCTTCGACCTGTAATTCTGCGACCGGTTTCGGCGGTTCGATGGCCGTTCCCTACGGCCAAACGGGCACAACAACCGTTTCCAATTTGGTTAGTGGCGTTCAATATTGTTTCGGCATGGTCGGTTTTGACCAATACGGCAATCCGAGCGCGACCACTACCAAGCTTTCGAATTAAAATAAAAAGATCATGCTGGAGGGAGCGACGAAGGAACGACTGATAGCGTCTCGTGCCGCGAGATCCTATCGCTTCGCTCCAGGATGACAGATTTCTTATATGTTCGACAATTTAAACACAAATCAAAATTCCGGTCCTAAAGCAGTCGAAGATATTTTTTCCGGAACGGATCAGTCGGTACCGGCGGAAAAGTCGTCTGTTGAAATTCCTAAAGCGACATCCGCTTCCGGGTCGGGAGTTAATTCCGTTAATGCCGCTACGATTGCCGATAAGCCGGCGGTCTTTCAACCAAAAAATGCCAGTCTGCCGGAAATCGACAAAAAACCGCAAAAAGATCGCCGCCTTTTTATTCTTGGAGCCATGATTTTGGTTTTTGTTTTTATTGTTTTCGCGAGCTATTTGGTTTATGCCAAATTTGCGGCCGGAGGAGCAAAAAAGGAACGGATTGCTGGCGGCGGAAATAACAGCGTTCAAAACCAAAATCAGCAACCACAAATTCCGGTTGAACCTGAAAATCAAGAATCCCAAAAATCGGCGACTATCGCGAATGAAACGCCGAGCTCGACCCCGACTGCGTCTACGCTTGCCAACATCGATAGCGATCACGACGGCCTGACTGACGCCGAAGAAAAGGCCTTGGGCACGGACCCAAACAACCCCGATACCGACGGCGACGGTTTAACCGACGGAGAAGAAGTGAATGTTTATCATACGGATCCTTTAAACCCGGATACGGACGGGGACGGTTATCCGGACGGGGTAGAGGTTAAAAACGGTTATAATCCCAACGGACCGGGAAAATTATCGAACTTAAATATGAATTTAAAATAAATTATGTTTGGCTTAAAAAAGAAAACGAATCAAAAATCGGAAGATAAAATAAATCCTGAAAATACGATTACAAGCCAGGAATTGGACAAGAACATCGCCATTTTTACCATGCCCGAACAGTTTCGTTTCGCCGCTTTAAAAAAGGACGGCTCAAGAATCATTGGGCTGTTTATCGTAATCGGAGGCGGTTTATTTATTATTGTTTTGGCCGTCTTGGCTTATCGTTATTTATTTAACACAAAGCCGCAGACCGCGGTCAATGAAACGGCCAATCAAGCGCAAGTGCAACAAAAAACGAATCCCGCCCCAAGCGCCACTTCCACCGCGACAGCTCCACCGCCGGCACCCGTTCAGGATCCAAAAGAAGCCTATCTTGATTTAAAGCGAGAACAAGCCATTTCCGTAAATTCGACCAGTACCGGTCCGACTATAGATGAAATCGGCGAAATCAACGAAGCGATTAACGGAAATACCGCTACCTTAACGGTAAAAACAAAAGATCTGCAACAAACCGGAACCGTCGTGATGAATTTAAATGGAGAGAATTGGAACATTTTAACCGAGAGTTGGTTTGTGAATTCCGTCGCGACATCCACGGCAACTTCAACTCCCGAAAGCACATCCACTCCTGCGCAAATTGCGGGATACAAGCCGGGAGTAGATTCTGACGCCAACGGATCACCGGGGTTGACGGACAAAGAAGACGCTTTGCTCGGAACGAATCCCAACTCGAAAGACAGCGATAAAGACGGTTATGACGATTTGACGGAAGTGGAAAATTTATATAATCCGGCTGGGGACGGAAAAATTACAAATAACAAAGGCATAAAGACATATTTAAACAAAACTTATAATTACAGCGTTTTTTATCCCGCCGCTTGGAGCTTGGACGCGGTTGGAGGAAATGATTCCGTTTTGATAAAATCAAACAGCGATGATCAATTTTTCCAAATCATAGTCCAGCCCAATGCCGAAAAGCAATCGATTACGAATTGGTACGAAAATCAGTTCAATGTTCCCGCCGTGGACCCATCGAGCGTTGTCGAGGGCAACGGCTGGGAAGGGATTGCGACCGAAGGCGGATTGATTATTTATCTCACCGATGCGAAGCATAACAATATTTATACTCTGACTTATTTCCCGGGAACGGAAAACACTCTTGATTACATCAATCTCTTCCATCTCCTTGAAAAAAGCCTTACTCTTAACCAAAAATGAAAATAGAAATTAATAATACCACGAAGAGCAAGGTCGATTTTGATTTTGTTAAAAAAGTAACCGAAGAGTTTTTGAGGAAATATAAAAAAACAACTTACGAAGTTTCGATAGGGATAGTGGGGGACGCGGCCATGCGTAAGCTTAACAAGACCTATAGAAAGACAGACAAACCCACCGACGTTTTGACTTTTTCCGGAGAAGAAAAATTTTTAGGAGAGATCATTATCGATTACGCCCAGATCGAAAGGCAGGCAAAAAAAGAAGGTCATCGCGCGAAATATGAACTCGCTTTCATACTGATGCACGGTCTTTTGCATTTGGTTGGTTATGACGACAATACTGATAAAAAGAGACTTGAGATGATAAAAGCGGGAGAAAAGTTTTTAAATAAATTAAAAGTGAAAAAATAAAAAATGTCTAAATTATGATTTCTAATTTCCAATGAAATATCTAATGTCAAAATTAAAATTAGAAATTTCTAGAAGTTTTTATGATCAGGTTTCGCCGTTTATTTAAAAGTTTCGTATACGCTTTTCGCGGCTTGTTTAGGATTTTTCACGAGGAGCAAAATTTGAAAATTCAGACATTCGCCGCCGCAATCGTTATCATACTCGGCCTTGTCGTTAAAATCCGCCCGATTGAATGGTGCATACTCATTTTAGCTATGTCTTCGGTTATTTTAATGGAAACGATCAATAGCGCCGCGGAAAGGATTTCGGATGTTTTAAGACCGAGAATAAACAGTTATGTTAAGGAAATCAAGGATATCACGGCGGCGGCGGTGATGGTTTCTTCCCTGGTCGCCGCCATTATAGGGCTGATTATATTCTATCCCTACCTGTTCAAATAATTTGTACACCCATTTGTTTCATTTTTTGAGGTGTGTTATAATTAAAGATACCAATATACTAATGGATGCGAATGATACGAACGAATACTAATAATAAAAACTCGTATTATTTGTATAATTAGTATGCATTCGTGTATTAGTATCTCATATTTATGCGTGATGACATAATCGCCGGCCTGGACATAGGCTCGAGCGCAATAAGACTTGTTGTCGGTCAAAAAAACTTGAACAACAACGCCGAACAACTCCAGATAATCGGAGCCGTTGAAGTGCCTTCTTCCGGAATCAATAAAGGAGTGGTTACAAGTATCGAAGATACGACCTCTTCCATTTCGGCATGTTTGGAAAAAGCGGAAAGATTGATCGGCGTGCCGATCTCGAGCGTTTGGGTAAGCATCAACGGTCCGCATATCAAATGCGAACGAAGCCGCGGCGTGGTCGCCGTGTCGAAAAGCGACGGAGAAGTTACCGAAGACGATGTCGCCCGCGCCATCGAAGCCGCGCGCGCGCTGTCCGTTCCGCCCAACTATGAGATTCTCCATGTCATTCCCGTAAGGTTTACGGTCGACAATCAGGAAGACATCAAAGATCCGATCGGCATGACCGGCGTCAGACTGGAAGTGGAAACTTTGATTGTCCAGGGCTTATCCAGCCAGATTAAAAATTTAACCAAGGCCATTTACAGAACCGGCTTGGATATCGATGATTTGGTTTTGTCTCCCTTGGCCGCGAGCGAAGCAGTAATCGGGGCCAAACAAAAAGAATTGGGAGCGGCCTTGGTCAATATTGGCGCTTCGACGACAAGCGTGGCTATTTTTGAAGAAGGAGAGATTCTTCACGCCGCCGTTTTGCCGATCGGCTCCGAACATATCACTTCCGATGTCGCCATCGGCTTAAGATGTCCGATCAATTTGGCGGAAAGAATTAAAGTCGAATATGGCAGCGCCAAGTCCGATCAATTCAACAAGAAAGACGAAGTGGACGTAAGCGAGCTGGCCGAAGCGGAAGATCTCGGAGGAGAGTTGACCACGGTTTCGCAAAAGTATATTTCGGAAATCATCCAGGCGCGCGCCGAAGAAATTTTTGAAAAAATCGACGCCGAGTTTAAAAAGATAGATCGTTCGGGCATGCTTCCGGCGGGCGTTTTCTTAATCGGCGGAGGATCGAAACTGGAAGGCGTAGTCGACGTCGCCAAAGACAGTTTGCGACTGCCGGCCGCTATCGGCGCGAATAAGGGATTGAGTTCGGTTATCGATAAAGTTAATGATCCGTCTTTTCTCACCGCTTTGGGCCTTGTCGTTTGGGGGGATCAGCTTACCCGCAAAAGAAAAGGCTTTAACGTAAAATGGTCCGGCGGCGAAATGGTGGGTAAATCGTTTGAAAAAATTAAAAATTGGTTTTCGTCCCTCTTGCCTTAAGGTGTATAAATTTTGTATACACCCGTTTTTTGTTGGGTATTGATAATTTTTTGGGACTGGGCTATTATATTTATAAGTTATATGGTTACACGGTTAATCAGTTAAGCGAGGTTAACCATTTAACTGTTTAACTATTTAACTAATCAACAACTAACCAATATGGCAGAAGTAAAACCGGCCATCGAGTCTTTCGCAAAGATAAAAGTAATAGGAGTGGGAGGATCCGGAGGAGCGGCCATCAACCGCATGATCGATGCCGGAGTCAAGGGCGTCGAATTCATCGCCTTGAATACGGATGTCCAGGCGTTGCATTATAACAAAGCGGCGAAAAAGTTGCATATCGGGAAAACAATCACCCGCGGCTTGGGCGCGGGCATGAATCCGGAAATCGGAAGACAGGCGGCCGAAGAAACGCAAAATGAAATCAGAGACGCCTTAAAAGATACGGACATGGTTTTCGTCACTTGCGGTTTGGGCGGAGGAACGGGAACCGGCGCGGCTCCGATAGTCGCCGAGATCGCGCGGGACATAGGAGCGTTGACCGTCGCTGTCGTTACGAAACCGTTCGCTTTCGAAGGCGCGCAAAGAAAAAATCTTTCCGAACGGGGGCTGATGGAGCTCGCCGACAAAGTCGATACGATTATTACCATTCCCAATGATAAACTTTTGCAGGTTATTGACAAGAAGACTTCCTTGTTGGACGCGTTCATGGTGGTGGACGAAATTTTAAGACAAGGCGTCCAGGGCATCGCCGAATTGATTACCATTCCCGGATTGATTAACGTCGATTTCGCCGATGTGAAAGCGGTTATGGCCAACGCCGGAAGCGCGCTCATGGGAATCGGAGAAGCGACGGGCGAAAACAAGGCGATTGAGGCGGCGAAAGCGGCGATCAACTCTCCTTTGCTCGAGATGTCGATCGAAGGCGCGAAGGGAATTCTCTTTACGATTACCGGCGGACAGAATTTGACTATGACCGAAGTGAACGAGGCGGCTAAAGTGATTACCGCTTCGGCCGACGAAGACGCGAAAATTATTTTCGGCACGGTGATTAACGATAAGATGAAAGATGAAATTAAGATCACGGTCGTGGCGACGGGCTTCGGCAACGGCCGCGTGCCCAGAGAAAGGGAAGTGATCTCGACCGAACGTTATACCCCGAATACTTTTATAACCGAGGAAGAGAAAGCCCCGGAAAAGAAGAAAAGCAAAACGTCTTCTTTGAAAGCGGCCCAGGCCGAACCGGCGCAGAAGAAGGGAAATTCGGATACGGAAGACGACGAACTCGGCATCCCGGCATTTATTCGGAAAAAGATGATGTAAATTACTACTTTTTATTAATCAAAACGAGGAAAAAATGCCTCGTTTTTTTGTGTTTGACTATATGGTTAACATATGTTAACCTAATTATATAAATAAGGTTAACATAATAAATATGGAAAATAAGGGGAAAAAGACGGTTTATATATCCATAGTTGAATTGGCTAAAATGCTAAAAATCAGTCGCATAGCCGTATTTAAAAAAATAAAAAAAGGAGAAATTCCGGCCGAGAAAATAGGAAGAAATTATGCTATTTCCATGGATGACGTTAGTGATATTTTAAAGAAAAGCAATTCAAAAATTTTGACTGATGAAAAGAAAAAGGAAATAAATAAAGCGGTTGAAAAAGTCGTTAAAGAATATGGAGAAACCCTCCGTCTTCTTGGCAAAGAATGATTATGCTGATATATAAATTGACCATAAAATCCGTCGAATACGTTGCACATGTCCTTGCACAGGAAACTATGGAATGGTCCGAACCGATTCCAGATTTCAGCACGCGCTACACGAACGCTCTTGAACGATCAATTGAAGCGCCTTTTCAGTCATTTGGCGGAAGACAATTATATCCGGGGCTACTAAAAAAGGCGGCGATACTTTTTTATCTCATGATTAAAAATCATCCTTTTCAAAACGGCAACAAGCGGATTGCTATGACCACTTTATTTTATTTTTTATACATAAATCAAAAATGGATCAAGGTTGATAATCAGGAACTTTATAATTTTGCCAAATGGGTAGCGGAGAGTAATCCGAAATTGAAAGATGCGACATTAAGCGCGATCGAGACGTTTTTAAAAACGTATATGGTTGAGAGATAGTTTTCGTTTTTAGAAAAAACTTATCTGGATTTGGTATAATAAAATAAGCATTTTAAACTGTCATTCCCGCCTGCTTTGCCATAGCGTCAGCGAGGCGAGCGAAGGCGGGAATCCAGAAAAACAAAAATTAAAAACCGGCAGAATCCCTTTCGGGAGATTCTGCCGCGACGAATGAATGCAAAACGAGGGTCAGTAAATAATTCAGTCATTTATGATTTATGATGCCTTGCGGTATGGCTACATGCTGAGCATGGCCAACAAGTCTTAAAAAATTTATTTGGAAAAATGAAAAATCCCGCTGAACAATTTCCTCTACAAGAGCCGCACCCTAAACAGGATCAAGCCAAACAAGAAAAGGGAACTGATATTAATACGAAAGACAAGAAACACGAGGATAGTAATGAGCAATTTAAGGGTGAATCGCCGAATGTCGAGATATATGTAACAGATCATAATCTAAGGTATCCGGATGCGGTTTCTGTCGAAGATGAATATGAACTCTACAAAGAAATGAAGGATCATGGGATATCCTCCATTAGATTTGATTGGGACTGGAAAGATGTTGCTCCTCAACCGGGAGTAACCGATAAAAATTTTTTGGACCGGTATATCGGAGCGATTAAAGCTATGGAAGAGGCCGGTTTAGAGCCGCCGACATTAGTCTTGTCCAATCCGCCGGAATGGGCGGCCAAGCTGTATCGCAATGATAAGGAAAAATTTTTTAAAGCATACGAAGAATATGTGCGTAGTGTCGGCGAAACATTGGGACAAGCAAATGTAAAAATTAAGGCCGCCCAAATATTTAATGAAATTAACCATTCCTTGCTATCTAAATATGTAGATATAAAGGACATTCCTAAAATTACCGGCATCGTACGAAATGAATTAAGCAGAACTCAGCCCGACCTAAAAATTTCAACCAGCCTTATCGTAAGCAATGTTAATGATCGAATTGCCAAAACTGTCGGTTTGCCGAAAGTTTCCGATTTCATCGCTCGTTATAAGTTAATGTTAAAAGAAAATTTTGATAGGGTATCTGTTGATTTTTATCCTGGATTTTGGCATAACCCGCTGAAAGGAAAAAAGGCTTTTAAGCAACTCAATCCTCTTAAAAAAGTATTTGAACAATTGGCCGCTTTAGGCATGGAATACGAAGTGGGCGAAACAGGCTTTCCGACAGATATTTTAGGAAGTACGGAAAGAGGCCAGCGTTATTTTTACGATTCATTCTTTCGGGCCTTTCGACAATTACTGATCGACCTTAAATCCAGAAATATCGCTTTGCCGAAAAGAATAGGGTTATATGAAACTCAGGATGAGGAAAATATAAGTTTCGGAGGAAAAACAGAAAAATTATTAAAAATGAACGCCATAAAAAAATTGTCACGTAAATTGCCCAATCCAGAATATCACATGGGTTTAAAAGACAAAGAAGGCAAACCAAAAAGCATTTTACAGGGGAGTCTGCACCCCAAAGAATCAAAAACTGACAAAGAACAAGAAATGTCACGATTAAAAAGGATTATAAATTATATTAATCGTCCTGTTAAAAAGAATTGAGTAGTTCTTGGCCCGTATCTCAAAAAATAAAGCCATAGAAAACTGTGGCTTTTTTGATCTTTTCCACTTATCCACAGCGGTTTTTGAAATGGATTGTAAATCACGCCGAACATGTTCTAACTTTCGAATCAAAACCCTTGAAAAATAAGGGGAAAATAAGCGCTTGACCCGTATTGACATATGTATTTCCTGTGATATAATGAAAATATAATACAATATCTAGTGGTACGGAGCGGAATAGAAGCACTAGATATAGACTTTTAAGGCGGTGGAGGTTTAAACACTTATTCTAAATGGTCCCTTCGAAAAGGATTTTTAAGGTTGAAAGATAGGTGTTTTTTTTATTGGCGAAGCCAATAAGCACGAACAAGACGAATAGTACACGAAAGCAACGAATGGGATTGGCGCAAATCAGATAAAGATGAAATATAATTCGTTATCTTTCGTGTGATATTATTAAACTTCGTGTTTAATATATGAATCCCGTTAGAAGTCGAGGTCGCTTTAGCAGGAAAGAATAAAGTAAGTTTAAGGATTCGTAAATTTATAATGATTTATGCAAATCAAACGATCACGATCCCAAACCGTAAATCCTATCGGATCTGACTACGGAACAAGTTCTATCGCACAAAACTTATTTTTAACTACGTCTCGCCCCGTAGTCACCGAGTTTACGAGGTGTACTACCGGGGTCTGCTTCTAACGGGATGAAGTGCCCAGTTTGTCATCATAATGACACAAAAGTAATCGATTCCCGCGTCGTTATCGACGGCTCGGCCATAAGGCGCAGGCGAGAATGTCTTAAGTGCGGCTTTCGCTTCTCGACTTACGAAGAAATCGAAATTCTCGATTTGGCCGTAATCAAGCGCGACGGCAAAAAAGAAACCTATTCGCGGGAAAAATTGACAAAAGGGCTGCACAAGGCGCTTGAAAAGAGGCCGATAACGGAAGATAACTTTAAAAAACTGGTAAACGCGATCGAACGGGACTTGCAAATCATCGGCAAAAACGAAGTAACCTCGAATCAAATCGGCCAGCTTGTCATGAAGCACCTCAAAAAAATCGATCAAGTCGCCTATATCCGGTTTGCGAGCGTCTACGAATCCTTCAAAGACGTCCATACGTTTCGAAGAGAACTGAACAAGTTGATGAAAGAGAAAAAGACGGGTTATAAAAAAAGCAAATAAAAATAAAAGATTTTCAATTTTCAGTTTGCAATTTTCAAACAATTTCCAATTTTCAATGAAAAAGTTTTAAAATTGAATCATTAAAAATTGTTTAAAAATTAAAAATTAGAAATTATAAATTATTTTGTTCCCCATGCAGAACTCAATCACGAAAATTATCAAGCGCTCCGGAGAAATCGTCGATTTCAACGAAGAAAAAATCTCCAAAGCCATTTTTAAAGCCTTGGAAGCCGTCGGCACCAGGGATGAAAAACTCGCCATGGATTTGGCTTCCCAAACCCTGAAGAGGCTTAATGAAAAATTTCATTCGCGATCAATACCGGCGGTTGAAGAAATTCAGGACATTGTCGAAGATATTTTGATCAATAACAAACAGGCCAAAGCGGCTAAGGCCTATATCATTTACCGCGAGCAACATCGCCAGCTTCGCGAATTGAATCGGAAAATCGACGAGGAAAAATTAATGCGGGATTATTTGGGCCAAGCGGATTGGCGTCTCAAGGAAAACTCGAACATGAGTTTTTCCGTGCAAGGTTTGAATAATTATATAGCCTCTTCCGTGTCCGCCCGCTACTGGCTGAATAAACTTTACCCCCAGGAAATCCGGGACGCGCATATCAACGGCGATTTTCATATCCATGACCTCGGCATGCTCGCTCCTTATTGTTGCGGCTGGGATTTAAAAGATCTGTTGCTACGAGGATTCGCCGGCGTCAGCGAAAAAGTGCAATCCAAACCGCCGAAACATTTTCGAAGCACTCTCGGGCAAATCGTCAATTTCCTTTACACATTGCAGGGCGAAGCGGCCGGAGCGCAAGCATTCGCCAATTTCGATACTTATTTGGCGCCTTTTATTCGTTATGACGATTTGACTTTCAGAGAAGTGAAACAATGCTTGCAGGAATTTTTGTTTAACGTAAACGTTCCCACTCGCGTCGGCTTTCAGACTCCGTTCATCAATGTCACTTTGGACGTCATTCCTTCCGAACAAACCGGAGAAGAGCATGTCATCATCGGCGGCAAATATATGCCGGAGAAATATAAAGAATTTCAACAGGAAATAGACATGTTCAACAAAGCCTTTGCCGAAGTCATGCTTGAAGGAGACGCCACCGGGCGCGTGTTCGCTTTTCCGATTCCGACTTACAATATCGATAAAAATTTCGACTGGGACAATCCTGTATTGAAACCGGTCTGGGAGATGACGGCAAAATACGGCATTCCTTATTTCTCCAATTTCATCAATTCGGACATGAAACGCGACGACGCCCGCAGTATGTGCTGCCGTTTGCGACTCGACAACAGGGAGCTGAGAAAACGCGGCGGCGGTTTGTTCGGCGCCAACCCTTTGACCGGCAGCTTGGGCGTTGTTACGATTAACTTGGCGAGAATCGGTCATCTCTCCAAAGACAAAAACGAATTTAAAAAGAAATTGGGAAAACTCATGGATATGGCCAAAGAAAGTTTGGAAATAAAACGGAAAATAATCGAAAGATTTACGGTAGACGGCCTTTATCCTTATTCAAAATTTTATCTAGATGACATTCATAAGCGATTCGGAACTTATTGGCAAAACCATTTTAACACCATCGGGATCAACGGCATGAACGAAGCCGTTGTCAATTTGCTGGGCACGAACATAGCCGCGAAAGAAGGCAAAGAATTCGCTTTGGAAATTTTGGATTTTATGCGCAACAAATTGATGGATTATCAAAATGAAACCAACAACTTATACAATCTCGAAGCTTCTCCGGCCGAAGGCGCCGGTTATCGTTTCGCCAAGAAAGACAAAGAATTGTATCCGGACATAATCGTCGGCAACGAAGAAGCGGTAAGACGCGGAGCGGATCCGTATTACACCAATTCGACCCACCTCCCCGTCGGTTTTACGAACGATATTTTTGAAGCTTTGGATTTGCAAGACGAATTGCAAACGAAATATACCGGCGGCACGGTTTTGCACGGTTTCTTGGGCGAAAGAATCGATGATCCGGAAAATTGCAAAAGACTGGTGAAAAAAATCGCGGAAAATTACAAATTGCCCTATTATACAATCAGCCCCACCTTTTCGATCTGTCCCAAGCACGGCTATTTGTCGGGCGAGCATAAATATTGCCCGAAATGCGATGAAGAGATGGGATACAAAGAAGGAGTTATGGTAATTGACGACGGTTTAGAAGATGTAAAAGGCTGTGTGGAATGTTAACGTGCGAGGGAATAATTTTCAATTTTAAATTTTTAAACAATTTTTAATGATTAAATTTTAAAGTTTTGAAAATTTAAAAATTGTTATTGTTTAGAAATTAAAAATTAGAAATTGGAAATTAAATTGATTTTAAAAAGTAAAAAATTTTTAAATCGAATTATTCAAGAAAAATAAAATAAACTTGAATAATAAAAAAATCATATGGCACCAAAACAAATACAAAGACAAGAATGCACGGTCTACAGCCGAGTCGTGGGCTGGATTACTCCGGTTAAAAATTGGAACAAGGGCAAACAAAGCGAATTTGTCGACCGCAAGACTTACGATAAACAGTTATCCGAGGGATAGAAACACGAAGACAACGAATATAACACGAATAAAAACAAATGATTTTAAAAAATCAAAACAAGAAATTTTAATTCGTTTCATTCGTAAGTATTCGTTAAATTAGTGTATGATTATAGGCGGCTTAGAAAAATTGACATTAATCGATTTCCCCGGTGAATTGGCCGCCATCGTTTTCACGCAAGGATGCAATTTTCGTTGTCAATTTTGTTATAACCCTATGCTTGTCTGGCCCGAAAAGGAAGGCAAGTTGAAATATCAAAGAGATCATTCCCGAATCAAAGAGGATGATCTCTTTGCTTTTTTGAAATCGCGCAAAGGAAAATTGAGCGGCGTGGTTATTACCGGAGGCGAGCCGACTTTGCATAAAGATTTGCCCGACTTCATCAAAAAAATAAAAGACGCGGGTTTTAAAATAAAACTGGACTCGAACGGGACCAATCCCGAGATGCTTGAAAAAGTTCTCGAAGAAAAATTAATCGATTATTTGGCCATGGATATCAAAGCGCCCCTGGATAAATATGAAGAAGTGATCGGAGTTAAGGTTCGTCCCGTTAAATCCGGCGAAGCCGGAGCAAAGCTATTTAACGGGGTAAATTTGGAAAATATACAAAAAAGCATTAAAATAATAAAAGAGAGCGGCGTTTCGTATGAATTCAGAACGACACTTGTACCAAGTTTGCATAAAAAAGAAGACATCGAAGAGATGGGAAAGCTGATCGCGGGCGCGGACAAATGGTATTTGCAATTCTTTAAAAGTGATACGGATTTGGTAAATAAAAATTTTCAAAATAAGGCCAGATTTTCGGAAAAAGAAATGAAAGAGATGCTGGAAATAGCGAAGAAGTATGCAAAGAAATGTGACGTTAGAGGATAAAAATTTTTGAATTTTTAATTTTGTAATTTTTAAATAATGCTCAAATTTTTAATAAACCTTCGAAAATCCCCGGGCGTAAGCCCGCGGGATGAAGAGCACCCGCTGTCCTTTTGTTCGTGAATTTGGGTATAATGGTGGTATATGGAATATTTTAGACAGGGCCATTGCGT
>JAJYLD010000002.1 GCA_021788015.1 bacterium | reverse complement strand
GCCGTGATTTGGTAGGAGTATCGTTTTAAAAATTTGAGGAGTCCGTTTTTGACGAATTTGTTTATGTCGTTTTTCAGTTCTTTGGGACGAACGGTGATTGTATAGTCGAGAGGGAGGTTGAAGGCGAGTTCGCCTTCCCGTTTGCTTGTCTTGACAAGAACCCGTTTCATCTTAAACTTACCGAAAAGGAGAGTGGGGGGAGATTTTTTAATTTTCAACCTCCCCCAACCCCCTTTGACAAAACGGGCTTTAGTTAAAGTAAAAACGCTTTTATCTTTCTTTTGCGGGTTGGCCCGGACGCGTTGTTGAAGATGAGAAAAAACATGGGAAAAAAATTTTTTCCGTTGTCGTAAAAATAGTTCAACAAAATAATAATTTTGTCTTATTGTTTTTTTGATTTTTTGGTTTATCGCCCGCTCGGCGTATGAACAAAAATTTTTGATTCCTACGATTATAGACAAAAAGCGATTCTTCCATTTTTTCTTCAATTTTATTTTTCGTTTTTCAAAATACCACGAGAAAAAAATATAAACATATCCCAAACCGAGAAAAATTAATTCTGCCGCGTTTTTTGAAACAACCGAAGTAAAAATGATTACAATGGTAATAATCAAAAGAAGTAACAGCAACAATTCTCTTATCTCTTGTTTTTGTTTTTTCTCCATTTTTTGTTTCATTTAACCCGTTCCTCGGTCGCGACAAAACGAATAAAATGATTTTCATTGCGTATTTTAACGCTCATACCAAAAATTACCAATTTTCGCATTAAAATTAAATTGGTTTTTCCACATAAAAAATAAAAATCTGTTTTTATTATAACAGATTTTGAGGTTCCGAGTAAAATAAACGCGCAAAAATGTTTCAAATAATCAGCATGGCGTCGCCGTAACTGAAAAAACGGTATTTTCTTCGAATCGCTTCGACGTACGCGCGCTTGATTTTACTTCTTCCGGCAAAAGCGCCGACAAGCATCAGAAGGGTCGATTTTGGCAAATGAAAATTGGTAATCACATTATCGACGGCTTTAAATTTGTAGCCCGGGTAAATAAAAATATCCGTCCAACCGGAAAAGTCTCGTATCACGTACTGCTTATTTCGTATCTTTTTTCGATGCCCTATATGAGATATGTGAGACGAGAATACCGTTTCCAAGGTTCTCACACTTGTCGTGCCGACGGCAAAAATTTTCTTTTTTTCTTTTTTCGCTTCGAGAATTTTTTCAAGCGTTTCTTTTTTTATTTCAAACCATTCCGCGTGCATTTTATGTTCTTCGACTTTCTCCGTTTTAACCGGAGCGAACGTTCCCAGACCGACATGCAAAGTGATATAAACGATCTCCACGCCTTTCTTTTTTATTTCCTTGATTAATTTCGGCGTAAAATGAAAACCGGCGGTCGGAGCGGCGACCGATCCGATTTTTTCCGCGTAAACGGTTTGATAATTTTTTTTATCCGCAGGAACGTTATTAATCATGCCTCTGCCGCGTTTTATATACGGCGGCAACGGGACTTGGCCGATTTTTTCGGCAACGTCCATAAATCTTTTACCGCCTTTGTTAAATTCAACGAGCCAAGTCCCGTCCTTATTGTCTTTTAAAATTTTCGCTCGTAAAGACGCGCCGCGGCGCGTATTTACGCCTTCAAATTCAATTTCCATTTTTTCTTTTCTTCCATGACCACCGATTAAACATCGCCACCTCTCCCCTTTCTCCCCTCTCCTAATTAAGAGAGGGGTTTGGGGTGAGGTTTTCAATAAAAACACTTCGATTTTGCCGCCGGTTTCCTTTTTCTTCCCGATCAATCTTGCCGGAAAAACTTTCGTATTGTTTAAAACTAAAACATCGCCCTTGTTAAAATAATCAACAATATCATAAAAATGTTTGTGTTCAATTTCAGTCCGCGCGGATCCGATTTTTAAGTCCGCGCGGATCCGAGTTCTGCGCAAAATCAAAAGCCGCGAACGATCTCGCGGACTGATTGGTTTTTGAGCGATCAAATTTTTTGGCAGGTTATAATCAAAATCTTTAAGTCGCATATTTCACTATGTTTCTTCTTTTGGAAAAACTTTTGTTACTTTATAAATCAAATGGGCATATTCATCCATCTTTTCTTCTAACCATTGTTATGTGTTAAGATATGCGTTACGCACTGGGCTCTCCCGGTCTTTTCTGTTCAACCAGTTTAATTATCATTTCTCTTAATTCATTCGGCCGAGTTATGTTTTTTACAAAGAAATTGTCTTTTTCTCCCGCGGTCTGAATATTCAAATTGCCGAATCCGAAAATGGTCGCGAAAGGGCCGTCCACTTCGCTTGTTATATCCTGGACATTCTCCATTCTTTGTTCGGCGATGGTGCGGGCGAAAAATCCGTTTTGCTGAATGTCCAAAATTCGTTCGTTGGTAACCACGAATATATTAAGATAATAATCGATAAAGGAAAAAAAGAAAAAAAGAAGAATGAAAAGAAAATAAGCGCTCGCTCCCAAAATAAGCAAGGCCAGATAAACTTGATCCGCAAACAAGTTTGGAAAATTTATAACAACCAAGTATAAAAATACCGCCGGTAAAACGGCGAGAAGAACAATAAACAATATTTCTTTAAAAAATATAAAAAAACTTCTGTGCGCCAATTTGAGAATTTCTTCGTTGGGCAATTGGCCCGGCAAATCGTATGAAATCATATGTTTTTTGTTAAATAGTTAAATAGTTGATTGGTTAACCGGTTAATCCATTGCATGATTTTAAAATTTTAAAAGTTAATCAATATTAACAAAACAACCGATTAACCATTTAAAATCCGGCATTCAAACTGTTAAAATTGGAAAATAAATTTATCTGCGTGGTCCAATCGATCTGTCTTATGTACATAAAAGAAACTCCCAAAATAACCAGACTTAAAATAACATAAGCGCCGAGAGAAAAAACGCTCATAAAAGTAAACTGGCTGAATTTAACGATATGAAAAACGCCGATAAGACTGAAAATAAACCAAAGAAACAAAAAGACCAAATAAACGTAGAGAAAAAGCGAAAGTGAAAAAGTCATAATTTTAAATATCTAATTTCCAATGTCTAAATCGTAAATATTTTTCAAAATTTTAAATTCATAATGATCAAAATTTTGAATTTTATTATTTTGAATTTATTTAGAAATTAGATATTAGAATTTAGAAATTTTAAATCTATCTAAAATTAAATTTTATACCGTGCTATCTTGTCCTTTTCTTCTCCCCAGATGTCTGTACGCCGCGTCCGTTACCGTTCTACCGCGCGGACCGCGATCGAGAAAGCCGAGCTGCATTAAATAAGGTTCGTAAATTTCTTCGATCGTGGAAACGTCTTCGCCGGTGGCCGCCGCGATCGTATTTAAACCGACCGGACCGCCGTTGAATTTATCGATTATTGTTTCCAAAATTTTGCAATCCACCCAATCGAGCCCGAGTTCGTCAATTTCCATCAAAGTAAAAGCGGAGTGGCAAAGTTCGCGGTTGACTTCGCCGTTTCCTTTGACATCGCAATAATCGCGGACGCGTTTTAAAAGCCGGTTCGCGACTCGGGGCGTGCGCCTTGAACGGTTGGCGATTTCCGAAGCGGCTTCATTTTCCAAGTTTATATTTAAAATATCCGCGCTTCTGTCAATAATTTTTCCGATATCGTCATGCTCATAAAAATTCAAATGATAAGTGATACCGAAACGGTCGCGAAGCGGCGCGGATAAAAGACTCGCTTTCGTCGTCGCGCCGATAATCGTAAAGCGCGGCAAATCGATGCGCAAGGTTCTCGCCGACGGCCCTTTGCCTATAATTATGTCCAAAGCGTAATCTTCCATGGCCGGATAAAGAATTTCTTCGACTGTTGTGTTCAGGCGATGAATTTCATCGATAAACAAAATATCGCCTTCGCCCAAATTCGTGAGAATGGCGGCCAAATCACCGCCTTTTTCAATCGCCGGTCCCGAAGTGACGCGGATATTCGCGCCGAGTTCGTTGGCGATCACGTGCGCCAAAGTCGTTTTTCCCAAACCGGGCGCGCCATAAAGCAAAACGTGCTCTATCGGTTCGCCCCGCTTCTGCGCCGCTTTGAGAAAAATGGCCAGATTTTCTTTTATTTTTTCCTGGCCGACATATTCGTTAAGCTTCTTCGGACGCAAGCTTAAATCCAGTGCCCTGTCGCCTTGAGCTTCATTTCCGGTTATTATGCGTTCATTTTCGCTTTGTATCATAATTTTATTATAGCATACGGAAACATGAAATATATAGACGCGACTCGTTTTCAACAAACCACGGGGTTTGGAGGCGGAATTGCCCGTCTCGCCTTAAGCTCGCCGAGGCGGAAGCGACAAGGCGAAATAACTTTAAGATAAATCAATGTGATAGCGAATTGGAGCCCCCGAAACTTCCCTGCCCGCATCGCTATGCGAAGCATTGCGGACGGGTTGGCTTACTTTTTGATTACAAAAAGTAAGGCCTAGCGCAGCGTTTAAATTTGACTTTTTCTTAAAAAAATTGTAAACTTGAACTAATTTTCGGAACCTTAAGTTCCGTTTTAAATTTGATTCATGAATCCCTGTTAAAGACTATGGCGCTTCAGCAGCAATAAACATGAAAAACACGAATTTAAAATAATTATGCGGATATCAATCATTTTGATTGCGATCTGCTTCTAACGGGATGAATATCACTGAATTGGCCAGAATTTTAAGAATAACTCCTCAAGAACTGCACGATATTTTGCCGCAGCTCGGTTTTGATATCGGTCAAAAAGCGATTAAAGTCGACGACAAAACGGCCCAGCGCATAATTAAAGAATGGCCTCTTCTGATACGCAGGCTGGAACTGAAAAAACGCGAAGAAAAAAAAGAGGGTGAAATGAGAAGAGAGGAAAAAGAAAAGCGGGAAATTCAACTTCCCAATCTTATTACCGTGCGCGAGTTTGCCGAAGCTACGGGCATTACTGTAAGCAAAATTTTGGCCGAATTGATGAAAAACGGAATTTTCGCTTCTTTAAACGAACGGATCGATTTTGAAACCGCTTCCATTATAGGCTCCGATTTAGGAATCGAAGTCAAACCCCTTGAACAAGCCGAAGAACGGCTGGAAGAAGAAAAGGACAAATTAAAAACCGTGCTTGAGCGAGAAAAGAAGGAGAATTTGGTCGCACGCCCGCCGGTTATCGTGGTTATGGGCCATGTCGACCATGGCAAAACAAAATTGCTTGATGCCATACGTCATACGGATGTGGTTGCCGGAGAGGCGGGAGGCATCACCCAGCATATCGGCGCTTACCAAGTGCGCCGCAAAGACCGAAGAATCACTTTTATCGACACTCCCGGCCATGAAGCTTTTACGGCTATGCGCAGCCGCGGCGCGAAAGTCGCCGATATCGCCATTTTGGTCGTTGCCGCCGACGACGGCGTCAAACCGCAAACCGTCGAAGCTTTCAGTATTATAAAAGCGGCGGGTATTCCTTTTATTGTTGCCATAAACAAAATCGACAAACCGGAAGCCAATCTTGATAAAACAAAACAAGAGCTTTCGTCGCAATTGAATATCATCCCCGAAGATTGGGGCGGGAAAACCATCACCGCGCCCATTTCCGCGAAGGAAGGAAAGGGCATAGAAGAGTTGTTGGACATGGTTCTTTTGACCGCCGATCTCGAAGCGGAAAGTTTGAAAGCAAATCCCGAGGCTCGAGCCGCGGGTACGGTTATCGAGTCGCACGTTAACAAGGGCGAAGGACCGGTCGCGACAATTTTAGTCCAGAACGGAACATTAAAAATCGGTGATCAGCTTGTATTTAACGGCCAAATTTACGGCAAAGTGCGCGCGCTTAAAAATTATCGCGGAGAAAACGTTCCCGAAGCGGCACCATCAACTCCGGTTAAAATTTTAGGGTTGAAATTGGCGCCACAAGTCGGCGACGTGCTTGAAGTCGGGGAAGGTGAAAAGGTCAAGCTAAAAAAGATCGGCGTCGAACACAGGCTGCCGTCATTTATTCCGGAAACGAAAGAAGAAGAGGGTGGGAAGAAAATAAACATCATTTTAAAGGGCGATGTTTTGGGCTCGGTGGAAGCGATTGAAGAGTCGCTTATGAAAATCGGCACTCGGGAGGTGGGGATAAAAATTATTCACAAAGGTTTAGGCAATATAACCGAAGGCGATATTGCGCGCGCGGAAGCGACGGACGCGAAAATTTTAGGTTTTAACATAAAGCTGTCTCCGCAAATCGAGGAATTGGCGCGCGAAAAAAATGTTGTTATAAAAAATTACCGAATCATTTACGATTTGATCAATGACGTAAAAGCGGAGATGCAAGAATTGGTCGTGCCGGAAATAAAAAGAGTCGATTTGGGTAAAGCGAAAGCGCTAGCCATTTTCAGAACGGAAACAAAAAGCCAGATCGTCGGCGGAAAAGTTCTCGAAGGAAAAATCGAAGCCGACAGTCTGATCGAGATCTTTCGCAATAAAGAATTGGTGGCTCAAGGCAAATTGGTCCGCCTGCAGTCCGGAAAACAAAACGTGAATATTGTGGAAACAAATCAGGAATTCGGCATGCAATACGAGGGCGATCCCGTAATTCAAGTCGGCGATGTTTTGGATTTCTATAAAGAAGAAAAGATTATCAAAAAAATCTAACCCATGTATGCCCAGGCGCATTGAACAAGTCAATGAACTCTTAAAGGAAAAGCTGGCAAATTCGATTTCTCGGGAAATTCCTTTGGAAAACGGATTGGTTACGATCATATATGTAAAGACATCGACAGATTTGCGTTACGCCAAAATTGCGGTTTCGGTTTTGCCCGACAATCATGCGGGAACGATTTTAAAAAAACTGCGAGCGCATTCGAAAATGTTTTCCGATATTATAAAAAAAGAAACTCGCTTGAGGCAAATTCCGAAATTCAACTGGGTGCTCGACACAACCGAAAAAAAAGCGGCGGAAATCGAAGAAATTTTTAAACAAATACATTCAGAAGATAACCAGGAGGAAAAACCGGGTGAAGAAAAAAAAGAATAACGTTATTGAATCCATTCTTGACCTTATAAGCGAATCAAGAGATATTATTCTTGTTTTTATCAAAAGGGAACATTGCGATATTTTTTCAGATCCTCGAATTGTTGAATCCTTAAAATTAAAAGCGGAAAAATTGATTCTCAAAATTACAGTAGAGCCATCTGAACTGTTCGAAGAGATAGATTCAAAGCTGTCAACTGCCTTTGAGAATCACCTTCTTCCAATGAATGAAAAAACAGCGAAAGCTTCGTTGTTAACGAAAACAGGTATATTACTGTCCGTGGTAGTGGAGAAGGAGGGAAGTTTTATTTTAAAAGAGGAAAGGACTGCGCCTTCGAAATAAGAGAAATATTCAATTCAAAAACCACCCGCCCCTAAGAGCTTGCCAAGCTCTTTTTTATTTGGTAGAATACATAATTCCAAATATAGAGACGTGGCATGCCACGTCTCTACCTTAAAAATGCTCAATACATTCACTTACAATAAAATATACGCAAAAATCAAAGAATCAAAAAACGTTCTCCTGGTTTGCCATGAGCGGCCGGACGGCGACGCTTTGGGTTCGATGTGCGCCATGATAGAACTCTTAGAAAACTTAAACGAGCGTGGCAGCAAAAAAAACTATTTTGCTTATTGCGCCGATGCTCCTTCTTTAAATTTTTATTATCTCCCCCATATTGAAAAAATCAGCTCGGACAAAAGCAAATTCAAATTTGCCGATTTCGATTTAATCATAGCTCTCGATTGCGGAGATTTAAGAAGGACAAGGCTTATCGAAGAAATTAAAAACAGAAATACATCGCAGCTTGTAATCAATATCGATCATCATCCGAAAATCGACGACTTTGCCGATTTGGAAATTAAAAATCCCGAGGCCGCTTCGACAACTGAATTGATTTACGATTTTTTTAAAGAAAATAGAATCAAATTCAATAAAAAAATCGCGAACTGCATTTTAACCGGTATTTCGGTCGACACGGGAAATTTTCTTTACCCTTCAACAACGGACAAAACAATCCAAATTTCATCCGAGATGTTAAGCTACGGCGCAAGTTTTCCAAAAATTTTGGAAAGAATTTGGACGAACAGAAGCTTGGCCGGATTAAAAGTTCTGGGCCGTGCCATGAACAATCTGGAAATGAATAAAAAATACAATCTCGCTTTTACCGTTCTTACTCTTGAAGACACGGAAGGCGCAAGCGAAGACGATCTTGAGGGCATATCCAATTTCCTCGGCAATCTCCGCGGTGTTAAAGCGGTTTTGATTCTTTTTGAAAAACCGGACGGAAAAATAAAGGGCAGCATCCGTTCGTCCGATCCCAAAGCCGACATTTCTCTCCTCGCATGCGAACTCGGTGGCGGCGGGCATGCCAAAGCGGCCGGCTTCACAATCGAAGCGAAAATAGAAAAGACAAATGGGAAATGGAAAATAAAATAATGCATTCTTCTCTAAAAAAATAATAAAATACATACTAATTTTTTAATTTCTAATTTTCAAACAATTTCCAATTTTTAATTTCCAACCAAAAATTTAAAAATTAAATCCATTAAAAATTGTTTAAAAATTGAAAATTAAAAATTAGAAATTCTAGCATAAACTATTGAAAAAATTAAAATAACATGCTATATTAAGAATTATTAAAACTTAAGTTTAAATTTATCTTATATGCCTTTAATACCTACGGTTATAGAAAAATCGACATACGGTGAACGCGCTTATGATATTTATTCTCGCCTTTTAAAAGACCGGATCATTTTTTTGGGCGAGGCCATTAATGATCATGTCGCCAATATCGTTATCGCCCAGCTTCTTTTTTTGGATGCCGAAAATAAAAACAAAGACATAAAATTTTATATTAACACTCCGGGCGGATCGGTTACGGCCGGTTTGGCGATTTACGACACCATGCAATACATCAAATCGGATGTTTCCACGATTTGCGTGGGCATGGCCGCGAGCATGGGCGCGGTGCTGCTCGCCGCCGGCGCAAAAGGAAAAAGATTCGCTCTGCCGAATAGCGAAATCATGATTCATCAAGTCATGGGCGGCGCCGAAGGCCAGGCCACGGATATAAAAATCATGGCCGAGCATATTTTAAAAACGAAAGACCGTCTGAACAAAATTTTAGCGAGCCATACGGGCCAAAAAATTACCACCATCGAGAAAGATACCGACCGCGACTATTTTATGAATCCGGATGAAGCGAAGAAATACGGAATAATTGATAAGATAATCGTGAAGTAAAAAAACATCATAGTCAGTGTCATCCTTGACCCCGGGCTCGACCCGGGGGATAGGATCCCGTTTTCCTTTATCTTCATGAGATTTTATCGCTACTCTTCATTCCGCTCCAGAATGACGCTTAAAAATCCGCCATACTTGACGGATTTTTATTTTTATGCTACTTTATAATGTTAAGTCGTGCCTAGATTTCATAAAGAAAAACGGGTCCGGCTTAGTCGGATCTTTGAAAAAATAAAAAACGAACCTAATTGAGGAGGGTTCTATGTGGGCATGGATAATCGTTGTGATAGTGTTGGCTGCAATAACAGGATTAATAGTATTTTTTTTGAACAAACAGAATCAGGAGGCTCAGGATGAACTGCCGCTTGAACCCGGCGCCGAACCGGGAAATGAAGAAGGAATGGTGTGGAGGGAGAGACTAACAAAATGGGGAGGATGGCTGAAAAAAGCCTTCAAATGGGCGGATGGCGTGCCGCAAAATGGCGCGGCCAAAACCCTAATAGTAATTATCACAGCCTTAATTGGCGTCGTCGCCTTTACCTGGGCTCTCAACA
Source organism: bacterium (assembly GCA_021788015.1). Lineage (GTDB taxonomy): Bacteria > Patescibacteriota > Patescibacteriia > Patescibacteriales > JAKAJF01 > JAJYLD01. The sequence goes on along the minus strand of JAJYLD010000002.1, from coordinate 189,887 downwards.
TGATTACCGGATACAATGTCGCGAAAAGCCCCTTGTATTACATCGCGATATTGCTTGTTGTCATCCTTGTCCTCATCGACTGGACGAGGGGCACTGGCCACTTGAATGTCTTCTACAACACAACCGCGACCGTATTTGTGGTCGTCGTGTTGTTGTTACTGGTTAGAGCAATCCACAAAACCGTTTATAACCACGACAGGGCAAAACCCGTCGTCGAGCAGCCGGCCTGGGTGAAGAAAGGGGGGGCGGAAAGGGCAAGCGTAAAAACAATAACCAACATCTGCATCGCGGATGCGGATAAGGAAAACACCGAAGCCCTTCCTGCCATGACTAATCTCAAGGTGGGAGAGAAGCTTTCCGTTCATCTCTCGCCGGGGGAAGCCAGCCGGTGGTTCTTCGCACCGACAGGAGTAACCTACGACATAAACTCTGTCCATAATGGACGTTACAGGGTTTATTATAGGAACCATGCCCCGGTTGACATCGGAGACAAAAACATCGGCCTGCCCGATGTCAGTCCCGCAATCTTTAAGGTGATAAACACCGGCGGAGCGGCGGAAGACTTCGATATTTCAGGGCTATAGGCCCGAAGGAGGAAATAAACAGGGGAGAGCGTTCGCGCTACTCCCCTTTTAAATTGCTTAAATTTTAAAAAAATTATATACTTAAAATAAGAAAATAAATTCAAACTTATGAAAAAATTTTTAATTTTACTAGTCATTTTTTTTCTATTTTTAAGTTCAAAGCCAATTTTTGCAACTGAGGCTACGGGCCAGGGCTCTAGTGGGAGTAGTGGCGGCGTAACCCTTACCGACCCTCTTGGCTTTAACGGGAACCCGCAAGCCCCTCAGCTCCTCATTAAAAACATTATCCAAGGCGCTTTGGGAATCGTCGGCTCGCTCGCGCTTATCATGTTCATCTACGGCGGATTCACATGGATGTTCGCGGCCGGAAATTCCGACGCCGTGGTCAAGGGCAGAAATATTTTAATCTGGGCGGCGATCGGATTGGTAATTATATTTTCATCTTATGCCCTTGTAAACTTCGTCTTCACGAAACTTTTATCAAATTCTCCAACAACATCGCAAACGCAAACTCAATAAAATAAACCCTGATTTTTTAAAATAAAAAGCCGTTATAAAAACGGTTTTTTGTTTTTTAATAAACTGCGAGCATTGAAAAATTTTGGAATAATTATTAGCGTAGAAACAGTGCAAAATTCCATTGTTTGAGCGAGTTTGCGAGCGAGTTTGGAATTTTGCTAGGTTTCATAGCGAACAATCCAAAATTTTTCACTAGCGAGCGCTTTTTGCGTCGCTTTTTCTAAAAAAGGACCCTCCACGGAGTGGCCAAGCGGAGCGTTATTTTTTCAAAACCACAATCTCTCTCCAAACCTTCTGGCCTTCGCGACCGTAAATAATCGTTCCTCTCTCGGTCAATTTTAAAATTTTATTTTTTCTTAAATCTTCCGGAATCGGATTAACAATTTTAAAACCGTTCAAATTCGGATCCAAATTTGTTACATATTGCTTGGTGCCGATGCCTCCCTTAAGAGGAGAATTAACAAGAGGAGCTGTAAAAAATGGAAAAATCATTACCACTCTTCCTTTCGGTTTTAAAATTTTATAAAACTCGCGCAAACTGTCCGAATACAATTTTTCCAATTCTTGTTTTATTTTTATGAAATCAATCTTGCCTCTCTGCGGTCCGAGAAACGGCTCGGTCGCAATCGCATCGATTGAATTCGGCTTTACAACCTTAGAAATTTCCGTCGCACTTACATTGTATAACCGATCATTGGTAATTGGTAATTGGTAATTGGTCTTTATCCATTCAAGATTTTTTTTCGTATCCTCGACCGCTTTTCCCGAAAGATCGCTTCCGATTAAGTTTTTGTAACCCATAAGCATGGCCTCGCTTAAAATCGTTCCCGAACCGCAAAACGGATCCAGCAGGAACGGGGCATGCCCCGTTCCTGCTGTTGCCAAATTTATCATAATCTGCGCCAGTTTGGGCGGAAGCATGCCGGAAAAGTCATCCCGTGCCGGCCGGCCGTAATCACGAAATGACAATTCCTTAAACGGCTGGACGGCCAAGGTTCTGCCGAATAAAAATTCCTTCCCGCCCCCTTCACCTATTGCCCCCTTTGCCAAAGGGGAATTAAGAGGGATTTTTAGGGGGGATTTTATCAAAACAAACTCGGACCCTTCCCCGGGTTTCGTCAATTTATTTTGTTTGACAACAACACTCGACAAAGTTTTTTCCCGACTCGTCACAAATCTTGAATTTATGTTCATGCTCTTTAACTTGTTCTTTGCTTCCATGCCGAGCGGCTTAGTATCATACTTTCCTTCGCCATAATAAGAAATTCCAAAATTAAATTTCCCTTCCACTTCTTTTACACGCTCCGAAACCGCCTCCGCGATTTGTTCTTTTTTATTTTCAATTTTCTTTTCAATTTTTCCGATTTTAATCGTGCCGCCCAACTTCTTTATCATTTCTTGCGCGTTGATTTCCTCCGTGTCCAGCAAAAAAACATCCTTATTAATCAATTCATAATTTTCTCCGGGAAAAACGGCTAAAATTTCTGCTATGGATAGGGTGGGGTTTGTGCCTAGGATAAAAAAGTATCGCATAAAAATAAATAAGAGCAAGAAGAAAAATAAGATTTTAAAAATTTTGTCTTCTTGTTCTTATTTATCTTCTTGTTTATTTTATAAAGATTAGCACAAAATTTAGTCTCTTGCAATTTTTTTATGTCTATGTTAATGTGCTAATATAATTTAAGTTACTGCCTTCCCAATTCCCGAAAGGGATTTATCCTACGGACGTAGGAAAGGTATTCTCGAAAACCCAGTTATTCATGAGAATGCCTGGGATATCTTTTTTTTAAAGACACTAATTGAACAAATATTACACGAAATTAAACGAAATGGAAATCGCTAATAATTTTCGCCTTAAACTCTTCGTTAACTTCGTGCCATATTCGTTTCTTTCGTGTTTATCTTGTATGTCAAAAACAAAGTCATCAGAAATTCCTCATTATGAATTGCTGTATATTGTTTCAAACAAATTCAGCGAGGACGAAGTAAAACCCATCGCCGAAAAGGTAACCAAAATTATCACCGATAACGGCGGAAAAATTACCTTGAACCAAGACTGGGGGAAAAGGAGACTCGCTTACGCGATTAAAGGTTTTTACCACGGCTATTACCAGCTCGTGGAGTTTGATCTAATAGGGGAAAGTCTAAATAAGGTGGACAGGTCTTTGCGCATGTCGAATGAAGTTTTGCGCCATCAAATAGTGGCTAAAAAAATTAAAACTCCGGAAGAAATAGAAAAAGAGAAAAAAATCGCGGAAAAAATCGCCGCCAAAAACGCGGAAGAAGAAAAAAATGAAAATGAAAAAGAAAAAGCGAAAGATAAAGACAAGATTGATCTTAAAGATCTTGACGATAAATTGGATAAAATCCTCGATACTGACAGTATAATATAATAAACATAGTCCGAATCTACGAATGCCGAATCGCCCGAATAAATATTTTTTAAAATAACGGTTGATGACAAAATGTTTGAGGTTTTCGGAATTCCAGTTCGCATCATTCGGATTATACTCAAAAATATGAATTTAAACAAAGCCATGATTATCGGGAATCTAACCCGGGATCCCGAGATTAAAAAAACTCCGAACGGAGCTTCGGTAGCTTCTTTCTCGGTCGCCACCAACTTGATTTGGACTGATCAATCCGGTCAAAGACAGGAGAAAGTCGAATTCCATAACATCGTCGCCTGGAGAAAACTCGCCGAAATTTGCGGCCAGTATCTTCACAAAGGTTCGAAAGTTTATATTGAAGGCCGATTGCAAACTCGCGATTGGACCGGTCAAGACGGAGTTAAAAGATATCGCACGGAAATCGTGGCCGAAAATATGATTATGCTCGATAGAGCGGGCGGCTCTTCTTCCGCGCCGCGCATGGATAACGAACCGGTCATAAATTCACCCGAACCGATGATGGAAGAAGCTGCGGGAGAGGAAGAAATAAAATTGGAGGATATACCTTTTTAAGATAAAATACACGGATAAAATGAATGGCACACGAAATTTAACGAATTTAAACCGCATCTGGCCCATTCTCTCTTAGTGACACGATGGCCAAAATTGTATTTCAATTCGTTATTTTCGTGTTAATATTCGTTATCTTTCGTGTTTAAAATTATGGATAACACAATTAAAAAAGAAAAACAATGCTATTTTTGCGCGAACAATATCAACGAAATTGATTATAAAGACGCGGAAAATCTACGCCATTTTATAAGCTCCTACATGAAAATTCTGCCGAGAAAAAGAACCGGGGTCTGCTCTTGGCATCAACGCAAATTGGCTTTGGCCATAAAACGCGCTCGCGTCATGGCTTTATTGCCATTCACTAGGTAACCTACGGTTACCATACACGAAAGAAACAAATAGCACACGAATAAAAACGAAAGCTAATGTGAACTTCGATTTTTAAACAATGTTTTAAATAAAATTGGAGACGGATTTTAATTCGTTAAATTTCGTTAACATTCGTTATTTTCGTGTTTAAAAAACAAGGAATAATCAAGGACGATTCAGAATAAAAAATTTTTTTAAATCTTTCTCGCTATGTTAACTATAAGTGAAATTAAGGTCGGAAAACTTTTGCGTATTTCCGAAGAACCGTATGTTGTTATAAAAGCCGATCATCACAAGATGGGCCGGGGCGGAGCCGTGCTTAAAATAAAATTAAGAAATCTGATTTCCGGAAACATTTTGGAAAAAACATTTCAAGGAAACGACAAAGCCGAAGAGGCGGAAACTGAGAAAAAGAAAGCCAATTTCATGTATAAAGACGAAAATGAAGCTTACTTCATGGACAATGAAACATACGAGCAATTTAGCTTGGTCCTGGAACAAATCGGGGGAAAAATTAAATTCTTGAAAGAGGGCACCGATGTCGATATTTTATATTTCGACGACAAACCGGTCGCCCTTGATTTGCCCATCAAAATTGATTTAAAAGTTGTCAGTACTCCTCCGGGCATTAAAGGCAATTCCGTCGGCAGCGTGACGAAAATCGCGACATTGGAAACGGGAGCGGAGATTTCCGTGCCGATGTTCATAAAGGAAGGCGATTTGATTAAGGTCAACACCGATACGGGAGAATACGTGGAGAGAGCATAAAAAGTATTTATATAGTAAAAACTGCCTCGGGTCGGGGCGGTTTTTATTTTATCCAACTTTATGAATGTCAAAACTCAAAATGCAAAAGTAAGGAGCTTGCTGCGCTCGTAATTTTTATTTTGAATTGTCCCGCCATTTATTATTCATATTGAAGGCGGAGTTCCGCCGAAGGCGATGATAATTCTGCATTTTGATTTTTGCCTTTTGAATTGAAATTAAAAAACTGCGGTTCAAAAAAGAATCGCAGTTTTTATAATTACAATAAGAATTATTCTTCTTCCTGCTCCACCTTTTGCAAAACCTTTTTTCTGATTTCCTTCATCAACTTCTTGTCTTCATTTAAAAATCTTTTCGCATTTTCCCTTCCGGTTCCTAATTTTATATCTCCATAATTGTAAGAATTGCCCGATTTCGAAACTACGCCGTATTCGACTCCGGTATCGAGAAGATCGCCCGAAATGGAAATACCTTCGTTGTACATAATATCGAATTCGCAAGTCCTGAAAGGAGCGGCCACTTTGTTTTTTACGATTTTCACTTTCACCCTGTTACCGATAATTTTGTCGCCTTGTTTGATTTGCGCCGCGCGTCTTATCTCGATACGCACCGAAGAATAAAATTTCAAAGCCGTGCCGCCGGTTGTCGTTTCCGGGTTGCCGAAAAAGACGCCGATTTTCAATCTGATTTGATTTATAAAGATCACGATCGTTCTCGATTTCGCGACAATGCCCGTCAATTTTCGCAAAGCCTGGCTCATTAATCGCGCCTGCAATCCCATGTTGGCATCGCCCATATCGCCCTCGATTTCTTTTTGCGGAACCAAGGCCGCGACGCTGTCGATTACGATTACGTCAACCGCGTTCGAACGCACCAAAGTTTCGACGATTTCCAAGGCCTGTTCGCCGGTATCCGGCTGGGAAATAAGCATATCTTTAACATTCACGCCGATTTTCTGCGCGTAGTCCGGATCCAAAGCGTGTTCGGCATCGACGAAAGCGGCTATCCCGCCCATCTTCTGCACCTCGGCGACAATGTGCTGGGCCAAGGTGGTCTTGCCCGAAGATTCCGGTCCGAAAACTTCGATGATTCTTCCGCGTGGTACGCCGCCGATTCCCAAAGCCAAATCAAGAGACAAGCATCCGGTCGGAACAACGTCGACATCGGTCTTTTTCGCTTCTCCGAATTTCATGATGGCGCCCTCTCCGAATCTTTGTTTGATTTGGTCCATGGCGGCCATCGCCGCTTCCAATTTTTCGTTTTTTTCCTCCTTAACCTTGGTCTTAATTTTTTCTTCGCTCATATAATATAATTCGAATGATTCGAATCCCAAACCCTCAGGATCTGAATGCTCCGAATTCAATTTATTGTTTAATGTAAAATTTAAAAATCAAAATTAAAAATGACATTTTAAAATGCAAAATTAATTTTATGCTTTTACCAGTATCTGCCTCGTCACCGTGCTTTCTCTCCCGTATTTCTTTATCGCCGTGACGGTAATCGTATTCATCCCGCTTTTTAAATCGACTTCTTTTGAAAATGCTCCGTCGCTGCCGCTTAAAATTTGCTCGCCGTTGATTACGATTTCAGTTTCCGCTTCGGTCGATCCGGACACCAAAATATTTCTCGCGCTTGTAATTAAATTTTCCGCGGGATTGTTTACGGAAAGCGCGGGCGGAGAAACGATTTTGTCGAGCCGCAAACCGAGATAAACGAAACATACGGTCACCGTGCTTAAAATTAAAAAATTTTTAAAAACTTTCGGTATGGCGATAAAACGCAAATTTTTTACGACTTGGACGGAAAAGAATTGCTTTCTCGCCGGCGCGTTTTCTTGTTCAAAAATTTTAATCATCTCCCTGTCATCCAGTCCCAAAAAAACGGCGTACTCGCGCAAAAAATTTTTACCGTATACTCCCGCCGGCAATTTCTCAAACCGATTTTTTTCCAAGGCCTCGAGATATTTATAATTGATTTTTAATTTTTTTGCCACATCGCCAAGCTTAAGACCCCTGGCCTGTCTCGCGCCGCGCAGTTGCTCGGAAATCGTTTCCGAATCGAGATAAATTTTATTTGCTTGAAATGAAACCATTTTATAAAATTTCTAATATCTAAATTCTAAACAATATCAAATGACAAAAATTAAAAATTCAAAACATTTTGGTTATTTGATTTTATAATTTTGAATTTATCTAGGAGTTTGGAATTTCTACTTAAACCATCCTGAACTGGCCCATTGATTTTGTGTAGACTGTGGCACTCCCATGGCATGGATAATAAACCCGATGATGGTATAAGCCGCGAAAACGATAACAATGCCGATAACCGCGCCGACTAAAATTTGCTGCCCCTTTTTCACTCGTTCGCTATTGCCTGCAGAAATCAGAAACATTACTCCGCCATAGATGAATATAAGCAAGGCTGCTGAACCGCTAATACCCAAAATCCACTTGGAGACATTCAAGCCAATTTGAACAAAATCATCGAGCTTATAATTTCCGCAATTATCATAATGGGTTCCACCTATAGTGCATCCTCCGTCTGACGGCAAAATAGGATCAGCTCTTACGACAAAAAACGGGATGGTTAAAAATCCAACAAATAATATGGCCACAAAATAATTTAACGCTTTAAAAATTTTCTTTTCCATTTTATTAGTAATTACTCTCATTCACCGTTTGCTGAACTTTCATCGCGCTCAAGCGAAGAATGTCTTCGATTTTGCCCTGTCCAGAATTAACCTGATCGATCATATCGTTCATAATCTTATCGGCCGCGTCAGGATCGTTGCCATGATACCAGCTCTTCGCGGTTAAAACTTCCGAAACGAACGGACCGAGGTCGGGATCGCTTGACTGCCAATCGATTAACGATCTTAAAGCGGTCGGTTTTTTGGCTTTTCCCAAATATAATTTTGCTTGCTCCGCGCTTGTCTCGAATTGAACAAAATCCCAAGCCTCGTTCGCGTGCTGGCTTTTACTCGAAACCGTTTCCACCCAATAATTGGCAAAGTTGACTTGGGGATTATTTTCGATTTGCGGCAAATTGGCAATGCCGAAATTCAGTTTCGGCGCCTCGGAACGAATGGTTGGCAAATCATAAGAGTAGCCGAAAGTCATGGCCAATTTCCCTTCGGTGAACATCTGCAAAGACGGATCGAGAGTGCTGTTCCAACTATATACTTCTTTGGCCGGATTGGCAAAATCGGTATAAAAACGCAAAGCGTCAGCTCCCGGACTGGAATTCTGTTCTTGAAACCCGTTGGGAATATTGTCAAAAACAACCGCTCCGGTATTGTCCATCATTTGCGCCCCGTCCTGCATCATCAAAACGGATAAAACATCTTCCGGCCTTTCCACGTTTGTTGTTCCGCCCAGCGAAACGCCGGACTGGACAATCTGTCCCTTGGTATCCTGCTCGGTCAATTTTTTTACATCCTGTTGAAACTCGTCATTCCAATAAGCGGGCGGCTGGGCGATGCCGGCGTTATTGAACAAATCCTTGTTATAATACATAACCAAAGTATCGATCGACAAAGGCAAGCCGTAAATCAAATTTTTTTGCGTTTTGGAATCCGGAATAACCACGTCGCCATAAACCGCGTCCACGAAATTATTGGCGACATCTTGAGGCAAAAGGCTTTTTGTCGTTTTTAAAACCGGCACCACCACTTTTTTAAGCGTTCCTTGCGTAACCGGATAAGCCATGGTGATGGTTTCGGGCAAGGGCTTGATCAAATCTTTGTATTTTCTTACCCAAGTGTTATGAATCGAAAAAATGTCCGGACCTTTGTCTTCCGCGAAAGCGTTGAGAAGAGCGTTTTGATATTCGTCATACGTCAATTCGCGATAGTTTATTTTTACAAAAGGATGAATTTTTTGATAATTGGCGATAATGTCCTTAAAATCATCGGAACCGTCGTAAACGCGCCAATAATTCAAAGTAATCGGTTGCATGGCTTCCTGGGCTTTTTGGTTCGTAAACGAAGGATTGCAGCCGAAACCGGCGGTAAGAAGCGTTGTAAAAATTAAACTGAAAAAAAATAATTTTCTTTTCATAATCATGTTAATTTTTTAGTTCCGAAATTTTAAATCAAAATGCAAAACTCAAATCTCAAAACCAAAATTTAAAACTAAAAACTTTTGAGTTTTAAGTTGCAGTTTTGAGTTTTGATTTTTGACTTTTGAGTTATAGAAAGACTTGTTTAAAATATGTTTTTATTATACCATATACCCTCTCTCAAGGTAAAATATGCCTTCTACTCCAATCTTGGCCTATATTGCAAGGCTTCGGCAAGATGAGAAACGAGAATTTTTTCTTCCCCGGCCAAATCAGCGATGGTGCGGGCGAGTTTTAAAATTCGAAAATAGGCGCGGGCGGACAAATGCATTTGGTTGACGGCGTTGCGCAAAAGATTCGCCGAAGTGTTGTCCAATCCGCAAAAACCCTTGGTCGCTTCCGATGTCATCTCGGAATTGGTGATAAAACCGGAATTTTTAAACCTTTCTTTTTGAATTGCGCGCGCTCGGTTAACTCTCGCTTTAATCGTTTTTGAGTCTTCGGAAGCGGAAAGAGAGGTGAGTTTGTCGAATTTTATCCGCGGCACATCGATATGCAAATCGATGCGATCCATAATCGGCCCGGAAATTTTCTTACGGTAATTGACCGCTTGCGAAGGCGAACAAATGCAATTTTTTTCCGGATCGCCCAAGTAACCGCAAGGGCAAGGATTCATGGCCGCGATTAAAATAAATTTCGCGGGAAAACTTAAATTGCCGGCCGCCCGGCTGACATGAATTATTCCTTCCTCGAGCGGCTGGCGCAAATTTTCCAAAACCTGGCGGGGAAATTCGGCGAATTCGTCAAGAAAGAGAACGCCGCGATGCGCCAAAGAAATTTCTCCCGGCCGCGGCCAAGTTCCGCCCCCGACCAAAGCGACACCGGAAGCCGTATGATGCGGGGAACGGAACGGCCGGCTTTTGACAAGGCTCGCGTTTTCGGTGAGTTGGCCGGCCACGCTATAAATTTTTGTAAGCTCCAAGGCTTCTTCGAGAATCAAATCGGGCAGAATAGAGGGCATGGTGCGGGCGATCAAGGTTTTCCCCGACCCGGGCGGCCCGGACATAAGCATATTATGCGCGCCGGCGGCGGCGATTTCCATCGCCCGTTTTACATGTTCCTGCCCGCGGATATGCGCCATGTCGAAAGAAATTTCCAAATTGGAAAAGTCGAAATCGCTCGCCGGAATCGGTTCAATCGCCCTTTTTCCTTCCAAATGCAAAATCAATTCAGTGAGAGTGCCGACGGGATAAACTTCCAAATCGCCGACCAGTTTTGCTTCTTTCGCGTTCAGAGTGGGAACGAAAATTTTCTTTACGCCTTTGGTCTTGGCGTAAATTGCGATCGGCAAAACTCCGTTTACCGGTCGAAGCGATCCGTTTAACGCCAACTCGCCAATAAAAAGAGTTTCTTCGAGATTATCGTTGATAAAAATTCTCGATGTGGCGTGAAGAATGCTGATCGCGATCGGCAGATCGTAACTCGGGCCCTGCTTTCTTAAATCGGCCGGCGCCAGATTCACGATTACTTTCCGTTTCGGAAAAGGCAAGTCGGAATTTTTGACCGCGCTCCTTACTCTTTCGCGCGATTCGGAAATGGCTGCGTCCGGCAAACCGACTACGGTAAACTGGCCCCAGGGACCGTTCGCCGTATCGGCCTCGACTTCAACAAGCTCGGCGTTTAAACCGATCACGGCCGCGGATAAAATTTTTGAAGACATAGGTTCGTTTATGCCCTTTTTGATAAAGAGAGGCAGGGGTGATTTAAAAAATAATAAAATAGTTTGTAGGTTGGTAGCTGGTAGTTTGTAGTTTTTTTTAAAACTAAACTACTCACCACTCACTACAACCTACAAACTAATTCTATCATTCCCGAGATAAAATTATTTTAAAGAAAATTATTTTTAAAAAAACCCGCCTTCATAAAAATTGAAAGCGGGGATAAGGTAAAAAGGAACAAAGCTAGAAGGAAAAAAACTGCTGACGGGAACGCAGGGGGCCGCTCGAGTCGCCCGGGTAGTCCCAGCTGACGTTCATCCTATCGTCGCTCCGGCGGACGCTCGGCATAGTGCCATCGGAATAGCGCGAACCCGAACAAAGGGTTATGTTTTTAATGTCCAAATGGCCGCCGGTGCGGTTGAAGTGGTCATACTCCTGGAGCTCCCGCTCGGTTAAGGTGATGCCGGGAAATTTGAGTTTCGTGAGGTCGTTGGCCGACTTGTCCATAAGCTCTTCATCGGCTTCGACCCTGTCGCGGAACCAGACAACATAGTCGCGGCCCCTGTTTTCGTTGACCATGACTTTGTCGAGCGATCCGCTTGTCCATTTCCAGCAGTCGAACCGTTCGTTGCAGCGGTCATAGAGATACTGCGGAGTGATGAGATCGCTTTTGGGCAGAATCAGAGAGCGGTAGCCTTCGTGGGCTGTGAACGGTGCTATGCCCATGAAATTAGGATTTTTAATCCCGAGATCCCGCCACATTTTGTACCAGCGCTTGAACGTCTCGTCAAAATACGGGTTGCTCTTACCATTCGTCCTGATCAGGATTATGGTTTTCATCGTCTTGTAAGATGCCGTCCTTCCCGCCAGGAAATCGGTCAACGTTTCCTTAATGACAGGCTTGAGTGCGGCCTGCAGTTCGTGGCCTTTCTCAATGACCTCGTTTTGAACGGGGTCTTTACCGAGCATTTCCGACATTTCCTCAAGAACCTCTCTTGCCGCCGCGCGCGCCGCGTCTTCTGTAAAACGAACAACCTGCTTCTCCTGGTCGGGCGTGATCGATTCCATCGTCATCGCCCTCCTTTGGTGTATTTTGCCTAAATTCTAAGCAATGCTTAATTTAAACAAAAAAAAATAAATTATGTCACTTTTCACATAAAACTCAACCTTGACACAAACAAAAACTTACAATATACTAAAACATTAAAAAAAATTCTTAATAAAAACAAAAGGGGGGTGGGTCATGAAAAAAATATCTTTAATTCCGGGAGTCATATCGATCTTGTTGGGGGTCTCAAACATATTCCACGACCTCTGGGCGAGGGCGCACGGCGGATTGACCTTTATGGCGTATCTCGTACAGTAGCCAAATGGGGAGGTCTGCCGGCCTGGCTTGGGCACTACGCCTGGTTTTCCCCATTCGTTGTGGGGATACTCTGGCTCTTGGTGGCCGGCGGCGCCCGGTCCGAATCCTAAAAAAACCAAAACGGCGGAACAATTAAGTTCCGCCTCTTTTTTATTTACCCCTTTGTTAAAGGGGGTGAGGGGGATTTAAAAAAACTACAAACTACCACCTACAACCTGCTTCCTACCAGCTACAAGCTACATCCTAACCTTACTTCGCCACACTTTCGGCGTAGTCCAACTTTACCGAGAGCAGCTTGGAAACGCCGTCGTCCCGCATGGTCACGCCGTAAAGAACATTGGCGCGCCGCATGGAAGCGCGATTGTGAGTTATGACAATGAATTGAGTTTTATGCGAGAGATCGTCCAAAATTTTCGCGAGCCTTTCCGAATTGGCTTCGTCCAAAGCCGCGTCCACTTCGTCCAAAACAACAAACGGCGAAGGATTGGCGCTGATAATCGCCGAGATCAAAGCGATCGCGGTCAAAGCTCTCTCGCCGCCCGAAAGCATGGAAACGGATTTAATCTTCTTCCCCGGAGGCGTGGCCTGGATCTCGATGCCGGCCAGTCCGGTCGCATTGTATCTTTGTAAAAGTTTTATTTTTTTATAAACCCCTGCCATGACGTCTTCCTTTTTTTCTTCTTTCGCTTCGACTTGACCGTCCTCCTCTTCGTCTTTCATTTCATCGCTCAGGACCTTGATAATTTTCGCGTTCCCGCCGTTAAAAAGAATTTTAAAATACTCTTCGAATTTTTGGGAAATTAACTTAAATTCCTTGTCGAATTTTTCTTTGATGGTTATGTCCAATTCTTTGATAATTTTTTCAAGAGAGCCGATGGTCGAAGTCAAATCATTGACTTGAGTCGAAAGAAAATCATATCTTTCTTTTGTCTCGACGTATTCTTTCTCCGTTTCCGGATCAAGACCGCCGATCGCCTCCAACTGCCTTTTTAAATTGTGAATTTTCGCTTGCGTTTCTTCAAAATCGACCGGTCCTTCGATTTTCGTTTTTTCCGCATCCCTAATTCCGCCCATCTCATTTCTGATTTCCGTTTCCAAATCTTCAAGCCTGGTTTCGTAGCGCGTCGAATTTATTTTCAACTCGTTCAGGCGATTGTTTAATTCGTTTACCTCGTTTTGCAAAACCTGGATTTTTTTCTGCAATTCAAAAATGTACTGTCTTTTTTCTTTTTCACCCTCGGAATAATTGTTGATTTTTTCTTTCACTTCCTCGATTTCTTGTTCAACGGCGGCAATTTGCGTTTTTACTTTCTCCGATTCTTTTCCCGAATCGGAAGCGTTTTCCGTTTTTTGGTATTTTTTCAACTTCGATTCAACATCGTTTAATTCATTTCCCAAACCTTCCGCTTTTTCCAAAAACATTTTTTTTCTTTCGCCCAAAGAAGAAGCTTTAACGCTCGCTTCATTGATTTTTACGGAGATTTCTTCGCTTGTTTGCGCGGCGCGTGAAAGCTCTTCTTGTATTTTTTCCAAATTTTCTCCATCTCCGAATTTTTCCGTCAACGCCAAAATCTCTTTTAATTTTTCCCGAATCTCTTTGATCGCGTTTTTAATTTCTCCCAAATCATCCCCGTTCTCGGCCGCGCTCAATCTTTCCAAAAGCCATTTCAATTCCTTATTGATTCTTTTGCCTTCCGCATCGTCGAATTTGATGCTGTTTCTGATTAAGGCGCCGTTTAAATCGGTCACTTTCGCGCTCAATTCTTTTTTTTCTTTTTTCAGTCTTTCGAGTTCGTTTTCAAATTCTTTTAGTTCTCCCGACAGTACTCCGATCTCCGTTTTCGCATTTTTAATTTCTTTGCCCAAACTCGCTTTGCGATTGTTAAGCCAAGCAAGGTCGAATTGTCCGCTCGTTTCCAGTTTTATTTCCATCTCCGCTTCGAGCTTGGCTTGTTTTTTCGTAAGTAAATCTTTTTGATCCTGTAATTCATCCGATTTTCTTTGCCATTCCGCGAATTCTTCACTTGTTTTATTTTGCATTTCCATTTGACCGAGTTCACGGTTGATGTTCTCCAGTTTTCTTTCTTTATCCAATTTGATTTTTTCGACTTCCAAAAAATTCTTGTTGGTTTCATTGAACTTATCTTTGAGCTCGTGCCACAGTTTTCCGTAATAGCGTGTTTGAATTTCTTTCAATTCAATTTCCATTTCCTCTTTTTTCTGCAACTTATGCACTTGTTTGGTCAAGTTTTTCAAACGCGGTTCGATTTCATTTAAAAGCATCTGCGCCTGGCCGAGATTTTCCAAAGACAATTTCAGTTTGTTCAAAGATTCGTCGCGCTTGATCTGAAACTGCTTTACCCCGGTCGCTTCGTCGAAAAATTCTTTTCTCTCCGCCAAACTTGTGTTCAAAAATCCTTCCACCATGCCCTGACCGATAACGCTATACGTCCTTTGGCCGAAATTCGCTTTGGCGAGAAGCATCTGCACGTCGGCCAGTCTCACCCGGCTGTTGTTTAAAAAATATTCACTGTTCCCGTCGCGATAAACGCGCCTTGTTAAAATCATTTGGGAAAAATCGATCGGCGCCTTGCGATCTTCATTGTTCAAATACAAAGAAACCTCAGCCATGCCCAGTTTTCCCAATTTTTCCGATCCGGAAAAAATAACGTCCTCGCTTTTCTTGCCGCGAAGCGTTTTCATGCTCTGTTCGCCCAGGACCCATCTCACGGCGTCGGCCGTATTCGATTTTCCCGATCCGTTCGGTCCGACAATGGCCGTCAGTCCGCGCCTTTCTTTGTCCAACATGCCGGGAAACACCAAAATATTCTTGCTCGCGAAAGATTTGAATCCTTGAATTTCGAGTTTTTCGAGATACATAAATAAAAAGTCAAATTACATGACCTTAGAATTTCATGATTTTATTATACAATAATCTACTCAAAATTAAAAACGCCACTCAAGAGTCCGCGGCGTTTTTAAATCGATTTTATGTCCCCATACTCGCTTTACCTCGGAAGATAAAGCAAGGTGGAGAGCTGTGCCGATTTTTTCAGTACTTCTTTGTGAGCTGATCCAAAATCGACACAGCTTTTCTGTTTTCTGTTTTTTCTTTTCCTTTTTTTTCTTTTTCAGTCCCTTCCGTTTTTTGTTTCAAAAGAACATTTTTTGGTGATGTTATTTTTCTTGATCACCTATATAATTTTTTTTACATCAATAAATTTTTTCCAGGCTGATTCCCTGATAAAAATATTTCAAGGTGTCCTGCCAGCTCTCATTGCTTTGAATCATGGCCAAGGCTCCGCTTGCGCTCATACCGACACCGTGACCTTCCAAATCCTTTCCGCTATCGGCCGGAACGGAAACGCTCGTTAGCCAAGGTTTTGGCGAGCCGTACCAAACATCCTGCCAGCTTCTGGTATGGCCGTCGCTTTGAGAAAAATACGGCGTAACTACGACATTGTTATTATAAGTTATGACCACGCCGCGAGTGGCGGCAACCGCTTGCGCGACGGTCGGACGGGCCAATTCCGAATCATAACCGCGATAAACCTGATCGTAAGTCGCGTCCACGTCGAAATGTTCGCTCGCATGCTTTGTCGAGCCGTCGGGAATATTATTTTCCACTCCCTGATCATAATGGTACATGGCGTAAGTTCTCGCCGCCGTAACCATCACTTTTTGAAATTCTTCCGGCGCGTAATTCGTCGTTTCGGCCAAACCTTTCAAGTAAGATTCAATCGGCAATTCGTTTATGGCCCAAAATCTTCCCGTCGCGTCGCTATAATGATATTCGATCGTGCCGCGAAAACGATTGTCGGAACTGCCGGAATCGGGAAGAGTAAAAATGCCATTATCGTCCCGCGGGATGAAACGCAAAAAGTCGAAAGTGGAAACAGTGATGCTCGGCGTCGTAAGAGTATAAATCTTGGTATTGAAATCAAAACTGACTACCGCCACCGTTCCGGCTCGAACTCCGGAAAGAAAAATATGATTCCCGGCGTACACGTCAAAAATTTCATTTGAAATTATTCTTTGCGCCCCTCTTGTATTGTAAAGACCGACCCTGATTATCGGTTCTTTGGTAAATTTTATATCGGTGGTAATTTCGCTCGATTCGCCGCCCGAAGGCGTAATTTGGGCGGAAGGGCCGATGATCTCATTATTGTTTGCGGCGGGAGAACCCGGAGTGGGAGTGTAAACAAACGAGTTCTGCGCGACAATCGGAGCCGGAGTCGTAACCATGGGCTCGGCCGGCTGGGTCACGTCGACAAACACTCTGATTTGACTTCCCGAAACGGGAAAATTATTGCGCACAAGTTGAAAATCTTGTTGAACGGTGGCGGTAACGTCCGTGGGAGCGAGAAGGGAAAAGTTGAGGTTGGCCGTTTGCCCCGGCCTAACGTCATTCTTTAATTTTAAAACTTTAAAATAATTGAACCAGCTTGAATCCTTAAACATGGAGAAGCTTCTTAAATAAGGGCCCGTTTCCAAAAAAACTTGCCCCGCCTTCCATGTGGAATGACCGATATTTTTTATTTGCGCGGCGCAAGTGATCGAGTCTCCTCCGGTGGCGCTTAAAAAAATTGTCGATTTTAAAGCCGATGCCTCTTTGGCCGGCCCCTTGGCCAGAGCCGTATTGATGGCGAGAAATTTCTGGATAAAGGCGGAATTGTTTTTAATGTTTAAATATTTGGTTCCATTTTTTTCCAATCGATAAATTTCCGATTTAAAAATACTCTTTTGCGTTTGAACATGGGTTACGGATTGATAGATCAAATTCAATCCGGTTGCGCTGGCCACGACAATAAAAAAAGCAATGGACAAACTGACGCCGAGTCCAGACCAGCTGAACTCCTGTTCCATTGCTTTCTTTTTTATCGAATTATAATATTTCCAGCCGATGCGCCCCAAATCGGGACTATCGGCTCGCGACTTTTTTTTGAACATTTTTGTTTTTTATTTTTGTTTTGCGCTGAATTTATTTTTTTCAGCTTATTTTTATTTTATCAAACTTTTTTTGATTTGTCAATGTTCGTTTTTATAAACTTAAAAACTTTTTTATAGGCCTGTTCTTTGTCTAATTTTGATGTATCTAAATAAAAATCATAATTGGATTTACTATTAATATCTATGTTGTAATATTTTTCATATCTTTTGTCATCGCTTTTTTTTCTCTCCCTCAAGCTGGCAAGAACAGCGTTTAAATTTTCCAAGCCGCTATCCTCATTTCTTTGATTTTCTTCTTTTAAATGATTTAAAATTCTTTTTGCACCCGTAATTTCATCTACATAAAGGAAAACTTTCAAAGAATGGGGAATAAAATACCACGAGGTTCTACCCTCAATAATAAAATTATCACTTTTTAAACCTAGATCTTTTTGAAATTCATCGACTTCCAAGTCAGTTTCCGGATGTTCTTCTCCATATTTATTGTATTCCGCCAAAGTCATGCCTCTTTCTTTTGCCTTGGCTCTTCTAATTTCGCCAATATAAAAATAATCCCAACCCAATTTTTCTGCTATTTTTTTGGCAATTGTCGATTTTCCAGAACCGGCTGAACCGCTAAATGAAATAATCATATTATTTTATTTTTTCTAAAAACATTTTTAAATCTTTAGACAAATCAATTTGAAATTCTTTTCTTATGTTTTCCAGGTTTTTGAAAGACAGTTTACTGGCAACTAAAAAAATTCTGCCGAGATCCCATTTTTTGTTTTGCAGCCTTGTTTTTCTTGTACTATACAAATCGTCCCCGACCAAAGGATGCCCGTAGGCGGCCATGTGCGCCCTGATTTGATGAGTGCGTCCGGTTTTTATTTTGATCTTGAGCAATGTAAAATTGACAAATTTTCTTAAAACAAAAATTTCCGTAATCGCTTTTTTCCCGGCCGTGTTTATTTCCCCTTTTTGGGTTAAGGGCAGGGCCGCCATTTTATAACCGGCGCTCGCCCTGCTTATCGGAAAATTTATTATATCATAGTCTTTCGTAATTTTTCCATAAACCAAGCCCGTATATTCTTTTTCAACCGTTCTTTTTTTAAATTGCTTTTTTAAACTTTCAAAAGTTTTCTGGTTCTTCGCGACCACCAAAAGTCCGCTTACGTCTTTGTCGAGGCGATGGACTACGCCCGGCCGGCCGGGATCGTCGCCGACATCTTTTAATTTCGGCTCTTTTTTGAGCAAAGCATCAATTAAAGCGATTTCTTTCATATGCGGCGCGCCGTGAACCGCCAGCCCGGCTTGTTTATTAATTACAAAATAATCTTCCGTTTCTTCGATTATCTCTATCTTCGGAACGGGCAGCTTTTGCTTTTTTTCTTTCTTTTTCATCTCCGTTTCCAATTTTTTTATTTTAATTTCATCGCCTTCTTTTAAATTATAATGAACGGCCGAAACTTTTCCGTTTACAAAGATTTCGCCTTCTTTTATCAATTTTTGAATTTGGCTACGGGACAGTTCGTCTAAAACCTTGGTCAAAAATTTATCCAACCGCTCTCCTTTGTCTTTATTTTTAATTTTAATGATTTTCATTTGATTTTACCAAATGTTAAATTGCTAATTGATCGTTTTACCCAACAATTTAACCTCTTAACCATTTAACAATAATTCTTCAAATTTTTCAATCTGGTTTTCGATCGTAAAAAACTCCTTCACTCTTTCTTTGGCGATCTGGCCCAGTCTTAAACGAAGACGTCTGTCTTGGTAAAGTTTAATTATTTGCCGGGCGAGCATTTCGCTGTTTTGCGCCTCGATCAGGCTACCGGTTTTATTTTCGTAAACTATGTCTTCCAGGCCGCGATTCACAGGGCCGATAACCGGAAGTCCGGCGCGCATGCTCCTTAAAACGATTTCCAAATCGCGTAAATTTAAAACCTTGTTGCCGACAATAAAAATTTCAAAATTGTCATACCAGCGGCGGCTGTATTTTTCGCCGCCTACGAACCAGACCAAATTGTCGATACCCATTTTTTTTGCAGACCAATTCAAATTTTTCTTGTCGGGTACGTTGCTCACGACGATAAGTTGAATATTGGGAATTATTTCCGCGCAAATTTTTATGGCCTGAAGCAAGGTGTCCAAATTATGCTCCCGACCCGCGTCGATAACCGTCCCGACCGTAAAAAAATTTTTTATTTTTGTTTCTTCCCTGACCAATCCCGAAAAAATATTTTCCTGATATTGATTTTGATTCAATTTTATTCCCGGCTGAACTATCTCGATATTTTCCGTCTTCACTCCCAAGTTCTGCAGTTTGATTTTTCCGTACTCGTTAAACACGATAATTTTTGCTACCTTTGCATTCATACGATAGAGCCTTTTAAAAAATTTTTTCATTTTGAAATCATTTTCCGGCAATTCTACCCAAATTATTTTTTTCTTCAAAACACGCACCAAAGGAGAAAAAATCAATTTTTCGTTCAAATTAAAAAGAATGGCCGCTTCAAATTTGTACTTATGATTCAAAAACAAAAAATAAAAAAAATAAATCATTCTAAGCAAAGGCAAGACGATTAAAAATGCCACTTTCCCCAAAAAAGTGTTTGCGTCTCTAAAAATTGAATCTAAAAAAATAAAATTATAATTTCTTTTTTTAAGTTCCTCGAAAAGAGGCTCCAAAAAATTCTCTTTGGAATTAAATACGATTATGTTTTTATTCATCCCGTTAAAAGCGGACCCCGTTCAAAATTTTTTGATTGCATCCGCGTGAATTATAATTCTGTTTATATTTTACCCTTATCGTCATCCGCCTGATAAATTTTTTTGTTTTTGCCCGAAGACAACTTCCCGAATGGAGATAAAATTAAGCCCGCCGATTAAATAAAGAAAAACAAAATAAGAAACGGAGCTCAAGACGAGCAGAAAAAAAAGATTTCCCGAAAGCAAATTTCCCAAATTTAGCATTAAAAGCATGAAAAGAGAAGCGATCGCGGATTTTAAAAAAATGCGGAGACGAGGAAGAAAGCGCGTAAATCTCCAAAAAACATAGGCAGTCAACAAAGCGATGGAAAATTCACTATAAATCGTAACCCAGGCGGCGCCGAAATAAGAATACGGGGGGATGAAAATCAAATAGCCGGCCAGAGAAGTCGCGCTCGTGAAAACGTAAGCGCCGATTAATTTTTTCTGCTTGTTGATGGCGATAATGCCGTGAGCGAAGACCGTTCCCAAAAAAATAATGCTTGCCGCCAGGATTAAAACGCGAAGCACGTCTCCGGAAGGAGCGAATTCCCGCCCGGCGACGAATACCATCACCTTTGTCGCCAAAAATTCCGTTCCGAACAAAAGCGGCAAAGCGAATACGGCCATTGTATCAAATGATTTTTGTAAAATGTTTTTAAGTTTATCAAGGTTTTTTTCCGCCCAGGCGACTGTCATGATAGGTAAAACCAATCCGGCGAACATAAAAGGAATGGTAACGAGAACGTCGATGACTTTATAAGCGGCGCCATAAATGCCGACTTCGGATTGAGTTTTGACCAAAGACAAAATCAGAGTATCCGTTTTTAAATAAATCAAATTAAAAATAATCGTTACGGTTAACGGCCAGGAGCGATGAAAAATCTCTTTCCAAACTTCTTTTTCGAAACGAAATTTGATTTTCGCGAATTTTCTCGAAAAAGCGTAATTGAGGGCGAAATTCAAACCACTCGATAACGATGTTGTCGCCAAAACTCCGAGAAGGCCCCAGCTCCAACGCACCGTCGCCAAAACGCCCATAACCAAAAAAACTCTTCCGGACACCTCGGCGATGGAAGCCTTTTCCATGCGCAATTCCTTTTGAAACAAACCGGTAAAAATTTGATTGAGGCTGATGAAGAAAAAAGAAAGGGCGGCAACGGCCACTCCCGCCTTTATTGCCCCGCCGTAAGGAAGAAACAATACGATGATCGGCGCCAAACCCAAAAAAACAAGGGCGGAAAAAAAACGCAAAGTAAAAAGGTTGCTTAAAATCCGATTTTCGTCCGCTCCCGGCTCGCTGATCATTTGGGTTGTGACCAGAACCAGCCCGAAATCAATAATGATGCCGAAAAAAGAAAGAAAAGTAACGACGGTTGTGTATTCTCCAAAACCGAATTGGCCCAAATAACGGGTAATTACAGCCACGGCAACAAGCCCCAAAACCGTGGAAATAGTCTTGGAAACGATTTGGATTAAAGTATTGTGGGCGACTTTAACGGCCAGACTCATAAAATTAGCTCTGTTAATATTTGTTAGATTTCGGTATAATAAAAGTGAAATGCCTGTGTAATCTCCATAAATGGTATAAAATTTTTAATTCTTAATTTTTAATATTCTAATTTTAAAAATTAGAAATTATCCAACTTTTTAAAAATTCTATTCTCGCTTAAGTCTGATTATGTTCAAAAGATTTGTTTCCTAATAACTTAATTATATCAAACCTTATGTCATTCAACAAAACAAAATCCATTCTTTTTCTCCTTATTTTTTCGAGCATGCTTATTGCGCCGATAAAATTGATCCATGCCGACCTGTGGCAAGATGCGCAGAATAACGGTCTGGACACCATCGGTTCGCAAGCTTTCGGAACCCAAGGCGATCCGGCTGACCCCCGCATTGTCGTGGCACAAATAATTAAGGTCATTTTGGGAATTTTGGGAATTTTGTTCGTAGCCATAATTGTTTACGCCGGTATAGTTTATATGCTTTCGCAAGGCAATGAAGAAAAGGTCGGCAAGGCGATCGGCTTGATCAAAACAGGGATTATAGGACTAATCATTATTTTGGCCGCTTATTCCATCGCCGTCTTTGTCACCAATAAAATTTACGGCGCCACGTCCGCCGAAGGAGGATCTTATAGCGGATTTATTCCGTTTTAACACGATTATCCATTCATCATATTTATGCTATCGCGACCGAAATAAAGTATGGTTAGGCTTTTTAAAAACAAATTCTTTGTCGCTTTTTTGACCGTGCTCGCGGGCGGAATCGTTCTCTATCTTTTGAGCCGAGCGCCGATTTATAAACCGGATCAAATCGATTTCGGAGTGACTTTTTCAAAACAAGAAGCGCTTGATTTGGGGCTAGATTGGAAAAAAGTTTTTTTGAGCATCTTTGAAGATTTGGGCGTGAAAAAAATAAGGCTGTCCGCTTACTGGAACGAAATCGAACCGAAGGAAGGAGTTTGGAATTGGACCGATACGGATTGGCAGATAAAAACGGCCGGCGATTATAACGCTTCCATAATTTTGGCGGTCGGCGGGCGATTGCCACGCTGGCCCGAATGCCATTTCCCCGCCTGGGCAGAGGACGCAAGCGCGGAAGCGAGAGACGCGCAACTTTTAAATTACATAAAAGAAACAGTCAACCGGTATAAAAATGAAAAACAAATTTACGCTTGGCAAGTTGAAAACGAACCGTTTCTGCCCCACTTTGGCGAATGCCCGCCCCTGGACACCTCCTTTTTAGACAAAGAAATCGCTTTGGTGCGCTCGCTTGATTCAAGGCCGATCGTCATCACCGATTCCGGTGAATTGTCGCTTTGGTTTTCCGCGGCCGAACGAGCGGATATTTTCGGCACGAGCCTGTATAGAAATACTTATTCAAAAACCCTGGGCATGTATGTTCATTATCCGATCGCTCCCTGGTTTTTTCGTCTTAAAAAAAATGTCGTTAATCTTTTTGCTCATCCCAAAAAATGGATAGTGATCGAACTTCAGGCGGAACCCTGGGCCCCCGTTCCCTTTCAAGACATCACCGAACAAGAACGCGATCGCACCATGGACGATCAAAAATTTCATCAAATTCTTTCTTACGCCCGCCAAACCGGATTTCGAGAATTTTATCTTTGGGGCGTAGAATGGTGGTATTGGGAAAAACAAACTCAAAACAATCCGAAATTGTGGAATGACGCGAAATTATTGTTCCACAGAGAATTGGCTTATTAAAATTCCTGGCGAATCAACAAATCCCATTACGAATACAACAAATTTTTTAAATTTATATTCGTGAAATTCGTTGTCAGATTCGTTGATTCGCCAGGAGAAAATACATGAAACATAAAACCACAATCGGAGTCGACGTCGGCGGCACAAAAATGACCAGCGTTCTGTTTTCGAAAGGCAGGGTGATGGCCGATTTTACTTTAGCCACGCCCAAAGACAACTTGGAGCATTTTTTGATTATGCTCAAAGCCTTAATTGATCCGCTAATTGAAAAAGCGCAAAAGGAAAAATTAAAAATAGGCGGCATCGGCATCGGCATTCCGGGAGTAGTCGATGAAAGAAAAGAAATTGTCGTGAAATGCCGAAATTTGCCCATATTGAACAATGTGCGCTTGCCCGACACGCTCAAAGAAAAATTCGGCCTCGCAGTAAAAATTGATAATGATGCCAATTGCTTTTTGCGAGGAGAGAAAAATTTCGGAGCGGGGAAAAAATACAACAATGCTTTGGGCATAACTTTGGGCACCGGAATCGGCGGCGCTTGGTGGTTTAATGGCGACATTTATAGCGGTCCGCATGGCGGCGGCTTCGAACCCGGACGAATGATTATCGATTTCAAAGAGCCGATCGATTTGGAAGAAGCTTATCATAAATTGACCCTAAACAATCCTTTGCAATTGGCCGAGGAGGCTCACCGCGGCGATGTTTTTGCCAGAAAAGCCTTTGAAGAATTCGGTCTTGTTCTCGGCCTCGGTCTCGTTGATATCGTTACTATTATTTATCCTGAAATTATTGTTATCGGCGGCAGCGTTGTCGAGTCCGAAGACCTTTTTATGGAAAAAATCAAAAAAACAGCCAAAAAATATATTGTGGATCCCCGGGCGGCAAAAGTAAAAATCATAAAAGGAAAGCTGGGACCGTTGGCCGGAGCGATTGGAGCGAGCCTGCTTTAAAAAATTTTAAAAAAAGAAGGGCCAAATTATTGGTCCTTTTTGTTTTTGGGAATCCCATTTATTTAAACAGGGGTTTTTCCTGTTATTTGCACCCTCTCTGCGGGAAGAGAGGGTTGCTGCAATCAGGGGGAAACTACTTTTTAATATAGGAAATTATTTAATTCTAGTCAATATGGCTACTTATTAATTAAAAAATGACAGACATCTCCGTCTTTAACAATATAGTCTCTGCCTTCTGTGCGAATCAGGCCCCTCTCCCGCGCTTCAGTTTCTCCGCCCGCTTCGACAAATTTTCGCCAATTTATAGTTTCCGCCCGCACAAAACCTTTTTCAAAATCGGTATGAATGACGCCGGCCGCTTCCGGGGCTCTTGCGCCCCTTTTTACCGTCCAAGCGCGCGTTTCATCGCGACCGGTCGTAAAAAATGTTATTAACCCAAGCAGTTCGTATGCCGCTTTTATCAATTTGTCCAAACCGCTTTCCGCCAATCCCAGTTCTTTGACAAATTCTTTCTGTTCATCATCGCTTAAACTCGCAATTTCTTGTTCCAGTTTGATATTGATTTTTAAAATCTTACCGCCCCATTCATTAACGCCCCCCTTATTAAGGGGGGTTAGGAGATTTTCTTCATTATTACTGTTCAAAACATAAATAATCGGCTTGATTGTCAATAAATTTAAACTCTTTATTAATTTTTTTTCGTCATCGTTTAATTCCACTTCGCGCGCGGCGCGGCCCTGCTCGAGATTTTTCTTTATTTTTTCCAAAAGAGGATGTGCGGCCGAAGCCTCTTTGTCGCCGCTCCTGGCCTCTTTGGTAATCCGAACCAAACTTTTTTCGACCGTGGCCAGATCGGCAAAAACCAATTCCATATTTATAGTTTCGCGGTCGCCTTCGGGATCGATTCTATTGTTCACGTGAATGATGTTGTCATCTTTAAACTCGCGCACCACTTCGCAAATCGCGTCGCATTCGCGGATACGGGATAAAAATTGGTTGCCCAAACCTTCGCCTTCGTGCGCACCCTTAACCAAACCGGCAATATCGACGAATTCGATGGCGGTGTTGATGATTTTTTCCGGCTTGGAAATTCGCGCCAAAGCTTCCAATCTTTCATCCGGAACTTTCACCACTCCGACATTCGGATCAATGGTGCAGAAAGGGTAATTGGAAGCGTCGACTTGTTTTTTTGTCAGGGCGTTAAATAAAGTCGATTTGCCGACATTGGGCAAACCGACGATGCCGATGGATAAAGACATAAAGAAATCTTAAATGAATTCGCAAGAAAAATCAACAGCTTATGCTCTGGACATTTTCTCGGTAAAAAATTAAAATTACACCATGATACCGAGTCTTTCATTATTATTTATGGACATAAAAAAAATCGCCTTATCGCTGCTGATGGTTTTTGCGTCTTCCGCTTCGGGCGTTCATTCTGGCATTATGACGTCAAACACCGTTTCCGACATTCCTTCTCAAACGAAAATAATCCGGGCAACCGCCTCCGGTACTCCTGCTGGAATTGAAAAAAATAATCCGGAAATTAAAAAAGATTGGAATAAACCTTTTCCGATTTTAATGTATCATCATGTCCGCATCTATAATAACCCCCATGATCCGATTGGAGTAAATTTGTCCGTCTCCCCAAAAAACTTTATCGCCCAGCTTGATTATTTGAAAAAATCCGGCTATACGACGGTAACATTTGACGACTTGGATAACGGAGTAATCCCTAGAAAACCGATCGTGTTAACTTTTGATGACGGGTACGATAATTTTTACACAAACGTTTTTCCAGAACTGAAAAAAAGGGGCATGACGGCGGTCTCGTTCATTATCGTTAACCGCGTCAATCAAAAAGGCTATATGACGGCAAATGAGATAAAGAAAATTTCTGAAAATGGAGTAGAAATAGGTTGCCATACCTGGACACATCCCGACTTGAAAGAATCAAAAGATTTGAATAAAGAAATTATTCAAAGCAAAAAGACTTTGGAAAAAATGTTTAATTTACATATTGTCAGTTTCAGTTACCCTTCCGGGGAGTATAATGCAAGAGTTCTTAACGAAGTAAAAAAAGCCGGATTTGAATATGCGGTCACTACTCATTACGGAGTTGCGAATACAAAGAATAATTTAACCCTGCCCCGCATCAGAATCTCGCCGGGAACGAATTTAAAAAGATTGCTTGAAAAAGCGGGAGTTAAATAAAACCGCCGAAAAGGCGGTTTTAAATCGACTTACTTATTTCTTCCACCCTCTGTTCAGTTTTTTTCTTGTCCCGGGAGTTTCGTCGCCGCGGTTATAATCGTCTTCTATCCTAAAAGTCGTGCCGAGTTCGGGCGAAGACGCTTCCACGAGCAAACTGTCCTTGACGGCTTCGATCCTGTGTTTTTGCATTGGCTCAATTGTATATCCCTTTTTAATTTCCATCGGGATTTTTTCTATCTGACCGCGCTTATTCTCAAGCCATATCAAAGCCTTGCCCGAAACAAGACAAATCGTTTCTTCTTTTTTGTCATGATATTGGAAAGAAAGTCTTTTCCCTCCCTTGATAAATAAAATCTTGCCCGTTCGTTGAAGATTTTCGGGCGTAAAAATTATCTCTTTCCCCCAAGGCGTGGTAACTTTTTCTCCCGTCGAATTGGTTGTGAATTTCATATATATAGCATATCATCAATCGCCGCCTTATTCAAAATTATTCCGGCTATTCCCCAAAAATTAATTTTTTAGTATAATAAAACCATAATCTTACTTTATTTTTAAGTCCCCATTTTCTCATCTTTAAAATTACTTTTGGGACGCCAACCATATGCAAGGGGGGTTGGGAGTTGTCCAAAAAGGTAAAGAGGTTTTTCTTTTTTACCGGCTTTCAAGCAAACAGGACAACTCCATTTATATAGCCAAAAGCGCGAATGGCTATTCTTTTAAGACAACAAAACAAAAAGCGGCTATCATTAACCAAACGGGCAAGCCTGAAAATATCGGCAATTGTTCCGATTTTTTCTTCTCCAGAAACGAGAATAACGAGTTTGTCCTGAGTTACAAACTTCTTCGCGGAAAAAAACATTATTATCATGAGGCCGTTTCCAAAACCCTTTTCCGTTGGAAGGTTAAGAAAACGTCGTCAATTACGCCAGAACCGGAAATAATCGTGCCCGGCTACTCTTCCAACGCCCAAAAAGTAAAATATTCCGGCAGAGGTTCTTTTTACATAAATTTTTTAAAAACGATCTCTAAAAAGAAAGGGGCTTGGGAAAAACATCCTCTCCCCGTGCTTGCGCCGCGAATTGGTCGTTTTGACGATTCCGATTTGCACATTGCCGCCGTATTCGCCGTCAAAAAAGGCATTTTATTGTCATATTTTATCAAATACGAACGTAATGAACGTCACCGTTATGCCGGCGGAATGGCGCTATTTGATAAAAAAAATCCGTCCAAACTCGTTTGGAGATCTCCCGATCCGGTTTGGGAAGACCCGGAAGATTGGGAAGAAAAACGCCTTTCCTTTCTCGGATCCGCACGGATTAAAAAAAATCTCTTCCTTTACTGGGAGGCGAAAAACGGGGAAATATTTTCCATAGAATGGCCTTACGAAGAGTATTTGGCCGACTTGAATAAAAGCAAGTTAATCGTCCATAAATTGTCCCGATTCGGAGGCAATCCTATAATCACCCCGCGGCCGGAAAATTTATGGGAATCGAAAGCGACAATGAATGCGGCCGCGATTTATGAAAACGGACGCGTTCATCTTCTTTATCGCGCCATCGGGGAAACCGACATTTCCGTTATCGGTTACGCTTCCAGTCCCGACGGATTGAATTTCGACAAGCGCTCGGATACTCCGATTTATGTGCCGCGTGAAAAATTCGAAGGCGCGGCCAAGAACAGTTATAACTACGGGCTCAGTCCTTATATTTCCGGCGGCGGCGGCGCGGGCGGTTGCGAAGATCCGCGACTGACAAAAATCGACAATACTTTATATATGACCTATATGGCCTTCGACGGTTACCACGGACCGCGGGTTGCCATTACGTCCATAAAACTTAAAGATTTCTTAAATAAACAATGGAAATGGGAAAAGCCCAAAATTTTATCCAGACCGGGCCAGACGCACAAAAATTGGGTCCTTTTCCCAGAAAAAATAAACGGCAAATACGCGATTCTGCATAGCATTGCCCCGCATATCGCCATTGATTACGTCGATTCTCTTGATATCGAAGATTTCAATATCGAAAGTCGCCGTTTAACCCACGGCGACGAGAACAGCTGGGACAACATTGTTCGGGGTGCGGGCGCTCCGCCCATCAAAACAAAATACGGCTGGTTGCTTTTTTATCACGCAATGGACAAGCGCGATCCGGACAGATACAAAATCGGGGCCATGATTTTGGATTATAAAAATCCCAAAAAAATTTTGTATCGCGCTCGCCTTCCCGTTTTGGAACCGGATGAAAAATATGAAAACGAAGGTTTTAAAAGCGGGGTTGTTTACGCCTGCGGGGCAACATTGATAGACGATGACTTGTTTGTTTATTACGGAGGCGCCGATACGGTCACGTGCGTGGCCATGGCGAATCTTAATGAATTTCTGAATCGGATGGTCGGCAAAACAAAAGTGAAAACAAGAACTATTAATTTTTTAAATAATTAACAATCTTACGGCGATCTTATCAGAACGTCCGTCTAAGGCATTTCCATATGATCACTTTAAAACGTTTTAAAGAAAATCCAGTGCTTGCTCCGAAACCGGACAATGTTTGGGAAGCGGAAGCGGTTTTTAACGGCGCGACCGCGATTAAAAACAAAGCTGTGCGCCTTTTATATCGAGCCATGTCGGCGCCAATGGTTCATGAAGGCGCGCATATGTCTTTGTCTTCCGTTGGTTACGCCGAAAGTTCGGACGGAGTAAACTTTATCAATCGCCGCCAATTCATCAAGCCGGAACACGCTTGGGAAAGATTCGGTTGCGAAGATCCGCGCATTACCGAATTGAACGGTCGCTATTTTATTTTTTACACGGCCCTATCCGGCTATCCTTTTAACGCCGAAAACATAAAAGTGGGCTTG
Source organism: bacterium (assembly GCA_021788015.1). Taxonomy (GTDB): domain Bacteria; phylum Patescibacteriota; class Patescibacteriia; order Patescibacteriales; family JAKAJF01; genus JAJYLD01. The sequence continues at coordinate 160,614 of JAJYLD010000002.1, read as the reverse complement.
GCCATTACGCACGATTTTAAAACCATGGAAAAGCATCCGGTAACGACTTTCAATTCCAAAGCCATGACCCTGTTTCCCGGTCGGGTAAACGGCAAAGTCGCGGCCATTCTTACGGCCAATACCGATAGGCCGCCCGTAAGAATAGGCATAGCTCTGTTTGATAACGAAAAACAAATTTGGTCTAAAAAATATTGGGATGGCTGGTACGCCAATCTGGAAAATCACGCTTTGATTTTGCAGAGATCGTCTCGCGACCACGTGGAAGTGGGGGCCGCCCCTCTCTTAACCAAATATGGTTGGTTGCTTATTTATTCTTACATTAAAAATTACTTTATCGGTTCGCCGGTTTTCAGCATAGAAGCCGTCCTTTTGGATATTAAAGATCCAAAAAAAATTATCGGCAGGACCAGAGAGGCGATGCTTACGCCGGAAACGCCTTACGAAAAAGAAGGTAAGGTCCCTAATATCGTTTTCCCGTCCGGAGCTTACATAAAAGACGGCCGTTTGGTGGTAAGTTACGGCGCCGCCGACACGAATTGTTCTTTCGCTTCGTGCGATTTGAATAAATTACTTGAAGAAATGAAAGATTCGGAAATTTTAAACGTTAAAATTGAACGTTATAAAAAGAATCCGATCTTAACTCCGAAGTCGGAACATGCTTGGGAAGCAAAGGCCGTATTCAATCCCGGCGCGCTTTACGCAAACGAACGAATACATCTTGTTTACCGCGCCATGTCCAATGAAAATATTTCTACGTTGGGCTACGCCGCCGGTTCCGACGGCTTCAACATAACGGAAAGGTTAAACAAGCCGATTTATTCTCCTCGAGAAGATTTTGAATCCATGGGTTGCGAAGATCCGCGCTTAACGTTAATGGGTTCGACCGTTTACATGTGCTATACCGCTTTCGACGGACATCAACCGCGTGTCGCCCTTACTTCGATTTCGCTTAAAAATTTTCTGGATAAAAAATGGACGTGGTCCAAGCCAAAATTGATTTCATCGCCGGGCGCGGACGACAAAGACGCCGCCGTCTTTCCGGAAAAATTCGGGGATAGATACGCGATTGCCCATCGTCTGGGTGTCAGCATCGAAATCGATTTTGTTAAAACTCTAAATTTCTCGAACAAAAAATGGCTTAAGGGATCGACTCTGCTTGCTCCTCGCGACGGCATGTGGGACAGCGAAAAAGTCGGCTTGTCCGCCACGCCCATAAAAACAAAAAAGGGCTGGCTGCTTCTTTATCACGGCATATCGAAAGAAGACCGCAAGTATCGACTGGGGGCCGTTTTGCTTGATCTCGACGATCCGACCAAGATACTCGCGAGAACCGATCGCCCGATTATGGAACCGGAAACGCCTTATGAAATTGCCGGCCAAACCGCCAATGTTATTTTTCCTTGCGGAGCGGTGGTTGTAGATAAAAAATTGTTTGTTTACTACGGCGGAGCGGATTCGGTAATCGGGGCGGCCACTTGGGATATAAGCAAACTTTTCGACGATAGCAAGAAAACTGTCGGCAAGACTAAAAAAATCGAAAGAAAAAAAGGAATCTCCCTTGAAAAAAAAAGACCGGCCGCGATTAAGAAAAAAGCGACCGGCCGCGCCCCCAAACCGTTAAAGCATCACATAAAAAATTTTCTCAACTACAAACTCTTCTAAAGATAAAAATAGAAAATCAGAGAATAAAACCTTTGATTTTTTATAAAATAAATAAGGACGGTAATCGTCCTTTAACCTTTTTTAATTGCGGTAAACTCTTCCGTAAATCCGTAGGTCTTTAAAATATTATTTCTGCATTGTTTGCACATAAGGTCGCATCTGGCCGGCATGCAATTTTTGCAGCATTCCGGTCGTTTGTCTATGCAAAACCTGCAAAGTGTTTCGTCAAAATTTCTCGTCCCTCCTGTTTCGTTGCAGAGAACGCAGTGCCACATAGATCACCTCCGCCTTTTGAAAGGAACGGTTTACAAACGGACCTTCTCTTGAAATTATTATAGCAATTTTTGTTTAAATTAAAAACCGAACCGCTTTTTTATAACCAGTTTTGCCAAAATCATCCGGCGTATAATTTTGTTCCGATTTTTTTACGCGACAAATGAATAAAGTAAAAGCCGGCGAGGGCGGGTAAAATAAAAACGTATTTAACATCGAAGGCCAAAAGTATGGCCGCAACATACAAAACTGTTCTGCCGACGACTACGGCAAGCTCTCTGAATAGAATAAATTGGGGACCGCCTTCGTTTTTTGCCGTTTTATAAACTACGCTGTTTAAGGGGACGAGGATCAAGGCTTCGAAAAATCCGACGCTGAGCGTTGTCGCGTAAAATGCGACCCGAGTTATTACAAAGAAACGAATAACCCAGAGAATGGCGATAATAACGGCGCCGCTCATCATAATTTTTTGCCGATTGGCCCTGTCGGAAAATTTGCCTACAAAGAACATGAAGAGGGCGGCACCGATAGCGCCCAACGTGCCGATATAACCGATCGAAAGAATGCTTTTAAAACTCAAATAAACGAAAACCGGCCAAACAATTCCTTCCGCGTCTTCTCTTAAATTTTCAATCGCATCCGCCCAGAAATATTGGCGGTAACCCTTGAACAATTCGATGATTTTATTGATTTTCAATCTGCTTTTATAAGAAAATTCGGGCAAGAAAAGAAGAGGCAGGGCGGAAATAAAATAAATTATTCCCGCGACAATAAACAAATCTTTAAAACCTAAAAATACGGCGATAAAACCGGCGATGACCGGAGCGAAAATTTTTAACGCCTTGGGAAAGGCAAAAAATTTCCCCACATCGTTTCCCATACTTTCTTCATTGGAAATATTAGTGATCCAGATATGCAAGGGAAACCAATACAAAGAAATTCGCAATGCGTTTACCAAGGCAATGATGTAAATAGGGATGCCGTATTTATTTATCGTATAAACAAGAAAATAATACAAAAAAAGAACCGGATAACCGATTAGAGCCGTGTTGCGCAAACCGATAAGTTGAACGATTTCGTTTGTGAAAAAGAAAGAAACAAGCGTCCCTATGCTGTAAATCAAATAAAAAAGAAAAACGTCGGTGACGCTTAGATGCCGGCTGAGAAAATAGATGGGGATAAAAATTCCCACAAACGAACCGGCAAGGCCGTAGACTGAGTTCATGAGATATACCCCGTTTAACGATTTGAATTTCATAGTTTTTGTTTTTTATATTGTATCATGCGCAAAATAAAAAACGAAGCCATTTCAAGGCTTCGCGTTTATTTTGTAAATTTATATGTCAAATCGACATATTATAGGCATATGATCCGATAGTCTTCTTTTAATTTTATTTTTATCTTTAATATTTACAATTATCCATCAAAGATACCCGCGACCCCCGGCCGTGACCCATCATTAAAAAAGTCTCCTCGGCGGAGTGAACGGGGCTCGAACCCGCGACCTCTGCCGTGACAGGGCAGCGCTCTAACCAACTGAGCTACCACTCCGCCGAGGAGACTTTATAAAAATATTTGACATTGATAATTAACATCATCATGCGGCAAAAATAAAATAGCCGCCCGACTATTTAAAAAAAGAATAACAGATAAATTTAACTTAGTCAATATTCCTTTGTCTGACCGCTTCGAACAAAATTATGGCCGCGCTGACAGAAGCGTTCAAAGAATCGATTTTACCGGCCATGGGAATTTTAATTTTTTCGTCCGCGGCCCTAAGCCATTCTTCACTCAAACCCTTGTCTTCCGTTCCGATTACGATTGCGCTCGAATTTTTAAAATCAACTTTTGTATAAAGTTTGTTCGTGCTCGGCGTAGCGGCAAAGCTTTTAATGCCCTTTTCTTTTAGCCAGGCGAGCGCTTCTTTGTTTGAAACGGTCGCCACTTGGTTCGTAAACACCGTGCCCAGACTCGCGCGAATCACATTCGGATTGTAAACGTCGGTTTTCGGATCTGCGATAATCACGGCATCGGCTCCGGCCGCGTCCGCGCTTCGCAAAATCGCGCCCAAATTTCCCGGTTTCTCCACGCTTTCTAAAATAACGAGCAACGGATTTTCTTTTAATTTTATTTCGGACAACTCAATTTTTTTTGTTACGCCTATGGCCAAAAATCCGTCGGGGTTTTCCCGGTAAGCCATTTTTTGAAAAATATTTTTTGAAACTTGAATTGTTTTATTCCCACCCATTTTTATTTTTTCCCCTTTTGCCAACTCTTCGGCGTAAAACAAAACTTTAATTTCGATTCCCGCGGTAATGGCCGAAGAAATTTCTTTTTCGCCTTCAATCAAAATTAAACCGGTCTTTTTTCTTTCCTTCGTGTTTTTCAATTTTACCGCTTGCTTAATTCTTGGATTTTGCGCGCTCGTTATTTCCATAAAATTATTATGCTAACCCGCAAATAAACGCCAATGGGCAAATCGCCGATACAATTTAATGCGCAACCGACGAATTGACGTTTATTCGCATATTGACGTCATCGGATTATTTCCTTTTATACCACCATACAGCCAGTACGGTGGAAATCGGCACGGCCAAAATCAAACCGATGCTGCCGGTCAAGGTGCGAACGATTTCCGTCGCCAGAGCTTCGTTGTTTAAAGCCTGGGTCGAACTTGAAAACGCGCTCTGTCCGCTTATGAACAGAATCAATAACGGCAAGGAAACTCCGGCATAGGCAAGAAACAGCGTATTGACCATGGCGCTGATATGGGAAATACCGACCTTAAACGATTTTTTAAAAAGTTCCACCCCTGTCAATCCACTGCTCGCGCTTTTTAATTGCTCAACCACCGCCACCTGGGCGATGACAACATCGTCAAGAACGCCCAAAGCGCCGATGATAATCCCGGCTAAAAGCAAGCCTTGGAAATTCACGATTTGTCCGCCATAACCGACCAAGAAACTGGCTTCTTCGTTCGACAGGCCGGAAAGCTTAGCGAAATCGACAAAAAACCAAGACAAAACTACCGTGGCGATAAGGCTTAAAAAAATACTGGCGACGGCGATGTGGGCGTTGATTTTAAGTCCTTCGGTAATGTAAATAATGGCTAAGAGAATAAAAAACGATCCGATTAAAGTGACGATTACCGGATCGGAGCCGTCCATGATTTGCGGGAGAATATATTTCATGATTATCAAAAAGGTGAGGCCGAGCGCGACAAGAGAACGAAAGCCCTTCCATCTGCCGACAATCAAAGAGGCAATGATAAAAATGACCGTCAGCCATTCCAATGCCGGAACCCTAACATAGTCGGTTATGGAATAACTTACATTTCCCTGGGCGTCAAAATTTGCTTCCACCGAAACTTCATCCCCGACCTTGTACAAATTATTGGATAAATTGCTTTGCGTCATTTCCGGCTGACCGATGCCGTCGTATTCTATCGTTTTCCCCTTATAATCCCCGTCCAGCCCCTGCAGCAACAAATTTTGTTGCTTGACCGTGGATCCGTCCGGCATGTTTGTATATTGCTCGCTCAAAATTTTTGTCACTTTGGCCGTAAACACTTTTTCCGGCAAAACGCCGGCTTGAGTGTCCGCGAAAGAAAGGAGGGGAAACAGAAGCAGAAATAAAAATATTAAAAATTTTTTCATATAGCTGATAGTGTTTATATTAAATGCTTTTAATTTTAGACATAAAATAATAAAGTTTTAATTCCGTTCCATGCCTAGCGAATCAACGAATTCAACAATAAATTTCACGAATGGATATTTATTGTATTCGTTGTAAGATTTGTTGATTTGCTAAGGGCTCAATTCTATCCCAACATCAACCAGCCAGGCTTTAAAATTAAAAGAAAGCCGATAATTAACATGATGACGCCGCCCAAAAGAGTGACACGATTTATAAACTTCGGACTGACGGCTTGCATTTTAAAAGTAAGGAGGGCGATGCCAAGAATAATAATTTCGTAGCTTTCAAACGCCAGAATGTACAAAGCCAAATAAGCGTAATATTGCCATTTTGGCAATCCGGAAAGAGCCAAAACTTGAGCGTAAACCGCCGGCAAGCCGGCGCTGCAGAGAGCCTTAAACATGTTTACGGAAACGGCCAAAAATACAATTCCGCCCAAAGCCAGCCAAATTTTTTCCCGTGCGAGAATTTCTTTAACTTGCGAAATTATTTTCTTTCGCCTGTCTTCATTAACGACACTGCAACCTCTTTTTTTATCAAGCCATTCTTTAATATAATAAGAACCCGTAAAAATCGCGATCAAACCGATAATGATCCGTATCCAAAAAATAAATCCAACAAAAAGTAAAAAATTGAGCCAGGCGGCAAGAACCAAATAGTAGAAAACGGCCGAAACCAAAATAAAAGTTCCGCCCAAAATCAAAAGTTTCCTTTTTTCTTGCATGCCGATGAGAAGACTGATTAAAAAAAGCAAAACCCAAAGAGCGCAAGGATTTAACCCGTCCACGGCCCCGATCAGAATCGTCAAAATCGGCAACGATATCTTCTTGATGTCCAAATCGCCGAAAAGGGGCAGATTTATGTTTTCAATCTTTGCGCTGGCGCTTGTTCCCGCGTTTTTATGCAGCAAATAATTCTCGACCGGATCTTGACATTCCGTTTGTTCACATGTTTTAATCGCGTCCGCAATTTCTTTTCCCGTGGTTTCATCGTTCAAGTAGCCGGTTATCTCCTTACCGCCGACTATCGTAAGGGGAACTCCTTCGACCCGAATGTTTAAAGCCTTGCTTAAATCCAAAAGAAATTTTTGATTTTCTTGGTTGTACCAAACTTCGTAGCTGCGCACCCTGATATTCTTGTCGTTCTGTTCCGCTTTATTTAAAAACGCTTCTTCTTTCGCGCAGTGGGGGCAGCCCTGGCCGCGAAAAAAATAAATATCGACCGTATTGGCGGCAAAAACGGGGCGACCGTAAAAAATGACCAAACTTATTGAAAATAAAAGAAAAAGTTTCTTTGACATAATTTAGATACGACAACCTCTAATTATAATAACATTTATCCGTTTTCTTTTACAGACGGAGGGGAAATTAAAAAACAGAAACGCCTCAAGGGCGTTTTCTTAAAAAGCGGGGGGTCGTTTAAGTTTTATACAAAACCGAATTCAAAAAATTTTTTCTTTTCCTCCGCAGGAAGCAAAAACATGATAATTCAAAAATAATCGCGAACAATTTCAAATGACGTCTTTAAAATGTTTTATGCGCGCCTTTTTATTTTTCCGGTCCACGTCGACGGCGATAAAATCAAGTCTGAAATTTTGGATAAACGCGTTTTTATACAAATAAAACTCGACCGCTTTTTTAAAATTTTTTATCTTCCGATTGTCCAGAGCCTCTTCCGCGTCGCCGGAAAAGGTCGACGTTCTTGTTTTAACCTCGACAAAAACCGTTTCTTCTTTGTCCATGGCGACAATATCGATTTCTTTGTAGCCGGTTTTTAAATTTCTTTCCAAAATCTTATAGCCGTTTCTGATTAAAAAATTTTCCGCGATGTCTTCGCCGTAAAATCCGATTGTTTTTTTATTAAACATAATTAGACGACAAATCCTAAATCCCAAATCCTAATTTCTAAATAAATTCAAAATTATAAATCCAAATTACAAAAAACTTTAATTTTTATTTTTTTGTTATTAGATATTGTTTAAAATTTAAAGCTTAGGATTTAATAATTTTTTTAATTTAGTATTCGTTGTCTAGTCTTTTCTCCGCGGCTTCCCAATTCACAATTTTCCAAAACGCCTCGAAAAACTTTCCTTTTTCATTTTTATAATCGATGTAGTAAGCGTGCTCGAACGCGTCCATGACCAGAAGCATTTTAAACCCGGCGTAGCAATTCATGTTATGCTTTTCGATTTGCATCAAGAGCAATCTGCCCGTTTTCGGGCATTGAGTCAGGGCCGCCCAACCGGATCCCTCGACGGTCATGGCCGTCTGCATGAATTCCTTTTTAAATTTTTCAATGCCACCGAAATTGTCTTTAATGAGCTCACCCAATTTTTTGCCGGGCTCTCCGCTTTTTTTCTCCGGCGTCATGCTTTCCCAAAACAAAGAATGTAAAAGATGCCCGTTAACATTAAAGGAAAACGCCTTTTCCCAGGCGCGCAAATCGACTTCCCGCCCTTCTTCATGAACTTTGTCTAATTTTTCCAAAAGATCGTTCGCGTTCTTGACATAAGCATTATGATGTTTTTCATAATGGATTTTTAATTGTTCTTCGGACAAAATCGGTTCCAAATCTTTAAACCCGTAAGGCAGCTCGGGTAAAACATAAAAATTTTTCATATGATTTAATCTTTAATTAATTAAACCGCTTTTCTTTCGGTTTAAAATTTTTTAAAATTAATGTTGCCATTATAACAAAAAAATCAAATTTTTTCAAAGTCGTGCGTAAGTCGGCTATTTCATCTCAAGATGCGTGCGCCTGTAGAAGTACAGCCCGAAGGGCATGGGGAGCCAAAAAGAAAGGGCGCGGAATAAAAGGGTGATGATGACGGCCAAATCCAGAGGAACGGAAAAAAAAGAAAAGAACAAAACCATGCTGCCCTCGAAAAATACCAACGCTCCGGGCAAAACGGAAACAAGGGAAATTATCTTCGTAAGCAAGAGCACGAGAACGATATAAGAAAACGGGACGTGAAAATTAAACCCGATAAACAAAAAAAGGATCGTTACGGCGTCGAGGAGCAAAATCGCGATCTGCCAAACAAGCGGCCAAAAAAGAAACTCGCGTTTGTTTTTTAAAATTTCAAGCGGACTTTCCCATCCCGCTTCGGACGATCCGCGAAACAAAGGGCCCATTTTTATTTTGTTCAAAATCCAACTTACGCTTCTGAATTTCCTCGCCTTCCGCAGAAAAAACAGAAATCTTTTGCTTCCGAAAAAAACGATAAGAACGCTGATTAAAAGAAAAAGGCCCGCTCCGACAAGGCCGATGGCCAGCAACAATCCGTTAACGGCCCAGTTGAGAAAAAAAACAAAATACAGAAAGACGAAAAAGAGAAGAAGAATGTGCGCGGCGTAATAAGTAAAAAGCTCCAAAGTGATTATGGAAACGGACTGCTTCATCGGAACTCTTTTGTTGTTCAAAAAATAAATAATAAAAGTGTTCCCGCTTACGCCCGCCGTGGGAACGGCCTGGGTCAAAAACAAAGAAACGACCGACGCGCGGAAAAGCTCTCCTTTTTTAACCGCTTTTTTCTGTTTGTATATGTCGAGAAGTTCGTAATAAATATAAGCCGTCGCCAAATACGTTAAAATTTGCGCTCCGATCGCCAAAGCGAGCATCGCCGGCCGCGCCTCGCGAAAAAGCCTTGTCACTCTTTCGATTTCGCTGAATCGCCTGAAAGCGATTATGATTAAAATGATGACTAAAAAATAAAAAATTAAACTTCCCAACGGAATTGTTCGTTTTGATTTCATGGTAATATTATACCCTAGTCTTAGAGATTTTTAAACTAAACTCGATAAAAAATAAAAACTTAAGATAATATGCCTTTTTAAAAAACCAAACTTCCAAAGAAGGGTTGTGAGAAATTCTTCTTTGAAATACTCAAACAATTATCCGAGATTAATCTTTTCTTGGATTTTTTTATTTTCCGCATCGGTCCGCGTTCAAGTCCGCATAAGTCCGTGTTCTCTGGCGAAGGCGGTTTTTGTGTTTTATAATGAAATCAGGGGGAATAAAACAGATTTGACAAAAACATGCGTTTGTATTAAGGTAAAATGTTTTGAACAAAAAAATTTCCTTTATTTCATGTATAAAAAAATCACAATTTTTATTTTCATTTTGTTGTTTTTTCTTCCTCGTCTCGCTTTGGCCAAAGACACATTCCCCAAACTCGCCAACCCTTATTTGGCGACCTTTGGAAAATCCGATTGGGAGAGCTTGTCGAAATGGGACCTTTTGATTGTTCAACAGGAAATGCAATTCTATAATCCCGGTTTTTATGATTACTACAAAAAGAAAAACAAAGACGGCCTCCTCTTCGCCTATGTTTATCCGGCCATGATCGACGACACCTTGCAATATGAAAACGTCGGCCTTCGCTCTTATGTTTATGACAACATCGCGGCCAACGATTGGCTCCTGAAAGACGGTAACGGCAATCCGATCGATTGCTGGCCGAATATCGGGACAGTGAACGTAACAGATTCCGGCTGGCAAAATTTTGTCGTTAATTATTTAAAAACGAAAATCGACCTTAATAAATGGGACGGCGTCATGTATGACATTGTCGATTCTTCCATAAGCCATTACAGCAAAAACGGAATCGATATAAACAATGACGGCCGCGCCGAAAGCCCCGCTGTCGTAAACAATGACTGGGACCAAGGCATGGCCGACTTGTTCGCCAAAACCAGAAAAGCTCTTCCGAACAAACTCATAATCATCAATGGCAGTTCTCTTTCCGAATATCAACCAAATATCAACGGCCGCGTCTTCGAAACTTTTCCCACGCCATGGGAAGGAGACGGAAGTTGGACCGCAAGCATGAAATCATATTTGCAAGTCCTGCCGAAAGAAAATCAAAAACCGGTCGTTTACGTGATCAATTCCAATACGAACAATACCGGACGCATGGACGATTATCAAAAGATGCGTTTCGGCCTGGCGAGCGCCTTACTCGGCGACGGTTATTTTTCTTTTGATAGCGGCGACGCCAACCACTCCCAGCTTTGGTGGTATGACGAATACGATGTAAAACTGGGACACGCCGAATCTTCTTATTACAATCTTTTGGACAAAGGCGACAACACAATCAAGTCCGGCCTTTGGCGAAGGGATTTTGAAAACGGCGTCTCTCTCGTCAATTCGACAAATAAACCCGTTCTCTATTCATTCAACAAAGAAGAATTTGAAAAAATAAAAGGGACTCAAGACAGATTGGTCAACGACGGGTCGAAAGTCAATTATATCCGCCTCGCTCCTCGCGACGGTGTCATTCTTTTAAAAATAAACACAGAAATCAAGGATTCGAGTTTTATGAACGGCGCTTTCGCCCGCGTTTTTAGCGCGAGCGGCGACCAGACGCGCAACGGCTTTTTTACCTACAAAGATGATTTGCCGCCGGGCGCGAATGTAATCACTTCCGATTTGAATTGTGACGGCCGTTTGGAAAAAATCGTTTCCGACCAAGGCGCGGTTTCCATTTTTGCGGACGGAAAAACGCTCGCTAAATTTTATCCTTATACAAAAAATTTCAAAGGAAAAATTTCTTTGGCTACCGCCAATTTTAATCGTAATTGTGAAAAGGAAATCGTAACCGGAGTCGGTTCGTCCGGCGGACCGCTTGTAAAAATTTTTAATTACCGAGGCAAATTGATTTCGGGAGGATTTTTCACCTTTACAAAAAAATTCAGGGGCGGAATAAATTTGGCCGCCGGAGACGTGAACGGCGACGGCATGGATGAAATCATCGTCGCTCCGGCCGGCGGCTATGCGCCAGAAGTAAAAATTTTCGACGACCGAGGAAATCTTTTAAACGGATTTTTTGCGTATGACAAAAATTTCGGCGGTGGAGTTTCCGTGGCCGCCGGAGACGTGAACGGCGACGGCATGGATGAAATTATCACCGGACCGGGGCAAGGCGGCGGACCGCTTGTAAAAATTTTCAGAAATTCGACTTTTTTAAATAAATTTTTCGCTTACGATGAAAGTTCGAGAACCGGAATTTCCGTTATGACCAGCGATATCGACGGCGACGGCAAAAACGAAATTATGGTGAGCGAAAACGGCCAATAACTTCAACCTCTATGAATTGCGGAAATTAAAATATAAAATAATCATATGATCAATCAAAAAGAAAACAACGAAGAAGAATTCAGTCTCGAAAAAAGAAACATGGAAATCGAAAAGGTTTCCGACGATTTTTCCTTGGTTAAAGGAGGAGTCAAGTCGAAAGGAATTTTTATTAAAAACTTGAACATTTTCACGGACAGCTTGAAAAAAAGACATGAGCGGCATTACAAAAACAGCAAATTTCATCTGTTTGCGGATTTGTTTTTGCTTTTGGTCATAATCGGTCTCGTGATTTTCATAATTTATAACACCTTCCGCGGTCCTTCCGGATTGGTTTCCTTGAATATTTCGCGAGAAGGGGAAATTGTAAGCGGAAAAACGCAAACATTCGAAATCGATTATAAAAATCGGGAAAAAACCACGCTCGGAAACGCCTCCTTGGCCCTTGACCTGCCTCGGGGATTTAATTTGATCTCCGTGAATCCGGAAAACAATTTCAATAAGATAACCAATACGTTTTCAATCGGCGATTTGACGGGTGGAGCCAACGGAAAAATAAAAGTGACCGGACAAATTTTCGGAGCCGTCCCCAGTCATAATTTTATTTCCGCCACCATGAATTTTAAAGAAAACGGATCGGAAAACCAAGTTTTAAGTTCGCTTGATTACGACATCGTTTCTTCCGACTTAAGCCTTAATCTCAACCTTCCGGAGAAAATTTATAAAAATACGGATTTCATCGGAAGCGCCACCGTAAAAAATAACGGAAGCGCGGACTTAAAAAATGTCTCTGTGATTTTTGACAACAATTGGAACGTGGCCGATTCCGATCTGATTAAAAACAACCGCGCGGATTTCGCCGATTTGAAAAGCGGAGAAGAAGAAAAAATAAATTTCCGCGTGCTTAACGATAAAAACGCATCCGCCTCGAGTTTTCAGGCGAGCGTTTTTCTTGATACGGATGAAGGAAATTTAAAACAAGCCGAGGTTGAAAAAAATTTCACCTTGACCAATCCGGATTTGAATTTGACGTTGCAAAACGAAACGGACGCGATCAACGCCGGCGATCCGATAACCTTTAAATTCGATTTTAAAAACGTGAGCTCGGGAAATTTGTCCGATTTAAAATTCGACCTGTCTTCTTTTAACGATAATTTCGAATTGGATAAAATTTCCGTTTTGAATAATCAAAACAATGTTAAAATCGACAACAATTCTCTTGTTTACAACGGCGATCTTAAGCCCGGGCAAGAAGACGGCTTCGAGCTGAAAACGCTTTTTCTGCGCAAAAAAATCGTATATAACGACGCCGTTGATTTGCTCGTCACGACTTCTTATAAAACGAATGGCAATGATGTTGAATTCAATTTTGAATCTCCGGATGTAAAAATTTTATCAAACGTCAATGTCATTTCCGGCGGCTATTATTACAGTCCCGAAGGCGATCAGCTCGGAATCGGGCCTCTGCCGCCGATTGCGCAAATTCCGACCGACTACTGGGTCGTTTGGGAAGTGAAAAATACCGGCAACGATTTGAAAAATTTAATTATTACCGCCGATCTGCCGGATAATGTCGTTTGGCTCGATCAAAAAAGTTTGTTGGCCGGCGATTTGGAATACGGCCAAATCGGAAAAAGAGTCGCTTGGACGGTTAATAATGTCGATAAGGCGGGCGGCGATTACAAAGCCAATTTTGAAATCGGAATCGTCCCGACGAATGGCGATGTCGGCAAGGTTTTGCAATTATTGAAAAATGTCCATTTTACGGTTGAGGACTCTTTTTGCGGCCAAGAAATCAAAGGCGTATTGCCGAACATAGACACGAATTTGGAAATGGACAAACTGGCAAGCGGCAAAGGCGTGGTGCAACCGTTTAAATAGGCGCATAACACGTAACGCATAACATGAATTAAAAAACATAAAATTGCCTAAATTCAAATGCTTGAAGTATCTCAAAACACCGTGGGGTTTGGGGGCGGGGTTGCCCGTCTCGCCTTAGACTCGCCGAGGCGGAAGCGTCAAGGCGAAACAATCTAAAGCTAAATCATTGTGATAGCGAATTGGAGCACCCAAAACTTCCCTGCCCGCATCGCTATGCGAAGCATTGCGGACGGGTTGGCCTATTTTTTGGTTACAAAAAGTAGGGCTTAGCGCAGCGACCTTGCCTTGACAAAAACGTTTCAAGCCCCGAATATAGAAGTACTTGCGCTGCTCTTTTAAAAAACCTATTGAAAAGTGGCATCATATAAAAACCACCATTAAGAGGAGGCTGTGATGAAAAGATCGGTTTTAGTCGTGGACAGCGGCGGCAGAGGAGTCGCCCTGGCATGGAAGCTCGAAAGGGATGGATGCGAGGTTTTTCGCCTTCCCGGGAACATGGATATTAAAGACATTCTCCGGTTCGCCCGGGAAAAGAACGTTTTATTAACCGTTCCCGGCTCCGAAGATCTTCTTGCCAAGGGAATTGTCGACACGTTTCATGAGGCGGGTAAGCTCATCTTCGGCCCAACTTTCAAAGCGGCCCGGCTGGAAACGAGCAAACTTTATGCTCGCCTTTTCATGCGAAAAAATCATATTCCCCAACCAGAATTCATTGTGACTACGAACCAAACGGCTGCGCGTGTGGCAAAAAAACGGCTGGGCTTGCCCGTAGTCGTAAAAGCAGACGGTTTAGCGGCGGGCAAAGGAGCAATCGTTTGCCGGAGCGAAGAAGAGTTCGAGGAGGCGCTCAAGATCATGTTCATTGAGCGCCGGTTCGGCTCCGCCTGCGATCTGGTCCTGATTGAAAGATGCGTCGAGGGCGAAGAGCTTTCTGTTTTTTTTGACTGCGACGGGTTTAGTTACAAAATTCTGGGTACGGCCCAGGATTATAAGCGCATCGGCGATAACGACACCGGCGAAAACACGGGGGGCATGGGCGCCTATTCGCCGACCCCGCTTTCGACGCCTGGCCTTATGAAAAAAGTGGAAGAAAAAATCCTTATCCCGACTCTCATGTGTCTGCAAAAGAGGGGCATGCCTTATACCGGCGTTCTCTATGTCAGTCTCATGATTTCGGGCGATGACATTTATGTCATCGAGTTCAACGCCAGGTTCGGCGATCCGGAAACGCAGGTTGTTCTTCCGCTTCTCGAATCATCCTTGTTCGATCTTCTTTATAATACGGCCTTGGGATGGCTCGACAGAACGGAAGTGGAAATGAAACCGGGATACGCCACCACTGTCGTTCTCGCGTCCGGAGGTTATCCCGGACCGTATGAAAAAGACAAAGAGATCTTTGGTCTGGAAAATCTGGGACCGGACGAAATAATGTTTCATGCAGGCACCAGAGAAGAGAACGGTCGCCACTTCACAGCCGGCGGCCGCGTGCTCAATCCCGTAGGCGTTGCCGGCACCCTGGGCGAATCCATCAGAAAGGCATATGTCACAGCGGGAAAAATATCCTTCGCGGGCATGCACTATCGCAAAGACATCGGCCAGAGGGGTTTGCGGTATATAGCCCAAGGAGTGAACAAAACTTTACGCAAATAAAGAATCAGTTACTAACTGATTCTTTTTTATTTTTCATGTTTTGGTAATTTCCGGTTTCGCATCAGTCCGTTTCGGTTCGCATGTCAGCGTCCGTTTCCGCGCGGTCGGTGTATTTGAAAAATTCTCCATTTTATGCTATACTGTAGGCCTAAAATTTAAAATAATTTCACGCATATGACAACAGGCCTTGATACCTTCGACGCTTCGTTACAAAAAACAAATGAAATTTTAAGCGAGATCGAAAACAAATTCGGCTGGCAAAATCATCGCCACCAGTCTTACGCCGCCCTGCGCGCCGTGCTTATCGCCTTGCGCGACCGGCTCACGGTCGAAGACGCCGTTCGTTTCGGCGCCCAACTGCCCATGCTCATCCGCGGATTTTATTACGAGCAATGGGATCCGACAAAAGCGCCGATCAAAATGAACAAAGAACAATTCATTCTGCACGTAATCGACAATTTCGGTTTTCCAATCTCCGCGTCTTACGATGAATTTATTTCATTCGTTTTAAAAACATTACTGAAACATCTCGGCAAGGGAGAAGAAGAAAAGTTAAGAAACCTTTTGCCAAAAGAACTGACCGATTTGGTTTAAAATTGTTTATAAACGAAAAAGTGGCCCAAACACTTCGCTTTTTCGCGCCCCTTGACATTTTTTTATGTTTTTGCTAACTTAAAACGTTAAAACCAAAAGGGTGAAAAACCCCTTTTAAAGTAAAAATATGAAAAAATCCGTCATCAAGAAAGCATTGATAATTTCGATGGTTTCTTTTTTTGCGTTCTTCGGTCTTTTAAAAGGCGGTCCCGCTTTTGCAGCCGCCAATCTCGTCCAAGGCGGCGATTTCGAAACCGGTTTTGGCGCGAATTGGAATATTTGGGAAGGCGCAGGGATAACCCGCCAATTCGATTTCTACCGTTCTTATGATTCGATGTTCGGACAAGGATCTTATTCGGCCGCAATCGAAGCTTCCGGCACTCCTGTCAAAAAAACCGATGCCGGACTGGTAACGAGCTCGGCGAACGCCTTTGCCGTCGATTCTTCCCAAAAATATTTATTAAGATATTACGCCAAGGCGTCGGCTCCCATTTCCGTTTACGCTTTCTTGGAAGATGCCGACACTTATCAAATTATAACTCCGATCCGGGAAAATTTTATTGCGCAAGGATGGCAAGAGCAAGACGCGCTTTTTGATTTGACTTCAACCGGCACAAGCAAGGCCTTGCTTGTTTTCGCTTTCGGAGACATGCCGGACGGAACGACTTTAAACCTGGACAATGTCGCTTTAACCGATTTTAATCCCGTTTTGACCACGACCACGGTAAACGGACACATAGGCGATGAAAACGAATATCTCACCTTTAACAATCTTAGCTATCTTAAGCCGTCGGATATCGAAATAGAGCTTCCATATTATGATAATTTGACTTCGCAAGTCACGACCAAGCGTTTCCATCCGAAACAAATCATTCTCAATAATGCCTATTTTGATTTTTATAGCCAAACATTCCCGGGGTTGGCCAACGTTTATGTTTTAGGAAATCTTGTCGGGCAATTCAATTACAATGTCCAGGCGAAAGTTATTGATTTTATTCCGAGTCTCATAAGAGCCGACGAAGACGCGACCGTAAAAGTAAGTGGATTCGATCCCGCGCCGAACTCGAGTTTTGTCATAGTCAAGGCTATCGGCGCGGATGGCAAAACTTACGACAAATGGATTGCTCCGCACGATTTTGATTCTAGTTTGACATATTTAACTTTCAAAATGCCGACCGGGATAATTTCCGGCTCGTTATATATGCAGACCGCTTTTCTGGGAACGAGCGGGAACAACATACAAAACAAATCCAACAGTCTCGCGTATTATGTTAAGCCGGTTATCTACGGATCGGAATGGAGCGCCAAAGGATTTGATCAGGTCGGCGACAAAATTAAAATTCACGGCAAAGGCATTTCTTATTATCCCATCGTAAATTTCTACGACGGCGACAAGATTATCGCAAAAATAAACGCCAAAGTTTTGGACATTAACGATAAGGAAGAAGTGATCGAGGCCCCCACCCCGACCAATTCGAACAAGTTAACCATAACCGTAACTTGCGGCATGGAAGAGTCGGATAAGACGCAAATGCTTTCTTATTTGGCTAAACCGAAATTGACCGGCATCGTCTCCTTTAATTATGACGGAAAAATTGCGGCCGCAAAACCGGGAGACACAATCACTTTAACCGGTTCGAGTATATGGAATTCGTCTTCAACCCCAACGGTGACGTTTCAAGGATTGAACGGAAACATTTCCGTAAACGCCGACGATCCGGGAAATAACGATACCGCAATCAAAATAACCGTGCCAGACGGAACGCAAACCGGATTTGTTTCCGTCGTTTTAAACGGCATGGAATCGAACACTTTGCCGCTTGAAATAATTCCCAAAGTCTTGAGCGTTTCTCCCGACCCGCTTATTCCCGGAAACAGCATGACCATAAACGCCTTGGGGGTCGGCAAAGACGTAAATTTGGCGCAAGTTATTTTCAACCTGACCGATCAAGAAAAAATTACGATTCAGCCCGACTCGATAACTCATGACGGCGATACGGGAATTATAACCCTAAAGGCGCCTCTCGCCATTTCAAGTGATTATTCTTTTTTAAATTTGCGATACGATAATTGGCTGGATAACGGAAAGGTGGTTTTAGACGCCCGTCCTTATATCGATGACGCTTTTATCAATCTTGACGATTCGATCTTAACCATTCGCGGCCACGGTTTTTCGACAAAAGCCAACGAGAACGTCATAGCTTATAAATACGCGGACGCCGATCATACCGTAATCAATCCTAAAGTACAAATACTAGGAGTTTTTCCAACGGAAGACGGCCAGGAAATCAGAATAAAAATTTTAGACAATTATCAATACGGATACGTTTCCGTGCGAGTCGGCGATTACGTTTCGAACGAAGTCAACTTCGGTCCGGTCTTCGTTAGAAGAATCGCGCGCCGCATCGAATACGTCAAATCCGACAATCAAGTCATGGGCGTGCTCTATATCATGGGATACAACTTCGGATCAAGCGGCGGCGTAAAAGTCGGCGACACATGGGCGGAGGTTCATTATCGCAGCGACTTTTTCATTATCGCCGTCGTGGACAAAGATCATGTTTACGACAATCCTGTAATTGTGGCGAAATAATAAATAATCATCAACATAAAGCAGGCCTTCTTCTTTCGAGAGCCTGTTTTCGTTTTGTAAAAAAATAAAAAATATTATAAAATGTAAATATAGTACTTACAACATTTTAATTGCCTTTTTTCTTTGAAATTAGCAACTTAAATTATAATTATTTTTCTTTTGTTTAAAATGAATTGACATATATGCTCAATCATTTTATGCTAAATAATTAGATTTATGAAAAAACGAATCGTTTCCGAAAATCTAAACAAAGCTCTTTTACAATTAAATTTGACGGAAAAAGAAATCGCGACTTATGTCGGGCTTTTGGAAAACGGGGCTTTGTCGGTTCGGGAAATTTCGCGCTCGACGGGAATAAACAGGGTTTCGATTTACGACGCTATCGAAGAATTAAAACAAAAGGGCTTGGCGGCGGAAACGCGAAAGGGGAAAAGAAAATTGTTTGTTGCGGAAAATCCGGAAAACTTAATGACCTTAATCACTGAAAAAAGAGAACGAATCGAAAAAGAAAAAAATAATTTGGAAAACATGATTTTGCCCGCGCTCAGAGCCATAAACATCAACGAAGAAAGAAAACCGCAGATAAAATTTTTCGAAGGCGCTTCGGGAATAAATAAAATTTTCGATGAATATATTTTGAAATCGAGCGAAGCGATCAATTGCGGCTCGTACGAAACGGCGACAAAAGTCGTTTCGACAAAAGAAGAAGAAAAATATCTTCGCGAAGTGAAAGAGAAAAAAATATTCTACCGCATGATTCTCGAAGACACGCCCTTGAATCGCAAGTTCGGGGAAATGGCGAAGGGGATAGCGCACACGAAATTTCTTCCTGCGGGAACGAAAATTTCCGCCGATATCGTCATCGCCGGAAAAATGACCGCCCTTATTTCCTACGTGAAAAAAACAGCGACCCTGATCGAAGATGAAACCGTTTCCCAAGCACTAAAAATGTATTTGGATTTTATGTGGGAAAGATTATAGGGTCTGTCGCCGGATACGCTTTCGTTACGAAATTTGAAAATTTTTGCATTGTGTGGTTCCATTTTTAAAAAATGGCATTTCGCAAGTTAAAAACCCGAGGAGGATAAACAATGAAATATGTTCCCGTGTGGTACGTTTATCTGACAGTATTTTTCTCCGGTTTATTTAGCGCCATAGGAAAAATATTTTTTGACTGGCTGGATGACGAGGCTGTGTTTTATAAACTCGGGAAGAAAATAAAATCAATTTGGAAAAAGGAAAAGAAAAAATGAAACAAAGATCGTTTAGCCTTAAGGCATTAAACGAAAGAACTGGTCGGATTCTGAATGATTTTGCAATCGTCATTGGCAGCGTTTCGTCCGAGAGCGAAAAATTTATAGAGGGGCTGGTTGCCAAAATCCTGTCTAAAAACAAAAAGGATGTGGCAGAGGCGGACGTCTTTCTAAAAAGAGCCCTGATATTTTCCACTGGCAGTGGCATAAGACTTCTTAAAAAACGCATTGCCCAATACAACGAAACCGCCTTAACCGTTTTGGAAGACAGGGGCATGCTTCCGAAAGAAAAAGAGCCCGAAAAAGACTTCCTGGAAATTCCGGGCAACCGCGCGGTCCTCATGGATTACTGCGACCGCCTTTTCAGAGAGCTTACCCTTTACCAAAACGAACTTAGGCGAGCTTACGAGAGATATGAGGAGGTCAGGGAGCCGGTTTTTAAAATTAATGCGGAGTCCATTTCCCTAGAAGAGCTTCCTCTCATACTTAAACGGCTCGCCGAAGCCCCGAAACGGCCATATCTCGACATGACGATTGAGGATAAGTCCGGAAAGATCAGAGAAGAGCTGGAAGAGACTGTATGCTTTCTTAAAAAGTTGCCCGGAGCAAGGGCTCCGAAGCAACCGGAAATAATTACCCAATGGATTAGGGAACTTTACCATCCGATACCAAGAGAGGTTTAAGATGAAAGCCAAACAAGAAAAAGGCGGGGTTAAAAAACTTGATCTGTTTGAGGTAAAAAAGAACTATTGGATGGCGCTCGGCCAAGTTAGGGCGGAACTGGAACGCGAACTTAAAAAAGCGTACGAGTCGTTTCTGCCCACCTATAAGAAAAAACGCGAGGCGGGTATGTTGCCTGGCGCATGGACGATGTTTGATTTTTATGGTTATGAAGTTTTCCCGGCGACTCTCGCCTTCTTTTTGGGCGAATTCCATTTCCATCGGCCCCGCACCGACCCGCGACTATTCTTTCGTTCGGATGACAGCCAAAGGACGGAAATTATTCTTAATGAGGAAGAATTTTTGTCCAAGTTTCTGGGCGTAAAACTCCCGCCCAGACCGAAAGAACTGAAAAATCTTTAAATCAACACAAAAGCAGGCTTAACCACCTGCTTCTTTTTTTATAAAATTTATTTTAAAAAGGGGATGCTTAAATTTTTATAAAATTCGGATCTAAGAATGCGCGGAAAAATAAATTTATAAACGAACGCGGCTACGACTATGGAAATGATCATGCTACCGACAATATCGATCGCATGATGAACGCCGACGAGAACGCGAGAAGCGCCGACGAGGATGGCAAAAAGCCAAAATATAATTCCCGCCTTTTTATTAAAATAATGCGCGACCATAGCCAGAGCGCTCGCGAGCAAAGCATGGTCGGAAGGAAAACCGTTATCGGGAGAATGTGAAATCAAGGGCGTGAAATGGCCGACGATGAACGGTCGCGGATCGTAATAAAGCGTGCCGCCTATTTTCGCGACGATATAAATAATCGGCAATGCGATAACGCTAAAAACGATCGCTTCTTTTTTCTTTTCGCGATTCAAAAAAAAGAAACAAATAACAGCAGCAAGAATAATCAAATAAATAAAGTATTTTGCCCCAAAAATATAAAGAGTGTTCACCCCGTTAGAAGCAGATCGCGATCAAAACAATTTAGATTGTGTCTGCGTAAGTTACAATTTTTTAAATCCGTGTTTTTATCTACTCCCGTAAAAGCGATCGCGGCTTCTAGCGGGATTCATGCTCATATTTTAATTTTATTTAACATTTCTTTTAACATTTTCTTTCCGATTTTCAAAGACGCTTTCTCTCGAACATCGTATCCCATGTCCTTTATAAAATCATCGTTCGCAGAAATTTTTATCGCCCGGCTTTTCTTTTCTTCTTCCGGATAGCACGCCCAAAAAAGAGAAGTTTCATATTCATCCGCATGCTCGACATTAACGCTAAAAAGTTCGTATGGATCAATCAGTCGCACAATTTTGTTTTCAAGTTTCTTCAACGTTTTAATTTGGGCGGAGCCGGCATGCCCCGTAACAATATAACATTTTTTAAACCCATCTTTTTTAAGGTTCTCAACCAAGCTTTTTATCATTTCTTGAAATAGCTCCGGCTCAACATAATAAAGGCTGCCTTTTAATTCTTTGCCTAGCGCGCGATCCATGCCGATTAATTTTTTCCCGTTTTTCTCTTCCATAGTGTCAGTCCCCAAATAAATCGGCGGCAAAACATAACCGTCTTTTTTCTTTTGAAGCAATCCGCAAATTTTTTGCGCGACCAAAAAATCGGTTTCAATCGGAAGATGGCTGCCGTGCCACTCAATCGTTCCGACCGGAATGTAAGCGGTTTTCTTTTTTGTATAGGAAATGTATTCGTTTAAATAAGTCGGCATAATAAAAATAAAAACTCCTTAGCTTTGAACATAGACTGAGGAGTTTTTAAACAACGTTTTATTTTTCTTGGTAATAAATATCAATAATTCTAAGCAAATCTTTAACGATTTCAATGTGTTCTTTTTCGTCTCGCGCTACCATTTTTATTTTTATCCTGTCAATGTCATTATCTAAAATCGGCAAAAGCTCCTCATATAAATCGAGCGCTTTCAGTTCGTAGCTCAAACAGGTTTCCAAATTTTTTAACATCGCATTTTTTGACAAGCATTTTTCGGCCATATTATTGATATTTCTTTAAAATACTCTCGACAAGTTTTCGGTGCCCGGCGGATTCGTCTTTCAAGGTATTTAAACATTTGTAAACCACATCAATCAAGTCAACATCAATGCATTCCGAAACTCCCGATTCGAGCAAAGCGGAATAGAGAGAGATCAAATCTTCTTCAATTTTTTCCTCGCGCACCAAATCATCCATAATCTCAGCCTTGGTTCGCGGGGCAATTTTGTTTTCTGGGGTCATAATTTAATTATAGCAAACTTTAAAAAAACGCAAAAACGAGATATTTTTCCTCGTTCTGATATAATCTATAGTTTCATAATAGTATTTTAAGGTCATCCCGCATAACTCGTAAAGAATAATCCTCCATGCTTTCAAGCACAATTTTATAGTCTTTCATGTGCGGCTCAACGTTGGCTTTATACTGACTGCGTCGTTCGGCATATTTCTTACGCACTTCCTCGGCATTTTTTTCGTTACTAAATCGTCCTCTTTTAATTCTTCGAGCAAGTTCAGTTTCTTTACTGCATTGCACGAAGATGCTAACAGAGTTGCCCTCTCTCTTGTCCAGAAAGACTGTGCCAATACCCTCGATAATAGTTAAAACCGCGTCTCCGTAAAGCAGCCGGCATTCTTTTGGCTCCTTTGCTTTTTTCGGCCAATGATAATAATCGTTTCCGTTTTCAAGATTACATATTATAGCTTTAACGTTTTGTAAGAAATACGACGCGGCAAACGCCGTTGTATATCTCCCCTTCTGTTCGCCCTTTTCAATGTCATTCCATATTGCTGTCGCGCTGTTTCTTAATTTTGTGTCAACCACAAAATCATCCATGTCTAAAACATTAACATGCCCGTATTTTGCCGCTTCCTCGTAAATAATTCTGCTTAATTCTGTTTTCCCAGAACCTCCGTTTCCCGAGATAAAAAGAAATTTTTTACCGGCAGCAAGACAGCTTTGCGCTATTTTCTCTGCCATTTTTACCGGTTCATAATATTTAATTTTTATAATCATAATCAAGTATTAACCATTCTTACGGACTTAAAATTTTTACCGTTTAGCCCTTCTATGTCCACGCTTTCTTTCGTAAAACTGTTGGCTTCCAGCTGTTTCGGGGAATAAATATAAGCCGCATAATCATCCCCATCTTTTTGGACAACGCCGGCGCCTATCCAAAATTTCACAACCGATCTCTTGGTGGTGCCGACCGCGATCGAATCTTTGATTGGACGAGTGATAACGAAAATCTTCTGGTCATTTCTGTAATACGGTCTGCGTTTTGAAACCCTGGAATACGCCTCGTGCGTAAGATTAACTTTTTCTCGCCAATTGGCATCCTCGCTTTGTCCGGGATTCAGCTTAACGTTTGAATCAATGGTTGTGATTTGTTTGGGAGTTAGCGGCACGCTATATACCTCTTTTTCTAAATTTTGTATTAGTTGGTCAAGCTCTTGATTAAATTCCTCTCGGCTTTTGTATTGGCCGCCGACACGGTTAAGGGTAAAGTTAAGATTTTCCGGAAGATAATTTTTAACAAATTCCAAGAGTTGCCTAAAGCTTTGAATGTAAATGTCTGTTTCCGAGATCGGAATGTTATTCATCCTGTTAAGAATAACGTCATCGGAATAAAAATCAAACCAAACTCCCGGTTTATAAATTTCCGCTATCGGTTTTAGCCATTTTACGTAATAGATAAGACTAAACAATTCCGCCCAATCAACTTCCGGCGCTTCCTCAAGCCGCCATAATTTATAACCGCCAAAAACCAGAGTTAATTTTATCGGTTCATTGTCGGCAATGCTGTTTTTTATGACTTTCGAGACATGCTCTTGATAAGACGGCTCTACGGAATACTTGCGAAACTTTTTTGACATTAATAATTTGTATATCAAATCGGCGACATTATCCGTGTCAATATTTTTATCGGTATGTGTCCTAAGGCTGCTCAATTCCTTAAGAATGTATTCCTTAAAATTCATAGAGATGCGGGCAGGAATCGAACCTGCGTTTTTTGTCTTGCGGACAAACGCCTAAACCGCTTGGCCACCGCATCAAATATATCTTAACATTTAAAAAGTCAGTGTTCAATTTGCTTGTTTAAAACAAATAAAAACAGGGTAGTCCCTGTTTTTATATTTGTCAGGGTGGCTAGAGGGAATCGGACCCTCGTCACAGGTGCCACAAACCCGTGTTCTACCATTGAACTATAGCCACCATAAATTTCTCACAGCAAAAGCTGCACTGAAATTTTAGTACGCCCGGGGGGAATCGAACCCTCATAACCAGCTTAGAAGGCTGGTGTTCTATCCATTGAACTACGGGCGCGCATAAACAAAAATTGCCTTTCGGCAACAATTTTAATGTAACAAAGAAAGATGGTTTTGTCAATTTTTTAAAATAAAAAAGCCATTTTTTTTATATGGCTTTAATTTATTATTTCTATTTTTTTCTTTAAAGCGTTAAGCCTTAACATCATGTCCACGCACCTCTTCTTGTAAAGGTCACGGATTTCGGGATGCTCTTTGGAGCTTTCCACCACGTCCTCGTCGTCCATCATTGTTAGTTCCTGATAAACCCTGTCAAGGCCTTTCTCGTCAAGCTTCGGCGAGAAAACCGCCTCTTTTTTTGCTTCTAGTATTTTACCGTCGCCGACAAGAAAATCACTGAGATACTCAAGATTGCCCATGAGCACGCTCAAAATTTCTATGAGCTCTTGCCTGTCTTTGGGGTTTCGGTTGTAGAAAAGTTTGTCGAAATCCGCCTTGTCCCACTCAAGATACACCCCAACCTCATTTCTTATGCGATCAAGCATGGCTCTAAGAAGCCAAAAGTCATCGCTTGGCTTTCTTCCACGCGCTCCCATTCGAATCGATTGCCCTGTTTTTCTTAAGGCGTTCCTGATTTGGTGTTGCGCTGCTTTGCGGGTCAGCCCGATGACCTTATCACAAAGATTCGCCTGGGTAGCGGCAGGAAGTTTACTTATGTCCACGGCGACCATAAAGCTGATTGCGCCCTCTTCGAGAAGTTTGGCCGCTTTTTTAACTAAATTCCCGATTGAAATGTAATTATAAACCGTGGTTATATGCATGCCCAGAGAATCGGAAATTTGTTTCGGCGACTCACCATTTTTTATCATGTCCATTATCGTCTGGTGAGTTTCGAGAGGTTCGAGGTTTTCGCGATTGTAATTTTCAATCGCCGATTTTCGGTAAATGTCTCTTTCCGAACCAGATGTTATCTCGTCTCGGATGCTTTTTGCGCCCCTAATTACGTCCGACCAAAACCGCCTTTCCCCAGCGACAATTCCATAAGCAAACCCGTTTTTGTCGCCCTCAATCTTATACACCATGATAGGCGTTATTTGTTCGACTGTTCTGCTCTTGGCCAAATTAAAAATCTTAAACAGATAAAACCTTTTTCGCGGCTGATCGAACTTGGGCCTGACCAGATCGAGCCTGACTTCGCCGGCAGGAATCTTTATTCTTTCAGGACTTCTTTCGGCTGCGAAATCTTCCAGAAGCTTTTTCCTTATCGGAAGCGTCAGTTCCCGTACGGAAGGAAGAGCGCCAAATTCAAGAAAATCCCTATACATCTTTCTTATCTCGGCCAGAGTTGGAAGAATGAGATTTTCGTTCCCTTCTTCTTCCTGCTCGGGCATCGGCCGTCCAGGTAAAGGCGTTGCGGTTTCGCCGAACTTTGGTTTTTTCCAGTCGGCTCCGTTTTTGAGATGTTCCAAACAAAGTCCCTTGTTAAATCCCTCTTCCGACCTCGCTATCTCGGCCTTTTCACCAAAAATACCCTGCTTGGCACAAGCTATGCATTGCCGCCCGAGTCCGACCTTGCAATACATGCAAAAATTTTTATTTGTTTGCACGTTTTTGCTTATTTCCTGGCATTCGCTTCGGATTAAATTTTTTCCGCTCGAACCAATGTAAATCAAGCAAGGAAAAGCCGCCGACCCTGTCTTTATTCTCCTTTTCGCCTTTCCCATTTCACCCTCCTCTATCTTGGGTTAAGTTTTCAAAAGAATGTAATTTATTTAATCTTAAGTGCAAACACAAAATCCGTCAACCTACTTTTTTCTCCGTTTTCCATGGAACGCCTTATAAACGTCCCTAAGCTGTTGATCGGTGATATGGGTGTAAACTTGCGTCGTCGTAATCGAGGAATGACCGAGCATGGCCTGCACGCTTCTAATGTCGGCGCCATTGATCAATAAATCGGTCGCATAACTATGGCGCATAGTGTGGGGAGTGACGCGCTTTGTAATACCCGCCGCTTTCGAGTATTTTTGAATAAGCCTTTGCACGCTTCGCGGAGCCAACCCGGTTTCGTTGCCGTTTTTGTTTTTTCCGTTCATGGCTTTGTCATGGCTTACGAACAAAAACGGATTCATATCTTTGCGCGCGTGCAAATATTCCTCAATCCAATTTTTCGCTTCCGGCGATAAAAACACCACTCGCAGTTTTGCTCCTTTCCCGCGCACGGTAAATTCATCTTTGTTCAAATTTATATTTTCTGTTTTTAGTTTTGTCAGTTCGGAAACGCGCAAACCGGTCGAAAAAAAGAGTTCGAGAATCGCTTTGTCCCGTTTCTTTAAAATTTCCGCTTGATTCAGCCGCAACGGTTCCGCCATCATTCTTTCCAAATCGGGTCCCTCCAGAAAGCTGACCTGTCTCGGTTCTTGTTTGGCCAATTCTATTTTTTCCGGCTCCAACGTCTTTACGTCGTTCTTGACCAGATACTTCAAAAAGCCGCGTAACGCGATGAGATGATAGTTTTGCGTATTCTTTTTTAAATTTTCACCGCTTTCCAAAAGCTTGCGGTTCAGCCAAAGTCGATATTTTGTCAGCAGTTCTTTGGAAATTCTCTCCGACGCTTTAATCCCATTCTCCTCTGCGAACCCGGCAAAACGGTTTAAATAAAAAGAATAGTTGCGAATCGTAGCCTGAGATAGCCCTCGTTCAATTTCCAGATATTCGAGAAAATTGATAATTTGTTTTTTGAGTTGTGAATTATGAATCATGAACCACGAATCATGCCCCTCCTAATTCCTAATTCCTAATTCCTAATTCCTAATTCCATTTTACGACACCTTGCCTTTTTTTTCAATTTATGTTAGAGTTTATTCATAAATTTATTAATCTACCCTTTACTTGGATGCGGAAAAGCTTTAAAACCGCTTCTCGGTCAGGGGCAAAAAGCCATGTTAGACAAAAAAGCAAAGCAAAAAATTATCAACAAGTTCAAAACCCATGAAACGGACACTGGTTCTTCGCAGGTCCAAATTGCGATTTTAACCGAAGAAATCAAACAGTTGGCCGAACATTTAAAACGCCATAAACATGATCATTCTTCGCGCCGGGGGTTGCTAAAAAAAGTCGGGGAAAGACGCCGCCTTTTGAAATATTTACAAAAAGAAAACGAAGAACAGTTTAAAGAATTGGCCAAAAAATTAAATTTAAAAATAGCCAAAAAAATGGTCGAGGATGAAGAAGAAAGGAAAAAACGGGAAGAAGAAATATCGGTCGGCGAAACCGAAGAAGGGGAAGAAACGAACGAAAAAACCGAAAAACAATAAATATGATCAAGCACAAGGAGCAACGAGTGGGAGTTTTTGTCGATGTTTCCAATATGTACCACTCGGCGAAAAATTTATACAAAAGAAGAGTCAATTTTAAAGAAATTTTGCGAGACGCCGTTGCCGGAAGAAAATTAATCCGCGCCGTCGCTTACGTCATAAAAACGGAAACCGAAGAGGGTGTGCCTTTTTTTGAGGCCCTAAGCCAACAAGGATTTGAAGTAAAAATGAAAGAGTTGCAAGTTTTTGCCGGGGGCGCGAAAAAAGCGGACTGGGACGTCGGAATAGCCATGGACGCGATCAAGCTGGCCGACAAATTGGATGTGGTGGTTTTGGTAACTGGCGACGGCGATTTTATTCCTTTGGTCAGCTATTTACAGAACACGAAAGGTTGCTTGGTTGAAATGATGGCTTTCCGTCAAACCGCTTCGGCGAAACTAATGGAAGAAGTGGATGATTTTATAAATTTAAGCGAAGATAAAAAATACTTATTGAGATAAGGCGGAATTATTTTTTTCGTCTTATTTTTTAATAACATTAATTAACATGGTTTGGTCAATAAATAGATAGTACTGTGGCTTCCGCTCCTTGATGAGAGGGGACAGGAAATTTCCATAGTCCTGTAATTTATTGGCCAAGCATAATTTTAAGTCATCCTGGAGGGAGTTCCGAGTCTTCGGGACGACCGATAGGCTCTCGTTTTATTCCACGAGATTCTATCGCTTCGCTCCAGAATGACAAAAAAATATGCAAGAAAAAACATTTTCAACTGAATGGCTTGGCCGACCACTCACGATTAAAACCGGCAAAATAGCGAGACAGGCAAACGCCGCCGTTACCGTCCAGTACGGCGAAACTTCCGTCTTGGCTACCGTTGTCGAGGCCAAAACCGAAAGAGAGGGGATCGGCTTTTTCCCTCTCATGGTCGACTTTGAAGAACGCCTTTATGCGGGAGGCATTATTAAGGGTTCGCGCTGGATAAAAAGAGAAGGCCGCCCTTCGGACGAAGCTGTTCTGACCGGCCGCATGATCGATCGTTCCATCCGCCCACTTTTTTCCGACAAAGCCAGGAAAGACGTTCAGGTTATGATTACTGTTCATTCCACCGACGGAAAAAACGATCATGATATTGTTTCTTTAGTCGCCGCTTCGGCCGCGCTTTCAATTTCCGGAGTGGAATGGGCCGGTCCGATCGGCGGCGTTCGCGTTGGCCGTATCGACGGTCAATTTGTTTTTAATCCGGTTTACGAAGAACGCGAAAAAAGCGATTTGGACTTGATTGTCGCCGGAACGGAACAAAAAGTAATCATGATCGAAGCCGGCGGAAAAGAAATCAAAGAAGATGACATGTTCGAAGCGATCAAAGCCGGCCAAGAAGCTCTGCAAAAAGCGATTGAACTTATTAAAGAATTAAAAAATAATGTTGATGTAAAAATCATTTCCGAAAAAGAAAAATTAGTCAGCGCGGAAGAGATGGAACTCGAAAAAGAAAAAGAAGCGCTTTTTGAAATTGCGCGTTCATGGTTAAAAGAAAACATCAAATCCATTTTGTTCGATAAAATTTATTACACCAAAGGGGAAAGAAAATTGGCAATCGCCGCAATCAAGGAAAAGTTGGACCATTTTCTTTTTGAACGCGGCATTGGAGCCGGTCATCGTATTCGCGCCATCAGCGCTTTGGTTGAGGACATGGTGGAGGCGGAAGTTACGAATGCAATTTTAAAAGAAAAACGTCGTGTTGACGGTCGCGCTTTGAACGAAATTCGCCCCTTGACGACCGAGGTCGGCGCGATTCCGCATATTCACGGTTCGGGTGTTTTCACTCGGGGCGAAACACAGGTCATGTCGGTTGTGACTTTGGGCGCGCCCGGATTAGAGCAGCATCTGGAAAGCATCGAGGGTATGGCGACAAAAAGATACATCCATCATTATACTTTCCCGCCGTTTTCTGTCGGCGAAGTCAGTCCTTTGCGCGCAACCGGTCGAAGAGAAATCGGTCATGGCGCCTTGGCGGAAAAAGCCATTGTCCCCATGTTGCCCGACAAGGAAGAATTTCCTTATACCATCCGCGTCGTCAGCGAAACCTTGAGCTCAAACGGATCTTCGTCGATGGCTTCGACTTGCGGTTCATCCTTGGCTTTGATGGACGCCGGCGTGCCGATTAAAAAAGCGGTGGCCGGAATCGCCATGGGCCTGGCCTCGAACGAAGACATGAGCGAGTGGGAGGTTTTAACCGATATTCAAGACTTGGAAGACGGCAAAGGCGGCATGGATTTTAAAATCGCCGGAACCGAAGACGGTATTACCGCCATCCAGCTCGATACAAAAACCAATGGCTTAACCTTTGAAATAATCGAAAAAACATTAAAACGCGGTTTGGAAGCGCGCTTGCAGATTTTGGATGTCATGAAAAAAACAATCGAAGCGCCGCGACCGGATCTGTCGCCTTACGCTCCGCGCATTATCACCTTCCGCATCGATCCGGAAAAAATCAGAGACGTCATCGGTTCGGGCGGAAAGGTAATCAATAAAATCATCGAAGCCACGGGGGTTGCGATCGACATTGACGATGACGGCTTGGTTATGGTAACCGGCATGGATCCGGAAAAGAGCAAGGAAGCGGTAGAATGGATTAAAAACATCGTGCGCAAATTCGAGGTCGGCGAAATCTTTACCGGCTTAGTCGCGCGTATCATGGATTTCGGCGCTTTTGTCGAACTGGCCCCGGGCCGCGACGGCATGGTGCATGTTTCGAAGCTGGCTCCTTATCGCGTCGGCAAACCGAGCGATCTCTTAAAAATCGGGGATGAGGTTCAGGTAAAAATAGAGGAAATCGATTCCATGGGCCGCGTCAATTTGACCATGCTCGGTCTTCCCGCGAATGAACATTTGTGGAGAGACCAGAAAGGAAAACAAGAGGGGGGATTCGTTCCGCGCGGCGGACACCGCGACGAAAGACACGGAAACAGAGAAAGAAAAAAGTTTTAAATCGAAAAAATTTATTTTGTAGAGACGTGGCATGCCACGTCTCTTTTTATTTAAAGTGTTTTGAATATATTTTCATTATTACTTTGGTTAGAGTAGTCCTTTCTGTGATTAAATAAATTTTTTTATATTTTAAAATTGGGTCATTTTTTAGTTTTTTATAGGTTTTTGAGTTTATTGTAACAACATAATCTAAGCCTCTCTTTACCATCCAATCCCTTAACCACTTTATTTGTGAATCTACTAAAGCAATTAAAGGTTTATTTGAATTGCTATACCAGCCACACTCCCACGAACAATCGTTTCCAAACTCAGGAAGACAAATGCCCATGTGCGATCTTTTTATTTCGTACAAATCAGTTTCATATACCCTCTTTTCTATTTTTTCGTGCTTTAAATTCCAAGGATTGTGTTCGTGGGGTTTAAAGACAATGGCTTTACTCGGATCGATTTGCGCTAAAATTTTATTAGTCCATTCATGTGCATCTTTTGAAATTCTCGCTATAGTATAAATTTTTATTTTCATATTTTTACTTTGTTAATTTTGAATAATATAATTTTCAATACAAATTGTCAATTTAAATCCACTTTTTTAATTTATGTTTTTATATCTTAAAAATTTTTATTTAAAATAAGCTACGTTTTTGTGGAAAAATATTGACACATTATGAAAATTTGCTTAAAATAAAATCAGTATGGTTACCCATAAACAACTAATAAAATTAGGCTTTAGCCCGAAAGAGGCTGGCGTTTATTTAACGCTTTTAGAATTGGGTCCGTCAACCGCGGCTGAAATAGCCCGCAAGGCCGGAATCAACCGAACTACAAGTTATGATATTTTGGAATCTTTGGCCGGCAACGGGCTTGTAATTTTAACCGGCTCTAAAATACAAAAATATTCCGCTGAAAATCCGGAAAAGGTTTTAAAATTTTTGGAAGACAACATAAAGCAGGCGCAAAACAGGCTGAATGAGGCGCAAATGCTTTTGCCGGAACTTTTATCGCTTTTCTCAACCAAAGAAAAACCGAAAATCAGATTTTACGACGGAACAGACGGAATGAAAGAAGCTTTTGAAGACACTTTAACCGCGAAAGATGAAATTT
This sequence comes from bacterium, assembly GCA_021788015.1. GTDB lineage: Bacteria > Patescibacteriota > Patescibacteriia > Patescibacteriales > JAKAJF01 > JAJYLD01. The sequence continues at coordinate 128,590 of JAJYLD010000002.1, read as the reverse complement.
TAGCTTTTGCCGTCGGAGCGGATATGTTTAAGTCTTTGGGCAGAGATTATTTTAAAAATTATTTTAAAAAACGCGCAGAAAAAAATATTAAAGTCAGAGTTATTGCGCCCGACGATCCGGGAAGCCGGGATGTGGTTTTAAATGATAAAAAAGAATTAAGAATGTCTCTTCTTGTGCCTAAAGACAAATTTTATTTTTCAATCGAAATGAATATTTATAATAATAAAATTATGATTGCATCATGGAAAGAAAAATTTGCAATCATAATCGAAAGCGAAGAAATATCCGGCGCGCAAAGAAAAATATTTGAGCTCGCCTGGGAAGGAGCAAAACGGCTTCAAGCTTGGAATTCATTATGAACCAAATAAAAAAAACACCCCGGCTCAACCGGGGTGTTTTTTATGAAACTTATTTTACCGTCATGTCAATTTCATTGCTCTTCGCCGATTGCCCATTCCATCCATTCGCCTGCGCATAAATTTTATAATTTCCGGGCGGAGGAGGGATGATCCATGTCGTTTCCGCCGCATTAGATTGAATAGGCGCCAAATTGGAAAACATCGTATAGTTGTCGCTTCCCAGCGAGGCGTAATAAAAAGACACGGAAGCGATTTGAGGTTCATTGGAAAGACTGGCGCTAAATAAAACAGGAAATGACGAAGTGCTGACGGACGTGTTTGCCGGCGCGTTAAGATAAATGCCGACATCCGAAACGGCAACCTGGTTGGGCAATAGCAAATTGAAATCCAAACTCTGGCTCGCGCTATTGTCCACATCGTCCGAAACTTTTACGGTTAAATTATGGAATCCGTTCCTTAAAAAGGAAATATTTTTTTCGAAGTTAAAAGGATAGTTTGTGTTGGTGTAAACCAGATTGTTGTCGATGTAATAATCAGCCCTGCTGATACCGCGGGGAGCGGATGCCTGAATAGAAACGGACAGATCGGGGTTGGTCAGGATTTGTTTGTCGACCGGAGACAAAATCGTAAGCGTGGGTTGATTCGCGGGAATATGCACATTGTCGGTTGCTGTTGGCGGCGTGGAGCTCGCCCGATGATTTTTTGCCGCCCAAGCCTGAACCGCGCCTTCCCATAAATTGAATTGCGGATCGGTGGTCGGATCGGCCGGAGCCGGACCCAAAGGATCGTCTTTGTTCACCCAGTACAAAATACAATGGTCTTCCTGATAAGTTTTTTGTTCAACGAAATCCGCGGGCGTAGCGGTGGCAGCGAGAAGTCCCGACGACTTATCAAGGTTGACAGTAATTTGGCCGGTTGTGTTTCCGTCCAATACCGGCTTTCCAGTTTTCTGAATATCGGGTTTTTTGAATTGTTCGATCGGGGTGTCGCCCAAAACCGTTTTCATGTACTTATTCCAAATCGGAGCCGCCACAACCACTCCGTCCGCGCCCATTCTCATCGGTCGATTATCGCTGTTGCCGACCCATACACCCGTTACGATCGAAGGCGTGTAGCCGACTGTCCAGGCGTCCCTAAAATCGTTGGTGGTGCCGGTTTTCGCAGCCACGGGACGATCGCCAAGAGTCAAATAACCGTGGGCTCCGAAAACATAAGCGCGAGCGCTATCGTCGGACAGAACATCGTTAACCATTCTGGCGACATTCGGATCGAGCACGTTTCTGGGCTGGTCCTGATATTGTTGTAAAACGTTTCCGTTTTTGTCCACCACTTTTAAAATGGCGGTCGGCGTATGAATTATGCCTTCTCGGGCAAAGGCGGAATAAGCGTTTGTGTGTTCAAGCAATGTCACTTCTCCGCCGCCCAAAGCGAAAGACAAACCGAAACGATTTATATCATCAAAAGTTGTATAGCCCAAAGCTTGCGCCAAATCAATTACATTGTTCAAGCCGGCCAAATACAAAGTTTTCACCGCCGGAATATTCAAAGAACCGTCCAGAGCCTGACGCATGGTTACCGGACCGTATTCTTTTGCGGAAAAATCATTCGGTATGTAAGGTTTTGTCGAATCGGTCGAAAAATTGGTTGACACGTCATACAAAACCGTATTAGGAGAATAGCCCTTGGTAAAAGCAGTCGCATAAACTATCGGTTTGATTGAAGATCCCGGCTGGCGCTGAGAAGTGGCCACGTTGACCTGACCGTCTATTTTATCGTTGAAATAATCGCGCGATCCCACCATGGCCAAAATCTGCCCGGTTTTCGGATCGATTGAAACCAGGGCGGCATTGGAAGCATTATAATATTTTTCGTTTTTTGCCGCATATGCGGTGACGGCATTTTCAGCCGCTTGCTGCTTATATAAATCCAAGGTCGTATAAATTTTTAACCCGCCCTCTTCAACTTCTTTTTCTCCATATTGCTCTTCCAACAATTCTTTCACATACATGACAAAGTGGGGAGCGGTAATATTGTTTGTCAGGGGCTTGAATTTTAAGGGCGTATTTTTAGCCTGATCGGCTTGCGCTTGAGTGATATAGCCATATTTTGCCATAAGATCCAATACATAGCGCTGTCTGGCAATAAGCGCGTCCTTGTGTGTTCCGTAAGGAGAATAATAGCTGGGTGCCTGCGGTAAAGCTGCCAAAATCGCGGCTTCGGGCAAAGTAACGTCTTTTACGCTCTTCCCGAAATAAAGCTCGCTCGCGGCTTCCACGCCATAAGCGGTTGAACCGTAAGGAATTTCATTAAAATACATTTGCAAAATCTGATCTTTGGAAAATTTTTTTTCGAGCTGATAAGCTATGACAATCTCTTTAATTTTTCGCGTAAACGTTTTTTGATCGCTTAAAACGGCGTTTTTTACGAATTGTTGAGTCAAGGTTGACCCTCCCGCCGATCTGCCGAACAAAACATCGGTAACGGCCGTACGGAAAATCGCCCAAAGACTGAAAGCGCCGTGATGATAAAAATCCTTGTCCTCAACGGAGATTGTCGCCCATTTTACATAATTGGGAATATCGTTAATGCTTACTAATGTTCTTTTTTGATCGCCGGAAATTTCATAAAGAATATTTTTCCCCGTTCGGTCATAAATTATCGTGCTTTGGGCGATTTGACGATTCATTAAATGATTGGGGTCCGGCAAGTCGCGTGTGATTCTGAAAACATAAACAAATCCAAAAAAAATTAACCCGGCAAAAACAATGGCAAAAAATTTTATTAATTTGCTTTTAAACGTGTTGGTTTTTTTATTGTTTCTTTGCCAAGGGCTTTTGGCCTGGGTGCGACCTTTCTTTTTATTTTCCTTCCAACTCTTTTCAGTCCAATTTTTATAAGTTAAAGGAGGGATGGGCATAATAAAAAATTTTTAAATTCCAGCGAAGCCATTATATTATAACCAGTTGAAACAAATCTTTCAATGGTTTTTGAGCGGTTTTTCTTCTTTTTTGTCAAAAATTATGGAAAAACAAAGCTTTATTTTTTCAAAAATTCGGCGGCGTCTTCGGGGAAAACCGGATTAATAATCAACCCCGAACCCAATTCGATACCAGCCCAAATACTGCCTCGCGGTTCGATTTTTAAATAAAAATGTTGATCTTTTTCAGAAACAACTTGGTGAAGAAAAAAATTAAACGGCAGGTTGAGCAACTCCAGCTTAAGAAGAATCCTTTTCAAAACTTTGGCAAACGACCTAAACTCTTCTTCGGTTAATTTTGTTATATTGTCCAGATGTCGCCGCGTAAAAATCCATGCTTCATATTGGTACCGGCTGGCAAAAGGAGTGAAAGCGAAAACATGTTTGTCTTTGTAAATTTCTCTTTTGGAATCAACTTCTTTTCTTATAACGTCGCAATAAGGGCAGGTGTTTTTTTCTTTTTTATATTCTTGAACGATTTTATTTTCTTCTTGAATGTCCGGCGGCAATATTTGTGTGGCAAAAACTTGGGAATGCGCATGTTTAAGCGAGGCTCCGGCCCTGGGACCCTGATTTTTAAAGCAAAGTATATAATCAATTTTTTTATTCTTAGAAATGGCCGCCGTTCTTTTCGCGTACATTTTTAACACTTTTTCAACGTGTTCTTCCGGAAGGTTCGCCAACGATATGTCGTGCTTCGGCGTTTCAATAATCACTTCTTGGGTGCCGTACGCCTTTTTATTGTTTAATGAAACTGCCGGGTAAACATTCTCCAAGCTTAAAACTTGCCATTTTTCGCCCGCGCCGATTTTATCCAAAACACTTTTTGGATCAATGTTCTCCGGACAAAAAACACAAATTTCGGAATTCTTTTCCGTGGCTATCTCCTTTAATTCTTTGGGACGTTTCGCCCGCGCCGGGGCGATAATAACGTATTTTTTTAAAAAATAATCTTTTCGTATTTCCGCGTTATTCATTTTAATTCAACTCTTAAACGCGCTTTACAGCCCTAGTTTCAGAAAAAATATCAAATCGCGCGCATAAATAAATAAACATTTTTTCATGTTTTTATTATAGCAAAATAAAAACCGAACGGACAGACAACGACGTCTTTTTCAAACCCTTCGACCGATTATCGCCGTTTAGGTGAAAAAATTATAAAAAGGATGTTTGCGCATCCTCTTCTTTTTTGGTTTTTTAATTTTTATTATTGTTTAATCGGCATGATTACATATAAATAACCATCGTCTTTTTCCGGCTTGATCAAGCAGGGAGTGTTGCCGTCTATAACTTCAATTTTTACACCTTCTCCTTCAACACTGTTTAGTCCTTCCAGTAAATACCGATAATTTAAAACAACGCCATTGTCATCTCCGTCAACCATGGCCTCAACCTCCGTAATGTTCTCACCGCTTTGTCCGGAAGCGGAAGAAACAACAATGCGGTTTTTGCCTTTCGGAAAATCAAGATTAACGTCATTAATCCCTGTTTTTGAAAAAAGGGAGGCTATTTTTACGGCACGAATCAATTCGTTTTTGTTTGCAATAATATTTGTTTTACCCAGACCAGGGATTATCTGTTTATAATCTGGATATTGCCCTTCAATAAGACGAGAAACCAATTCCGTCGGGTCTATACTGAACATAATCTGGTTCTCGGTTATATAAAATTTTATTTCATCTTCGCTTTCCGAATCGCCATCTTTCAAGTTAGACAGAACCCTTATTATCTCTTGTATTGTTTTTGCCGGAACTATGGCCGCCTTTTCTTCTTTTGAAGATTCTTTTTTTAACAAAACCTTTTTTTCAGCGAGCCGATAGCTATCCGTGGCCACCAAAATTAATTTGTCTTTAGAAAAATTAAACAAAACGCCGGACAATTCAACCCTTGTTTCGCTGTTGGCCACCGCAAAAACAACCTGACTTAAAGCTTTTTTAAATTCTTGAATATTCACGCTATAAAAATCCCTTTTTTCTATACTCGGTATTAAAGGAAACTCTTCCGCTCCCTGACCCGATATTTTTGTACGATTATTTTCTGCTTCAATAAAAAGGGAGTTTTCTTTCTGTTTTAGGTCTATTTTTTTATTTGGCAACAAAAAAATAAAGTCGGATATGATTTTTGAATCGACAGTATATGACCCCTCCTCTTCGATTTTTCCCCTGATCGTGCTTACAATTCCTATTTCCAGGTTTGTGGCTATCAATTTTATGTTCCCGTCTCTCGCTTCAATTAAAATATTGTTTAAAATCGGTAAATTTAAATTTTTCCCCGCGACATGATTTACGAGAAAAAGACCTTGTTTTAAATTCTCTTGTAAACTGGAAATTTTCATATATTAATTAAATTAATAATTATAATAAGAATGTGTATAGTGGGGAAAAATAAAAAATATCGTTAAAAGGCGCGGGAAAATATAAGTTTTTAATGTGTATTGTTTGTGAGAAAAAAAAGAGAAGTTGTTGATGTCGTCTTGAGGGAAGAAAAAGATCTTTTAAAATCCACAAAAACTAAACAATTAATTAACGTTTATATTCACAGAAATTACAATGGATTGGTATAAAGAAGTTGTTTAATGGATTCCAGTTCTTGTTTAATTTTTTTGTTTTGTTCCGCTTCTTTTGAAATTTTATTGCATGCGTGCATTGCCGTGGTATGATCTCTTCCTCCGAGCTCTTGCCCGATGGTGGGAAAAGAAATATTAGCTTCTCGGCGCATCAAAAACATGATGATTTGACGAGGTTTTACCAATTCTTGTTTTCTTCCCTTACCGATAATGTCCTTAATTTCAATATCGTAAAATTTGGCTACGGCTTCGATAATAATTTTTGGGGTTACCGATTTTGTTTGCACACTAGAAACCAGACTATTAAGAATGGTTCTAGTTGTTTCGAGAGTTGGTTGGTAGTTGTTGAATTCATGATAGGCAATAAGACGATTTAACGCCCCTTCCAGTTCTCGTATGTTATTTTGTATGTTAGTGGCGACGTAATACAAAACATCTTTTTCAAGCGGATAATTTTTTTCTCGACACTTTGCTTCTAAAATGGCCATTCTCGTTTCGATGTCCGGTTGAACAATGTCGGCAATCATTCCCCACTCAAAGCGAGAAAGGAGACGTTTTTCAAGCGCGGGGATTGATTTTGGCGGGCGATCGGAAGTAAGAATTATTTGTTTGTTGGTTTGGTGGAGTTCGTTGAAAGTATGAAAAAATTCTTCTTGAGTCCCGTCTTTCCCGGCCATAAATTGTATGTCGTCAATCATCAAAAGATCGGCGTTGCGGTATCGATCTTTAAATTCTTTGGTTTGTCCGTTTCGTACCGATTGAATATAATCGTTGGTAAATTTTTCACAAGTTACATATAAAATTTTATCTGTTTTTTTAGAAAGTTCGTGGCCGATGGCTTGAAGAAGGTGGGTTTTCCCAAGTCCCACACCGCCATAAATAAATAAAGGATTGTAGGCGCGGCCGGGATTGGAAACGACCGCCTGAGAAGCGGCGTGCGCCAGTTCGTTTCCTTTGCCAACAACAAAATTATCAAAAGTGTAGCGCGGGTTTAGCCCAAAACGGTTGATAACGTTAATTTCTTTTTCTGGCAAAGGAGTAATGGATTCTTTTTTTATTTGGAAAGAGTTTTCAATCGGTGTTTTTCTTGTTTCCACTTTGTAAAAAACTTCTTTTATTTTTTCTCCCTTAATGTTTTCAAGGGCGGCGGCAATTTCTTTGTGGTATTTTTTTTCAAGCCATGCCTTGGTAAATGTGTTTGGAACCCCTATGATTATTTTACCTTCTTCATAAGAAGAAACAAATGTGTTTTTAAACCATGTCGTAAAATTGGCTTTAGACAAATTGAGTTCGATTTCGCCTAAAACCGCCTGCCAAAGTTGGTCGTTGTTCATAGTGGGAAGTTTAATTTTTATAGCGATAAGATTTTTTTATATTACCAAAAATAAAAAAACATCGCAATAACCCAAACACGATAAATTGTTCAAAAGGTGTTGATAAATGGTGGAGACGACTCCTTTTATTTTGAGAAAACAAGAGGAGCGTCCAAAACGGTTTAAAACAATAAAAAATAATTGACAAAAAGAAAACAAAAGTGTTAAGATAGAAGCATTAAAAAATATAATTGAAAAAATAAAAACTATGGCTACAAAAAGGACGTATCAACCAAATAAAAAAAGGGCGAAAAAGAAGCATGGTTTTAGAAATAGAATGAAAGCAAGCACGGGGAAAAAAGTAATAAAAAGAAGAAAACAAAAGGGACGAAAAAAACTAACAAAGTAAAGTTCTGCTCCGAATTCGGAGCATTTTTGATAACATGTTGCCGAAGGTCAATCGTTTAACAAAAAAGAAGGAGTTTGAAAATGTATTTAAAAAAGGAAAGTCAAGTTATAACGAAATCGTTGGAATTAAGGTTGTATTAAAAACCGTAAACAGTGTTCGTTTTGGCATCGTGATTAGTAATAAAGTCAGCAAGAAGGCAACAAAACGAAACAGGATTAGACGACAGGTTAGAGAAATATTTTGGCTAACATTAAATAAAATTAAGCAAGGAGATTACGTTTTAATCGCGCGACCGGCAATTGTTAAAAAAACATACAAGGAAATAGAAAGTTCGATCATAAAAAATTTAAGAAAGTTAAAAGCGTTAAAAAAATGAACAAATATCTTATTCGTAATTTTGTCATAATGTTGCTTAGGGTTTATCAAAAAACCTTTTCTTTTGATCACGGTTTATTTAAATTTTTTTATCCAAACGGATATTGTCGTTTTCGTCCCACCTGTTCGGATTATGCGATTGGCGCCGTTGAGAAGTATGGGGTTGTCAAAGGAGGGCTTAAGGCGATATGGCGTGTTTTGAGATGTAATCCTTGGAGCAAGGGAGGGTGGGACCCCGTTAAATAATAATAATTTTATGGCTTATCTCTTTCGAGTAATTTTTTATCAACCAATTTTAAATCTCCTTGTCTTTCTTTACAATATAATTCCCGGACATGACTTAGGAGTTGTAATTATCGTGCTAACTGTAGTTATTAAGCTGATTTTGTCTCCCTTGTCGAAACAATCAATAAAATCACAAAAAGCGCTTCAAGACATCCAACCAAAAATAGACGAAATTAAGAGAAAATACGCTAATAATAAAGAAGAAATGGGCAAGGCCATGATGGATGTCTATCGCGAGAACAAAGTCAACCCTTTCTCCTCCTGCCTTCCTTTAATAATTCAAATACCTTTTTTAATTGCTGTTTACAGTGTTTTTCGAAGTGGTTTAAGTGATGGTTCTTTAAATTATGTTTACTCGTTTATTTATAGGCCAGAAGTTATTAATCATATTTCTTTTGGTTTTTTAGACTTGTCCAAACCGAATGTATCTTTGGCTATTCTGGCCGGTGTAGCGCAATTTTGGCAGGCTAAAATGATGTCAACCAAAAAACCGGAAATAAAAAGTGAAGGCTCTCAGGATGAAAATATGATGGCGATTATGAACAAGCAAATGCTTTATTTTATGCCCCTTATTACTGTAATAATTGGATTAAAATTACCTGGCGGTCTTACTTTATATTGGTTTGCCCTTACCTTTCTTACGGCCTTACAGCAGCTTTACATTTTTCATAGAAGCAAAAAAGAAGAATAAACAAAAAAGATCTTTAAGAAGATCTTTTTTAAAATGTTCTGTTTTTTCCTACAATTATATTTATTCCTTTTGGCAAAATTTTTACTTCCGCCGGCGTATCGATTTGTTTTACGCCGTCAATGGTAATAAGGTTGTTTTTTGTATTTATAATGGTTAAGGTTTTAAAGACAAAGAAGCTCTTTCTTCCTTCACCTTGGAAAACGCCCCGTCTTCTTTTTGTTTCAATATATAGTTCAAGTTTTTCGTCCCGAGGATTGCTTTTTTCATTTTCAAACATGGGATAATTGAGAGTGGCCATATTTAAAATATTAACACTTCCTTCGCCAATCGGCTCTATTGTAAAATCTTTATTCATTTCAATAATGGTTCCGTCATTCACTAAGAAAAGATTAGAAAGAAAATAATTTTTATTTACTTCGCCCAAGTCAAGTCTCTCTATGCGTCTTGCCGAAAGAACATCACAAGCCCTTTCTCCCGATTCTATACCAAGACTAACGCTAAGTTTGTTGGGCCCGTCAATTGGAATAACGCCCAAAGGGATTTGTGTGTTTATCATTGCAGGAAGAATTTCGGAAATAGTTTGATCATTGCCAACCGCTATAATTGTTTTTGCTCCGCGTTTTATTTCGTTTTCAACAGTTTCTTTAATGTTTTTAATCAAACCCAAACGAGAAATTTTTCCGCTCAAACCCAGGTCGGTTATTCGCGTTTCAATTTTCGCTAAAAGCGAAGCATATTTCTTTTGATTCAAAAAAGAATCATAAACGTAAACATGCATAATTAGTTTTTATCTTTTATATCTTTGTTTGGGTGATTTGAATTAGGATTCATGATACATTTTCCATTTAGAATTGCACCGCGAGCAATTGATATGCTTGAGCAATCAATGTCCCCGTTTATTCTTGAGCTGGAAGAAATTTCCAAATGACCGTGCGTTTTTATATTACCGTTAATTTCTCCTCCTACTCGAGCTTCGTTGGCCTCAAGACTGGCCGTAATTTTAGCATCGTCTCCTATAAAAAGATTGCTGGAAGTCTTTAAAGATCCTTCAAGCACCCCTTCAACAATAATATTACCCTTCCCGCTAAAATCACCCTTTACTTTAAGAGACGGGCCTATTATTGTTTCGGCTTCTTTTAAATTTTTTTCATCAATTTTGGTAAACATAAAATTATGAAACCAAGAAGGCTTCGGTTTAATAATAAATATACTTAAAGTTTATCTTATTGGTTGACTATGTGTCAAAAATTAAATATAATAAAATTACAAATAAAAGCCCGAAAGGGGTATTTTTGTTTTGGAAAATGCCCGGCGGAACCCTTCGTAGTTCAATGGACAGAACAATCCCGTCCTAAGGGAGAAATGTGGGTTCGATTCCTGCCGAAGGGACTTTTATTAAATATTAGCAAAATAATGGGCCATTAGCTCAGTTGGCTAGAGCGCTTCCATGGCATGGAAGAGGCCAAGGGTTCAAGTCCCTTATGGTCCACAACCGCATATAGATTTGGCAATCCTTTTTTTGGGTAAAGAAACATTTATTTTAGTGTTTGTAACCAAAGATCAAAAGAATGTTTAAAGCATAAGGATTGGCACGAGTAAAAGATTTAGAACGCAAGAGTATTGAAAATTTAGTAGTTTAAGGTTTCATGTGGAACAAATAATTAATTCAAAGATATTTTTTAAAGTCTAGAAAAACGTGGACTTTAAAAAATAAGACAGGGTGGAAAAGTCTAGAAAAACGTGGACTTTAAAAAGATTTTTTACTAATTTTAGCATAATAATAAATAGTGTATAACTTGTGTAGAAAATTAATTTTTATGTAATTAGGAGGATCAGAAAACAAAAAACGCTTTTTTAAAAAAGCGTTTTTTGTTTTCTGCTGGTTAATTATGGAATGTATTTTTTGTATTCTTTTTCTTTTTCAAACCTTTTTTTCTTTTCTGGAATTTTCTTAAAGTTTTTAAATATAAAAACAATCCAAATAATCATTTCGAGTACCCAAAGAACAAACCAAAAACGAGATGAAAGAAAAGGGGTTGTTTCGTAAGTAAAAAATAATAACAGCAAGCCTATAAAAAAATTTACAATTGAGAAAGAGGCGATTTTTCCGTAAGAGCGGCCATAGATACTTTTTTTTCTTTTTAAATTTATAAAAGCAATAAACAAAATTGCTAATATTAAAATAAAAGCCATTAAAGACTGCTCTATGCGCGGTGTTAATTCGCCCGCTCTAACATTAAACCAGAAGCCTAATTTAAACAAATTTATATTCATAATTTTGTAAACACCAAACCGTAATGGTATTGACCTGCCTCGAATTCGTCTTCTAATTTTAGGCCTAATTTGGGTGCGGCCATTTTTATTGATTCAGGTTGAACCCTATCATCCAACGGCGGACCAAAGGGGGAAGAAGTTCTGTCCCATTCAACGACCAATAATTTGCCATCTTTTTTTAACATTCTAATTGCTTCTCGTAGCATCTCCGCCTTTTTATGAGAAAGATAAAGGGTGTTTATAAGCAAGGCAACGTCAAGGCTGCCGGATTCTATTTTTGTAGCTCCAAAAACTTCCAAATCGGTCCAGACAGTTTCAATATTATCAAAATTTTCCTGTTTTGCCCTTCTGTTTATATTTTCCAAAATTGTTTTTAAAATATCGACTGCGTACACTTTTCCTCTTTTTCCCACAACCTTAGATATAGGAAAAACAAAATGTCCAGACGCGCCGCAACCAAGATCCGCTACCTTCATGCGTTCGCCGATTTTTATTTTGGCAATAATTAAATTTGTGTTTATTAAGGCGTTTCCTCCCGAGTAATACATATTATTTAATAATATTATATAATTAATTATAAAATAAAAAACTTTAATTCACAAGGATGCGTTTAAAAGGAAAAACTTTTTCTATGAATTGGGCAACGGCCGAGTTCTTTTATTTTTTCTACATGTGATTTTGTACAATATCCTTTATGTTGGTTAAAGTTATATCCTGGATAAAGTTCGTGCATTTTTTTCATGATTTTATCCCGAGTAACTTTGGCTAAAATCGAAGCGGCAGCAATTGAAAAAAGGGTGGCATCGCCGTGAATTACGGTTTTTTGTTTAATTCCTATCCGTCGGACGGAGAACTTACCGTCGATTAACAAAATATCGGGCTTTTTGTTTAAACTTTTAATGGCTCGTTTCATGGCAAGAAGGCTGGCATGGTGAATGTTTAATTTGTCTATGGTTTTGTGATCGCAAATTCCAATTCCGTATTCAAAGTTTTTTGTTATTATCTTAAAGAGGTGTTCGCGATTTTTAGGGGATAATTTTTTTGAATCGTTAACTTTGCGCCAATCCCCTGTGATTTTAAAAGAACACGGGATTAAAATACAAGCGGCAACAACCGGCCCGGCCAAGGGGCCTCGACCGGCTTCATCTACGGCGCCTATCAATTTGTAATTTTTTGAAAATAGCTTTTGTTCCGACTTGAAAGTAATCATCAATTTTTCTTTTTTACGCTGCGATCCAAAACAATTCCATTTTTACCGGCGCGTAATTGTAAATATTGATAAGCGGCCAAAGCGGCAATTGTCCCTTGCCCTGAAGCGATGGTAATTTGTTTAAATTCACTTCGAATGGTGTCGCCAGCCGCAAAAATACCTTCTGCGTTAGTTTTACATTTTTCATCAACAATGATTTGATTGCGTTCGTCACGGTTCACCAAATCGGCTACAAGATCTGTATGAGCGATTCTTCCGATTTCGATAAAAACTCCGTCAACATGCAATTCGCGAAATTCGTTTGTGCTTTTGTTTAAGATTTTAATTTTTTCAACCCGGTTTTCACCAATAATTTCTTTTGTTTCGCTTGTTAATAAAATTTCTATGTTCGGTTTTTTTTGCACCTCATCAACAATGGCTTCAAAGGCGTTAAATTTATCGGCAATATGGATTAAATAAACCTTGGCCGCGATTTTTGACATAACTTCCGCAGCGTCTAAGGCGGCGTTACCTCCGCCGATTATGGCAACGGTTTTCTTTTTATACAAAGGTCCGTCGCAATTGGCACAATAAGAAACTCCTTTTCCGTTTAATTCTATTTCGCCGGGTATAGCGAGTCTGCGCGGAGCCAGCCCCATGGCAAGAATTACAGTTCTGCTTTCAAACTGTTCTTTGTTCGTATAAAGCATAAAATTTTCTCTTTTTTCAACTTTTTTTACCTCGTCGTTTTTTATTTCAACTCCCAATCCTTCAACTTGTTCCTTGATTTTGTCGATAAGATCAAAATTTTTAATTGATTTAAAGCCCGGGTAATTTTCTATTTCTGACGCAAGCGCAACTTGACCGCCGATTTCTTTGGCGATTATCAAGGTTTTCATTTCGCGTCTTGCCGCATAAATGGCCGCGGCCATACCGGCCGGACCGGCGCCGATAATAATTGTGTCAAACATGTTAAATAGTCAAATTGTCAAATTGTCGGATGATTTTTTGACGTTTTCATCGTCTGACAATTTAGCAATTTTATGAAATTAATTTATTATAAAGGTTTAAATATTTCCTGGCGGGTTTTTTCCATGAAAAATCTTTTTTCATTCCATTGAGCTGCAGTTTTTGCCACTGACTTTTACTTTGGAAAACTTTAATCGCCGATTCAATCGTTTTATAAAAATCCTTCGAATCGAATTTTTTAAATACAAAACCGTTTTTGCCGTTTACTGTGTCTTTTAGTCCGCCGGTTGCTCGGACAATCGGAACGGCGCCATAGCGCATGGAGATCATTTGTGTCAAGCCGCAAGGCTCGAAACGGGAAGGCACCAAAAACATGTCGGCGCCGGCATAGATTTCATGCGCCAGTTTTTCGTCAAAACGAACTATGGTGCGAAATTTTTTTGGAAATTTTTTTTCAAAATTTTTTAAATGCCGTTCGTATTTTTTTTCGCCCGTACCGAGAAAAACAAAGCGGCAATTTAGGTTGGCGAAATTTTCATTAATCAAATCAACTCCTTTTTGCCAAACAAAACGGGAAACAAAAGCGACGAGAGGTAAATTGTTTTTTGTGAAACCCAGTTTTTTTTCCAAAATACGTTTATTTTTTTCTTTGACGTTTAAATTGAATTTTGAAAAGTTCGCCGGAATCATTTTGTCTTTTTCCGGATTGTAAAAATCGATATCGATACCGTTCAAAATTCCATAAAGACTCTTCTTTTTTAAAATTAAAACTTTTTCAAGGCCAGCGCCATAATTATGAGTTAAAATTTCTTTGGCGTAAGTCGGGCTTACCGTATTTACCAAATCCGAGCTTAACACTCCTTGCACCATGAAATTCAAATCTCCGTTTTTTAGGTCGTTTCTGACGTTTTTCAGGTGAGAGTTAATTTTTGACAATTTAACGATGTTTGGGTCGGAAATGCCTTGGTTCGCCAAATTGTGGATTGTGTAAATAGTTTTTATTTTTTTTAATTTCGTTTCTTTTTGTTTCAAGGTTTTTAAAATATCGCCGATTAATCCCGTGTGCCAGTCGTTAGCGTGGATTATGCTTGGGTGAAAGCCGGTTGTTTTTATAAGTTCTATGCAGGCGCGTGAAAAAAAAGAGAAACGGACAATATCGGTAAGGCCGCGCATATAATTATTTTCTTTTTGGGAACGTTCAGTCAAGTAAATTTCGTCTGGATTAAAAAATTTGTGTTTAATCAAATAAACGGGAACGGATGAATTCGGGAGAACGGTTTCAAAAATTTCCGCCTTTTCCTTTTTAGAATCTATAGGAACCAAAATGGATTTTATTTTTTTTGCCTTTAAAATTTTCTTATCGATAAAGCCATAAAAAGGCAGACAAATCCTGACATCAATGCCTAGTGTTTTTAATTCCTTTGGCAGGGCGCCGGCGACATCGCCAAGACCGCCCACTTTTGCAATGGGCGTGACTTCGGCAGACAAGAATAAAATTTTTAAATTATTGTTTTTCATTAGCAAACACCATTAAATTTTTTACAATCCACCATACTACGTCTTTTTTGGCCAAGCTATTTCTTATTTCATAAGACAATTTTCTTTCATAGCGAAAATTACGCTGTCTAAACATTTTTATCCAAAAAATATGAGACTGTTCGTTGATATGGCCGATGCTTGCCGGGCCTTGTCCGGGAGTGGCCGCCGTAAAGACAATCTTATCTGATAAATTGATTAAAGTTTGAATTAAAGTCTCGGAACAAGAAGGTGGCAAGTGTTCGGCCACTTCGAAACATAAGCATAAGTCAAATTTTCTTTTTAGATTAAACGGCTTGCAAAGATCGTGCAAAACTATTTTGTTTTTGATTTCAGATTCTTCCATGGCGGCAGGAGAACCGTCAACACCCAAAACTTCAATTCCGCGCTTCTCAAATTCTTTTAAATAAATGCCGGCTCCGCAGCCTATGTCTATTATTGATTTGGAATAAAAGTTGTTTAAAATAATTTCAGCCGTCTCCTTAGCCGAAGCGGATTCCAGTTTTTTTGTGTTTTTAAAGAATCTATTGTCGTAGATGCGAGTATCAACAGCCATACTAGTTTATAATTTCTTCCGATTTTAAAAATTTTGAGTCAATTTTAAAATAATCATGAGCTTTTTGCAGAAGATATCCATTCCCCTCGAAACGATGAAAATCCGATCCGCCGGTCGTAATGAATTTTAATTTGTCGGCAATAAACTGGGCATACATAACGGCGCCGTATGAATGATGCGGCGACAAAAGTTCAAGACCGTCAATACCCATCTTTTTCAATTTTTCCAGAAACTCTTTTTGTAATTGATTGTGTTTCCCCGGATGGTTTAAAATCAGTTGGCCGCCAATTTTTTTTCTTAATTTGATTATTCTTTCAATGTTTATATAACTCTCATGAAGCATACCGATTTTTTTGTTATAAAAATACTCCCGTATCATTTCGTCTTCGCGCGGGAAGTTGTTGTGTAACTCTTTTTTTATTCTTGTTCTGTTGTTTAACCAAAGTTCGTCGACCAAATGATTTATGGGGATATAATGGTTAAACGAATCTAAAATTTTATTGATATCCACTTTATAATTTTTCGCTTTAAGTTTTTTTAAAATTTTTCTTACCCTTGCCCGTCTGCGCGATTGGCTTTCGCGCAAAAGCTTATGCAATTCCGGGTCCTTGTGGTTAAAATTGAACCAAAGTAAATTGAATCTTTTATGTCTCAATTTAACGTAAAGCTCCATTCCGGGGATAGCCTTGATTTTTAATTTTTTGCAAGCGTTTTTAAACTCATCGACTCCGCCCACCGTGTTGTGGTCGGTCAAGGCGGCGACTTTAATTTTTTGACCGGCGATAAACCCGGCGACCTCCGAAGGAGTTAAGTAGCCGTCGGAATAAGTCGAATGTAGTTGTAGATCGATTAACATTGTTTTAATTTTAAAATTAAATTTTTACCGCAAAACGTCGATGTTAAAAAATAATTATTTAATTCTTTTTATATTAGAAACATTAAACAAGAATATTGTCGATTTTAAGGTTTGAAGAAATTTGCGCAAGCAGTGTTTTCGCCTTTTCCGGGCTCGGTTCGTCTCTGATTAAATAGAGAGTGGCCGTACGCATGGCCGTAAAATTATAATAAGTTTTAATTCGTTCATCCAAATCCGTTGTAAGTTCAAGGGTCGACTCTTTTAAATAAGCATTTAAGAAAAGCGATTTTATTTTTTCAATATAATCTTTATCATCGCCCAAATGTTTTTTGAGCATGTAATCGAGTTGTTGCATAAAGGAGCCAAGGTCGCGAGCGAAATCGGCCAAACAGAGATCGGTAAAATCAATGGCCCCCAGTTTTCGTTCGCTGATTTTTATAAAGTTTTCCGGATGAGCGTCGCCATGGATAAGCCGAATATTTTTTGCGTGATTTGAAAAAAAATCTTCTTTCTCCATAAGAACGGAATAAATCTTTTTGCAAATATCGTATAAATCTGGATAATCGTTTTGAACTCTGTTTAAAATGAAGTCCACTCCCGGCAGGACGGTTCTGATACAACTGTTTTCCGAATTAAAATTTTTTGCTTTTTCGACCGGCAAGGAGTGCAGCTTGTAGAGCCATTTGGCGATTTTTACCGTAATGGTTTCAATTTCGGAAAAATTTTTTTTACTGATATAATAAAGGAGGTTTTCGCCCGTAATACCTCGATAGAAAACGGCGTTAAAGAGTTCGGAATAAAAAAGAGGACGCGGCGCGGTAAGTTCGCCCTTGCCGAAATTGTTGTCCCATAAAAATTTGAGGCCATCAAAAAAATTTTTTCTGGGTTCGTTGGAATGGGCGGAACAGAAAATCGACAAATTTTTTATTTTATTTTCTTTGGTGATAAAACTGGTTTCGAATTCAAAAACGACATGATAAGTATCGGCCCAGATATATTTTTTGTGCGGCTTGATTTTTATTTTTTTAATTCCGACAAAGCTCGGATAAAACGGTAAAAGCTCTTTCTTAAAAAAGGAAAAAACGTATTTTTCGTCAAGTAAATTTAAAATTTTATTCATCCCCGTTTAGAAGCAGATCGCGATTAAAGAAATCTTGATTTTGTATAATACGCAAGCTGTTTATTATAAAAATTTTTATATTCAGTCGTGCCGTGGAGCTATCGCGGCTTCTAACGGGATTCGTCCCGTTTCCAATATTTTTTCCAATGTTCCTCCCAAATCATCTGCCGGATTTTTGCATGTAATTTTTCCGCTTTTAATTTTATCGTTTTTGTTTTTTTATCATCCAGGCTGCGGATGGCGCGAATCAGTTCGTTTACGCCGCGTTCGATTTCATCGGGACCCCAAGACACGGGGCCAAAAACTTTGTGGAAGTCCCGGCCACTCGCCCACCAGAACGTGCAACTCGCCAAACCTCTGTCCAAATGCCAGCGCGCCCATTCGTACTTTTTGTCTTGTTTAAATTTTTCCACCGTATCGTAAGCAAGCCCGCTCAATAACCATAAATTTTTTTGAATTTTATTGTTCTTGTTTTGCCAAAGGGCGAAAGGATTTTTTTTCACTTCTTTTTCTGTTGTCTCCCAGCTTGCCGCCAAAGGATTTATTTTTGTTGAACTTTTTTTCGAGTTAATAAATTCGGAAACGGTTTGGGTTTTAAGACTTTGTTCTTTTAAAAATTTTTCAAACTCACCGGTCGGATCAATATGTCTCAATCCGTACAGTTCGCCGTCAGTAGCAGTGATTACAAGTTTTTCTTTGAGAATACTTTTATGGTCGGGTAGATATATCTGCGAAAATTTTCGTGAACGAAAAATAATTTTTAAATCATTTTTGGTTTTATAAACTTTATTAAAATCAACTTGACCCAACTTACCGTTATAAGAAACTTCATCAAGAATTATCCATTTGTAACCCGATTTTTTAATGATTCGGCCCACTTTTTCATTATAAGCCATTTCGGGAAGAAAAAATCCGTTTAATTTTATTTTGGGAAAATATTTTTTTAAAACCTTTTCGTTTTCTTGGATTTGCTTCATAATTTCTTTTTCCGGAATCAAAGGCAAGAGTGGATGGTACATGGCCGAGCCGACCAATTCAATTTGTCCGCGTTCGGAAAGCGCTCTTATCCGATTGATCAATTCTTTAAAACCAAGTTCTTCAAGCCGAACCAACAAGCACCCCGTAACGTTTAAAGTAAATTTGATGCGTGAATTTTTTTTCAAAGCCCGAACCAGGCGAGCATAGCTTTTTTCCGCCGCTTCTTTTATTTGTCGGTTTTCCGAATTGGCCGGCTGATAAATATGCAAAAAATTTATCCAAAGCATCGTCACATATCACATATCGCATAGCGCATATCGCGCATCGTTTTCGGGCGCGCGATACGAAATATAGGGATACGCGATTTATATTTTATTTTTAATCGTTTTTTTAAACAAGGTTAAATATTTTTTGGCCGGGATTTCCCATCCGTTCGCCTCTTTCATGGCTCTAATCATTAAGTCGCGCCAAATTTTTTTATGTTTGTACATTTCCAAGGCGCGAACCACGCTTGCGTATAAAGAAAAAATATCAAAGCCGTTAAAATTGAAGCCGGTCCCCTTGTTGTTTTGCGGATCATAATTCTCAACGGTATTAAACAGGCCGCCGACACTCCTTACGACCGGGATGCAACCGTAACGCATAGCGATAAGCTGATTTATGCCGCAGGGCTCGTGATGGGAGGGTAAAAGAAAAATATCGGCACCGGCGTAAATTAATGTTTCCATGTTTTCGTTTTCAGAAAAGGGAACCCAGACGATTTTTTCCGGATATTTTTTCCCGATTTTTTTTACTTCATTTATATATTTTTTATCGCCGTCGCCCATGACGATAATTTCAAGGTTTTGATTTAACAACGGTTCCAAAATCTTCGTAATCAATTCGAATCCTTTTTGAAAAGTGACGCGGGAAGTCATCGCTAAAACGGGAATGTCGCCGTCCGTTTTTAGTTTGAGCAAACTTTGCAAACGCTCTTTGTTGGCTCTTTTTCTGCGCGTTTTTTTGTAATCATAATTCTTAAAAAGCGCTTTGTCTTTTCGCGGGTTATAGTCATTATAATCAATGCCGTTGATTATGCCAAAAACTTTTTTTTCTCGATTTTTTAAAATGCGCTGCAAATCTTGACCGAAATTTTTTGTTAAAATTTCTTCGCGATATTGCTCACTTACAGTATTAACCGCGTCGGCGTAAAGAATGCCTCGTTTGGCGAAATTGACGTATTCGATGCCCGGATCAGAAATTAAAGGCAAAGATTTTTTTCCGTAATCTTTTTTTGAAGGCGGAATTTCCCACCAATTATGTCCGAGCTGAAAGACCAAATTATGAATGGTAAAAATCGATTTCGTTTTGCGCAAAGTTTGAGAATCACGAAAATTATTTTTTAAAAAATAAGGAATTAACCCGGTTTGCCAATCGTGGCAATGAACAATATCGGCCTCGAATTTTAAAAGGGAGATCAATTTTAGGGCGGCGAGATTGAAAACCAAAAAACGGGCGTTTTCATGTTCGGAACCGTATAAACTTTTTCGACGGGAAAAATATTTCGCGTTTTCTACAAAATAAATCGGTAGCCCCTTCATCATGTACCCCTTCCAAAAATTTATTTTGACCGATTCTTTTTGGTTGATTTTTAAATAGACATCTTTAAAAATCAATTTTAAATCGTATTCGTTTTTATCAATTATTTTTTCATAAAGCGGGGTGACGACAATTATGTCTTGCCCCAATCTTTTTAGGGCCTTGGGAAGGCTTCTGGCCACATCGCCAAGACCGCCGGTTTTCGAAAACGGCGCCACTTCGCTTGAAACAGAAACAATTTTAAGGGATTTGGAAGGCATGGGCATCTTTCTAGGCATGATTGCAAGCGCAAATAGCGATGGCTAAAGCGTCGGCGGCGTCGTCCGGTTCCGGCACCTCTTTCAGATTTAAAAGCGTCTTTACCATGCGTTGCACTTGTTTCTTTTCCGCTTTGCCGTAAGTTGAAACCGCTTGTTTGACCTCGAGAGGAGTAAATTCGACAAGCGGAACTTTATTTTGTCTGGCCGTTAGTAAAACTACTCCGCGCGCCTGGCCGACGACTAACGCGGTTTTCGCGTTTTTAAAAAAGAAAAGTTCTTCGACGGCAATTAAATCAGGTTTGTATTTCTGAATAATAGTTTTCAAATCTTTGCTTATAGTTTCCAGACGTTCGCTCAAATCGGTTTTGGCAGGCGTTTTGATCGAGCCATAATTTATGCATTCGATTTTATTTTTGTCTTTACTGATAATGCCAAAACCAGTGTCAGCGATGCCAGGGTCGATGCCGAGGATAATTTTGGGGATCATTAACTCAAATCTCAAAACTCAAATCTCAAAACTACATCTTAAAACTCAAAACTTTAGTTTTAAGTTTTGGGCTTTGGTTTTGAGTTTTGACATTTGCGTTTTGAGTTAAATATTTGAAATATTATGATAATAATCGCTCACTTCCTCGTCTTCATCAAGTTCTTCGATGAATTTTTCCGCCTTTTCTTTTTCTTCTCCTTCCAAATCAATTTCTTCTTTCGCAACATATTCGATTTCGGCCGATTCGGTGGAAATATCTTTTGAATCCAAGAAATTTTTTATTTTTTGCAGATCTTCCATTTTTGTGTAAATCGTTATTCCTTCCTCTTCCGTTTTTATGTCATCGGCCCCGTTTTCGATCAATTCCAATTCCAAATTTTCTAAATTTTTACCACCGGCTTTCGAATTTTCAATTCTGACAATGCCTTTTTGTTCGAAGTTCCACATTACCGAGCCGAGAGATCCGCCGTGTTCGGAAAAAAGATGTCTGATTGCGGCCGCGCTGCGGTTTTTGTTGTCGGTAACGCTTTTGATTATGAATTGCGACTTTGCCGGGCCGATACCTTCGTAAATCAATTCTTCGAGCTGATTGCCGCCCAACTCTCCGGTTCCGCGCTTGATCGATCGTTCGATATTTTCTTTGGGCATATTTACGGCCCTCGCTTTATCAATGGCCATGCGCAAAGAAAAATTCGTATCCGGATCGCCTCCTTTTCGCGCGGCTATGGAAATAATATTGGCGATTTTCGTAAAGACAGCCGCTTTCTTCGCGTCAACGACCGCCTTTTGTCTTTTAGTTGTCGCCCATTTCGAATGTCCCGACATAATTTGCTAGTATGCGAATTTTATGCGAATCTACGAACTCGCGAATTATTTTTAATCTGCATGTTCGCAAACTCGTATGTATTTTTTGTAGGTTCGCTATTTATAAAAAATCAGGCAGCGCCTGATAATTAAATTGTAACATTTTTAAAGAGAAAAATCAAGCCGGATTCGGGCCGAAAATTTCTTCGTAAGGTTTGGAAATTTGCCAAAGGAGATTATGAAAAATTTTCATGGATTTTGTGAAGTCTTCGCTTTCGATTATAAAACCAAAACCTTCTTTTCTTGAGCTGATTACGGCCGTTTTGTTTTTGTAAATAATAAAAGTATTCGGGATGTCTATTTCTTGAGGCGTAAATCTTACTTTTTTTAATGCTTTTTCATAAGTTTCCGGACCGCTGTATTTATAGGAAGCATCGCGGGAGGTAATATGAATCAATTTTATCCAAATTTTTCTTTTTATGCGTTCATCAATGTAAGAATTAAAAAAATCTTCGCCGACATTTTCCACGATTGTTTTTGCCGGGGAAATGCCGTAAGTATTTATGTTTTTATTTTTTAAAGCGTCAAAATAAATTTCTTTGATTCCCTCTCGGCCTTCGTAAAAACTGATTTTCGGTTTTGTTAAACTCGAATTACTGATCGCTTTCAGTTCCGGAAGAATTTCCGCCAGCTTTCTTTCTTTTTCTTTAATGTTCCGTTTTAAATTTTCCGGTTCGGCCGGGACAATGAGCTTGCGCTTGCCTTTCAAGGTTTCAGTGAACAGGCCCAAACGTTTCAAATTTTTTAAAATTTCATAAACAGTGCCCCGCTTTATGCCGGATTTTTTCGAGATCGTCTGAATGCTAGCAGGTCCAAGCTCAAGAGAAGCCAAATAAATTTTCGCTTCTTTTTCATTTAAACCGGTTTGAATTAAATATTCTTCAAGTCGTTCCATATATTTACGTCCAGTAGAGACGAGGCAATGCCTCATCTCTACATGGTTTTATATTTATATTTTAGCAAATGTCGATAATTTCGTCAATATTTTATAAATTAAATAAGCTAATTTTAAATAAAATAAAAATACATAAATTTAATTCGCATAAATTATTGACATATTTATAAGTTCGTTGTATGCTGTAAAGTCAGGCTAAAGAAGCGAGACAAAGATAAAAGAGCTTTGCTCTTTTGAAAATAAAGGGATATAGGAAACGATTAGTAATGACGCCGGTTACGTTGAATTTTTGCATAAACCGCGGGCGAGCCATTTAAAAACAGAGGAGGTGAAAGGAAAACGGAAACTATTACAAGCCAGTTGAAGAAGCTAAAAGTTCCTGATATTGATAAGTTAAAACCGCTTATCAATTATTTCGGGGACCTAAGCGTCGGTAGCGCGTTTGGTGTATATTTGGCAAATACCATCGAACAAATTCGGCAGTTTAAGGGGTTCATCGTTGTTTTAGTCGATGTTCACTCTTGGTCGAATACGTACGGTGACAAAGAAAGCCAAATGTCCAAACAGCTCTTCATCATCCACTCGGGCAAGCTGGCGATAAGCGAGAAAATCGTTTACCGTAATGATTTTGCCCAAAAGGATGATCGGCGCTTGAGCTTTGATGAGATAAAAAGCATACGTAAAAATGGCGATAATTTCGCTATTTGTGTTCGTAATAGCAGGGAGGATTACGAACAGATCGTATACATAATATCTCATTAACTTAATGGCGGGCAAGCAAATCTAATCGAGCTACAAAGGAGGTATGCTCGATATGCGCTCGTGAGCGGGGATCGTTCGGAAGTTCCGGCTGATGGCAACCGAATATAAAGAACGGCGAGACCGCGAAATAAAACATAGGCAGGAATTAATTTTCCCGCCTTTTTTCTTTTTGGAAATAAATCGTAGGAACATAGCATGCTATGTTCCTACCAAATTTTAATTTACAAAACGCTTGAAAAATGATAAAATTGAAGAAGCTTGTAGGAACGGAGCATGCTCTGTTCCCACCTAAAACGAATTTATGCCAACAATTTTAGATGATTTAAAACGAATTAAAAAAATCGACGCAAACGGAACAATGGAGTCGATTGAAAAATTATACGCGCAAATTCGCCAGGTAATCGAAGACTCGCGCTTGATAAAAATTCCGCGCGAATACGGCAAAGCGAAAAACGTGGTCGTGAACGGAATGGGCGCCTCGAATCTGGGCGCGCGCATCGTGAAAGATGTTTTTGCCGGCGAAATAAAAGTGCCGATCATTGTCACGCCCGGATACGAAGTGCCGGCGTTTGTCGGCAAAGATACATTATATATAATGTCTTCTTATTCGGGCGGGACCGAGGAGCCCTTAAGCGTTTACAAGGAAGTGAAAAAGCGCGGGGCAAAAATTTTGGCTATCGCTTCGAAAGCGAAAAATCCGAAAAAAGCGAGTGCGCTCGAAAAACTGATGATAAAAGAAAACATTCCCGGTTATTTGTATCAAACCGATAATAATCCCGCCGGCGCTCCCCGTCTCGGCCTCGGGTATGGCATTTTCGGGACCATGACCTTGCTCGCAAAAGCGGGACTGTTCAAAATAGATGTGAAAAATATCGAACGCATGGTTGCCGATTTGGAAATTTGGGATCATGAATTAAGACCGCAAGTCGAAGCGAAAAAAAATATCGCGAAACAAATCGTGTCCAGTCTCGAGGGCAAACAAGTCATCGTTACGGCCGCGGAATTTTTAGAAGGGAACGCGCAAGCACTGCGCAATCAGTTTTGCGAAACCGGAAAAAATTTCGCGAGTTTTCTGGTTCTGCCCGAGTTGAATCATTACTCGATGGAAGGACTCGGTTTTCCGAAGTCAAATTCGAACACGCTTGCCTTTCTTTTTATAGACTCGGAGTTATATTCACCGCGCGTGCAGAAGCGGGCCGAACTGACGAAACAAGTGATTCGAAAAAATAAAATTAAAGTTTACGATTATAAATTATTGGGCCGGACGAAACTGGAGCAGGCCTTTGAAATGCTTCAGCTCGGCAGTTGGGTAACATTCTATCTAGCCATGTTGAACGGTGTTAATCCGGCTCCAAATCCATGGGTGGATTGGTTTAAGAAAGAGCTTCGCTAGCGCGGACCCATGTGGACATTGACAATTTTATAATCGGGATATAATTTGAGAAAAAATTTCTTTTGACAAGGGAGGATGATATGTGCAGCTTAGGATTTACTTTTTATGTTGTCAGGGGCGGCCTGGAAAGCACGCAACATGATGTTGGTCTGGTTATGACGAAAGAAGACGGCGACATTTCTAGCCGGAGGATCGGATGGATCTGTCTTAAATATTTTGGCAGGGGGCCGCAATTTATAACAGGATGTTTAAAGGGCATTTCTTCATATTTTGACGGAGAGATCTACCATCTCAAAGACAACAATGACTGGGAAAAGAACCCGGTTTGCGTTCTTAAGTATGATGAAGAGCGTGGGACGATCGAGGTAGATTATCCAAAAGATTCGTTTGTAATTTAATGTATCAAAAAGAAGCAGAGAGACCTGTTTCCGTCTGCAACAACTCACAGGACTAAAAACCATGATCTTGTTCATTAAAAACGCTTTTTCATTATTGCGGTGGGTGATGTATGAAATCATCGAGGGACGGCCAGTGGGCTCGCTTGATAAAGAAACAGGCACGTTTAAAAAATTGATGATGCCGGAGTTAGCGGGGATTGAAAGGGAAAATGTTAAAACGTAATTAAGGGAGAAAAAATATGTTTAAAAAATTGGCGTCCTTTTTTAAAAAACTTTTTTCGCAAAGAAAAGAAATTCGGTTTCGCAAATCCGGATTGTCTCCGAAGGAGATTGAGAAAATCCGTCGGGAATCCGAGGAAATCGCTCGGCGTGTAATGGCCAATGTCAATCGGTATTGTTTGTAAAATAGCCGTTTGACAGGTGCATAGGTGTGTGCTATTATAAATTTATAAGGCTAGTTGTTTAATACAATTAGCCTTTTTCATTTACTAAAGTGTCATTCTGGTGTGAAACGAAGTGGAGCGATAGAATTTGGTGAAAATTTCACGAGATCCTATCAGTCGCTTCGCTCCTTCCAGGATGACAGATAAAATATGTCAGAATTAACAAATGCCATAAAACAGATTTGCGATGAAAAGGGGTTGAGCTACGAGGCCGTTATTGAAACAATCGAATCGGCTTTGGCCGCCGCTTACCGCAAAGATTTTGGCGAAAAAAATCAAAATGTAAAAGTCGAATTTGATCCGGAAACTACGAAATCGAAAATTTATGATGTCAAAGCCGTGGTCGAAGATTTGCCGGAAGGATATGGAACGGAAGAATATGAGCAGAAAATGGAAGAAGAAAGGGCGAAAAAAGAAGCGGAACGAGCGGCAAAAATCGAAGCGGGAGAAGAAGTCGGCGAAGAAGAGGAAGAAAGAAAATTCAATCCGAAAACGGAAATGCAGTTAGCGGACGCAAAGCTTTTGAAAAAAACCGCGAAACTCGGCGATGAAATTAAAATAAAATTGGAAGTGCCGGAATCGTACGGACGCATGGCCGCACAAACCGCGAAGCAGGTCATCATCCAAAAATTGCGCGAAGCCGAACGCGACATGGTTTACGGCGAATTTAAAGATAAGGAGAATGAAGTGGTGAGCGGAATAGTGCAAAGGCGCGAAGGCCGAATCGTTTTGGTCGATTTGGGCAAAGCGGTCGGAGTTTTGCCGCAGGAAGAACAAATTTTGGGAGAGCGTTACAATCCGGGCGATCGCATCAAGATTTATGTTAAAGCGGTAAACACCACTCCCAAGGGTCCGGAAATCGTTTTGTCCCGTACCTCGGAAGAAATTTTGAAAAAAATTTTTTATTTGGAAATTCCGGAAATTTCCAACGGTCTTATTGAATTGAAAGCGGTGGCGCGCGAAGCCGGCGCGAGGGCGAAAGTGGCCGTGCAGGCGACTTCGGAAAATATCGATCCGATCGGTTCGTGCGTCGGGCAAAGAGGCGCCCGCATTCAGACAATTATCCACGAGCTTGGCGGCGAAAAAGTTGATATAATAGAATATAGCGACGATCAGGAAAAGTTTATCGCCAATTCCTTGTCGCCGGCGAAAATCGTCAATATCGAATTGAATGAAGAAGAGAGGAAGGCGACAGTGACCGTCGCTGCCGACCAGCTTTCGCTCGCGATCGGCAAGGGTGGTCAGAACGTCCGGCTCGCGCATAGACTGACCGGATGGAAAATCGATATTGTTGAAAAGAAAGATGAGAAAAAAGCGGAAAAGGCGGAAACTGAAGAAACGACGGAAGTTAAAGGTGAAAATGAAACTGGACCAGAAAAGGAAAAAGAAAATAATCAAGAATAAGGAAGCATGAAGCATGAATTAAGAGTCAAGAAATTAAAATAAAAAATCGGAGGTTGGAAATGTCCAAAAAAACGGATGCCGAAAGCAAGGTTCTTTTACAAGAGATGAAAAAAATGGGCATCAAGGGCGAGGTTCTTTTATTAAACAAAATTTCTCTTCAGCAGAAAGTTAAGACTACTCTGGAGAAGCGCAGAAGAGAAATAGTAAAAATGCAAAAATGGATCGATGCGAAAACAATCATTAGATTGACCGAAATATTCGTGGGCAAAAAAATTCGTATCGGGACCGAAGAAATAGTCTGCAAGAAAATTATGTCTTTTTCCGAAAATCATTTTATCGTTGAAGATGAATCCGGCGCCGGATACTATATTTTCGCCGATACTGAAATTGAGCTTGTGTAATAACACATGCTCGCTTTTTTCAAATTAAAATTAAAATATAAAAACACGATGTCATTCTGGAGCAAACGAAGTGGAGCTATAGAATCTGGTGAAATTCTCGCGAGATCCTATCAGTCGCTTCCGTTCCTTCCAGGATGACATTAATTTGTATGACCACATTACTCATCTTAGGTAGCGCGGTGCTTGCCATCATCTATGGTGCGATTTTGATTAAACTCGTTTTGCGCATGCCGGAAGGAAACGAAAAAATGACCGCGATCGCGAAAGCGATTCAAGAAGGAGCGAAGGCTTATCTAAATCGACAATACAAAACCGTCGCTATGGTTGCGGTTGTTTTGTTTGTTATCATCGGCTTGGTTCCGAAGCTGGGCTGGATGACCGCCGTCGCTTTTCTTATTGGCGCGTTTTTATCCGCTTTGACCGGATATATCGGCATGAATGTTTCCGTGCGCGCCAATGTCCGCACTGCGGAAGCGGCTCGCGAAGGTATGGATAAAGCTTTAACCGTCGCCGTTCGCGGCGGAAGCGTAACCGGACTTTTGGTTGTCGGCCTCGCGCTCTTAGGCACCTCCGGATTTTATCTGCTTACAAAAAATATTCACGCCTTGATCGGTTTCGGATTCGGCAGTTCTTTAATTTCGATTTTTGCTCGCTTGGGCGGCGGTATTTTTACAAAAGCCGCCGATGTCGGCGCCGATCTTGTCGGAAAAGTTGAAGCCGGAATTCCGGAGGATGACCCGAGAAATCCGGCCGTTATAGCCGATAACGTCGGAGACAATGTCGGCGATTGCGCCGGCATGGCCGCCGATCTTTTTGAAACTTACGCCGTCACCTCGATTGCGACCATGCTTTTGGGTTCACTGCTTCTCGCCGGTTTTAAAGATGCAATAGTTTATCCGTTGGTTCTCGGTGCGATTTCAATTATCGCTTCAGTTATCGGCACTTTCTTTGTAAAACTGGGAAAGGATAAAAACATAATGGGAGCTTTGTATAAAGGTTTGATTGTGGCCGGAGTTTTGGCCGCGATCGCTTTTTATCCGGCAACAAAAATATTGATGGCCGGCAACGGTTTGTATAATTATATTAATCTTTATTTCGCCTCTTTGATCGGTTTGGCCGTTACCGCTTCGATGGTTGTCATTACCGAATACTACACCTCGACAAAATACAATCCGGTTAAATCGATTGCGAAATCGTCCGAAACCGGACACGGCACCAACATCATCACCGGTTTGGCGGTTTCCATGAAATCAACCGCTTGGCCGATTCTTGTTATTGTCGCCGCGATCATCGGCGCGTTTTCCCTGGCTGGTCTTTACGGAGTCGCGGTCGCCGTTATGGCCATGCTTTCGATGGCCGGGATTATTGTCGCCATTGATTCATATGGACCGATTACGGATAACGCTGGCGGAATCGCCGAAATGGCGGAAATGGGCGAAGACGTTCGTAAAATTACGGATCCGTTGGATGCGGTCGGCAACACGACCAAGGCTGTGACCAAGGGTTACGCGATCGCCTCCGCCGCTTTGGCCGCGCTCGTTTTGTTCGCCGATTTTACACATAGCATTCCTTCGACGTTCCAGTTTTTAATCAATGATCCGATGGTCTTGGCCGGACTGTTCATCGGCGGACTCTTGCCCTATTATTTCGGCGCCTTGTCCATGCAAGCGGTCGGCCGCGCGGCCGGAGCCGTTGTCGAAGAAGTGCGCCGACAATTCCGCGAAAAGAAAGGCATTATGGAAGGCACGGAAAAACCGGATTATGGCACAGCTGTCGATATCGTTACTCGCGCCGCGATCAGCGAAATGATTCTTCCGGCTTTGATTCCGGTCGCTTCCCCGATTTTAGTCGGATTCATTTTGGGCGTTCACGCTTTGGGCGGGTTATTGGTCGGTTCGATTATTACCGGAATTTTCGTCGCTATCTCCATGACCTCCGGCGGCGGCGCTTGGGATAACGCGAAAAAATATATTGAAGACGGACATTTCGGCGGCAAGGGCAGTTTCGCCCATCAGGCCGCGGTTACCGGCGATACGGTCGGCGATCCGTATAAAGACACTGCCGGTCCGGCTATCAACCCGATGATTAAGATTTTAAATATTGTGGCGTTATTGATTGTTGGTTTGTTATTGTAATTCAAATTAGAAAATGAATATTATTGTAGGAACAGAGCAGGCTCTGTTCCTACTGGTTTTGAGGCTTGAAAAAATTGAAAATTTAGTGTAACATGGAGAGATATTTGTTTTTTTAAAAAAAGACCCGCAAGAAATTTTTGCGGGCAAAATATGACACTCGATTACGTTTTTTTCTTTACATCGTAGTAAATTTGATCTGAAAAACCACTTGTCCCCTGGATCTTGTCGATCCTAATGAAATATGGTGTAGCGGTTTGTGAGTACTTTATAATATACTCCTCTGCGCCCTGGTCCCATACTATACCCTGAATGACAAGCAGTGCTTTTTTTAATTCTGCCGACGGATTGAGTTGTAGGAAGGTGATCGGACCGCCTGGATTTGTGGAGTTCCGGCAGTATATTGTTACGATCTCGTCTTTGGTTCCAGCAACCTGAGCGAACTTGATGTCTGCTATCGCGAAATGCGTCGGGGCTGAGATCTTCGCTACGACGGGAGCTTTGGATCTTGCTCCCGGCGAAGTAGCTATGGCAATTATGCCGGCAATTATAGAAATCAAAAAACAGACAAAACCCAAGTACCCTAAGTACAGTGAGGATTTGCGCATTTTTATTCTCCTTATAAAAGGTCATTCCTGCCAAAAAAATGGCAGCCAAAACCTATGGGAGCCATAGATTTTGAAATTAAATTAAAATATCATGGAATTTAGATATAGTCAAGATTTATCAAATTAAGTCTAAGTTTCTTAATTTATTAAAATATTTTTTCTGGATCCCTGCTTTCGCAGGGATGACGTATTATTATGAAAGTAACAAAAACAGATTTACCAAAATCACAAGTCGAATTAACGGTTGAGTTGTCGCAAGAAGAATTCAGTCCGTATATTGAGCGTGGTGCGGAAAGTGTTTCCAAAGAAGTTAAAATCGAAGGCTTCCGGCCCGGCAAGGTGCCTTTTGATGTTTTAAAATCGAAAATCGGCGAAATGACAATACTTGAAGAAGCGGCGCGCATCGCGATCAATAAAACGATCGATCAAGTGCTTCTGGAAAACGTTGTCGACCGCGAACCCGTCGGGCAGCCGAAAGTCGATATTACGAAATTGGCGCCGGAAAACCCTCTCGAGTACAAAGTTGTTATCGCCGTTCTTCCGGAAATAGAATTGGATGATTATAAAGGCTTGAAATTAAAACCGCATACGCACGCTCCCGTCAGCGATAAAGACGTTGAAAAAATAATCGATGACTTGCGTGAAAGTCGGGTGCGAGAAGTCGTTGTTGATCGTGAAATAAAAGAAGGCGACAAAGTTACGGCGGACATCGAAATGTTTTTGGACAACATTCCGGTCGAAGGCGGTCAGGGCAGGGGCGCGGCCGCGATCATTGGCAAAGATTATATTATCCCGGGATTTGATAAAAATTTGCTCGGCGCGAAAAAGGGAGACACGCGCGAATTCAAATTGCATTACCCCGAGAATCATCATATGAAAAATTTGGCCGGGAAAATGGTTGAATTTACGGTGAAAATAAATGAAGTTTATTCCCGCGAATTGCCGGAGACGAATGACGAATTCGCGAAAGCTTTCGGCTTGAACTCGGCAACTGAATTAAAAGAGAATATTAAAAAGAGTTTGGAAGAAGAAAAAAAACAGCATGAGGCTCAGCACATGGAAATCGAACTCTTGGACAAATTGCTTGAAAAAACAAGATTCGGCGAATTGCCGGAAATGCTCGTCGACCACGAAACTCATGCCATGCTCGACGAACTTGAACATCAGGTCGCGCATCAAGGTGCCAAGTTTGATGATTATTTGGCGAGTATTAAAAAAACTCGCGATCAACTGCTCATGGATCTTTTTCCCGACGCGATTAAAAGAGTGAAAAGCGCTTTGCTTGTCCGTGAAATCGCGATCAAGGAAAAAATAACCGTGAGCGAAAAAGAAATCGATGAAAAAGTGGAACAGCTTTTAAAGCAGTACAAAGGATATCAAAAAGTGGAAGAAAGAGTAAAAAGTCCGGATTACAGAAATTATTTAAAAAACACGATCGCCAATCGCAAAGTGATTGAAAAATTGACGGAGTGGAACGTGGAAAAATAGAAATTGGTGGTTACCCTTCTTCTTAATTGAATAAAGCATCTATCTCGAATATGAAAATTTTAGCCGATAACAAACGGGCCAAGTTCGATTATGAAATTTTCGAAACGTATGAGGCGGGAATTGTTTTGTTCGGCCACGAAGTCAAATCGATCAAAACCGGACATGTAAGCCTGAAAGGATCCTATGTGGTTTTAAAAAATGTTCCGGATAAAAACATCCCCGAAGTTTATTTGATCAATGCCCATGTGCCCAAATATAAACATGCGGCGCAGATGAAAGATTACGATCCGGAAAGGCCGCGCAAACTGCTTTTAAAAAAAAATGAAATTGAACATTTAGTCGGAAAAAAGCGAGAAAAGGGGTTGACATTTGTGCCCATTAAAATGTATACTAAGCATAGTCTTATTAAGGTGGAATTTGGTCTGGGAAGAGGAAAAAAGAAGATTGACAAACGCGAAGTGATCAAAAAAAGAGAGATTGAAAGAAAAATAAGAACATTGACAAAAAGAAGAAGTAGTTTGTAAAGTTCATAATAACTTTAAAAACCTTTTAACTTTATGAACCGATGTTTGGGGATGTTGTGATTCGATAATAAAATTTTTTAAAAGCGTTCAAGGCGTGTTTTTCCGGAGCCACGTAAAAAATCGGAAAATAAACATAAGTGCAAAAAACTTATTAGCAAAAGCCACTTTCTCATGGAAAGTTCCGGCTTTCGCACCCGTTGCCGCTTAATAGCCGCAACCATCCGTCCGGCGATTCCTGATAGTCGGTTCCGGGTGTCATTTATCGGGATAGGATAGAGGAGGAGCTCTAGCCTTTATCTAAAAGAATAAGAGCTGGGCTATAGTCGATTTTGTTCAGTTTTTACGAATATAGCGAGAATTCAAATTGAACTATCCTTTGTACAAACGCTTTTGAATGTTTATTAGACGCGAGTTCAACTCTCGCCATCTCCACATTTTTGCACAACTCGTAACGCATAACGCATAACTCATTTTCAATCTTGTGAAATGATGTGTGCGATATGCGTTTTGCGTTATGCGTTATGAGAAATACGCCGTGGTGGTGGAATTGGTATACGCGACGGACTTAAAATCCGTTGGGAGCAATCCCATGAGGGTTCAAGTCCCTCCCACGGCACATAAAAATTATGGAATAAAATTTATTAAAGAAATTTTTCACGAAATAGTTACCTAATTTTTGCATTTTAATTTTTTAGGCGGGTATCGTATAATGGCTATTATGTGTCCTTGCCAAGGACAAGAAACGGGTCCGATTCCCGTTACCCGCTCACTAATAACTGGTAACAGTTAATATTTAAATTTCAACGAATTTTTGTTATCTGTTAAACCGTTAATTGTTAACATGCGTACAATTTGGAGACGAGCAAAACCGAAAAACAACGAAAAAAAATTCTGGGTTAACGAACAGATCAGAGTCCCGGAAGTGTTTTTAATTGATGAAAACGGTGAAAAGGTCGGTCCGACACCGACTTATAAAGCTTTGGGAATGGCGCGCGAAGCGGAATTGGATTTGGTGCAAGTTGACCCGAAAGGAAATCCTCCGGTCGCCAAAATAATGGACTACGGCCAATTCAAATACGAAAAAGAAAAAAAAGAGCATAAACAGAAAATGCAACAGAAAAAAGTGGAAATCAAGGGCATAAGGCTGTCCGTTCGTATCAGTCAGCATGATTTTGATTTCAGAATCGACCAGGCCAAAAAATTTCTTGAACGCGGCGACAAGCTAAAGCTGGAAATAATTTTAAAAGGCCGCGAAAGGCAGCATCCTGAAAAAGCGCACGAAACAGTAATGAATTTTGTGAATAAACTTAAAGAAACCGAAGGATTTAATATAACAACGGAACAGCCCTTGACAAGACAGGGCGGAAGATTTAATATAATCCTAGTTAATAAACCCCGTTAGAATTTCCTGACTAACAAATTAACTTTACAAACTAAATTAAATTTATACCCCGGCCCACCGCTAATATTTGTATTTCCAAGCGGGGTAAAAAGTAAAAAATAGCCTAAATTCAGGTATCTAACCTGTTTTTTGTTTCATAAATATGGCAAAACAGAAAACGCACAAAGCAACGGCCAAAAGATTTGTTAAAACTAAAGGTGGAAAAATATTACGCAGAAAAAGCGGACAAGATCATTTTAACGCTCGGGAATCCGGTAAAACTTTAAGGAACAAAAAGCGTGATATCCATGCGCCAACAACATTAACAAAAACCATTAAAACTTTAACGTTGCATAAATAATTGTGGCGCATCAGTGTTTATGAATTTTAATGTTGAATCGTTAAATTTGTTTTATTTGAACTGTTTAACCATTTAACTGCTAACAGTTATATGCCAAGAGTTAAACGAGGGAAAAGCCATTTAAAAAGGAGAAAAAATCTTTTAGCCAAGACTAAAGGATATCGTTGGGGTAGAAAAAGTTTGATCAAGCACGCGAAAGTCGCTGCCACGAAAGCGGGGGCGCATGCCTATGCCGATCGCAGAAAGAAGAAACGAGTAATGAGAGGCTTGATGCATATTAAAATTAACGCTTTTGTTCGGGAACACGGATTAAGCTACTCAAAATTTATGGATGTCTTAAAAAAGGAGAAAATTGACTTAAATAGAAAGGTTTTGGCGGATTTGGCCGTAAATAATAAGGAAATATTGGCTAAAATTATTGAAAGCGTAAAGAAATAAATTAAAATTCTTTACCCGTTAAAAATAACTTTTTTGACTAAGCTCAGGGAGGGTTTAATTTATAATCGGTTTTTAAAATTAAAAGTTATCTAACTCTAGTATTTTTTAACGGGGTTTACTAAACTATATTTTTGTGGTATATTTTATATGTTCTGGATTAAAATAGTTCAAATAGTTATTGCAATTTTGCTTATGGCGGCGATTCTCATGCAGAATCGGGGCGCCGGTCTTTCCGGAGTTTTCGGCGGCGGCGGCGGCATTTATCGAACGAAAAGGGGTATTGAAAAAACTTTATTTTATTCTACAATCGTTCTCGCGGTTCTCTTCTTTCTTTTAGCCATTCTCGGTATCTTTCTTCAAAAGTAAATAAGACAGGCTTAACCATATATTCTCTTCCAATTTATCAAAGTCCAAACTCTTCAATTTTATAAAAAGGGCGTTTAAGTCTTTGGCGTTTTTTAAACGCGAAAAAAAATTTAATCCCGGCTTGCTTTCCGATCTTGATAAAAAATTGGTTTATTCGTTGGCAAAATCAAGAATTCCGAAATTAGGGCAGATAAAATATTTAAATAAATTTTTAAGCAGGAGAGAGCGTTTGTTCATGAGCGCGAGCTTTGCAGTTTTGATTTTTTCTTTGGTTTTTTTGGGATTCGGATTTTATATGAAACATTTGGAAACGGTTCCCAAGAAAGGCGGAGATTATACGGAAGCTTTGGTCGGGTCGCCCAAATATATTAATCCTTTATACGCAAGCATCAACGATACCGACAATGACATAACTCATTTGGTTTTCTCTTCACTTTTAAAATACGACGGGAACGGAAATTTGATTAATGATTTGGCCAGGAGTTATGAAATAAGTCCGGATGGCAAAACATACACGTTTAAAATCAGAACGGATGCGAAGTGGGACAACGGGACAAATATTACGGCCGACGACATCGTTTTTACGGTCGGAGCCATAAAAGACCCCGCCTACAAATCTCCTCTTTTGAATAGTTTTTCCGGAGTGGACGCTGAAAAAATAGATGACGAAACCGTCAAATTTACTCTAAGCGAACCGTACGCACCCTTCTTGGACTTGATGACTTTTGGAATTTTGCCGCAAAGCGTTTGGTCACAAATACCGGCCGGTTCGGCCAGTTTGGCCGATTTAAACTTAAAACCGATCGGGTCCGGTCCGTACGAGTTCAAGTCTTTGACCAAAGATAAAAACGGTCAGATAAAAACTTATACTTTGGCGGCCAATAAAGATTATTACGACGGTGAACCGAACATAACCAACCTGACATTCAAAATTTTCGGCAGTTATGACGAAGCGCTTCAAGCTTTTAATGAAAAAACGGTTGACGGGATCAGTCGTCTCCCGGAAGGAATGAAAGACAAGGTCGCCGCGAAAAACGCCGTTTCTGTCCATAAATTAATTTCACCGCAGTTAAACCTTATTTTTTTAAATTCAAAAAATAATCAGGCTCTGGCCGATTTAAACGTAAGGCAAGCTTTAGCTTTTGCCATCGATCGAAACGAAATCGTAAATCAAGTTTTTGGCGGAGATGCTCGCATCGCAAACGGCCCGATTTTACCGGATAATTTTTCTTATTGTCAGGATGCCCGTGTTTACAATTTTGACAAAGCCAAGGCGGAGCAACTTTTGGACAACGCGGGATGGAGCATCGTTGAAATTACCGACGGAGACATAAATAAAATCAAGCAGGCGCAAAAAAATAATTCGAAAGTTGACGAATATGACGATGAAAAATTGGCGCTCGGTCCGGGCGCATGGCGTTTTAAAAACGGATTTTTGGTTGTAAAATTAACCGCCGTTGATTCGGTCGACCGGCAAATTATCGAAAAAATAAAAAATGATTGGGAAGGCGTCGGAGTAAAAACCGTTATTGATACCGTGCCAGCCGCGCAAATCCAATCGGAAGTTATTCAACCGCGCGAATTCGAAGCCTTGCTTTACGGTCAGATTGTCGGCCAGGACCCCGATCTTTATGCGTTTTGGGATTCGTCCCAAATTGGCAGCGGCGCCAATATTTCCGGATATGCCAATAAAGATGTCGATCGGCTTTTGGAAACGGGGCGCGCAACAATCGATATTAACGCAAGGAAAGAAGATTATTGCAAATTTCAAAAAGATATAACCAATGACGAACCGGCGATATTTTTGTATTCCCCCGATTATATTTATGCGCAAAGCAAAAAGGTCAAAGGTGTTTCCGTAAATAAAATCGAAACACCCGCCGATCGTTTTACGGATATAGGGGATTGGTATGTAAATACAGGCAAAAAAATCGTCTGGTAATTTTGGGGATGTGG
This sequence comes from bacterium, assembly GCA_021788015.1. Taxonomy (GTDB): domain Bacteria; phylum Patescibacteriota; class Patescibacteriia; order Patescibacteriales; family JAKAJF01; genus JAJYLD01. The sequence goes on along the minus strand of JAJYLD010000002.1, from coordinate 91,998 downwards.
CCTGCCTCGACTCGCATCGACGCGAGGCGGGTGAAATTGGCAGACACGCATGTTCACCCCGGCACCAAAGATCGAACGTTAGCAAATTATAATAATAAAATTTGGGCGCGTGGCGGAATTGGTATACGCGTATGTTTCAGGAGCATATGAGCCAAGCTCGTGAGAGTTCAAGTCTCTCCGCGCCCACTGGCTTCCTGTTTTGGTGCGGGGCAAGGGCGCATGTGGTAGTAATATCGTGAGAGTTCAAGTCTCTCCATCCCCACAAAATTGGTGCGGGGCAGGCATAGCGTTCGGGTCGCTATGAGAGCGATCTTGTGAGGGTTCAAGTCCTTCCTTGCTCACACAGTTAATGTCAAAACTCAAAATTCAAAAATCAAAAGTAATGAGCTCGCCTTATTCGCAATTTAAAAATAATTTTGAATTGTCCCGCCACTTTATTTTTATTACTGAAGGAGGGATTCCGCCGAGGCGGTGATAATTTTGATTTTGCATTTTGAATTAAAATTAAAGCATTCGTAATATAAATTTTTGATTGATTTCATCCAACGCGATTGAAATTGGAATTGAAAATTAATTAATCTTATGATAACAAAATACAAACCTAAACATGATCGCGAGCCCAAAAGGCAACGCGTCTTTAAACATGTTCAAGAAAACAAAGAAAAACAAAAAGACGGTGACGAAAATAAATTAAAAGTCATCGTCTTGGGCGGACTGGAAGAAGTCGGCCGCAATATGGCCCTTCTGGAATACAACAAAAACATCATCATTATCGATATGGGTTTGCAGTTTCCCGAAGAGGACATGCACGGAATCGATTATATCATTCCCAACACGACTTATCTTGAAGGCAAGGAAAATTGGATAAAAGGAATAATAATCACGCACGGCCACATGGATCACATCGGAGGCATTCCTCACATTATGGGTAAAATCGGCAACCCGCCGATTTTCACCGGCAAGTTAACGGCCGGATTAATCAAAAAAAGAGCGGAAGAATTCGACAAATGTCCCAAGCTCAATATTCAAGAAATCGATGAAAATTCTAAATTACAATTGGGTGAATTTAAAATTGAATTTTTGCGAATCAACCATTCCATACCCGACTGTTTCTCCGTCATCGCGAACACTCCTCTCGGTCGCGTTATTCATACGGGAGATTTCAAAATCGATTATTCACCGGTTAACGACAAGCCCGCGGACTTGAACCGTATAGCGCAAATAGGAGGCGAAGGGACCATGCTTTTGATGGCCGATTCGACCGATTCGACCCATCCGGGATATCAAATTTCCGAATCGGCCATCGGAGACGAGATGGCGAAACTTTTCGACAAAATCGACGGTCGCATCATTATCGGCACTTTCGCTTCGCAGTTAAGCCGCGTCCAAAAAATTTTTGATTTGGCCGCCAAGTTCGGGAGAAGGATTTACCTCCAAGGTCGAAGCATGAACGATAACGTCGAAATCGCCCATCAAATCGGATATTTGAAATTCAGCCCGAAGCTTCTTATCCAAAGCGATAGCGAGCTTAAACGTCTTCCCGACAACAAAATTATAATTTTGGGAACAGGCGCGCAGGGAGAATCGAACGCTTTTTTGATGCGCGTCGTTAACGGTGAGCACAGAACGGTTAGATTGAAGGAAGGCGATACGGTCATTTTTTCATCCTCGGTCATACCCGGCAACGAGCGCAGCATTCAAAATTTGAAAGACATGATCGTCCGCCAGGGCGCCAAAGTTATTCATTACGAGATGATGGACGTTCATGCCGGCGGTCACGCGAAACAGGAAGACTTGAAATTAATGATGCGTCTTTTGAAACCGGAATATTTTATGCCTATCGAGGGCAATCATTACATGCTCAGAGCGCACGCGGAATTGGCCGAACAGGTGGGCATTCCCAAATCAAAAATATTCGTCGCGGACAACGGTCAGATCGTCGAATTCGTGAAATCGGGAATGGCGGCACAGGGAAAATTGACCGACGAGAAAGTCCCGAGCGATTATATAATGGTCGACGGCCTCGGAGTCGGAGACGTTTCGAATATCGTTTTGCGCGATCGTCGCGTTATGGCCGAGGACGGAATGATCGTAATTATCGCGACCATCGATTCAAGAACCGGAGATCCGATCGGTAACCCCGATATTATTTCGCGCGGCTTTGTTTATATGAAAGAAAACAAAGAACTGATTGAAAGAACAAGAATGAAAGTGAAAAAACTGGTTAAGGACCACGATTTGCGCACCCCGGCGGACGATGATTATATAAAAAACAAAGTAAGAAATGAAATCGGCCAGTTTCTTTTCAGTCAAACGAAAAGGAGACCGATGGTTTTGCCCGTGGTGATAAAAGTCTAGACAAACACAAAAATAAACGAATATGACACGAATAAAACGAATTATAAAAAGAGAGCTTTTAAAAAGGCTCTCTTTGTGTTTGTTGTTCGTTATTTTCGTGTTGTATGCGTTCTTTTCGTGTTTTTTTATTCATTCCTTTTGCGTTTTTCGGCGAATTCATTTTCAATATCTTCCCATATTTTCATGAGTTCGTCTTTTATGTATTCATCGCTGTCTTCGTCGGTAAGTTTTCCGTATTCACGGAAATCTTGAATGGTTTCCTCGATAAACTCCTCGTAAGCGTCGCGATCGAACGCTCCCTGTTCCTCCATTTTTAATTTTACGGTATCCAAAATTTCACTAATAATTTCGTCCATAACATTTTCTGTTTCTTGTGTTAATATCAATTTAGTGGTTATAATCATATAAAATAAAAAAGGAGATGTCAAGAAAGAATTTTTAATTTTGTAATTTCTAATTTTTATATGTAATGTGTAAACAAATAATCCAATGAATCATGATGTTAATCAATTTAAGTCCGGCTTTCTAATCATCAACAAGCCTTCCGGTCCCACTTCCCATGACGTGATCAATCGATTGCGTAAGATAACGGGCATAAAAAAAATAGGACACGCCGGGACCCTCGATCCGTTCGCAAGCGGGGTTTTGTTGGTCGCTGTCGGACGGGAAGCGACAAAGAAGATAAACCAATTTGTGAAAATGGATAAAGAGTATGAAGCCGTTCTGCGGTTGGGAGCCGAAACCGACACTTATGACCGAGAGGGAAAAATCATTGGAATTTGGAAACCGGAAACATGCCCGTCCCGCCCGCCTGTCCGGCAGGCAGGCAGGCGGTTTGAGAATTCGGAATCTTTTAAAGAAATCATAACGCGAAAGAAAATTAAAAGTGTTTTGGGTGGATTTACGGGTAAAATACTACAAACCCCTCCCATGTTCAGCGCCAAGAAATTTAAGGGTAAAAAATTGTACGAATTTGCGAGAAGAGGCGTAACGATTAAGCGCGAACCCGTTGAAGTGAAAATTTATAAAATTAAAATAATTTATTTTAATTTTCCCATGTTAAAAATTATGGTTCGCGCGTCTTCGGGAACTTATATACGCAGCTTGGCTCACGATATCGGCCAAAAGTTGGGCACGGGGGCTTATCTTGAAGAGTTAAAAAGGACAAAAACGGGTCCGTTCGGCATAAGGCGGGCAAAAAATCCGGGGAGCCTCACTTCGGAAAATTGGCGGCATTTTCTAAAAAAGGAAAGGCTTGAAAAATCTATTCTTTTCTTTTCTAAAATATGGTAAAATATAATTATGTTAATAACTTACAAAATTTACGAATCTTTATTCGTAGGTTTGTGCTCTAAAATGAAGGGAGGTGAAGTATGGAAAAAATCTATAGAAAATTAATAACTTATTCTCTAGCCCTTTTAATGATTATACCTGTTTTTAGTTTGGCCATTAACGTTGCCAGCGCGCAGGGACTCGATCCTTGGGGAGGGCATCAACAGGACGTCACCAACATCGGTTTGGGCAGCAATGACCCAAGAACGATTGCGGCAAACGTTATTAAAGTTATTCTCGGTTTCTTGGGCATCGTCGCCGTGATAATCATTTTATTGGGAGGTTTTAAATGGATGACCGCCGCCGGCAATGAAGATAAAGTTGAAGAAGCTAAAAAATTGATTACGGCCGGCATTATAGGCTTGGTTATCATTTTGGCCGCTTATGGCATCGCAACCTTTGTCATCAATAGTTTAATGACGGCAACCGGCAGTTAATTTCCTCTAAAATTTGTGGATTTCTTTTTAGGAATCCACTGCTTTGGACGGGAAAAATTCGCGTGCAAAGCAGTGAACAATAAAAACTAAAATTAAAAATATGATAAATCTAGTTAAGCAACTTATCGTTTTTGTCATGGCGCTTACCATAATTGTGCCGGCCTTAACGATAACCCCTCAAGCGAAAGCCGATGCAAATAGTTTGCTTTGGGACAACAAGCAGCAGGACATCCAGACCAATTCCGGTTTGGGGAATCAAGATCCTCGAGACATCGCCGCTTTCTTCATCCGGGTTCTTCTCGGTTTCTTGGGGCTTATTGCCCTGGCCATTGTTTTGATCGGCGGTTTTAAATGGATGACTTCGGCCGGAAATGATGAAAAAATATCGGAGGCGCGAAAAATGATTGTTGCCGGTTTTATCGGGCTATTAATCATTTTAGCGGCGTTTGGCGTCACAAATTTCGTTATCAGCCAAATTTACACCTCTACCGGAGCGACTGGATAAAAAACAAAAAATCAAAACTTATATTATGCAAAAAAAGGCCTTAACAAGGAAAATTTTGACTATGCTCAGCTTTGTGCTGGCCTTTTTTTTGTTTACGCATAATAATTTTGTCTTAGCCGATACCAATTATCTGGACCCGGCTCAAAATGGGTTAAAGGCTTCCGCTCCCGACTACATGGCCAATGGGAATACTGACGTTGCCGCAATCATCGGAAATATTATAAGCAGCCTGCTCGCTTTTATCGGTATCATTTTTTTAATTTTGATTATCTACGCCGGATTTATGTGGATGACGGCGGGCGGGAACGAAGAAAAAGTGAATATGGCGATTTCAACCGCCATTCGCGCTTCGGTCGGCTTGGTCATAATCGCCGCCGCCTACCTTATTACGAAGTTTTTGGGCCAAACGGTTATCGGTTATTTTGTTAAATAGGAAATTGAATTCCGTAAAAGCCCTGCCTTTTTGATCGCGAATCACGATACCGTAAATCCTGTTGTATTTGGCTGCGGGACAAGTTCCATTGCACAAAACTATTATTCAACCACGCCTCGCCCCTTAGTCGCCGAGTTTACGAGGTGTACTACAGGGTTTATTTTTAACGGGATGAAAAAGACCACACTGATTTTAAGTATTCTAATTTTTATTTTTTTTGGAGCAGGGAAAGTCTTTGCTTTTGATTTCGCCAGTTCAACGGGTTTGGGGAATACGGCCCAAAACATCGGTTATAACGACGCCATGCCGGCGGATAGCGGCACGATAGCGACCACGGTCGGTTATTTCATAAACATCGCCCTTTCTCTTATCGGTTTGATTTTTATGATTATCGCCTGGATGGGCGCTTTGGATATTTTGGGAGCGAATGGCAATGAGGAACTTCTGGTGAAAGGCAAAGCGAGAATTAAAAACGGAGCCATCGGTATTTTAATAATTTTTGCCGCCTTTATTTTTGTGAATGTTGTTTTGGGGATTGCTCAAGGAGGGCAAGGAAGAGAAATTTTCAAAATCCAATAAGTATGCATTTTGTAAAAAAAAATAAATTTTTGGCGTTAATTCTTTTCTTATTTGTCCAATATTTTGGAATTTCATTTTTGTTCGGAGTCATCGGGATTAAATCTGTCGCGTCGGTCAATGTCGTCAATGCCGCCGGTTTGGGGGCTTGGCAAACCAATCTTGATGACGCAACGGCAAGCCAGGCGCAAAATTCCGTTTATAATAACATTCAAGGAGATTCAAGCTCGGCTTTGGCGAATTATATCGGAGATGTTCTTTTAATTTTTCCTTTCGTCGGCGTACTTTTTCTAATAAGACTTGTCTGGGGAGGATACATTTGGCTCACGTCCGCCGGGAATGAAGAAAAAATCGGGGAAGCGAAAAGAACAATTTTGCATTCGACGATAGGAGTCGTGCTTATTGCCGCGCTTTATGTCATAAGTTATTTTATAATCAGTTCGTTGGCGCGCGTGACGGGCTATAATGCGGGATTCTAATATGATCAAAAAAATAAAAATTTTAACCCTCGTTTTCTTAATTTCAATTTTTCTTTTTCCGGCCTTTGTCATAGCCACCAATAATACCCCCGGTTCCAATCCCTCCACGGTTTCGGGTTTGCTTAAAGACGCGGGATCCGCCGCTCAATATGCCCCCGTAACAGATAGCACGGCCGCGCTTACTCAACTTATAGGAAGTTTTATTCAGATATTTTTATCGCTTTTGGGCGTAATATTTATCGTTTTGGCTTTTTATGCCGGCTATCTTTGGATGACGGCTTCGGGCAATGGCGAACAAGTTGACAAGGCACAGGGAATTTTAAAAAACGCGATTATCGGTTTAATCATTGTAGTTTCCGCATACGCAATCACTTACTTTGTTCTTTACTACTTTGCGGCAAAGTACACAAATCCATCTTCGTCTACGCAGCAAACCCAGTCGCCAGCGCCATAAACAATCAGTAATATGAAAAAAATAATTTTAATTTTGATTTTCAGCTTATCCATGGCTTTTGTCGGTCATACGGTCTTTGCCGATGCTTCCGGTTCGGTAAATACGAACAATGCCATGTTTAAAAATCTCCAGGGCACTGCGGGAACCGGCGGCTATCAAACCAACGACGTCAATCAATATTCATTATCACAAATTATCGGACAAGTTGTCGGCGCTTTTTTGGGATTGCTCGGCATAATTTTTATTATTTTGATCATATACTCCGGTTATAATTGGATGACCGCAAACGGCAATGAAGAAAAGGTGGACAGAGCCAAGGATACGCTGTGGCGCACTTTAATCGGTTTAATCATAATTATCGGGGCTTACGCGATTTGGAATTTTGTTTTAAATAAACTTTTATATAGTTAAATAGTAAAAACCCCAAATTTCATATAATAAAAAACGAGCGGATTTTAATAAAGAGAAAACAATATGTTAGAAAAGCAAAAGGCGCGCAACAGAATAAAAAAATTTTTTTCTTTGATCGCACTTTTTTTAACCTTCTTAATTTCGAATCATGCTTACGCCATTGGATTAAATCCGGATACCGTGGGGCAAATGGGCGACCAAGCGGGGTCGTTCAACGACAGCGCCGGATACGATGCGGGGGCGATGCCTGCGGATATAATCGCTTCATTCATACAGGCGTTTCTTGGGTTGTTGGGAATAATTTTCATAATTATAATCATTCTCGCCGGCTACAATTGGCTTACCGCGGGCGGTAACGAAGAAAAGGTCGAGAAAGCGCAAAAATTAATTTTCCGAGGAATAATCGGTTTGATTATAATAGCTTCGGCATATATAATTACCGGCTTTGTCTTTAAAAAGCTGGGTGGGACAATCAATAATAACGGTAACAACGGTGTCAATGTTAATAATGGATAAAATAAAAATTAGGATAATAAAAAAAGAGGAGATGCAAAAGCATCTCCTTTTAATATCTGCTGATCCGGGAGTACCACCCCCATTCTTTCCCATCGGCATAGGCCGTTTTATAGGGATTGGACTCTACGGTAGAATCTCTAAATCCTCCCGTCCAATACCAAGTAATCGTGTAATCGCCGTAGGCCGGCAATGTATACTCGTGATTCTCTCCCGGTCGAAGGAGAAAAGTGGCGATTACCAGTCCGCTGACATTCTTGATGGCCGCCGTATAAGTGCGAAAGCGGTCATCATTTATTAGAATGCCCGTGAGACGGGGCGCGGCCGCAAGACATGAAGCGCCTTTGTATGTTTGCGCCTGTGTAAGCCTCGCGCTCGCATCAGCATACGCCCATGACGCCGCCGATTCCTTGTCGGCCGAGAAGCCTCGCACGGTCCTCGTGTATGCGGACTCGATCACCTTGCCGTCAAGATTTTTTATTATTTCCGTCCTTGAGTTCACCCAGGCGCATCCCTGGGCAGTCGCCACGACCACGGCCAAGATCAATATCAACATCAATTTCCCCTTCATGTTTTTATCCTCCATTCATCTTTTTTGGAATTATACGAACCCAAACTCGGTTTAATAAACTGAATCTGAGTTCGCATAATTCTTTTTTGCAATGAACTAAGATGTTTAAACTTACTATGATTTTTAATTTGTGTCAACAGGCGCGTATTGACTTAGGCTCGTTTGTCTGCTAAAGTGAAACGTTAAAAAAGAAAAATTCCCTATCGTAAATCACGTAATGTGGAAAGATAGGGTTTTTTATTACCTAAAATTAGCCAAATGGATGCACTAAGAAAAAACCATAAAAAATTTATTTCACTTAAGTTAGCAAAAAAAATAGCACTTTCTTTAACGTGTATAATTATTTTTGAATCTTTATTTTTCGCCATGCCGACTTTGGCCATGTCTCAAACAGAAAGTTCTAATATTGGCATAAATAATCAAAGTTGTGTAACAATCAGCGAAGAAAATCCTTATTTTGGTCAGGTTGCCGAAGCCACGGTTGCCAGCTTAACAGCTCCCGCCAAAAAAGCGGTAAAAGTCAAACATTTCGGTTATTACACAATGACGGCATATAGCTCCGATCAGGCGCAAACAGACAATGATCCTTGCACGACGGCAAACGGATTTAATGTTTGCAAACATGGAATCGAAGACACTATAGCGGCCAACTTTTTGCCGTTCGGAACCAAGATAAGAATCCCTGAATTTTTTGGAGATAAAATTTTTACAGTCAGAGATCGGATGAATTCGCGCTTCCCAACTAGGGTCGATATCTGGATGTTCAATCGGTCTGATGCATTAAATTTCGGCATAAAAACAGCAAAGCTGGAAATAGTGGAGTAGAAAAAATGAAAATAAAATAAAAAAGGGCGAAAGAGCCCTTTTTTCTTGTCTAAGAATAAAAACTTTGATATAGTTTAAAGGTATTTGGAGACAGAAGCGGTAGTAAAATTAACAAAAATTAGGCCACGTAGCCAAGCGGTAAGGCAGCGGTTTGCAAAACCGCCATCCGCCGGTTCGAATCCGACCGTGGCCTTATATTTTATCCTCAATGTGGACAAGATGTTGAAAAGTATAACCAATGGATAACGCAAAGTCTAGAAAAATGTGGACTAAAAGGAAAATATAACGAGTTTACTCAAAAAAAGCAATATATTTGTATGTTGACCGGTAGCCGTTGTCATGGTATATTATAGTTAAGTGAGTACTTTGAACAATTAAGAAAAGTTTTTCCTAAAGAGAATTGGGGGAAATTTTTCTGTTTTCTACTAAGTTTCAGCCGTACCGACACGGTAAGGGGGTTATCCCTAAAAAAACAAAAACAAAATAAAGGTAGATCCTAAAAAATGGACTAAGTCCAAAAAAAGAGATTTACCACGAAACCGGTAGAAAGCAAAAGCTTTTTCAAAAGTCGGAAAGAAAAAAGCGCCATTCCCTGAGGACGAAATATTTTCTTGCTTATCCAACGGATGAGAAGAAATTGATTCTTAGGGATGGGGCTCAGTTATAGGCTCACAAATTAATTTTCTTTAAATATAAAGAAGGGGCCCGTCTGGGCCCCTTTTTAAATTATAAAAATCAGTATTTAAAAAAAGCAACGCCTTCCCCAAGGGCATGTTTAATACTTATTCATAAATTGCGGAAAAGAAGGTCTTGTCAACTCTTTTAAGGTATGGTATATTTGGGTATGCTTATATCGGGGCTACTCCTAAAACAATTTTTGGGATGCCCTGGCAATTTTTGTTTAAAGAATATGGACAAAAAAATTCTTGAGCAAATTAAAAAAGATTTGCTTGCTCAAAAAAAGAAGATTGAAGAAGACCTTAATGCGGTTTCCCATAAAGATGAATATGAAAAAGAGGAACACAAAGTTACGTTCCCCGATTTTGGAGATAAGCCCGATGACAACGCCTTAGAAGTCGGAGAGTATTCTACCAATTTGGCGACAGAAAAAATTCTTGAATCTTCTCTCCGCGATATCAATAATGCCTTAAACAGGATTGAAAAAGGAACTTACGGTATTTGCAAATACTGCGGAAAAGAAATAGATGAAAAAAGATTATTAATAAGGCCGGTAGCGAGCGCTTGCGTCGAGTGCAAAAGTAAGTTGCAAAAATCATCTTAAATTTATTTATGTTTTTTTCGGATAAAAAAAGAATGGCGGCTTTTTATTTTGCCGCCGTTCTTTTTATTGTCGCGGATCGAGCGATAAAATACGGAGTGGTTAACGGAATAATAAGCGAACCGAAAATTTTTGGCGATTTTTTTCGAATCGATTTCGCAAAAAATTATCAAATCGCCTTCTCTCTCCCCTTGCAAGGAAAAATTGTTTTTGCCCTTATCGTTGTCGTTGCTCTCGCTTTTGGGTATTATTTTGTATCTCTGTTTAAAGAAAAAAGGCCGGAAGCGATTTTCGCCTTTTTGGTTTTTTTGGGAAGCATGAGCAATCTCATGGACAGAATCAATTACGGTTTTGTCGTCGATTATCTTTATCTAAAATATTTCACTGTTTTCAATCTGGCGGACGTCGCCATAGTGATCGGAGTGGCGGGGTTACTTTTTAGTTGGCGGAGAGTTGACAAAAAATAATAAATATGATTATATGTATATTCCATCAAAAAAAAGAAAGGGGGCCGCAAAATGCTCAAGATAAATAAGGCGGGCGCAGACTTGTCGGACGAAGAGCTTTTTTTGCTGGCCTCTAAAACGGCAAAAAGAGACGGACTTACCCTTGAATGGGACAAGTCCGAAAATGTCATAATCATTAAAGACGGAAAAGAAGGAGAAGCAAAGATAAAATTTAATACTCTTCGCGAGTTATAGAGCGCCTAATTGCGCTCTTTTTTCTTTTTTACTTTCGCCGATTTCTGATTTAATTCGGGTTCGGCGGACAAAAATCTCAGTATCTTGTTTAAAAAAAAGCTGGTATTTTTATTTTTCTCCGTTATACGCTCCAAAGCTTCTTTTTTTTCAGACGAGGTTAGTTTATCTAAAAAATTTTTAATTGCGAGAAATTTAACGTTATAAAACAAATCTCCCAAAAAAGGATCGAATTCGGACGCTATATCGGAAGAAATTTTGTCGACTTCGTCCGGCGCAACCTTGCCATAAGATTTTATTTTTGAGATAAAAACTTCATCTTTAACGACAAAATCCATTTCTTCCAAAAATTCTTGGAATTCTTTTGAAAACCGAGGATCGTTCTTGTCGGCCAAAGATTTATATTTGTTTAAAATATTTTTATCATCAATCCATTTTTTATCGGACATGGTCTCATTATAAACACCTTCTTTAAATTCGGGAAGAACGTTTGAAATAGATTCTCCGAAATCTATAATAAAAATGTTGTCATCCGAAAGCATAACGTTTCTTTCGTGAAGATCTCTGTGAAAAAATCCGTTAGAATGCAAAAGATCGATTGTATTTTTAAGCTTTTCAAAAATTTCCCGGTTAAGTTTAACACCCTTTCTTTTTAAGAAATCAATCATGCGTTTGGTGTTTTCGTTAAAAACTATTTCGGCTTCAAATGCGTTTTCTCCCGGATTGCTGTTTTTCCCTCCGGGAACATTAAAACGCAAACAAGAAGAAACTTCTTTTTCCAGTTCCGTTATAGACATCTGATTAATTTCTTCTTCTTTTAAATGAACCGTATCCGGATGTCTTTTCAAAACTTCTCTGTATAGCATGGTGGCAAGGTCGTTTCCGTCTATAAAGTCCATTAGTAAAACCTCTAATTTTTTTTGATTTGGTTTCATTCCGTCATTTTTTGCCATTTGTTTCAGCTCCGAATCTATTTCCAATTCTTTATAATAATAAGGCTTTGGAATTGACGCATATTCTTTTCCGTCATTTTCCAAGATTTTATTTTGCACAATTTCATAAGCCTTGCTTTGTCTTTCATATTCTTTCCTCCCCCTGCCGCCAGAATAAATTTTTATAATTTTAAACACCAAATCATTCCTATTGTCCGAATTAATAATTCCCCGTTCTTTAAAATATTCCAACAGAGCTTGCGGAAAATTTTCGGCATCTATTCTTTTTATAATTCCGTTTGTACCTTGGTTGATTGTTTGTGATTTTAAAATCGAAAATTTTAAAAGAAAGTCCAAAATTTTTTCTTTTTCTAAATTTTCGACCGAAGAATTTTTTATTTTTTCTAACCCTTCATCCCTAAACATAAATTTCTCGTTTATTTTTTATTGAGATTATCTTAATAAATTTTGCTCTTTTCGGCAACCCCCTTTTTACTATGTCCGCCCATTCGATTATTACGATCGCGTCTTTGCGGTTTAAGTATTCTTCGATGCCGATATTTTTTAAATCATGAAAGTTTTTCAAGCGGTAAGCGTCGATATGGATAAATTTGGCGATTTGTAATTTACGATTTGTAATTCTATAAATTTTCATCAAAATGAAAGTCGGACTGGTAATATGCTTTTTAATTCCGAGACCGGCGGCCAAGCCTTTCGTAAAAACCGTTTTCCCCGCGCCAAGTTCGCCGACAAGGCCGATAATTTCTCCCCCCCTTAAGGTTTTCGCCATTTTTTTCGCCAAGTCATATGTGTCTTTTTCGGATTGCGATATGAATTTCATGTTTTTATCTTAACTTTTAAATTTAAATTAAGCAAATAAAAAACGCTTGCGAATGCAAGCGTTTTTTATTCATGTGGGCGCACAAGAATTCGAACCCGGGACCCCTCGGCTTGCCCCGTAAATATTCGTTTTATTTTTTCATGATTTACTTTCTTGTGCACGCTGAGGGACTCGAACCCCCGGCATCTTCGGTGTAAACGAAGCGCTCTACCAACTGAGCTAAGCGTGCTCCTAATTTTATCTAAAAATTTAAACCATTATCTAACGGGGTGAATAAACGAAGTGCTTTAACCAGCTGAGCTCTGTGCGCCCTTTTTGAATATTGAGCGCAGATGAAGAAGTTCCCGCCTGTCGGCAAGGGTTATTAGACCTAATCCCACGGATTGCTCCACAGCCACTGAAAGGCGGAACCTGCCCCGCACCAAATATACAGGTGCAGACGGAGGGACTTGAACCCTCATGGATGACTCCACACGCACCTCAAGCGTGCGCGTATACCAAATTCCGCCACGTCTGCTTATGTTTATTTGAAATTTTAAATTTTGCTAATTTGGTGCGGGGTGAATATATCAATTTCACCACTTGCCCAATTTTAAAATCTAATTTCTAATATCTAAACTCTAAATGATTTCAAATGACAAAAATAAAAATTCAAAACTTTAGTCATTTGAATTTATGATTTCGAATTCGTTTAGCCTGCCTGTCGTCAGGGATTTAGAAATTAAGATTTAGGATTTTATATAAAATGGGCAAGTCGAAACGGGCCGCCTGCCCCGGGGATTGATCGAATTATTTTGTCGTCGATTTTGTCTCCTTCAATCTTTTTTTGTACCCCTTTTTAAGGAAGTTTAATTTGGCCCGCTTCGTCTTAGCTTGTTTTTTAATTTCGACTTTGGTGATCGCGGGAAGATTAATCGGGAAAATTTTTTCCACTCCGACTCCGTCGGAAACCTTGCGAACGGTAATCGTTCCGCCGGTTTCTTTTCCATGTTTTCGAGCTATGATGAGGCCTTCGAAATATTGGATTCTTTCTTTTTCTTCTCCTTTGACGTTTAACTCTTTAATTTTTTGGTAAATACGCACAGTCATGCCGGGCCTTAAATCCTCGACCGCCGTTTTTCCTTCTTTTTTAACTTCATTCGCCATACGTTTAAAATGTAATTTGAATTATAAACATAAAAATAGAACCGGAAGTTCTATCAATATAATATTATGATAAAGACCCTATTTTGTCAAGCATGAATTTTAATTTGACATTTGATTTAAATTTGGTTTAATGAAAGTAAGGATTACTTTTTAAAAAACGAATTTCTCAGGGAAGGAGGGATCAGAAATTAACATTGGGTTAATTAAGAAAAATCACCCGCATTTTTGGGGTGACCGGCGCAAAAAAATAAGGGATGCCAAGATTACAGTTTTTATCCTGAACCGCAGCAAATGGGCCATAATTTTCGCTCCACGGGAGGAAAAACATGAAAAGCATCCACACTTCGGCAAGAGCTTTGGGGAAAAAGGAGGTGGTCCGGGCAACGCTCGTCACCCCTTAGTAAAACGGGCGACCTCGATCTAAGGAACAGGGATTACCTGTTCCAGAGTGCAAGTTTTATCCGATGCACTCCTGTGGGCCTGCGGAATTTCTGGATTTTCAGAAATAGGTACCCACGGCAAATTCAAGGAGGTGAAAAAATAACAGGGACTGGTCTTTTATGACAGTCCCTTTCGCATTCTTGACGGATTTTTTAATCCATGATAATATACCCCCTAGAGGTATGTTAAAAGTCAAAAGTCCCCGAGGCGGGGAAGGCTCGCTACGGGACAAGCAAAAGTCAAAAGTAATTTCAAATTCAGATGAAACTGAAATTTTAAATCGTGTTTCGAGAATCGAAGGGCAATTAAAGGGAATAAAAAGAATGGTTCAGGAAAAAAAGGAATGCTTGAATATCATTACGCAAATTACCGCCATTCGCGAAGCGGTAAATATGCTTGGCGTTGAGCTTTTAAAAGACGAATTAATTTGCAACAAGGAAAAAATCGACGAAAAGTACATAAAAACGATTTTTAAGATAAAATAAATGCTCATTAAATTGTTGGATAATGTGCAAAAATATCTGATTTTTTGGATTTTGGGAGCGATTGTCGCGGGTTTGTCGTTTATGAAATTGACGGGCGGGTACGCTTTCTCTTCGGTCATATGTTTTGTCGCCGCTTTGATTATGATCTATCCTTCGCTTGTGCCGTTGGCTTTCGGTAAATTCAAAGAGGTCCCGAAAAATTACAAAATTATCGTCTTGTCTTTGATTTTTAATTTTATCATTTCTCCGCTTCTCGCGACCGCAATCGGCTATTTGTTTTTAAGAAGCTATCCCATTCTTTGGCTAGGCCTTCTTTTAATTTCGATTTTGCCGGGAGGGGGTATGGCGACTTCGTGGGCGCTTCGATCAAAAGCGGAAATGACAACCACCGTCGGAATTATTTTGGTCAATCTTTTGGCCATGATTTTCATAGTTCCGAGCTTTCTTTCTTTCGTCATGAACCGATTGGAAGGAAGCGTCCAGCCCGCGGGAGGGATGTGCGTTTTGAGCGAAGTGACCGGAGGGGCGGCGAGCTGTTTTTTGGGCAACGCCGGGCAAATAAGCCCGAGCAAAATAATTTTTCCGATTTTCTTTATCATTGTCATTCCCATGTTGCTCGCCTATTTTACCCAAACGGAAATTAAAAAGAAAAAAGGCGCCGAGTATTTTGACAGAATAAAATCGAATTTTGGAAAATTTAGCAATTTGGGCCTGGTTGTCGTGTTATTTATGTTAATGGGCATAAAAAACAATATTGTTATTTTTAAAGATCCTTCTTTAATTCTCGCCGCGCTTTTGCCCTTAATCCTGTTTTATTTCATTTATCTCGCCATAATTCTTTTTGTCTATTTTGTTTTTTATAAAAATGAAAAGGGCAAAGCGGGAGTCTGGGGAACTTATTTGAGATACATAACATTGGCGTTGGGACTGGCGATTTCTTTGATTTATCAGAACGGTTTGCTTATGGTTATGGTGGTGATAATTTCTTTGGCTTATTTCATCCAGATTCCGAGTTCATTTTTATTGTCAAGATTATTAATTAATAATTAAAACATTATGAGCAAAGTCGTAAATTTAACCGATCAAACTTTCGAAACCGAGGTTTTAAAATCGGATCTTCCGGTTTTGGTCGATTTTTGGGCCCCGTGGTGCGGACCGTGCCGCATGATGGCTCCGGTTTTGGACGAATTGTCCGAAGAATTGTCCGGCAAACTTAAGGTCGCGAAATTGGATGTCGAAAATCCGAACCACGAAGCCTTGGCTATCCAATATCAAATTCAAAGCATCCCCAATATGAAGCTTTTTAAGAGCGGTAAGGTGGCGAAGGACTTTATCGGTTTCAGACCGAAAGAAGTTTTTAAACAAGAATTGGAAACGGAAATAAAGTAGTGTTGTAGGTTTTTAGGTTTTAGGTTTATAGCTCATCATCAAAAAATTAAACAAACCCATGCCATAAATGGGTGTGGTTAATGGTAAAATTTCTAATTTTTAATTTTGTAATTTTTAAATAATATTCTAATTTTTAATTTCTAAGTTTAAAAATTTAGTTATTAAGAATTGTTTAAAAATTAAAAATTATAAAATTTAAAAATTTTAATATGAACAATCTCTTTCAAAACGCGCTTAAGCAGTTGGAAAAAGTTAACGAGTTGATAAAACTTGAAAACAATATTTACAGCCAGCTTCAGGCGCCGCAAAAATTTTTGGAAGTTTCCGTTCCGGTGAGAATGGACGACGGAAAGATTAAAGTTTTCACCGGCTATCGTTCGCAATTTAACGATGCCCGCGGACCGTTCAAGGGCGGAATCAGATTTCACCCCGATGTAAATATCGACGAGGTTAAGGCTTTGAGCGCTTGGATGACCTGGAAAACGGCGGTGGTAAATATCCCTTTGGGCGGCGGCAAAGGCGGAGTGATCGTCAATCCGAAAGAATTGTCGCAAGGCGAATTGGAACGGCTGTCTCGAGGTTATATCGACGCAATTTACAAGTTGATAGGTCCCGACGTCGATGTCCCCGCCCCCGATGTTTATACCGATCCGAAAATCATGGCTTGGATGATGGACGAATACGAAAAGTTGGCGGGGCTGCACAGACCGGGGGTAATCACGGGCAAGCCGCTTTCGATTGGCGGTTCGGAAGCGCGCGGTTATTCGACGGCGCAAGGCGCGGTCTATGTTTTGAACGAAGCTGTTAAAAAAATCGGTCTTGAAAAAGGATGCACGGTCGCGATTCAAGGTTTCGGCAACGCCGGCCGATTCATGGCCAAACTTTTGCAGAACGAAGGCTATCGCGTGGCGGTTTTAAGCGACTCGAAAGGAACGATTTGCAATTATATGGGACTAAACGTGGAAGAGGTGGAGAGGCATAAAGATAACACGGGTTCGGTCGCGAATTATCCGGGGGCGGAAGATCGCGGAGAAATGCACTGCCTTGAACACGAGGTTGATATTTTGATTCCGGCCGCTTTGGAAAACTCCATCAACACGGACAATGTCAATGTGATTAAAGCGAAATTGATTGTCGAACTCGCGAACGGACCGATCACTCCCGAAGCGGAAGAAGTGCTTGCAAAAAAGAATATTATGGTCGTACCCGATATTTTGGCAAACGCGGGCGGCGTGGCCGTGAGTTATTTTGAACAGGTGCAAAACGCTTATGGGTATTATTGGAAAGAAGGAGAAGTTTTGGAAAAATTAAAAGATTTAATGATAAAAAGTTTTAACGAAGTTTGGAAGGAAAAAGAAAAATATAATACCACCATGCGCATAGGCGCATACGCTTTGGCGGTAAAGCGCGTCGCCCAGGCGATGAAGGACAGGGGAAGAAGTTAAGAAAATTAAAAATTAAAAATTTATGAGTCTCCCGAAAAATTTCGGGATGACGAATTCCTTAATTTTGAATTTTGATTTTTGCATTTTGAATTAAAAAATATGACTTACGATTTAGTAATAATTGGAGCGGGACCGGCCGGATTATCGGCGAGCGTTTACGCTTCCCGCTACGGCTTGAAAAACGTCGTTATCGGCGAGCCGGGCGGGCAGATCGCCAAAACGCACGAGATCGGCAACTGGCTAGGCGAAATAAAAATCAGCGGTTTTGATTTTGGGCAAAAGGCGGAAGCGCACGCGAAAAGCTACGGCACGGAAATTAAATACACTTTGGCGGAAAGTGTCACAAGGGAAGACGGTGAATTCAAGCTGAAATTAAAAAACGGCGAAGAGATGAAAGCAAAAACCGTTCTTTTCGCCATGGGCACTTCGCATCGTCATTTAAACGTGCCCGGCGAAATGAAATTTATGGGCAAGGGCGTTTCTTATTGCGCGACTTGCGACGGTTATTTTTATAAAGACAAAACGGTCGCCGTTATTGGCGGAAACGACAGCGCCGCCGGAGCGGCCGTGTTCTTGGCCGACATCGCGGAAAAAGTTTATATGATTTATCGTCGCGATAAATTGAGGGCGGAAAAATTTTGGATCGAGGCGATTGAAAAAAATCAGAAGATTGAAGTGATTTACAATACGAACGTGACGGAAATAAAAGGAACGGAAAAACTTGAAGAATTGGTTTTGGACAAAGAATACGCCGGTTCAAATATTCTAAAAATGGACGGAATTTTTATCGAGATCGGTTCCGATCCGAATACGGAAATTTTAAATTCGCTGGGTGTGGAGTTGGATGAAGAAGGTTATGTAAAAATCGGACCGGACGGAAAAACGACAGCCGAGGGCGTCTGGGCCGCCGGCGATATTACGAACGGATCGAATAAATTCCGCCAAGTGATTACGGCCGCCGCCGAGGGCGCGATTGCCGCGAATAGCATTAATAAGTATTTGAAGAAGTAAACAGGTGACGGACGACAGAAAAATTAGAGCTTAGCTCCGAGTGGAGCCAAGCTCTTTTTCTAAAGAGTAGAAAAAAGGAAGAAAGGCGCACCCCTTGTTTTTTTAACATATTTTTGTTATAAAGTAATATCAATCTCGAGTAGAGATTGCGACCTTTAGAAAAAATCTTTCGGGAGGAGGAAAATGATAAAAAATTTTTTTTGCCTTTGTCTTGCTGTTGTTGTGATAGTCCTTAATTTTTCGGTGGATGTTACGTACGCCCTGCATGTAAGGGGTGAGGATTTTTCCGGACATAGCGCCCCAACCTATGTTTACCTTCCCAACGGGGAAAAAATAACTCTGCAAGTCAACGAGGAGAGAACTATTGCGGTAACAAACGGTAAATGTTTTATAAAGAAATTCGGTCTCGGTTGGTCTAAGGTGCCTGTAAAGCCAACTTCACACGTAAACGTTAAACTAAAAAGCAAAGTATTCAAACCCGAACCTCTCTTTTTTCTGATCGCATTAGAGCCGCGGAGAATTTTTTTAAACTATCCTCCGGCTAATTCCCCATGGCACATGCCAGCCGGGGTATCCCAACTTTCATCCCTTCTTCGACAAGACGGGCACGAGGTTGTCCAAAGGTACAGCCATATTCTCGGCCTGGAATACTTGCTTAAGCAAAATGGTGATATTGAGGAAGCCTTGCGTATAATCCGAAGTCCGAAAAGCGACATTCTTAATTTTTACCAAGCAAGGATGACTTTCGAGAAAATCTCCCGCTCCATAGTTACGCCTGACAAGTTCGCCGTGGAAAGAAATAATGTCAGTTATGTATGCGTCTACGGAAACGGGACGATCGAAGGGTTGCTAACCGCAATAGAGCGACGCGAGAAGAATTTATGGTACGACTACTTCAACGAGGTCGAAGTTCCATTAGCGCTAAGCTCAAAGCCGCATATTTATGGGATCAGTATTGCCGATGAACGACAACTTATACCTGGATGCATTTTCGCCTCAATGATAAAAGAGGCGATGCCGAACACGCTCGTTGTTTTAGGCGGTAACTTCTGGTCAAGGGTAAACGATGCCTATGACCGTCCGGAGATGGCAAAGCTTTTCGATTATTGCGATGCCATAGTGTATCGCGAAGGATTTCAACCTCTTCGGATAATGGCGGCGACGTTAAAACCTTCAGAAGCACCCTCAATAATCTGGAGACGTTCGGGCTCGTTAGTAAGAAACCCGTTGCCCGACGTACCTTCAGACTTTGAAGCATTGCCAACGCCGGAGTTCGACGGAGGCGCGAGGCAGTGGTCTGCTGACGACGTTTATCCCCTTTACACCATGTCCAACTGTCCCACCGGTTGCGGCTTCTGCGCCATATCTGCGGGCAGTGATACTTACCGCATGCGGGCGAGAGCAATGAGCCCAAAGCGGATTGCCGAACACATGGTCCGGCTCGGAAACCTCCGGCATGACATAACCGACGAAACCTTCTCCTTAAAACGTCAACTCTCTTTAGGCGACGAGCTTAAAAGATTGGGGCATCCCGCAACTTGGCAGTGTTATATGACCGTGACAAGTGATCTTTTAAACGAGGATGTCTGCGGTCGGCTTTACAAGGCGGGTTGCAGAGGTGTTCAACTGGGACTGGAAAGTCTTTCTCCGGAAACGCTTAAACGGGAGCATAAAAACTGGAATCATCCGGAAAACTACGGCAAGATTCTGGCCAACTTGAAAAATGCTGGGATACAAACTCATGTTTTTTTGATGACCAGTCTACCGGGAGAGCCGTTGAGCTCCAGTCTTAAATGGCTCGCTTTTTTAGAGGAACATGGCGATTCCATTCTCACTATTAAAGGGGGTCGCTACCGACTTGCTCGCATGTCCAGGGAAGAACGGGAGGGGACACACAGCGACCTTATCGAGGTTTTGCCGGATTCGAGGCCGCTCCACCTCAATAAAGATTTTCATTACAAAAATGTGAGCCGTAAGAGAGTGGAAGCGCTCCGTGATATGCTTGAACAGGCCTGCCGTGAGCATTGGGCCTATGGCGTAACTTCTTCCGTGCCCTGGTGGATTAACAGGGGAAGATTTTCGTGGTCGGAGCTAAAAGAAATGGCAAAACAATTGCCGAAGGAGGCTCCGATTTCGCACCTTTCGCAAGTAATAACGAAAGTAAAAGGCGTTGTTCGTGATGAGTTGGGCATAGAAGCCAAACTTGATTCTTACAGAGATGTGCTTGATCTTTCTCATTTTATTTAACGGCTACTCAAGTGGTCGTTTTTCTTTTTTTAAAAGTTAAAAAACTCTTGTTAAAAAAATAAAACAGAGTTAAAAATTTTGAATTTTTATCTAATTATAAAATTTCTTTTTCTCTTGACCCTCCTTCGACTTCGCGGTATAATAGACCTACACCCTGGGTAGGGGTGCCAGTTTTAGAGAAATTTATGTCAAAAAAACACGAACGGGCGCTAATCAATTTTAAAAAAGCCTCGACACTTCTCCAAAAAATTATTAAAATGACGGAAGAGAGGAACTACTGCATCGATATCATGCAGCAGAATTTGGCCGCCATCGGGCTTCTGAAATCGGCGCATCAGATGTTGATGGAAAATCATTTAAATTCCTGTTTTAAAAACGCCATAGCCTCGAAAAACGAAAAGTTGAAGCAGGAAATGACGGATGAAATTTTAAAAGTTACAAAATTATCAAATAAATAACATAATGCGAATGACTCAAATTATTACACGAATGTCGCGAATTTTCTTTAAAAAATATTCGAAGTATTCGAAATAATTTGAATCATCAAAATTATAATTTATGTCAGAAAAACAAACAAATTTTCTTCTGGGCCTGGCCGCGGGGATCGCGGTTATCTCTTTGACCGGGTTCATCATCATGACCGTCGCCTATTTTCAAAAAGGCAAAGATCTCTCTAGCGCCGCGAACAATAACGGCGCAAGCGATAGCGCAAACACGGTTCAGGCCAATGACAACGGCAACAATGCCAACGGCAATTCCAATTCCGCTCCGGCCGCGCAGCCGACCCCGACAAACGTAAACGTACAAATTTCGAAAGACGATTGGACTCAAGGAGACAAAAACGCTCCCGTTACCATCGTCGAATTCTCCGATTTCGAATGCCCGTACTGCGCACGTTTCGAACAAACCATGCAACAGATTATGCAGGATTACAAGGGCAAAGTGCGTTGGGTTTGGAAATATTTTCCGCTCACCTCGATCCATCCTTACGCGAGAAAAGCGGCGATCGCGGCGCAATGCGCGGGCGAACAGGGCAAATTTTGGGAATACGGCTATACGCTTTTCGGGAACCAGGATAAGTTTACGGATTCCTATTTCGGCCAACTGGCGCAAAGCATGGGATTAAACATGAATAAATTCAATGCCTGTACCGCCGGCAGCGAAGCCGCGCAGAAAGTCGACAAAGACTTGGCCGAAGGTCAGCAGCTTGGCGTAAACGGCACTCCGACAAGTTTTATCAACGGCCAAGAAGTGCAAGGAGCTTATCCGTACGATCAAATAAAACAAATTATCGACGGCAAGTTGCAAAACTAAACACAAAAAATAAACGAATAGGCACACGAATAAACACGAAAGATAGCGCGAGCCTCGATTTTTGAGCAATGTTTTAAATAGAATTAAAGATGGATTTAATTCGTTAAGCTTCGTGTCGTATTCGTTAAACTTCGTGTGTATATAAGAAGGGAGGTGAAAAATATGATGGGATATTATGGCAATTGGGGAGCGGGATACGGTTTTATGGGCGTAATTTTCATGATCGTTTTTTGGATTATTATTATCTGTATCGTCATCGCTCTGATTCGAGCCCTTACTATGCCTGGGCGAGGATACTGGCGGCACTATGGGCATCGCCACGGACGCGGACATTGCCCGTATTGCGATGAAGAAGGCGAAAAAGACGCTTTACGTATTTTAGACGAAAGATATGCGAAGGGTGAGATTAACAAAGAAGAATACGAACAAAAGAAAAAAGATATAATGGGGAAATAGCGGAAGAAACAAGAATCGAAAAATTTTCAGCACTCAAAAATTTTTGGAAATCATGAAAATCAGAAACGGATTGTTTTAAGTCGGTTTGAAATTTTTTTGATGCCGGCATGTATTATAGGTATGACAGCTTATCATAAATTATGACAAAAAAAATAAAGGTGCCGATTAAAGGCATGCATTGCCGTTCCTGCGAGATTTTAATCGAGAATAATCTTAAGGGAATAACGGGGGTAAAGAACGCGGAAGCGAATCATAAAAAACAAAACGCGGAAATTTATTTTGATGGCGATGGACCGAACATGGGTGAAATAGAAAAAGCGGTTCATGGCGCTGGCTATGAAATAGGAATATCCGGAAAGGAACCGTTTTTTTCCAAAAACAAAAAAGATTATCTTGATTTGAGCATCGCTTTTCTTTTTGCCGTCGGCATTTACTTTATTTTGAAAGCTTTCGGCATTTTTAATGCAAGCATTGCCAGTTTTTCCAACCCTTCCGGATTGCTTATCCCGATTTTGGTCGGGCTTACGGCCGGCGTTTCTTCTTGTATGGCCTTGGTCGGCGGTTTGATTCTCGGTATTTCCGCGCGTCACGCGGAAGCTCATCCGGAGGCGACGCGCCTGGAAAGGTTTCGCCCCCATCTTTTTTTTAATTTAGGAAGAGTAATCGGCTTCGGCGTTTTGGGCGGAATTTTAGGACTCTTGGGATCGGCTTTTCGGCTCTCTCCCCTTCTTACCGGGCTTTTAACAATTTTAGTCGGATTATTGATGCTCGGTTTGGGCGTTCAGCTGATCGAAGTTTTTCCCCGTTCTAAGAATTTTAAATTGACATTGCCAAAAAGTTTGACACGCATTCTCGGAATAAAGCGACACGAGAAAGAATACAACCATAAAAATTCATTCATTTTGGGCGCGCTGACTTTTTTTCTTCCTTGCGGATTCACTCAGGCCATGCAAGTTTACGCTTTAAGCACAGGCAGTTTTATGACCGGCGGTCTTATCATGGCTTTGTTCGCTTTGGGTACGGTGCCCGGGCTTTTGGGCGTCGGCGGCTTAACTTCGGTCGTCAAAGGTTCGTTTGCGAAAAAGTTTTTTAAATTCGCCGGCATTGCCGTTCTTTTTCTCGCTTTTTTCAATATCTCGAACGGCGCGCGTTTAACCAGTCTCGGTTTCGGTTCCGATTCGAATTTAAACCAAGGAAGCGTTTTCTCGGGTTCGCATGCGCAAAACGATGTTCAGATCGTCAGGATGACCGAAGAAGGTTACGGCTATGCGCCGAGTTCGTTCACGATTAAAAAGGGCGTGCCGGTCGAATGGATTATCGACGCCAAAGAACCTTATTCCTGCGCCTCCAGCTTATACGCGCCGAGACTCGGTCTACAGTTGAATTTAAAAAAGGGAGAAAACGTGGTTAAATTCACTCCTTCCGCCGCGGGTAAAATAGATTTTTCCTGCTCCATGGGCATGTATACGGGTGCGTTTACTGTTACGGATGATACAAACGCGAAAACGGAAAGCGGCAATGGTAACACGGGTCAGGATTCAACCTGCGGGTTAACCCCGGACGCAAATTGCGGCACCAATAATTAAAATATTACTATGAACACAATCAAGTTTAAAATAAACAATCTCCATTGCGAAGGATGTATAAGCACTTCGAAAAAATTGATTTCCGAAATTCCGGGAGTGAAAGAAATTGAAATTAAAGACGTTCATGGCGAAACGGAAATTAAAGCTGATCGCGAAATCGGTTTGGATGAAGTTCAAAAAGCTCTTGAGGGAACGGAGTATAAAGTAACAGATGTAGAAAAATTCTAAATCCTAATACCTAACTTCTAAATAATTTCAAATAACAAAAAATTAAAATTCAAAACGTTTCGCCATTCGGATTTATAATTTTGGATTCTTGCCCCGCGCCTTTCGTAATTAAAAACAAAATTTTGGTTTTTTAAAACTTAAGGTTTAGAAATAAATTATTCGGAAACAAAATCTTGAAGGTGCCGGGGTGAATTTAGGATTTAGAATTTTAAAAATCTGTCGTCTGCCTTCTATCATCTAATTTTATGTCAAAAAAATTAACTATAACCGTAACCGGCATGACCTGCGCGAGTTGCGCTCTCAATAACGAAAAAGCTCTTACTAAAACCAAGGGTATTTTAAACGCGAACGTAAATTTCGCGACAAAAAAAGCTACGGTTGAATATGATGAAAACGTTTTAAACGTGGATCAAGTGGTGAAAGTGATTAAGGATAACGGATACGATGTCGAAGAATCTTTTTTGCCTCATCACGAAGAAGAAATGCGTATGCATCACATGCATATGGAGAATGGCGGTCATGTTCATGAAGCGGAAGATATGAAAAAAACTTGGCGGGCATTTTTGGGTTCGGTCATTTTCAGCTTGCCTTTGCTTGTCGAAATGATTTATAAATTCCACGCCGGTGTCATGATTTTAAATCTTGATTTGGCGATATGGTTCCAGTTTATTTTGGCCACCGTCGTCGTTTTTTATTTCGGCTGGCGTTTTCATAAAATGGCGTTTAAACAAGCGCGGCATCTGAATGCGAACATGGACACCTTAGTTTCCATGGGTACTTTGGCCGCTTATTTTTACAGTCTTTGGGCGGTGTTTAACGGCCGGATGGGCTATTTCGAGTCGGCGGCTTTGATCGTTACTTTGATTTTGCTCGGAAAATTTTTCGAAGCGAAATCGACCGGCCGGGCCGGCGAAGCCATGCGCAAATTAATGGAACTTGGTGCGAAAAAAGCGAGAATTTTGATTAATGACACCGAAAGAGAAATCGATATCAGTGAAGTAAAAATCGGGGATGTGCTTTTAGTCAAGCCGAGCGAAAAAATTCCGTTGGACGGCGAAGTGACGGAAGGAGAATCGAGCGTGAACGAAGCCATGCTTACGGGCGAGTCGATGCCGGTTGAGAAAAGAAATGGCTCGAAAGTGTTCGGCGCGACGATCAATCAAAGCGGAGTTTTAAAAATTAAAGTTACGCAAGTCGGCGAAGGCACGGTTCTGGCGCAAATAATCAAGACCGTCGAGGACGCGCAAGGTTCGAAAGCGCCCGTGCAAAAATTGGCGGACAAAATTTCCGGCATCTTTGTGCCGACGGTAATAGCTCTGGCCGTGCTTAGCTTTGTCGGCTGGTATTTGGCCAAAGGCGATTTTACGATCGCTTTGATCAACGCCATCGCCGTTTTAGTTATCGCCTGCCCTTGCGCTTTAGGACTCGCTACCCCGACCGCGATTATGGTCGGAACGGGCAAGGGCGCGAGAAGAGGCATACTTTTTAAAAACGGAGAAAGCTTCGAGCGTGCCAAAAATATAACCATGATTATTTTCGATAAGACCGGAACTTTGACCAAGGGTGAACCGCAAGTGCGGAAAATAATGATAAATACCGCCGATTTTGACGGCGATGAAAATAAAGTTCTAAAAATCGCGGGGTCGCTCGCGAAAAATTCCGAGCATCCTCTATCGCGGGCGGTAGCCGAATATGCGCAAGAAGAAGATATCGAGCTTGCTCAATTTGAAAATTTTAAAGAAAAAGAAGGCAGGGGTGTGGCCGCGGTTTGTCCCGCCCGTAAAACTTTTGTTTTTATGGGCAACAAGAAAATGATGGAAGAAAACGGCATCGAAGCAAGTTGGGCGGAAAGAATTTTAGAAAAAAATGAGATTGGAACATGGCTTTTTATCGGGATTGATAAAAAAATCGCGGGCGCAATTTTAATTGCCGATGAAATTCGCGCGGAAACGAAAAATGTAATCGGAAAATTGAAAAAAATGGGGTTGAAGGTGGGCATGATTTCCGGCGACAACAAAAAAACGGCGGAAGCGGTCGCGCATGATTTGGAAATTGAAAAAGTTTTGGCCGAAGTTTTGCCTTCCGAGAAAGAGGATGAAATAAAAAAACTGCAAGAAGCGGGCGAAAGAGTCATATTTGTCGGCGACGGAATTAACGACGCGCCGAGTTTGGTGCGGGCCGATTTGGGAATCGCCGTCGGCTCGGCGACCGACATCGCGAAAGAGGCGGGCCAGATTATTTTGATGCGAAACGATTTGGAAAAAGTTACGGAAGCGATTAAAATTTCGCGCCAAACCTTCAGAACAATCAAACAGAATCTTTTTTGGGCGTTTATTTATAATGTAATTGCCATCCCGCTTGCCATCTCCGGCGCGCTAAACCCGATTATCGCCGCCGCCGCCATGTCCTTCAGTTCGGTTTCGGTGGTGACGAACAGTTTGAGGATTTATAAAAGATAAAATCGTATTGTCATCCCGGGCACCCGGGATCCAGAAAAAAACAGAATACGGCCGGTCTGTTTGATTGCTCCGCAGGGCCCTGCGCGGGCGGCGCCCTCTTTTTCTAAGAAAAAGAGGGGTAAAAAGTCGCTCCCGCTGAAAAATTGCTAAATTTTTCCGGTATGCCTAACAAAATTTCAAACTCGCTCCTAAAGTCGCTCAAACAGTGAAATTTTGTAACGGCATTTCGAAAAAATTATTAACGCAATTTTTCAAAGGTCGCAATAATTTTTTTTCTTTCTTAACAAGAAGATTCTTGACAAGAGATCAATTTTGTAATAATTTTTTGTATATAAAACTTTCGAGGGAGGCAAGAAATGCCACAGAATACAGCACTTTTCTGGACGTCTTCAACGGCATTGGCTTTTGCAGTAGCAGGGCTCTGTTTTTTTTCTGCCGGCAAATGGCGGCCATTTCTATTTTCCGCGGGATGTTTGCATCTTCTGTTGCCCTTGATGGTATTGGCAGATAGGGCAGCGCCTTTCTGGTGTGTTCTCGCCATGGCTCTTTATTTCGTAATCGCCCTTTTTTTCTTTAATATTCTCGTTGAGGACATTTTTTCCTCGCACCCGGAAAAAAATGAAAAACCAAAAAGGGCTTTTATAAATCATGCCCCTAACAGACTCTTCTAATTCGAAGAGTTTTTTTGTTTGACAAAAAAGTGCATGTTCATTAAGATAAAAACAATATGTACAGCATCATTCTTTGCGGCGGCTCGGGCACAAGACTCTGGCCGCTATCGCGCAAAAATTTTCCCAAGCAGTTTTTAAGGCTTTACAGCTATAATTCTCTCTTACAAGAGACTTTTTTGCGCATGCGCAAAATCATGCCCAAAGAAAACATTTTTTTTATTACGAACAAAGATAATTTTTATAACGTTTTCAATCAAATCAAAGAAGTTGAAAAGGATTTTAACAGGGAGCGAATTTTAATAGAGCCCGCGAGTTTGAATACAGCCCCGGCGATCGCTTACGCCACCAAGTATTTGGCCGAAAATGCGAAAATCGATCCGGGCACGCCGGTTTTAATTTTGCCCTCGGATCATTATATCGGAAACGAAGAAAAATTTTTGGAAATAGTAAAAAGAGCCATGACCGAAGTCGGCGACAATATCGGCACGATCGGAGTCACGCCCTTGAAGCCGGAAACAGGATTCGGCTACATCCGCAAAGGCGAAAAAGAAGGAGATTATTTTCATGTTTTGGAATTCAAAGAAAAGCCGGATTTAAAAACGGCGGAAAAATATGTTGAATCGGACGAATACGTTTGGAATTCCGGCATGTATATTTTTAATCCGCGCGCTTTCGCCCGCGAGCTGAAGGAGCATTCGCCGGAAATTTTTTCTCTTTTTACCTTGAACATGGACGAGTTTCTTGAAAAATTTTTAAATATGCCTTCAATTTCGATCGATTACGCCATTTCGGAAAAATCAAAAAACGTTATTGTTTTCGAAGGTGAATTCGGCTGGAACGATATCGGCTCCTTCGACAGTTTGGCCGAACTGTTAAAGGAGAAAAATCCGAGACATCTCGGAATCGATTCGGAAAATATTTTTGTCCATAGCACGGACGAGAAAAAACTCGTCGCCACTATCGGCGTTGACGATTTGATCATTATAGAAAATAATGACAGCATTCTCATCCAGAAGAAAGGACGCAGCGAAGACGTGCGGAAAATCGTCAATCATTTGAAAGAGAATAAATACAAAGAACTCGATGACAATTTGATCGTTTATCGACCTTGGGGGAAGTACGAAATTTTAATCGACGAAAAGAATCATAAAGTAAAAAAGATTACGGTTTATCCGGAGGCGAAATTGAGCTTGCAGTCGCATATGCATCGCGCCGAACACTGGGTGGTCATCAAGGGCACGGCAAAGGTTGTAAACGGAGACAAGGAAGTATTTCTTTATGAAAATGAAAGCACGTTTATTCCCGCTTTGACAAGGCATCGCCTTGAAAATCCGGGAAAGACAGATTTGGAAATAATCGAAGTGCAAACGGGTTCATATCTTGAAGAAGACGATATTCAAAGATACGATGATGTATATAAGAGGGATTAGGGATTAGGGATTAGGCCCCTCCTTTTAAAGGAGGGTTAGGGAGGTTAAAAATTGAGATAAAATAGGAAAAGATTTTTCATCCCCCTTTCGAAGGGGGAAATTAAAATTCCCCTCCTTACTAAGGAGGGGTTAGGGGAGGTTTGGTAACCTGATTGACAAACCGTAATAATTTGTTATATTAATTATGAATCCTCTAGGGATTTTTTTGTTTCAAAAGAGTTAAATGTTAATGGTTAATTGTTAACTGTTATTTCGCCGCTATCGTCTAATGGTCAGGACGTAAGGTTTTCATCCTTAAAATCGGGGTTCGATTCCCCGTAGCGGTACAAATAAATCGATCATAGCGTCGATTTAACTGAAGATCGGCATTGGCCGATTTTTGGTTTTAGAGTAAAATATACTCATGAAAATTTTAGGCATCGAGACATCATGCGATGAAACCGCGGCTTCGGTTATTGAAGGGAAGGATGAAAATGTAAAGGTTTTATCAAATGTAGTTTCTTCGCAAATCGAAATTCATAAAAAATACGGCGGCGTCGTTCCCGAGGTGGCCGCGCGCGAGCATGTTTTAAATATTTTGCCGGTAGTGAATGAAGCGTTGGAAAAAGCTGGTTTAAAATCCCCCCTACCCCACCTTGCTAAAGGGGGCAAAAAGAATCCCTCTTATCCCTCCTTATTAAAGGCGGCGAGCATTGATGCTATTGCCGTCACGACCGGACCCGGGCTGGTCACGTCTTTAATCGTCGGTATTGAAACGGCACGGACATTGGCTTACGCGTGGGATGTTCCGACAATTGTCGTGAATCACATCGAAGGACATATTTACGCGAATTTCATTCGCGAACTCAAAATTCAAAATTCAAAACTCAAAACTCAAATTAATTTTCCGGCGCTCATTCTTACTGTTTCGGGCGGGCATAATATGTTGGTGTTAATGAAAGACCATTTGAAGTATAATGTTATCGGCGAAACGATCGATGATGCGGCGGGAGAAGCGTTTGATAAAGCGGCGACCATGCTCGGTATCGGTTATCCGGGTGGCCCGATTATTTCTAAAATGGCTAGCAAATATGAAAAAGAATTATCCCAAAGTTTCAAATCACAAATCCCCCTCCCCAGACCCATGTTAAATTCAAAAGATTTTCATTTTTCATTTTCCGGATTAAAAACGGCGTTGCTTTATAAACTGAAAAATGATAAAAACTGGAAAACTAGAATTCCGGAATATGCGTATGAGTTCGAGCAGGCCGTTGTTGATGTTTTAATTCATAAAACAATCAAGGCGGCGGAAAAATACAAAGTGAAAACAATCATGCTTTCGGGAGGAGTTTCGGCGAATAAAAAATTGCGCGAACAGATGGCGGAAACGATAAAAGAAAAATTACCGGGGGTACATTACAACCAACCGGATTTAAAATATACAACTGACAATGCGGCCATGATCGCGACGGCCGGATACTTTCGGGCGCGGGCGAAAAAATTTACGCCATGGCAGAAACTGAGAGTAGATCCGAATTTGGAATTAAGGTGACCTCACCCTAACCCTCCCCTGGAACAGGAGAGGGAAATTTCCCCTCCTTGCTAAGGAGGGGATTAAGGGGCGGTTTCCTTTGTAAAAAAAATGAAAACTGCTCAGTTCTTAGTTTTTAAGAGAAGTTGTTGACAAATTTTTGATTCATGTTATCATGTCTTTAGAACCTAAACAATTCGAAAGCCTACAACTGGATCCTTTCCGATTTTCAATCGGGAAGGGTTGGGTCTAGTTTACTGTTTTTCGCTACCGCTTGGCCGCACTATCCCGAATTCTCGGTACGGCGCATGCGAACGCGAAAACGGAAGGCGGTTTCTGCGTTAGTGGAAATCCGGATTCCTCCGTAACCATAGGATAATCGAAATCGGTTTTCTTTATCATTCGGATGTGCGGCATTTGTAGTGCCGCTCCCGAAGGGAAAACATAGAGTCGATGAGTGGAACATCTGGCACCCATGGGTGTTTTTTTGTTCCGGAAAAAAGGTGGCACCACGAGAACTCTCGTCCTTTTGTCCGAATTTTTTATTCGGGCAAAGAGACGGGAGTTTTTTAATCCCCACAAATTACAAATCATTTACAAATATACAAATATGAAATATTTTTTTAAAACTAAAGGAAATGAATTTTGGCGCGACAAATTCCTACTTCCCACTTCCTAATTACTAATTACTAAATCTATGCCAATCATATTTTTAGATCAAAAAGAAATCCCAACACATTATTACAATATCGTCCCGGATTTACCCAAACCTCTGGATCCGCCTTTACATCCCGCGACCAACAAGCCGATCGGTCCGGAAGATTTGGCGCCGCTGTTCCCCGTGGGATTGATCAAGCAAGAAGTTTCGCAAGAATCGTTGATTAAAATTCCGGAAGAAGTAAGAAAAGCGTACTTTCTTTATCGGCCATCGCCTTTGATTCGGGCGACGCGTCTTGAAAAAGAACTGGGGACGCCCGCCAAAATTTATTATAAATTCGAAGGCGTAAGTCCGGTCGGCAGTCATAAGTTAAATACGGCTTTGCCTCAGGCTTATTACAACAAAAAAGAAGGCGTGAAAAGACTGGCTACTGAAACGGGAGCGGGTCAATGGGGGACGGCTTTGAGTTTTGCCTGCAATTATTTCGGTTTGGCTTGCGACGTTTACATGGTGAGAGTCAGTTATGACCAAAAACCCTATCGAAAAGCGATGATGAAAGTTTACGGCGGAAATTGCGTTGCCAGTCCATCTAGTAAAACCGAAGCGGGAAAAAAAGTTTTGGCCGAGAATCCGGATTCGCCCGGCAGTCTGGGAATCGCTATCGCCGAAGCGGTTGAAGACGCGGCAAAAAACGAAGACACGAAATACGCTCTCGGTTCGGTTTTGAATCATGTGCTTTTGCACCAGACAATCATCGGCCAAGAAGCGAAAAAACAGATGGAAAAGGCGGGCGATTACCCGGATATCATTATCGGCTGTCATGGCGGAGGCAGTAACTTCGCCGGCATCGCGTTCCCCTTCTTAAGAGACAAATTAAAAGGCGGAAAACCGAATCTCCGCGCGATTGCGGTCGAGCCGAAATCCTGTCCGAGTTTGACCGAAGGCGAATACAAATACGATTTCGGCGATTCGATCGGCTTAACGCCTTTAATCAGAATGTACACTTTGGGTTATAATTTCATGCCGCCTTCGATTCATGCCGGCGGATTGCGTTACCACGGCGCTTCTCCGATCGTGAGTTCGCTTTATGAACAAAAAATTATCGAAGCCAAAGCTTATGACCAAAAGGAAATTTTCGAGGCGGCCGTGAAGTTCGCAAGGAACCAAGGCATTGTGCCGGCGCCGGAATCGGCCCATGCCATCAAAGCGGTTTTTGATGAAGCGCAAAAATGCAAAGAGACCGGCGAAGAAAAAGTTATTCTCTTTAATTTGAGCGGCCATGGCCATTTCGATATGAGCGCTTACGAAAAATTTTTGGATGGAGAAATGTAACTTATTTTTTGTTGTCAGCCGTTCAAAATTGGACGGCTGGATACAGAAAATAAAAAATAAAATGTTCATTTGAAAAAAGGAGGGATTGCTCATGAGACTTATGGGTCTTTGGGATTGGGACTAAAAAATTTTAAAACCCTGAAAGGATAAAGGCATGGAAAAAAGCATTGATGAGAAGGAAAAAGACGTTTGCCCCACGTGCGGAGCCAAACTTGAAAATCAGCATGTTGCGGGATTCGGGAGTTTGTCCCAAAAAGTCTGCCCTAACGGCTGCGACAAAAAAAGATCGACAACCGGCTGGGGCGCTTAAGCGGAAATATGTTTTTCCGCTTTTTATTTGTCTGCACCGCTGATTAGCAAAGAGGACGCTGATTGCACTGAACTTTTCCGCATCGGTCCGCATTCAGTCGGCGCGAGTTCGTGTTGCATGTTGTCTAGCTGTCTTCTTTTATGTTAAACTTAAAGTATATAATCCATGATAAACATTTAATAATTTAACTAAAACAAAAATTATGACACATGCATTTTTGTGGTTCGAATTCATCGTTTTGTTACTGGGCACAATTTACGCCTGGTACAACTGGTACAAAGTTTTAATCGGCCAATGCGAAACATGTTCCATGTCCGTGCATGACAAACCGTTCACCTCGAAATGCTTTTGGGGAGCCTTGTTTTTTACCTTGGCTTTGGTTATTAACGGCTATACTTTGTTTTTCTTAAAATAAATGGAAACGAAAAAAACAATTTTTTCCGGCGTCCAGCCTTCGGGAAGTCTTCATATCGGGAATTATCTCGGTGCGATTGCCCAATGGGTGGAGATGCAGAAAGATTACAATTCGATTTTTTGCGTCGTCGATTATCATGCGATTACAGTCAGGCAGGATCCAAAAAGATTTGGCGAGCAAATTTTGGATGTGGTCAAAACATATTTGGCCGCCGGCATCGATCCGAAGAAATCAATTATTTTTCAGCAGTCGCATGTAACCGCGCATACCGAATTGGCGTGG
This sequence comes from bacterium, assembly GCA_021788015.1. GTDB lineage: Bacteria > Patescibacteriota > Patescibacteriia > Patescibacteriales > JAKAJF01 > JAJYLD01. The sequence continues at coordinate 58,539 of JAJYLD010000002.1, read as the reverse complement.
ATTTTGAATTGCGCAGGCGCGCGCGTTGCCGATCTGAACAAAATGACGCAGTTTAAGGAGAAGGTGGGAGAAAGTAAGGAATCGGCGGGCGTCGGTCTCTTCGACTATCCCGTGCTCATGGCCGCGGATATTCTTTTGTACAATACCGATGTCGTGCCGGTCGGCGAAGATCAGAAACAGCATGTCGAACTGACGCGCGATTTGGCCAAACGTTTCAACAATGCTTATGGCGAGGTTTTTAAAATTCCGGATGTGAAAATGCAAAAAGAAGGCGCGCGTATCATGGGACTTGACGATCCTCTTAAAAAAATGTCGAAGAGCGCGACGAGTCCGGCGAATTATATCGCTTTGACCGATACGCCGGAAGCGGCGGCGAAAAAAATTATGCGCGCGGTTACGGATTCGGGCGCGGAAATTAAATATGATAAAGAAGAAAAACCGGCGATTGCTAATTTGTTGAACATTTATTCTTTGCTGTCCGGGAAAAACGTTAAGGATTTGGAAAAAGAATTCAAGGGCAAGGGCTATGGCGATTTTAAAAAAGGACTGGCCGAAGTCGTTGGAAATTTTCTCGCCGATTTTCAAAAAAAATACAATCAATACGGCGATAAAGATATAAAAGACATTCTTGAACATGGCGCAAAGCGAGCGCGGCCTATCGCGGAGGAGACGTTAAGAAGAGTGAAAGAGAAGATGGGGATAATTTAATGCTGCGATAGACCCTGCTTTTTGTAACCAAAAAGTAAGCAAAAACACCCCGAGTATTTTTTGAACACCAGGTGGTAACGTAAGAAGTATGAATACAAAAATAAAAATAGGAATTACGGTCGGGATAATTTTAGTTTTGGTTGTATTGGCCGTCATAATTGGCGGACTCATTTGGTTGCAAAAACAAACAAAAACTCCGCTGCTGCCGATATTTGTCGATACAACTCTCCGACAAACGGGGTTAAAAAAACAAGACGCTTGCGCAACTGCCGGCGAAGGTATCATGCCCCCGATATCTAAATTTGGCCCCAAAGAATGTTGCGACGGTTTAAAGGCGATTTTTGGAAATGACGTGCAAGATTGTTCTCTAGATAAAACTTTGGTCGGTTTGCCAACATGCGCTCCATGCGGCAACGGCAAATGCGAACCGCAATACGGAGAAAATCATTGTAGCTGTCCCGAAGATTGCAAATAAAATATATGCAAGCATCCGATTTAAAAAACAATTTTAGCAATTTAACTTCCGAAGAGTTTGAAAGAAAGTTTAACGAATTGGTTCGGGAGAATTCGCATTTCCGGAATTTGGACGAGAAAAACAGGAAGGTGATTTTGGAAATTTTAAAAAAATACCGTGACCGGATAAAAAGCGGTATCGGTATTCATTACGACGATATTCAACGGGAAATGTATAAATTATACGAAGACAGAGTGAAATTGAATTTCTCGGATCTAGATTTAAAAAGTGCGAAAGAAATTTTAGAAGTATTTAAAAAGGCCTGAGGGAGAATGTCGTTTCTACCGCAAATTTAAAATCTTCGTGACGAAAACGCGTTCGGCGGCAAAACCTAAAAATGAAAAACGGCTCGAAAGGGCCGTTTTGATTTTGAAAAATAAAAAAGCGGTTTGGGAAGAAACCGCTAAACGGGAGATATATCCGAGAGTTTTGCAATAGCAAACCTCTTGGTTTTGGGATCCCATAAAATAACAAAATCGGCATTATAAATTTTTGAATGATATTTTCCTAAAATTTCAAATTCTCCGCGAGACCCCGCTGCCTTAAATAATGGTTTATTTTTTAAAAGCTTCAATAAATTGTTTATTTCTGCCTCGTTACCATTATGCACAAATTGTCCCCTCTCTGATATGAATTGTTACCCCGATTTGTCCAATATTACATCAACTTTTGATAATTGTCAAGATTTCATCGCGTTTTTTTTCCATGAGCTCTTTACCTTTCGCTTCCAGATTAAGGCGAATCAACGGTTCCGTGTTCGAAGGGCGAACGTTAAACCACCAGTCCGAATATTCGATCGTAATTCCGTCGAGCTCATTCATTTTCGCGTCATTGTATTTTTCTTTTATTTTTTCCAAGATGGCGGGAATATTTTCAACGCGCGAATTTATTTCTCCGGAAGAGAAGTATTTCTTGTACGGTTTTATATAGTCGGAAAATTTAGTTTTGGCAACGGACAGTTCTTCCAAAATTTTTAAAGTTACAACCATCGGAATTTCGTAGCAGCCTTCATCCATGTTCAAAAAGAAATGTCCGGAAGATTCGCCCGCGAAATAAGCGCCTTCTTGTAGAGTCTTTTCTTTAATGAGCGAATGGCCGACTCGGGTGATAATCGGAATGCCGCCGTTTTCCAAAATGGTATCGGGAGTAATTTTCCCCGGGCGGATATCGTAGCAAATCTTCGCTCCCGGGCGTTCGCGTAAAAATATTTTGCAAAGGATGGCGCGCGTGATTCCCGGATCAAGTCTTTCTCCTTTGTCGTCCGCGAAAAAAATTCTGTCTCCGTCACCGTCGGTCGCGATTCCCAAATTCGCTTCGGTTTCTTTGATTTTTTCACAAAGACTTTCCATGTTTTCCGCCTTGAGCGGATCGGCTTCGTGAGCGGGAAAAGTTCCGTCCAATTCCCAATTCATTTTTACGATTTCCCCTGGGACATGTTTGAATAATTCGTCAAAATACAAAATACCCATGCCGTTTGCCGGGTCAATCACAATTTTCAACGGTTCGATTTTTGAGAGATCGGCGAATTTTAGATCATGCTCAACTTGGTCCCTTAAAACATTTTCTTGTTTGGTCACTTCGCCGAATTTTTCCGCCCGGCTCACCTCGTTGTTTATGACTCTGTCGCGCAATTCAAAAATTCCCGTTTCTTTGCTCACGGGCATGGCTCTTTCGCGCACCATTTTAAAGCCGTTGTATTCTTTCGGATTGTGCGAAGCGGAAACGAGAATACCGCCGTCGTATTTATAATGCGCGACCGCGAAATAGAATGTCGGAGTCGATGCCAGTCCGATATCGATAACGTCCGCCCCGCCTTCCGTAAGTCCTTTAGTTAAACTTTCTTTTAAAGTCGGCGAAGACAAGCGCATGTCGGAGCCGACCGCCAATTTTATCGGATCTTTGCCGTTCAATTCTTTTTTGCGCATGGCGCTGAAAGCGAGCCCGAGCTTATAGGCCGTTTCTTCGTCAAGGTCCCGGTCGTAAACGCCGCGGATATCATAGGCTTTGAAAATATTTGGATTTGTTTGCATATGGATATTTTTAAAAATAAAAATATTCAAATTCGTGTTTAGAAAAAAAGAGGGCGTTTTAAAAAAGCCCTAATGATTTTTTGAGCGGTCTGAAAGCTTCTGCCTGGGGAGGCGAATAGCGGAATAGCGGAATTTGCACCGGGAGTTCCGTAGGCTTGGGACACTCCCCGCACTCTTCTTCCATTATTCTCTCGCCAGTGAAGTATGCCCGAAGCAATCTGAACGGATCAAAAATCCAGACTCTGGAAGTGAGAATTTTTAAACATCCGGGGCAAATTACAATTTGATCCTCGACTCGATTTTCCCGATCTTTCATCACCCCTCCATTTATAAAAAAGCGATTTATTATCTACTTTAACTTTACCATTTTTTTTTACTTTTTCAAGGCATAAAAAAAGGGGACTTTTGAATATGTTTTGAGTTATTAACAGTTGTCTGAACCGCTGATTATCACTGAATACACTGATTGCGCTGGAACTTTTAGATGATTCTCTCCTGTCCCGCCTCACCCCCAAAAAAACTATTGGTATTTTAAATTATTTTGTTTTTAATTTTTATTTTTCAGGAGCAGGTAAATTCCCCCCAGGCCCCAGAGAATGGCGATAAAGGAAAATGCCCATCCTAAAACCGGGATTGAGAACAGAATCCATGCGAGTAAAACGCCGACAATCATGTTTGGAACCAAATTTTCTTTGTTTTTAATTTTTAAAATTCTGTTTCCCAAAGTAATCCCGACCAAAATTTTACTTACCCAAACCGCGATTAACCAAAATGCCAGAAGAATTAATGCCAAAGGAATGCCAATCATGGACATTAGAAGGACAAAAATAACCAAGGGCGTGATAAATAAAACAAGCGCGCCGAAACCGATTGCGCGTCCATATTTATCGAGCATGATTTCGGAAAGGCGGATCATTCTTTCTCTCCATAATGAGACTAAAACCAAACCGATGACCAAAGCGCTGAAAAGCGAAAGCAGTCTTGCCAAAAACCACGGCGTTGAATTTGTATTTTCTTCTTTAAAGTTATGAGCCACCTTTCCTTTTATTTTCGCACCGTCCTCGATTTTAATTTCCTGACCGTTAGTATAAGAAACATTGCCGTTGATAACTGCGGTTTTTGCGACTGTAACGGGATTGGCCTCTTCGTCATTGTTGATTTTTAAATTTACATCTCCATTAACTTCGCCGGCAAGATTCATTTGCGCAATATCGCCATTTAAATTTCTTCCGATTTTGCCTTCGATATCCGCGGAATCGGCGATCATGGCCAAATCCCATCCGACTTGGCCTTTATCGCCAAGCGTTAAATTTTTTGCCAAAAACATGGCGTTGTGTCCGATTTTTGAATTTAAAACAATCGTATTTCCAAGAACCCTTACGCTTCCTTTTACTTCGCCGTTAATATTTATATTTTGGCCGGCGCAAATCACATCGCCCGAAACGGGACCATTAATCGTGACATTTTTGCCCAAACAAATTACATCACCGTCGATCTTCCCGTCGATTTCAACCGCATTCCCGACGGCGTAAAAATTTCCGTTTACGGTTTGATTTTTACCAACCGTAGCCGTGTCCGAACCGAATGTGTAAGCCTTGGCACCGAAGGGCAGAAAAAGAACAAGGCTTAACAAAATTAATATTGTTTTTTTCATGATTTTATGATTAAATAAGATAATCCGATTTGATAAAACGTTATCTAAATTTTAGCACAAAAAGTAAAGTAAAAACAATCTTCATTTATGAAGCGAGACATAAAAGAAAAAGCGATCAGAGAATTGCTTGCGAAAAGCATTAAAACGCAGGCCGATTTGATGCGCCGCAAAAGAGAAATCGCGAAGAAGCATAAAATCGGCATGTTAAAAAATTCCGATATTTTAAAAAATGCGTCCGCCGAGCCGCTCGTAAAAATTTTGCGCAAAAGAAAGGTAAGAACACTTTCAGGGATTGCGCCGGTCGCAGTTTTAACAAAGCCTTTTTCCTGCCCGGCAAAATGCGCTTACTGTCCGACAATGGACAACGTGCCGAAAAGCTATCTGCCGAACGAGCCGGCGGTCATGCGCGCGATAAGATGCGAATACAATCCCTATAAACAAGTGCGGATGCGATTAAAAGCGCTTGAGGCGAACGGACATAATCCGACCAAAATCGAAATTATCGTTATCGGGGGGACGTGGAGTGCCTTACCGCAAGACTATAAATATTGGTACATCGCAAATTGTTTTGCTGCCGCAAACAATTTTCAAACTCAAAACTCAAAACTCAAAACTCAAAAGCTAAGCCCAAAACTAAAAATTGAAGAGTTAAAAAGAAGACTTTTAATTGAACAGAAAAAGAATGAGAGTGCCAGATACAAGATTATCGGTCTGACCTTGGAAACGCGGCCGGACTATATCAATGAAAACGAACTTTTAGAGATGCGCGAACTCGGCTGCACGCGAGTGGAGCTCGGAGTGCAGGCGATCGATGATAAAATTTTAGAAAAGAATACGCGCGGGCACGGCGTAAAGGAAATCGCGAACGCGACCAAGCTGCTCAAGGATTATGGCTTTAAAGTGACTTATCATATTATGCCGGCCTTGCCCGGCTCGACTCCAAAAAGAGATTTGGAAATGTTTAAACAATTATTTACAGATGAAAGATTCCAGCCAGACCAAATTAAATTTTATCCGACCGTGGTTATCGAGAGCAGTAAATTATATGAATGGTGGAAGGAAGGCAAATACAAACCGTACTCGGATAAAATTTTGGAAAATTTAATCATCGAGTGTAAAAGAGAGGTGCCAAAACATGTGCGTATCATCCGTCTTGTTCGTGATATTCCTTCGGAATCGATTGTTGCCGGCAACAAAATTACCAACTTAAGGCAAGTCATGCAGGCGAAGGGAGTGAAATGTAATTGCATCCGTTGCCGCGAAGTAAAAGATCGGCAACTGCAAAAGGAAAATTATGGATTGAAAATTAAAAAATACAAAGCTTCCGGCGGGAAGGAATATTTTATCGAAGCGACGGACGAAAAAGGAAAAATTTTGTACGGATTTTGCCGGTTGCGGTTGCCAACGGTAGAGACGCAAAATTTTGCGTCTCTACAAAACACGGCATTGATTCGCGAATTGCATGTTTACGGCGAACTTGTGCCCGTGGGGGGGAAAAAAATTGTGCAGCATGCCGGTTTGGGCACGCGACTTATGAAAGAAGCGGAAAAAATCGCACACGAAAACGGGTTTAAAAAAATTGCGGTTATTTCCGGAGTGGGAGCGCGAGGATATTACAGGAAGTTGGGATATAAATTGAAAGGGACGTATATGGTAAAAAACTCGCTTCGCTAGGAGTTACTTTCTTGCCCTCCAAAGGCGGGTAAATAACAAAGAAAGTAACCAAACCCGTCCGCAATGCTTCGCATAGCGATGCGGGCAGGGAAGTTTTGGGGGCTCCAATTCGCTATCACATTGATTTATCTTAAAGTTATTTCGCCTTGTCGCTTCAGCCTCGGCGAGCCTAAGGCGAGACGGGCAATTCCGCCCCCGAACCCCATGGTGTATTGAAGACATTAACAAGTTATTTGTTATGCGTTACGCGATTTTGACCGATTTGGGCGGAAATGATAGAGTAAAAAATATAAATCTCGTTAGAAGTCGCTACTTTTCACGGGACAAGATAATTTAATTTAAGCAGTTTAAAGCAGGCTGTTTCTAACGGGATGAATATCAAAAAAATCACCAATTTTATTTTTGAATTGAGTCAATTAAAAAGACAGGTACACAGCGGTTTTCAGCTTACGGGAGTCAAATACCCGGATACTTTAGCCGAGCATGCTTTGCGCGCCGCGCAGATCGGTTACCTTTTGGCCGTAATGGAAGGTGACGCCAGTCCGGAAAAGGTAGCTTCAATTTTAATGATTCATGACAATGCGGAAGCAAGAATAGGCGATCAGCACAAAGTGGCGGCGCGGTATTATTCGAACAAGGAGGCGGAAGAAAAAGCTTTCGCCGAACAGTTGAGCGGCTTAGGGAAAATGATTGAGCAAACATGGCACGAATATTTTTATGAATTTGAAAATCGAAATACGAAAGAAGGCATTATTGCGAGAGATGCCGATTGGCTTGAAACCGCATTTCAGGCAAAGGAGTATAATGACTTGGGATATAATGTGATAAACTGGATTAAAAATGTTGAAAAAGCGATTGAAACCAAATCGGCAAAAATGATTATAAAGGAAATGAAGAAAACAAATTTTGCGGAGTGGTGGTATGGTTTAAAAAAGATGACGTATAAGAAATTGGATAAATAAGCGCTGCGCCAGGCCCTACTTTTGTAACCGAAAAGTAGGCAAAAAGTTTTGGGGGCTCCAATTCGCTATCCCAGACTCCGTTGGTGATTTTAAAACCATGTTGATAAGAAAAACTCTAAAAACTTGGTCAGGTTACAATGATAAAAATTTTTTATTTTTTATCTTTAATTTTTTATTTTTCAAATATGGACTATAACTATCTACCTCAAATTGACTCTGATATTTTTCAGGCGATTAAAAATGAAGAGAAGAGGCAATCGGAGGGCATGGAATTGATTGCTTCGGAAAATTATGTTTCCGCGCCCGTGCTTGAGGCCATGGCCAGCGTGCTTAACAATAAATATTCGGAAGGCTACCCGGGACATCGCTATTACGGCGGCCAGGAATTTACGGACGTTGTCGAATCGATTGCGATCGAGCGCGCGAAGAAATTGTTTAATGCCGAGCACGTGAACGTTCAGCCGTTGTCCGGATCGCCGGCGAATGCGGCCGTGTATTTCGCTTTCTTAAAACCGGGCGACAAAGTTCTCGGTTTAAAGCTTGATCACGGCGGCCATCTTTCGCACGGTCATCCGATTAATTTTTCCGGCATGCTTTATAATTTTGTTCAATATGAAGTCAATCCAGAAACCGGCTATATCGATATGGAAAAAGTACGCGAAATCGCCTTGCGCGAAAAACCGAAAATGATTGTTGCCGGATTCAGCGCCTATTCGCGCGAAATCGAATGGGAAAAATTTAAGGAAATTGCCGATGAGGTTGGCGCGTTTACGTTTGCCGATATCGCTCATCCGGCCGGATTGATCGCCGCGGGCGAATTAAAAAATCCGGTTCCGATTTTCGACGTGGTGACAACGACAACGCATAAAACTTTGCGCGGACCGCGCGGCGCCATGATTATGTGCAAGGAGCGATTCGCGAAACAAGTTGATCGCGCCGTTTTTCCCGGACTGCAGGGCGGACCGCATGAACATATTATTGCCGCCAAAGCGGTCGCGTTCGGCGAAAATCTGAAACCGGAATTTAAAGAATACGCGAAACAGGTGATTAAAAACGCAAAGGCCATGGCGAATGAATTTACTAATCTCGGCTTTCGAATAATTTCTGGCGGCACAGATAATCATCTTATGGTTGTTGACATGACCAATAAGGGCGTTTCCGGCAAAGAGGCGGAAGTGATTTTGGACAAAGTCGGAATTTCCGTTTCCCGCTCGACCATTCCGAACGATCCCAATCCGCCGATGAATCCTTCCGGTGTCCGCTTCGGCACGCCGGCGATTACGACGCGCGGAACGAAAGAAGAAGACATGAAAAAAATTGTCGGTTGGATCAGTGATGCTATTGAGGCGAGAAACGACGACACGAAATTGGCACAAATTAAAAATGAGGTGAAAGAATTTTGTTTGGGTTTTCCGATTCCGGGAATATAATATCTCAAAACGCAAATGTCAAATCTCAAAACTGCAACGCAAAACCCTAAAACTGACATAAAAATAAGAGCATATTATTTTTTGATACAGGTTATAAAATTCATGGATTTACTGCCGAATAAAAGATTTTAGTTTTAAGCTATGGTTTTAAGTTTTGCGTTTTGAGATTTGAGATATGGTTACCGGTTTTGAAGCAAATTTGTTTTTAGCATAAATCTGGGCCACACAAAATATAATAATATGCAAATTATCGACGGCCGCGCTTTGGCGGAGAAAATTAAAGATGAAATCGTCAAAGAAATCGCGGGAAACCGCAAAGGTTTGGATTTGGTTAATTGTCCGAGGCCCAATCTCGCGATTATTTTGGTCGGCGACAGAGAAGATTCTGAATTGTACGTGAGCTTAAAAGAAAAGGAAGCGAAAAAAGTCGGAATCGACACCCATCTTTATCGTTGTGAAGAAAATATTTCCGAAAGAGAACTTTTGGACACGATTGGTTTTTTAAATAATGACGATTCGATCGACGGAATTTTGGTTCAATTGCCTTTGCCGGAAAATTTCGATACGGACAAAATCATCAGGGCGATCGCGCTTAAAAAAGACGTTGACGGTTTTCACCCCGATAATTTGAACAAGATTATAAATTCATGCAATCATGACGGAATCACTCCGCCGGTATTCGGAGTTGTTCTTGAAATGTTAAAAAGCGTAAATTACGATTTAAAAGGTGAGCAGGTTTGCGTTTTGGCCAATTCGGATATTTTCGGGAAAAGCTTGGCGAAAATTCTTGAATGCCGGGGAGCGAAAGTCGAGGTGGTAAAATCGGACGATGTTAATTTGGAAAAGAAAACAAAGGAAGCTGATCTTTTAATTACCGCTTTAGGTAGAGCGCAATTTGTGAAACGCGAGATGTTGAAAGACGGCGCGATTATAATCGACATCGGCATCGCCAAGGAAGACGGCAAGGTTTACGGCGATGTTGATTTTGACGATGCGAGCGAAGTCGCTTCTTTTATTACGCCGGTGCCGGGCGGGGTCGGGCCGATGACGATCGCGATGGCGTTTAAAAATACGTTGGAGTTGTATAAAAAGAGACGGAAAGATTGTTAAGTGGATAATTTAAGACGCGTTTATTGAGTCTTTTTTGATGAATTTTTTAACGCTTCGCTAGGCCCTACTTTTTGTAACCAAAAAGTAGGCAACCTGCCCGCAATGCTTCGCATAGCGATGCGGGCGGGGAAGTTTTGGGAGCTCCAATTTCCCGACATCTGTCGGGACTCAATTCCGCCCCCAAACCCCATTGTGTTCTAAAAACCTATTAATAAAATATATTTTTAAAATTCCTAATGCAATAAGTTACAGATTGTTAAAGATATGTTTAATATTTTAATAATAAAAAAGCCCACTTGGAAAAGTGGGTTTTGATTTACGAATTTTTGGCCTGGGCCAAATTTATCCGGTGTTGAAGCTCAGCCCATTGAGCGTTTGTGAAAATGTGGCGGATGGGTTTAAAAAAATCTATTTCCAATCCGTCAAAAAACTTGTCACCGGCATCGCCAAGACCGGGCTGGATATATTTTTTTTCGTTCAGATGGGAATCAAGCGCAGCGGTAATTATTTTGACCCCCAAAAACCTGTTAAGGATGTTGTAACATCCTTCGGGCGCGGAAACAACGCACGTGACGATTATTTTTTCTTCCGGTACCCCCAGATTTATTAACTTTTCGAGAGTTGTTATTATGCTGGTCCCTGTTGCGTTCATAGGATCGGCAACAATTAAACTCTCGTAAGGTTTGTCCAGGACGGTTTTGTCGATTGGCAAATATTCTCTGGTCATCATTTTTCCGTCCCTTTCCATTCTCTCTATGCCACAATGGGCAAACCTTTTTGTACCCTTATTCAAGGCAGGATAAGCAAAGGCCAGCGCAGATCGCCAGGGTGGAAGAAGAATTGCTTTTTCAAAATCAATGCCAGTAATCCGATCGAGAATTGTGAAGCATGAATCCATCATGAGCTGGCGCCAGTCTGTCGAACTGATATTGATATTGCTCGTAGCGCGAAGAGTCGGGTCAAGGCTGGTGTCGAGGTAATCCATTCGTAGCTCATCCGGAATACCGCCCAACACCCGCAAGCGACCTCGTGCTTTTTCTTCTTTGCAGTAGTCTGTCGTTTGCTTCAGGTCTTCGGGGTTAAGCGGCAAGTCTTTTGCTTCTATCGGTTTCCATCTCACGGTCATTATCTCCTTTCCGCCGATGAAGCGGAATATTGCACGTGGTTTACACTGAAGTCGCACGCGTTGAAATCCGCGCACAACCAAACGTACGGATTCGTACGTATGGCTTCGGCAAGCTTCTCCGTGTATCCGGATTGACGGAGATTATGAATATTAAATTCCCCGGTAAGCGGATCATGCATATCGCAACAGAAAAAAATCTGCCCGTTGCTTCCGATTTTAATCTGCGGGAAAACTCCCTGCCGCAGAAGTTTAAGGCAGCCGAATCCCCGGTTTCCGAAACCGTGGATAAATTCCGGCGAAGGCAAAATTTTATCCGGATAAAGCGATTTGAGTTGCATAAGTTGATTCCTCAACCAAACCAGTTTTTCCGGAATGTTGCCTTCCGTCCGGTCTTTCCCACGAAAACGGTTGAATGGGCTCGCGAAACCGGGCCTGCTTTCGAGTTCGCCGTTTCTGACGATGGCGTAAGCGCGGTCAAGGACGTGCTCAATCTCCGTAACCGTGAGGATCCGCGACCGCATGAGAAATTCCCGGAAGTTTTTTTCGGTTTCTGTATCGAAACCGTTTTGCGCAAGCCTGTCGAACATCGGATCCCGATTCTGCGTAAAACAGAACGAAGAGGCGAATCCGTAAGCGACGACTTCACGGATAATTTCCGGCACCTCGTCGACATTGTGTCTGCTGGCAACGGTATTGATGCGGACTCGCACCCCCATGTTCTTGAAATACCTGGCGAAGTCCCAGAACACCTTCGCTTTGAAAGCGTAAGAATTTGTCTGGTCCTCCACAAGGAGACGCTCCGCAGTTTCCCGGGCGTAGTCAACGGACAGCACGACACTTCCCTTGCCTTTGGCAATTTTTGGGAGAATGGACAAAAACCGTTCTTCAATCTGCTGATCCGTCCTGCCTCTGCCGACGGTCAAAAGGCCCCATGAATTTAGGGCGCTTTTTTCCATGACTTCAATAAAAGTGAAAACTTCGGGATGAAGGAGGGGGTCGTTCGCAAAAAGTTCGATCCTTTCCACCCCCTGACCTGTTAAAAACTTTACGGCCGACTCGAACGTTTCCATGTTTATGTCGTCCATGGCGATTCCGCGCGAGCTGCAGTGATCACAGCCCATGCCGCATTTGCCCGTGACATAAAGCTGTACGAGACTTCCAAAAATCTTTCGTTTGAGCATTTTAAGCCCTCCTCTTTTTAGTTCATAAAATTTTAAGGAGCAAAATAGCTCCTCCTTTTTGTTTATATCACTCTAACCCATAAAAATGCTTATGTCAAAATAAAAAGCCCGCTCATGCGAGCGGGTTATGTTAATGTGTCAGGTCGAAAACTTCGCCTACGAGTTGCCAGTCTAACGTTTCACCAGACATAAGCGGAACGATGTCGTTATAACTTTCGGCAACGGTCCAGGGCTCTTTCGCGACTTTCATTTTTTTCCAGCCTTTGAGCGAGAGACCGTAAGCCTTTGCGCCGAATCTGGCTGCAAAATTTTCAAGACGTTTAAGCGCGTTCGCCTCCTCAAAAATTTTGCAAAGTAGGGCTATCGCGACGATGCCAGGCGTCGATATGCCGGATGGCGGCTTCGGTCCCATTTTTTTATAAAGGCGATGCGGCGCGTCATCGGTTCCGAAGAAGAATTTCGGATTGCCCGAAACCATCGCTTCTCTCACGGCGAGCGTGTCTTCGATTTCCTTAAGGCAAGGCAGACAAAGATAAAGTGGGTCTTTTACCTTAAGATTTTTGTCGAAGACATAGCCTTTATGGAAGAGGGCATGCTGCAAAGTGAGAGTGGCAAAGACATGAGCCGGAGCGGCCTTGACGAACTCAATCATTTTTTTCGTCGAGGCATGCTCGACGATAATCTTTAGCTTCGGAAATACCTTGATCAGAGCTTCGAGATACGGAATTGCTTCCTCTTCCCGATAGAGATAATGTATATCCTCTGTCGCGCCCGGGAATCTGACCAGTTCCATGTGGGTCGAGAGGATCATTTTCCGTTTTTGCATTTCGCGAAGCACATCGCCCTTGGTTCGGATAAGATCGTAAAGCGGAATATAGCCCTTTTCCGTATTCGTCGTTGTTCCCGCGGGCATGTACTTTACGACCTTAATACCGAGGCGGTGAGCCTTCCTGATTGTCTCGACAGTGGTGCTGTTCGTGAGCATGATCGTGGGGATCGCCTTGAATCCCGGTTTGTGCTTTTCTATTTTTTTCTTTTTATACGCGATCGCTTCCGGTCCGGTTGAAATCGGATTTTTCGTATTGCCCATGGCCGTAACGTATTCGTAAGGATCGCTGAAGTGAACAACATCGGTCATGAGCAAATCCTCTTCGTCGTCTTCTCTGAGATGAACATGAGCGCAAAAAAAGCGCAAAAGAATGATCATGATGATTTCTTTCGCCTTGTTCCGAACAATTTTCATGTCATTTCCTCCTTCAATTTTAAAGGGCGAGGCCCTCCTTTTGAGTCTGTCGCCAAATACCATTCTTACTGCAATCTGAAAATTTTGGCTGCAAAAATTTAAAAGCTCCTCCGTTCTTGCCCTTACCTTAAATTATATTTGAAATGAAGTCAAATAAAAAAAGCTGCTTAAAACAGCTTTATAGAGATGAACAATTTAAGAAAAAATGATTTCCTCAGTTAACTCGTCATAATGAAAAGGTCTGGAGTAGGCAAAAACGATGACACCCAATTGTTCCGCCAAGACATCGAGATCGCTGGAATAGGGCGCATGCTCTAGCGGACCAGCGGCGATTATATTCTCCGGCTTATGCGCGATTATAATCCAGCCGATTTGCGGATGCTCTTTGAAATATTCATCCGCGAATTCCCGGTTTATTGCCGAACCCTGTCTAAAGACATCGTCAATTTCGTCCTCATCCATCTTTTTTAAATCTGCGAATGTTAAGGCGAACGGGTCCGTCCGGGAATAAAGAAAAACGGGAACATTGAACTGCGCGGCCAGCAGTTCCAGCTCGTCTTCGAAGGGTTCATGTTCTTTTGGCCCGGCGGCAATCACGTTGCCGGGATTATGCGCGATGATAATCCAGTGGGTCCGCGGATGCTTTATAAAATATTTATCCACGAACTCGCCGCTTTTTTCTACGGCCCGGTCGTGCATTTCTTTAACCAGTCTTTCGTCCATGCTTCGCAAGATATCGAGGCTTGAAGTAAAAAGATTCATGAGTCATTATCCTCCTCTGAGCAGGTTTGTATTTATTCTCGAACGCATAAGAACACAGCGGCATCGATTTTTTTCGCTACATCATAAATCTCTTTGTCTGTGGGCTTGTGTTCTTTTGGCCCGGCGGCGATTACGTTTCCGGGACTGAACGCCATCAAAATCCAATCCCAGGAAGGATGTTTCACAAAGATTTTGATTTCCAGGTCATTGGTCATCCCGCTTGCCTTTACATAAAGTATGAGCAGGCCTTCCCAATTCAAATTTTGGAATTCTTCAAAATTCAAATTAAAAGGATTTGTTAAATGAACCATGTATGCCCTCCTTTTGACTGAATAGGTCGCGTCTGATAATCTTAATTTAGCGTTTGAAAAATTTTCTGTCAAACATACATGCAACAAATTTTAGAATTATTAAAAATACATTTCGGTTATGATTCGTTTCGTCCCGGCCAGGAAAAAGTGATCGACAATGTCCTTCAGGGGAAATCGACCATTGTTATCATGCCGACGGGCGGGGGCAAATCGCTTTGTTACCAATTGCCGGCTTTGGTTTTGGACGGAATTACGATCGTGATTTCGCCCTTGATTTCGCTTATGAAAGATCAGGTCGATTCGCTTACAAAAATCGGCATTTCGGCGACGTTTATAAATTCTTCAATCAATCAGGCGGAAACGATGAAACGTATCGAAGACGTGAAAAACGGCGTCTACAAGCTGCTTTACATCGCGCCGGAAAGATTTTATAGCGCCGAATTCGCGCGTGCGCTTCAAGATATAAAAGTAAGCCTGTTCGCGATTGACGAAGCGCATTGCATAAGCCAATGGGGGCACGATTTTCGGCCGAGCTACGTAAAGTTGAAAAATGCGATTTCGTTTTTGGGCAATCCGATCGTTTTGGCTCTGACCGCGACCGCCACTCCGGAAGTGAAAAAAGATATTGCGAAACAGCTCGGGCTTAATGATCCCGAAATTGTCGTTACCGGTTTCGCTCGGCCGAATTTGCAGTTCGGCGTCATTCACGCCGCCGACTCGCAAAAACCGCGACTCGCGCTCGAAGCGATAGTAAGCATGCCCCAAGGCACGGGCATCGTCTATGTCGGCACGCGCGCGCGCGCCGATTCCCTTTTGAATCATTTGCTTGAAAACAATATTGAGGCAGTCAGTTACCACGCCGGCATGGATCCGGAAGAGCGCAAATGGATCCAGGAAAATTTCATGACTGGAAAAGTGAAGGTGATCATAGCGACAAACGCGTTCGGATTGGGCATCAATAAAAAAGATATTCGCTTCGTCATCCATTACGACATGCCGGGAACGGTTGAAGCCTATTACCAGGAAGCGGGACGGGCCGGCCGCGACGGCAGACCGAGTTTTTGTCTCATGTTTTACAATTCCCGCGATCGTCATCTCCAGGAATTTTTTATCAAGGGCGACAATCCGCCGCCGGAAATAATTTTGGAAATCTATGAAACTTTAAAAAATTACGAATCGGATACCGTGCTTTTGACGTATGCTGAACTTGCGGATATGCTTTCCGATCAGGTTCCGGAAATGGCGATCGGCACCAGTCTGAAAATTTTGGAAAGAGAAGGATTCATTTCCCGCTCGCACGAAAAAACCGGCAACGCTTTTGTAAAAATAAAAAAAGATTTCGCTTCGATTTTGAATTCGCTTTCGGGCCGCGCCAAAAGCCAAAGAGAAATTTTGGTGAAGTTATTCGATCGCTTCGGCAATGAACTCGAAAAAGGATGGAGCGGAAATTTTGACGAGGTTGCGGAAATTTTAAAATTAAAAAAAGAAAGCATAATGCGCCTTGTTCGCAAATTATCCGAAAACGGTTTGATTGATTACGAGCCGCCGTTCAAGGGCACGGAGATAAGAATTTTAAAAAGGGTGGACGCAAAAGACGTTAATATCGATTTTAGCGCGCTCAAAGAAAAAATGAAAAACGCTTATCGCAAACTCGACAATATGGAGGAATATATTTATCATTTCGGCTGCCGCCAAGCGTTTATTTTGGATTACTTCGGAGACAAAAATTTTGAACGATGCGGAAGATGCGATAACTGCCTCAACAACAACGCGGACAGTCGCGGACCGGAACGCGGGCCCACACTGAACCAAAATGCAAATTCCGGACGTGGATTTATGCCGGCTAATACAAAAAAATTTCATGGACATAATTTTGAGGCAAGACCGGTAATCGCATTTGAAGAAGATCTTTCCGGAAAAGCCGGATTGGCGACTAAGCTGACTCAACTTGAAACTTTCGAATTGTATAACAGAGGCATGTCGATTGACGAGATGGCGCAAATAAGAAATTTGAAACCGGGCACAGTCGTCGAGCATTTATGTTGGCTTATAGAAAAAGGAATGGCCGTTGATGTAAATAAATTCGTTGATTCAAAGAAAGAAAAAGCGATCAGGGGGGCGATCAAACAAATCGGCATCGGAAGGTTGGCGCCGGTGAAAAAGGAATTGGGGGATAATTATGGTTGGGATGAAATCAGGTTGGTGATGGCGAGTATGAAATAACGCTGCGTTAGGCCCTTTTTTGTAACCAAAAAGTAGGCAACCTGCCCACAATGCTTCGCGTAGCGATGCGGGCGGGGAAATTTTGGGGGCTCCCATTCGCTATCACGTTGATTGGAATTTTCGTCTCTCACTCTGACGCTTCCGCCTCGGCGAGCTTAAGGCGAGACGGGCAATTCCGCCCCAAAACCCATTGGTGCTTTTAAAACTGGAATTTTTTTAATTTTAATATATGTACATTGTGTGCGTTTGACTTTTTGGGAATAAAATTGTAATTTAAGAATAATTCAAAGACTGACCCATGGAGGAAAAGGAGGTTGGTCTTTTTGTTTGCTCTTTGAAATAAAAATTAAACATACAGGGATAAGGTTAAGAAGTTTGGGATAATGAAAGTGAAAAAGGAGAAGAAAGAAAATGTACGGAGAAAAAGAAAAGTCGAAGATTTTGGTTTTTGCGGGTGGTAAAAAAGAACCGGGAAAAGGCGGTTCGGGTTGCGAGATGATGATTTTGAACATCCGTCTAGGCAGACTTGATGCCGAGATTGCGGCCGTAGTATCGAACTATCCCGCAGGAGGAGTTAAAACTCTGGCCGATAAATACGGGATCCCATTTGTGTACATGCCGGGACCGTATACGGCAGAAGCCTACCAAGCCATTTTCGAAAAGTATCCGCATGATTTCATCATGTTGTCAGGTTGGCTTAGGCCGATTCGCGGCAACAAGACGGAGAGGACAGTTAACATTCATTGCGGCCCCCTGCCTTTCACGAGAAGTCTGCACGGTGATCAGATACATAAAAAAGTGTGGGACGCTTACCAAGATGGCGGGATCACGCACAGCACCGTGACAATGCACTTCGTGCCATCGTTCGATCTGTCGGGCTACGACACCGGGCAGATCATCACACAAAAAGATGTACCTATCCGTTTATCGGATACGCTTGAAACTATGAAAGCGCGCGTGAACGCGTATGAGCATGCCGTCCAAAGTGACATCCTTAACCTGGTTGTGCACCGGCAGATCTATCTGCATGAAGGCAAGGTTTTTTACATGGATGATTTCGATAAAAGAAAATTTTTCGGAGGAGGTGCGTAGATGGCCGCAGCGAAGAAACGTTATCTTTACTGTCTCTATAAAACCCCGTATTTGTCTGATGAAAAAAGACAGGCATTAAGCGGGGTTTTGGCCGAGACGGTCAAAGGTACAAAAGGTCTTGAAACGGAATCCGTTTATTACATCGAAACCGCGAAGCGTCTTCGCGGATCCGACCGCAGAAAGCTTCACTGGTTTGTCCGCGACAAACATTTTCCGGAACAAACGGCCGAAATTTCTTTTCTTGGAAAAAAGAATGTGGTCGAAGTAAGGCCGCTTCGTAATTTCGAGACAGCCGATTCTTCAGAAAGCGTCGATATCGGCGGGGATTGCGGCATCAAAGAAGTGATCCGCGTCGAGCGGGGGGAGAGATATAAAATAATCCGCGATCGCGAACTTACCAAAAAAGAAATCGCGGAAATCGCTCCCCTGATTTATGACAAAATGACCGAGGGCGTTTACCGCGGCAAACCAAAAACGCTTCTCTCGAACCGCAAGCCCAAGCCGGTGCGTTATATTCCCGTAATGTCAAAAGGCATCCGGGCGTTGTACGACGCGAACGAGGAATACGGTACGGGGATGGATGATACCGATATCCGTTATTATTATCATCTCATTACCACTACGTTGAAACGGGATCTTACCGATGCCGAATTCCTTGATCTGGGCAACTGCAATTCCGAACACTCGCGGCATCATCTTTTCCGCGCCAAGCTCGTCATCGACGGCAAGGAAATGCCCTTTACATTGATGGGGCTTATCAAGAGCACTCTGAAGAACAAGGACAACGCCGTCATTTCTTTTTACGACAACGCTTCCGCTATAAGTGGATTTAAAGTTTCGGTATTGATTCCGGATGAGCCGGGCATGCCTTCGCCGGAACGGATGCGCAAACTCCTTTACCATTTCGTTCTCACTTGCGAAACCCACAATCATCCGAGTTTCATCCAGGCATACCAGGGAGCGGCAACGGGACGAAACGGCAGAGGACGCGACAATGAGGCGGTAGGGAGAGGCGGTATTCCGGCTGCCGGGACGGCCGCATTTTTAGGCGGCAATCTCAATATTCCGGGATATGATCTTCCCTGGGAACGTAAGGATTTCTATTACAGCCCGAAATACGAAAAGCCGCTCGGTTTCTATATTAAAGGCACAAACGGCGCTTTCAACGACGGCAACGAATTCGGCGAGCCTTTGGTTAAAGTGCGATTCGAGAGTCTTGGCTTCCGAGTCGGCGATCAAAGACTGGAAACATACAAGCCGATCATGTTTTCGGGCGGGCTGGGCTTTATCGACGCACGGCATATAAAAAAATATAAGCCCAAAAAAGGCATGTTGGTTCTAAAGTTGGGCGGCAAGGCTTTTCGTATCGGAGTTGGTGGCGGGTCCGCGTCAAGCGTAACCGCCGGACAAAATCGGGAAGACCTCGATTTCAACTCCGTCCAACGCGCCAACGGCGAAATGGCTCACAAGGTGGACGAAGTCATCCGCGCTTGTATCAAATTGGGCTCGCGAAATCCTATCGAATCCATCGGCGATCAGGGAGCGGGCGGCAACGGAAATATTTTGAAAGAGATTATGGATTTTGTCGGGGGGAAAATCTATTTGCGCAAGATCCCCGTCGGCGATCCGACTATGTCCACGATGGAAATCTGGGTGGCCGAATATCAGGAAGGAATGGTCGTTCTCGTCCGGGAAGAGGGATGGGAAATCATCAAGTCCATCGCTGACCGCGAAAAATGTCCTTGTGAAATCGTCGGCGTCATAACCGGCGACGGCAGGGCGGTTGTCATCGATGAAAAAGACGGAACGACTCCGGTCGACCTCAACCTTAAGGACGTGCTCGGCGACTATCCCCGGAAGACGTACAGCGACACCCGCGTAAGACTTCCCTTAAAGCCTTTGCGTTTGCCTAAACGTTTTTCCGCTTTTGATGCGGCGAATTTGACTTTCCGGCTCCTCGGAGTCGCTTCCAAAGAGTGGGCCGTTAACAAAGCGGATTCAAGCGTGACAGGTAAAGTCGTGCAAGCGGAACGGGTCGGTCCTTTCGGCCTGCCTATTTCCGATTACGCCATTATCGCTCCGAGTTATCTCGATAGGGTAGGCGAAGCGAGTTCAATGGGCATGCGGCCGACAATAGGACTGATTTCTCCCGAAGCCATGGCCAGAATGACGGCGGCCGAAGCGCTGCTTCAGCTCATCGGAGTAAAAATCACTTCCCGCAGAGACATAAAATCTTCGGCGAACTGGATGCTCGCGGCAAAATGGAAAGGCGGCACGGCCTGGCTTTATGACGCAGTTGTTGCATTAAAAGATGCGCTCAAGATTCTCGGCATCGATATCGACGGTGGAAAAGATTCATTATCCCTCGGCGTCGAAATTACCTTGCCGAACGGACGCAAAATAAAAGTGCGTTCTCTGGGCACGCTCATTCTTTCGACTTACGTGGGCTGCCCCAATATTGAAGAGCGCGTTACCCCTGATTTAAAAACGCCCGGCAATTCGCTTGTTTTTGTCGACCTCGCAATGGGCAAGACAAGAATGGGCGGAAGCGCCTTGGCACAGGTTTTGGGGAAAGTCGGAGACGAATGCCCGGACATGGATGATCCTAATCGTCTTAACTATGTTTTCGATCAGATGCAGCGGTTCGTCGCTTCGGGCAAAATCGAATCCGTAAAAATAAGAGAGCGCGGCGGTTTGGCCGCGGCCCTCTGCCAGATGTCGTTCGCGAGCGGATGCGGAGTCGATGTTTCTCTTGAGCACGAAAGCGCAAGCGTCCTCGAGACTCTTTATAACGAAGAGCTAGGGTTCGTTCTCGAATGTAAGCGCGAGCACAAAGAGGAAATCATCGCCGCTTTAAGCCAGAATGCTTTTGCTTACGACGTCGGTTCGGTCGTCGAGGGTAGAGTTATCAGGATAAAGCATAATGGTGCAACGGTTCTTGACGAAGATATGCGCAAACTTCGCGCGATCTGGAGAGAGACTTCGTACCGGATGGAGGAATTCCAGACGGTCGAATCGTGCATTAAAATGGCGCGTACCAACGAGTACGACCGTTTCCGCCCGGCTTTCCGGATATCTTTCGATCCGGACGCGTACAAAGCGAATTTTAAAAACTTGAGCAAGGCGGTAAAGGTTGCCGTGCTCCGGGAAGAGGGCTCGAACAGCCATGAAGAAGCCAAGGCCGCCTGCTTTCTTGCCGGGATGGTTCCTTGTGACATAACCATGACGGACTTGACTAATGGTCGCATCGCACTCGACCCGTTCCGCGGAATTATTTTCCCCGGCGGTTTCACTTTTAAGGATGTCCTTGGATCGGGAAAAGGAGAGGCCGGCGTAATTCGGTATAACCGGAAAGCGAGATGGGAAATCGGACGCTTCTTTGCGCGTTCCGACACTTTCGCTCTCGGCATCTGCAACGGCTGCCAGCTCATGTCCTTTTTCGGATTTCTGCCATGGCGGATGCCTGAAATCGAGTCTCCCGCTTTGGTAAGAAATCAAAGCGAAAAATTCGAGTCGCGCTTCGTGAATGTCAGGATTCTTCCCTCGAATTCGATTTTTCTGGAAGACATGGAGGAATCGACTCTCGGCATTCATGTTGCGCACGGTGAAGGCCGTTTCGTGATTCCGGAAAATACGCTTAAGCGCATACTTGATTCCGGATTGGCTCCGATTCGCTACGTGGATGATGACGGCGCCATCACCGAGCAGTATCCTTGCAATCCGAACGGTTCCCGTTTCGGGATAGCCGGACTTTCCGACAAGACGGGGCGGTTTCTTTTTCTCATGCCCCACCCGGAGAGAACGGTTCTTCCTCGCCAATGGCCGTACTGGCCCAAGGAATGGAAGAACGTCAATTCCCCCTGGCTCCGCATGTTCATTAACGCGCGGACCTGGTGTGAAAAGACAAAACAATTTTCAAAAGTATAAACTTTCAATACCCGTTCGATTGATTTCGGACGGGTTTTTTATTTTCATGAATTGACAAAATTTATTTTTAGGTTAAAATTTTAAAAAAAGAGGAGGGAGCGCATGGAAAAAGAGGAGGCGCTAAAAGACAAGCCGAGGGTTTTTATACCCCCTGTCGATGACGGCTTTTCTATAATCTGCGAAGCCGTAGAGAGAGCAGGAGGAGTTCCTTCTTTCAACGGCAGTTATGATCTTTACATACTCCCGAATACTTGGGAGGCGAAGTATAACTGGCCAATTTTTGAATGGGCTTCTTACAGCTGTTTGAGGGCAAAACCGGTCTTGGCATTCGGCTACGGCTTCGAGCATCTTATTAAAATAGGAATGTTCGAGGGAGCGGGGGCAACGGAAATAACCGAGCTTTTTATGGAGAGAACAAAAAACACGGTTATAGAAATCCAAAACGACAAGTCCCCCTGGACGCGCGGCCTCAAAGGGCAAAAAATTCCGGCCTTTTACGATTTTTTTTACGGCCGGAGAAGATTTGTAAAACATAAGACAAGAAGGGCGATCGAACCGGTTGCCTCTAATGGCGATTCCGTTATCGCCGTCTCTTACGGAAAAATTTTAGGTTTTACGTTTACGCCCGATTTCAATTCCGGAAACGGCGTTTTAAAAAAGCTTCTTAGGAACGGAATAAAAATGGCGCAAGAAGCCATGGACCGGGAGGCCGAAGAAAAGGAAAAAAAGAACGAAGAAAACGAAGACAGCTCTAAATAAGAGCTTTTTTTATTGACATTTGTCGATTTTTCGATAAGATGTCCATAGATAGCGAGGAGCGTTTCGCTCTTTGAGAATTTAAATTCAGAATAATACGGAGGATGAAATTGGGAAGGAAAAGTGATTATGCGGAAACGGTTATTAAGCCGGGCGATGAAGTTTCCAAACTGGCCAAGAAAGTAAGCAGAGCAAGTTTTAAAAATGCCCCGGCTATCGAAGTTATCGAGCGAAAAGGCCTACGCGGATTAGTCGGCATAAATTGGGCCAAGCATATCCTTAAGGAAATGCTCAAGGACAAGATGTACATGATTCCGCAAAATGACGGAGACGGTCACAAGCCCGGAGTATTTACACTTCTTCATGACCCCGCCCATTTTTTTAATTTGGGGTGGGAAGTTATCGAGATGTGCATAGAGGATATCGTCCGTTACGGCGGTTTGCCCGTCGCCCTTCTCGCCAACCAGATTGATTTCAAAAAAATCACGAAAGCGAACCTGCCCTATATCAAAATTCTTCTCGCGGGATTCCAAGCGGCACTCAAAAAAGCGGGGATTGCCAACTACACCGGCGAGACTGCCGGAATGAAATTGGCAATAACCGCTTTTTGCTACAACAGCCATCCCGCCCAGTTGATTCTTACCTGGACTGCTACGGCCATCGGACTCGGGCATAAAGAAAAAGAAATCGACGGTTCGAAAATAGAGCCGGGCATGCCGATTATTGGTTTCCGCGAGCCGGGTGGAAGATGTAATGGTTATACGAAACTTATAGAATTGGGAATGAGGAAATGGGGTCCGACCGATATGCTCTCCGAGGAAGCAAGGGCTTATTTTAGAGAGCTGGCAATTCCTTCAGCTAATTATTCCAGAACAATAACAAGGGTGCACGGTTGGCTCCCGGATGGGCGCATTAGAAAGCCGGATGTTGATATCGCGGGAATCGCCCATATCACGGGCGGAGGAATTTGGGAGAAGTTCGGTGAGATACTCCCTAAGGGGATCGGAGCGATGCTTACTGATATGCCTAAACCGCCCAAGGCTTTAACCTGGGCGCAAATTCTTTCTCAAGCAGTCGGGGATGAAAATCTAACCCCGATTACCGATCTTGATGCCCACGGCGATTTTCACGGCGGCTGCGGCATGATGGTTATCGTGAGAAGCGATAAGGACGCTCACCTGCTTATTGAAGAGGCGACGAAAGACGGTATTGACGCAAGTATTGTAGGCACAACTACACGCTCGCCGATAAATGAGATTCTTATACGATCCCGTTTCAAGGAAGGGAGGATGTTGTCTTCAGAGGAATTAAAGAGGTAAAGCGAAATCCAATTCGCTTTTTTTATTTATTGAAAATTGGTAGAATTAACTTGTAGGAAATAGGAGGTAGATTGTTAGTTTCTTATCAAAGACTACAACCTACCTCCTACCTCCTACCTCCTACTTCCTAAACTATGGACAAACAAACCCGTGAAAAATTATTAAGAATCGTCGAACGCAATTACGAAGATATCGCGGAGGATTTTCATGAAACTAGAAAAAAGGCTTTATGGCCCGAAATTATCAAACTAACTGAAGAAGTGAAAGACGGCGCTTCGATTTTAGATGTAGGTTGCGGAAATGGCAGACTGCTTGCCGCTTTTAAGGATAAGAAAATTAATTATTTGGGCGTGGATAAGAGTGTAAAGTTGATTGAATTAGCCAAAGAAGAATACGCAAAAAATTTTCAATTTTCAATTTTCGATTTCCAATTTTTGATTAGTGATATTTTAGATTTGGGAAAAATTCCGCAGATTAATTTCGATTATGTTTTTTGTATCGCCGTCTTGCATCATCTCCCCGGAGAGGATTTGCAAATTAACGTCTTGAAGCAATTGAAAAATAAAATAAACGCGAACGGAAAAATAATCGTCACTGTCTGGAATTTATGGACACAAAAAAAATTCGTGAAATTGATTTTTAAGTTTTGGCTTTTAAAATTTATAGGCAAAAATAAAATGGATTTCGGCGATATTCTTTTTGACTGGAAGGGGATAAGGGGCGAGTCGAGCCAGCGTTATTACCATGCCTTTCGAAACTGCGAACTGAAAAAAATAGTTAAAAAAGCTGGATTGAAAATCGAAAAAATTTATCGGGATAAATACAATTTTTATTTGATTCTTATAAAATAGATTTTAAGCATTTGCGACGGAATCGATTTTTATGGTATAATAAAATTACTAACATACTCAAGTACTCCAAAAATAAGAAGAATCTCGTTAGTATTAAATTTTTAACGAGCGAGATTCATAAAAAAATTGTGCCAAACAAAAAACAAAAAACATCCAAAGGGATAAAAATAAAAAACTTTTTACTTTTAATCCCGACAATTCTTATCGTTTTCGGTCTCTCTATCGCTCTGCAGAGCATTATTGCCGCCTGGACCGAACCGACCGCGACCCCGCCCAACAATAATACCGCGACCCCGGTCGATACGAGCGCGTCCAGTCAAACAAAACTAGGCGATCTCGGCATCGGTGGAAATTTCGCCGTCACCGGAAACTCGGCCTTAATGGGCAGTGTCGGCGTCGGAACGGATACGCCGAACCAGAAATTGAGCGTAACCGGAATAATCCAATCGTCAAGCGGCGGCATTCAATTTCCCGACAACACGATTCAAACATCAGCGGCAATAAACAAAATAAACGTGAAAGTGTTCACCGGTAGCGGAACATACACGCCTTCTCCCGGACTCGTTTACGCTGTCATCGAAGTGGTTGGCGGCGGCGGCGGCGGCGGCAGTTTCAGCGACAATACGTGCAGCGGCCACAGTAATTATTGTGGTGGTGGTGGAGGAGGAGGAGGTTATGCCAGAAAAACATTAACCGCCGCGCAAATCGGTTCTTCTCAGACCGTAACCATCGGCGCGGGCGGAACCGGCGGAGTTGGTAACGGCAGTTGCGGCAATAACGGAATAAACGGAGGCACATCTTCATTTGGTCCGTCGGGATCGCCTTTTCTTAGCGCATCGGGCGGAACCGGCGGTTATAGCAACGGTAACGGCGGCGTAGGCAGCAACGGTAACGGCGGAGATTTAAATATTTATGGCAGCGACGGATTTAACGCTCTTATTCAGACCAGTTGTCAAAGTTTCGATGGTGGCGGATCTTCTTATTTTGGTCCGGGTTGCAGCGCTTGGGCGGGCAATGGAATAAACTATGGCGGCGGCGGATGCGGAGGTTATTTTTATGCTCATAACGGCGGCGCAGGCGCGGGCGGTGTAGTTATAGTAACCGAGTACATAAAGCAATAAAATATGGATATTTTTATTACTTTACGGATCGCTACCGTTCATTTCCGAACTTAAAAATTTGAAAACCGTCAATAAAGAAAATGAAAAAAATATTTTTAATAATATTGGCAAGCGCGATCGCTCTCGGCCTCTCCATCGCTTCCCGAAACATTTTTGCAGTACCGACCTGGACCGAACCGACCGCGACCCCGCCCAACAATAATACCGCGACCCCGGTCGATACGAGCGCGTCCAGTCAAACAAAACTAGGCGATCTCGGCATCGGTGGAAATTTCGCCGTCACCGGAAACTCGGCCTTAATGGGCAGTGTCGGCGTCGGAACGGATACGCCGAACCAGAAATTGAGCGTAACCGGAATAATCCAATCGTCAAGCGGTGGCATTCAATTTCCCGATAACACGATTCAAACATCAGCGGCAATAAACAAAATAAACGTGAAAGTGTTCACCGGTAGCGGAACGTACACGCCTTCTCCCGGACTCGTTTACGCTGTCATCGAAGTGGTTGGCGGCGGAGGCGGCGGTGCCGCCGGCTATCTTGAATGGGGCAGTTGTGCTAATCCGGGAGATTTTCCCGGGTGCGGAGGAGCAAGCGGCGGTTATGCCAGAAAAACATTAACCGCCGCGCAAATCGGTTCTTCACAACCCGTGGTTGTCGGAGGAGGAGGAGGAGGAGGAAATAGTAACAATTTTTGCGACTGTTCAGGCGGATCTGGCGGCACATCCTCGTTCGGACCTTTGGTCTCCCCTTTTCTTAGCGCAACGGGCGGCGGCGGCGGCGGCGGATCTGTTGACTGGTCTTGGGCTGGCGGGAATGGCAGTGGCGGAGACGTGAATATTTCGGGACAGTACGGATTTCCTTCTTTTTGGGGTAATCCCGGATATTATAATCCCCCCTTACCCGGTGGCATGGGCGGTAGTTCTCATTTCGGCGCGGGCGGCAGAGATATCGCCGGCAATGACGGCTCTTCGGGGAAAGCTTATGGTAGCGGCGGCGGCGGCGGCAGTCTTTATGAAGATTGGAGTTCGGGCAGTTATACGGCTTATAACGGCGGTAACGGCGCTCCCGGTGTCGTGATTGTAACCGAATACATATCCAAACAATAATTTATAATCAAATTTTATGTCCAAAAAATTAATTATCATAATCGCAATCGTTTTGGTTTTTCTTTTAGGGATTATTTCTGGCCTGAATATAAAATCCAAAGCATTTAATTGTCCGCCTAACGCCAATAGCCGCGATATATATCAAGCCGGCTGGAATGCCGCCGAACAAAAATTAAATCAAGCTCAAAAGGAAACGATTCCGATTGAGATTAAAGGTATCAGCGGAACGGTGGAGAAAATAGACGGAAACAAATTGACGGTGAAAGTCGCTCAATTCTATCCGTCGGCCGATTCGAGCTTAAACGAAAGAATCGTCGATATCGATAGCCATACCAAAGTTTTTCAAATGGTTCAAAAAAATCCGCAAGAATATCAAAAAGAAATAACCGATTTCCGAAAAGCGGTGCAAGCCCAAATCGAAAACCAACCGCAAAACGGCAGCGCTCAACCACAAACGGTCGTTCCGCCCGCGCCTTTTGAGAAAAAGCAAATCAGCCTGTCCGATATCAAAGTCGGCGAACAAATTTCAATCATATCCGACAGCGATATCAAAACCGCCGAAGAATTTAAAGCAGTGGAGATAGACATCAATCAGTCGATTGAAAATTCGCCCGTCGCGCCATCGGCGACTCCCACGATTCAAGCGTCGTCGACCACCGCCAAATAGTTTAAAATTTTAAATTTTTATGTCCATTAAACACGCTCTTGTAATTCTCTTGGTCATTGTTCTCGCGATCATTGCGGTTTTTTTCGGTGTTTACAATAAAAAACAAAACGATTATTTGGCATCGCTTGAGAACACGAAAATAAATCATGTCGATATTCAGAAAAAAATAGAAAATAAAAATAAGGAGTTAAGAGACGTATTGGCGACTTTGGACAAGTCTTCCGCGTCCACGACCGGTTCAACAACCTCCGCTTCCGCCGAGAGCGAGGGACAAGCCAGACAAAATTTGCTTCTCATCTTAAAAAAATTGAAAGCTGTTAAGTAAAACCTTGCAAAAATTTTACATTATGTTATCATAAAAACAATAAACTCCTCTGAGGAGTTTTTGTTTAGTTTAAAAATAGCATTAAAAAGCGTCCTTAAATCAATTGGATAGTCCCGCCATTCGGCGGGATCGGACCGATTGTCTTGTATACGCTCCCTTAGCTCAATTGGATAGAGCGTCTGGCTTCGGACCAGAAGGTTGTGGGTTCAAGTCCTGCAGGGAGCGCAAATCGGAAATAACAGTTAACCATTAATCTTTAACAATTAACAATTTTGATTTTTAAAAAACAAAGAGTTAAATGTTAATTGCTAAAAATTAACGGTTGTTAGGCGGCGTAGCTCAGTTGGTAAGAGCGTGGCACTCATAACGCCAAGGTCAGTGGTTCAATTCCACTCGCCGCTACAATACAACAATTAACAAAAGGTTAATTGTTAATGGTTAAATATTATTAAGCGCCCATAGCTCAGTCGGTAGAGCGGATCCCTCTTAAGGATACGGTCGAGGGTTCGAATCCCCCTGGGCGCACAAAAAAACAGCTCCGATTATTGGGGAGCCGTTTTTGTTTATAGAATTATTTTCCTTTCAACGCGTCTTTCAATGTTTTACCTGTTTTGAATTTGCAAACCCTTACTTCCGGAATTTGGATTCTTTCTGTCGGATTTTGAGGATTGACGCCGCCGCGCGCGTGGCGGGTTTTGGCCATGAACGTGCCGAAACCGGTTAGGGTTACTTCGTTGCCGGCTTTCAGTTCGTCGATAATGATTTTTATCAGGCCTTCGACCATGTCTTCCGCCTGTTTTTTTGTGACTTGCGCTTCCGCGGCCAATTTTTCAATTAACGCTGCTTTATTCATAAATTTAATATTATTTATTAACGAGTTCGCGCGTTAACGAGTTGATAATCGTCAACGCCAGACTCATATTATTAGTTTTAAGTTGTAGGTGCGGGTTTTAGAATCTTTACTGAAACCTGTTAATCTAAAATCTGTAACTTCATTTATTTTATTTCAACGAACTTTGTTATTGATTTTATTTTTGTCGATTTTTTTGTTTTTGGATTGATGGCGATAAATACTGAATTGAAAATCGCGCGCCCCTTTTCCGGGATTACGTGTTTTTGTTTTATTTGCGTTAAAAATGTTTTTATTATTCCTTCTTTTTCCACTCCGATGCATTCATCGGCCGCTCCGACCATGCCGACATCGGTAATAAAAGCCGTTCCTTTTTCAGTAACCGTTTCATCCGCCGTCATAACGTGCGTATGCGTTCCTAAACATGCGCTTACGCGTCCGTCTCCATAATGTCCCAAAGCGATTTTTTCCGAAGTCGCTTCCGCATGCATATCAACAATTATAGCAGAAAATTCATCCTTTGACAAATTTTTATCGGCTAAGATTTCATCCAATTTTTTGAACGGGCAATCGTAATTCATGCCCATAAATACGCGTCCCAATAAATTTATGATTAAAAATTTATGTCCATTCTTTTCAAAAATCAGAAATCCCTTGCCCGGCACCCCTTCGGCAAAATTGGCGGGACGAATGACGGGCAGATCGCTTGCGTACAAATCGGCGATTTTTTCACGATCGAAAGCATGGTCGCCGTTGGTAAAAATATCGATTCCGGCTTCCATCATTTCTTTCACGGTTGGAAGGGTCAAACCCGAACCATGGGCCATATTTTCTCCGTTGGCGATTACCAAATCCGGTTTTAATTCACGCTTAAGCTCGGGCAATATTTTTTTTATCGCCTCACGTCCGATTTTTCCATTGATATCGCCGATGAAGATAATATTTAACATATTAAAATGTCATGCTGGAGCGACTTGCCTTTAGCCCCGGACTTGATCCGGGGGATAGCGTCTCGTTTTGTTTTTAGAACACGAGATCCTATCGGTCATCCGATAAATCGGATTCCCTCCGGGATGACAATACTTTAACGCGCGTATTCGGTTATGCGCATTTCTCGGATGACATTAATTTTGATTTCGCCGGGATATTTTAATTCCTGTTCGATTTTTTTCGCGATGTCGCGCGCCATATTGTAGGCGCCGAGATCGTCGATTTTGTCCGGGACAACAAAAACCCTGACTTCTCTTCCGGCCTGGATCGCGAAAGCTTTCTCGATGCCTTCGAAAGAAGTTGCGATTTTTTCAAGTTCCTCGAGTCTCTGAATGTATCTTTCGAAAGAGTCGTTACGCGCGCCCGGTCTCGCCGAGGAAATCGCGTCGGCGACTTTAACGATTACGGAAACCAAACCGCGCGGTCGGTCGTCATGATGAGTCTCTATCGGATCGATAATTTCCTGGGGCAAGTTGAATTTTTGCGCCAATTGTTTGCCGATTTCCGGATGAGTGCCCTGAACTTCGTGGTCTACCGCTTTGCCGATATCATGCAAAAGACCGCCCTTTTTCGCAACGGTGACATCGGCGCCGAGTTCTTCCGCAAGCAAAGCAGACAAATGCGCCACTTCAATCGAATGCCCGAGCGCGTTTTGACCGTAGCTGGTTCTATATTTCAGTCTTCCCAAAATTTGAACAAATTTCGGATCAAAGCCGGTGACGCCGACTTCATACATGGCTTCTTCGCCGGCCTTTTTGATGTCCAGGGCCAATTCTTTTTTCGCTTCTTCGATCGCGTCTTCGATTTTCGTCGGATGAATGCGTCCGTCTAAAATAAGGCGGTCGAGAGCGCGTTTTGCGATATGTCTTCGAATCGGGGAAAATCCCGAAATGGTGATTACGTTCGGAGTATCGTCAACAATGATTTCCGTGCCGGTCAATTGCTCGATTGTTTTTATGTTTCTGCCTTCGCGGCCGATGATGCGCCCTTTCATTTCGTCATTCGGCAGATCGACGGTCGTGGTCGTAATTTCCGGGGTATAAGAAGAAACCAATCTTTGCATGGCGCTTGCCATCAAATCGCGCGCTTTCTCGTCCAAAACTTCGGTCGATTCTTTTTCCAGCTTGTTGATGCGCACCATCAAATCGTCCTTCGCCCGTTCCTCGATATTTTTGAATAAAACTTCTTTCGCTTCTTCTTTGTTCATGCCGGCGATTTTTTCAAGTTTTACCAATTGTTCCTCCCTGATCTTTTTAATTTTTTCTTTTACTTCCTCGACTTTGTTTACTTTGTCGTAAAGTTGCTGTTGTTTTTCCTGGAGCTCCAATAATTTTTGCGAGAAAGCGGTTTCGCGTTTCTCCAGCCTTCCCTGCAGACTGTTGATTTCCTGGCGTCTTCTTTCTTCGTCTTTTTTCGCTTCTTCGATTACTTTTAAAGCTTTTTCCTGGGCATGCAGAATTATTTTTGCCTGCTCGGCTTTTGCTTCCGCGACAATTTTTTCAGCATTGTTTTCCGCGCTGTTTATTTTTGAGTGCGCCTTGATGCGATGATAAAAATAACCGACAAAAAAACCAACTATTGCTAGAATAATCGCGCCGATTATGTATTCCATACCGTTTTATTTTTTCGCAAACTGAAAAAGGCCTAGAAGATTTTAGCTAGGTTGTTGGCTTTTTGTGGGTTGAATTTTGTTCGAGTACTTTTGACTTCGCCAGTATGTAAAGTCATGTTTGTTAGTTGCTCAAATTTTCGGTAATTTAAGGTAAAATTGGTTCATTTTCTTCCGAATTCCTTAACCACGTTCCAATTTTTCAGCAGCAAAAATATTTAATAATTTTGTTACTTTTTTATGGTAACACAAGGAAACGTGTTTGGCAAGAGTGGGCGAGAAATAAAAAAATCGTGGCTATTCACGGTTTGGGATTAAAGGCGCAAGGCCGTTCCATTATCGTTGAGCACCCAGCAATCAAATCCATCCCTAAAGGGGCCGATTACGAACCGGAGCCGTCCTTTCCCCGGAACTTTCACTTCGAAACCCTTTTGTGCGTTGTATTTATTTTTGATCCTCGATTTTAGTTCCTCTGAACATTCAGGATCATCGAGTAGCAAAGCGTCTAAACCCATGGTTTGGAGTCCCGGGACTTCCTTTATTTCGGTTTTCGCCGGATCCAGACCACACTGTAAAAGAATGTAACTTTTTGCCGCTTCTTCGCTAAGAAAACATTTAGACATTTAAGCCTCCTTTTGAAATAGCGCAATAAAAAAATTTAGCAGGAGAATAAATTTCTGTCAATGAGCAATTCTCTTTGGTGTTTTCTTGTGTTTTTCTCTCCACCTTTCAATTTCCGCGTGGTTGCCGGAGAGGAGAATTTTGGGAACGTGCAGTTTTTTAAGACCGCCTCCTTTTTTACCACCCCTCGCCCTTCTTGTCAGTGAGGTGTAGGTGAAAATTTCCGGGCGGGTGTACTGAGGGTATTCCAAAACGCCCGGCTTTGAATGCGATTCGTCTTTCGCGCTTTCCCGGTTGCCGAGAGCGCCGGGCAAAAGGCGGGTGACGGAATCGACGATCGCCATGGCGCCGATTTCGCCGCCGGTTAAAACATAATCGCCGATCGAAATTTCTTCGTCAATAAATTTAGTAACACGTTCATCAACGCCTTCGTAGCGTCCGCAAATCATGATAATATTATCCAGCTTCGCGTACTTTTTCGCGAGCTGTTGAGTCCATTTTTTGCCTTTGGCTGATAATAAAACGATTTTTGAATCAGGAATTATGAATTTTGAATTAAGAATTTTTTTATTCACCGATTTTCCCATTCCAGATTCTATGGCGCGGAGCGCTTTATAAATCGGTTCGACTTTCATCACCATGCCCGCACCGCCGCCATAAGGAGTGTCGTCAACCGTTTTATGTTTATCCGTCGTCCAGTCGCGCAGGTTATGGATTTTGATGTCAATTAAATTATTTTTTCGCGCGCGCTTAATTATGCCCTCGTTGAAATAAGAGTCGAAGATGTCCGGGAAAATTGTGATGATGTGAAATTTCATAATAGAATTGGATTTGTACATTAATATAGTATTTTTTCTGGATTCCGGGTCAAGCCCGGAATGACAAGAAAGAAAACAAAAAACCACAGTTAAAATTCCTGTGGCTTTTGTTTTTCCGTTAGAACGGAATTATCTAAGAGATTTAGATTGTTAAATCTTCAACGGATGAGGTATCGATATCAGCCGATTCGCCGCGTCTCGGTCTTTGAGATCCTTCCGGTTCGTAAATCTTCAAATTTACGCGAGCGTTGTTCTTCGCCCCTACGATTTTTAATAAAGTTCTGATGGCTTGTGCCGTTTGACCTTTTCGGCCGATGATATAACCCATATCATCTTTATTGATTTTTAAGGTCAAAAGAACACCTCTTTCGTCAACTACCCTTTCGACTTGAACGTCTTCGGGATGCGCCACAACAGCTCTGGCTACGAATTCTAAGAATTCCTTGTCTGATGCCATAGATTTTCTATTTTTCTTCCAAAATTGATTTCGCCTGAGATCGGCGTGTACGAATCAGATTTTGAAAGAGCTTTTATTAATTAATTCACTCCTAACAGAATGATTATATCATTATACGCACAAAACTCTAAAATGTCAAATTTATACCAAAATTAGGCTTTCGCTTTCTTTTTGGCTCTCGCCTTCGAAGCTTTGCGTTTTTCTCCGGCAATAACCCCCTTGTCAATAAGGAGATTGTTTACGGTTTCGGACATTTGCGTGCCCTTTTCGATCCAGAATTTAATTCTGTCGTTTTTTGCCTTTAATTCCTTTGAAGCTGGGTTATACGAACCCAAAATTTCCAAAGCCTTGGCTTTTGTGTCCCGGCCTTTCTCAGAAATGACAAGGCGGTACATGGGCATGTTCTTTTTCCCGATTCTCGATAGTCTGATTGTTAACATAAATTATTCTTTAATTTAATTGTTTTGATATTAATTGAAAAATAAACGGATGTCAATGCTCTATTTCCTTAAATAATTCAAAATGCAAAAATCAAAATTCAAGTAATTATTTCATGAAAAATTTCTTTAAAAAATTTTTCATTCCATGATCTCGGTTTGCCTTTGCCTGCCCCCGCGCGCCTTTGGTATATGTCTATGCACAGAGCGGGCGACCGGAATCGGACCGGCTTCCACAGCTTGGAAGGCTGTTATAATAACCGTTATACGACGCCCGCTCTCTGAATAGAACGTTATTCGTTTAAATAAAAATGCGTGCAAGTACGACCAGGGATGCTGCTGTAAACTTGTTATACGCGTCCCCTGCGCTCCGACCGACCGGAAGGCTGCGATCGGGTTTTTGCCCGCACTATGGATAATAACCTATAATTAAGATTATGGCAAGATACTCAAACTGACAAATTTCAGATATCCCGAAGAACATCTAACGGATTATTTTGGGCGGAATTTATAAGCCATTTTACTTTAACGCAAAAATTATTTATAATGTTAGCAGAATTATACGTTAAGTCCGGTTTTAAATTTTAAAATCGGATTTTCTTAGCCAATCCAGTTTGTTTGTTTATTCTCCGCCCAAAGTGTAACGCGCAAATTTTTTACACAAACAACAAAAATCTGTTATAATTTTTAATATATGGATAATGTAGCGAAAGAACCAGTCATCAAGATCAAAGATTTGGATGTTATTTATTTTTTGGGGAAAAGCAACGAAGTGCAAGCCCTAAAAAATGTCAATCTTGAAATATATCCCGGAGAATTCATTATTTTCTTCGGTCCTTCGGGATGCGGGAAATCAACCCTGCTTTATTCGATCGCCGGTCTTGAAACCAACATTCACGGTAATATTTTTATTGACGACAAAGATCTCTCTTCCATGAAAATAAAAGAAATTGAAGAATATCACCGCAAAAAAATGGGAATCATTTTTCAGGCCTTTTATTTGATTAATTCCCTCTCCATTCTCAATAATGTCATTCTGCCCCAAATTTTTTTAAGCGCGAAATACGAAGAAAGGAAAAAGAAAGCTTATGAATTGCTTGAACATTTCGGTGTCCGCGCCCAAGCCCATAAATTGCCGACCGAATTGTCCGGAGGTCAACAACAAAGAGTTGCGATTTGTCGTTCTTTAATGAACAATCCCGAATTGCTTCTTGCCGATGAACCGGTGGGTAATTTGGATTCAAAATCATCCGATGAAGTGATGGCTCTTTTGGGCGAACTTAACGAGAAGGAAAAGAAAACCGTTATTTTGGTCACTCATAATCCCGCTCATCTTCGTTTCGCCCATCGCGTTTTTTATATGAAAGACGGCATGATAACGGACGTGAAAGTCAATAAAGAGGTTGATCGCTCTCCAGAAGCGGCTTTGGAAAGAGTACAAGAGGGCGGAGAAGAAAGGCCGTCCATTTCTCGAGAATTGGAACTTTTACTGCGAACCTATTCCGGACTTTCTTCCGCGCAGGCCGGAAGTTTGCTCATTCCTTTTAAGGCCAAGCAGATAGTTTTGGAAGTTTTGGTCGGAATGACAACGGAAGAAATCGATGAAATCGAAAAAAAAGTGGAAAATTTATTGATACGAGGCGTGGATGACAACAATGAAATCATGAATTTTCTTGATATTGATGCGGAAAAAGGCGGCATGGGTCTTGACAAGAGAACGGCGGAACGCCTGGCCGCGAAAATTAAAGACATCGTTACTGAAATTGAATTTCTTGAAAAAGCCGATGTTACGCCCCCTGGAGGCGAGATTGTCGACACTGAAGTCGAAATTGTCCAAATCAGACGATACCTGCTCGATGAATTTGACGCAAAGGTTGCCAATATCAATGCTTTGAAAAATTTCGATACCGCCATCAAAGACAGAATCGAGAACAAAATAGACAGAGTCAAATTCCAAAAAAATTTGGACATCCCCGTTTTAAAGGGAGGAGTAGGCTTTGACAAGAGAAGCGCGAAAAAAGTCGCGAAGAGGATGGAGCTGCTTATTCTTGGAAAATATAAATAATATTTTACATATTTGCCGAAAATAAAATTTTCAATTTTGTCATTTTAAATTTCCGTCTGCCGGCAGGTTTAAATAACTTTTAATGAGTTAACTTTTAAATCAAAGAAATTTTGGGATTGCAAATCGTTAAAAATTATAAAATTAAAAATTAGAAATTATTCATATGAAAGTCTCCGACATATTATTGCTTTCAACCAGAATGTTTACAACGAGGCCGATGAGGACCTTTTTAACGATTTTGGGCGTAAGCGTAGGTATCGGCACCGTTTTGTTTTTGGTTTCTTTGGGATACGGACTGCAGAACGTGGTGTTGAATAAAATTACAACCGCCGACGCTCTTTTGAGTTTAGATGTAAGCCCCGGCACCTCGGGAGCGATTGTGATGGATAACAGCACGCTCGAAAAAATTTCCGGATTGCCCGATGTTGCGGAAACCAGTCCCGTCGTAAGTTTGACTTCCCAATTTAGTATAGGCGATTTGACCGGAGACGGGTTGACCTACGGAGTCGATCCCTCTTTTTTCCGTTTGAGCGGAACCAACCCGCAATACGGGTCGACTCTCGGCGATAATGACGAGTACAGCGCCGTCATTTCATCGGCCGCCGCCAAACTTTTTAATTTTGATCCGGATAAAATCATCGGTCAAAAAGTGAGCTTAACGCTTCTTTTGCCCCAAAACAATCAAAACAATCAGGCGGGAGAACAAGAATATAAATCGGTAAAGCGCAATCAACAATACACGATAAAAGGCGTAGTGCAAGACGACAATACAAGTTATATCTATATTCCCAGAAAAACGATCGCCGATTTGAATTATGATAACTACTCCGATCTCAAAGTTAAAGTAAAGAGCGATACGGTTATGGAAAATGTGCGAAATGAAATTACCGGTATGGGTCTCTTGGTATCGTCTTTGTCAGATACCATTGATCAGGCGAAAAAAATATTCAGCATTATTCAGATTATTTTGGCTTTATTCGGCATGGTCGCTTTGATAGTTTCCGCTATCGGCATGTTCAATACCATGACTATTACTCTTATGGAAAGGATCAATGAAATCGGAATTATGCGTTCGATAGGAGCTTCCGCCAGCGATATCAGAAGAATGTTTTTAGTTGAATCGGTTTTAATGGGATTTTTGGGAGGAGTCGGCGGGATTACCATCGGTTATCTGGCCGGTGAAATTGCGAATTTCGGCATCAACGTGCTTGCAAAAAATTTCGGCGGTCAAACTCTGAATCTTTTTTATAGACCGCCTTGGTTTCTGGGATTTATTATCATTTTTTCAACCGTAATCGGTTTTGTCACCGGTGTCTATCCTTCGGTAAAGGCTTCGCGTTTAAATCCTTTAGATGCTTTAAGGTATAAGTAGTGGAATCTTCAATAAACAAAAAGACCGCCCTAAAGCGGTCCTTTTTGATGTTTATCGGAATTTGTGATAGTTATTTGTGGAAAATTAAAATGTATCTACCGAACGCCCCGCACCATAATCGGGGATGTGAGATTTGAACTCACGGTCTCCTGCTCCCAAAGCAGGCGCCCTAAACCGCTAGGCCAATCCCCGTTGATGGTGCGGGACAAATCTCATATTTCCAAAGCAGGGGGGCGCGCACGCCGGTTATTTTTTAATCAAAAATTTCTTTCCGCTTGATAAAACTATGGACATCTCATAATGCAACTTGTCTTGGGACGGCGCGTATTTAAAATCCGGTTCGTTCATAACTTTCGTATCGATATAATTTTTTTTAAGCTTATATATGTCGGCGGGATAA
Source organism: bacterium (assembly GCA_021788015.1). GTDB lineage: Bacteria > Patescibacteriota > Patescibacteriia > Patescibacteriales > JAKAJF01 > JAJYLD01. The sequence continues at coordinate 20,828 of JAJYLD010000002.1, read as the reverse complement.
AATTCATTTCCCGCTTTGTACAATTCCAATGCTTCCGCGATTTTATTCATCGAATTTTCCCGCACCTCGTCGTTATTCGTAATTCCATTATTTATTTTATTTTTTAATTCCGCGAAATAGGCCTCGGTATTTTTGATATTATTACGAACGTATTCTTTGGAATAAAGAATAAAAGAAGAGAAATTTTTGTTTTTTTCAATTTTAATATACCCGTCTACGAAATTGTAAGCGGCAAAGGCAATAAGGATTAAAACAATCAATTTTATAATGCCTTTAAAATCCATATTTGTGCCGGGGGAGAGAATCGGACTCTCGACACAATGATTTTCAGTCATTTGCTCTACCACTGAGCTACCCCGGCGTGCAAGTCCACAGATTTCAATGACCAAATACCAATTTCCAGTTTGGTTATTGTTGTTTGATTATTGAACATTGCGGCTTTGCCGTCTTGTTGCGGGGGCCGGATTTGAACCGGCGGCCTCCAGGTTATGGGCCTGGCGAGCTGCCAACTGCTCTACCCCGCGTCGTATCCAACAATTAACTTTTAACGGTTAACATTTACAGTTTATAGTTAATTGTTGTATCTGTGGACGACGGAGGAGTCGAACCTCCGACCTCGACATTATCAGTGTCGCGCTCTAACCAACTGAGCTAGTCGTCCGTATTTAATTCAAAAGTCAAAATGCAAAAATCAAAATTATCACCGCCCTGGCGGGATCCCGCCTTCAATAATAAAAATAAAGTGGCGGGACAATTCAAAATTTAAAATTTTTGTACTTTTAATTATTCGCCAAAGATTTTTTTGGTTAAATTTTTTCTAGCTCTTTTTTCAGATTCGGATTCATTATGGTGCGTTGAATATTTATCACAAACTAAATCTTGGATACCGAACTCGCGCAATTCATTTTCGTTTAATAATTCCAAATCTTTCTTTAGGGCGTAATTAGATTCCATCGTGCTTTTATAAAATTCAATTCTTCTTTTAATTTCATTTTCCGTAAGTTCTTTTTCTATTTTTTCTTTTATATCCGGAGGTATGTTCTCATATTCCTTTTTTGTTGAAAGCACGATGTTGTTTGGCTTTAAATTTTCTAAACTGTTTTTGTTCATAAAAAAAGACTGTTTCCAAATAATTAGAGCCAGTCTTTTTTTCACAAATAGGCCCATAAACTATTTGTTCTCTTTATAGTGCTAGCAGGCATCAATTCTTGCATTCATTCACGATTCCTTAAGGAAATCATGAATGTCGACTAGATGATTTTTGTAAGACAGAACAATGTTCTGTCGCTACGTTCACCGTATCTCCCTAGAAAGGAGGTGATCCATCCACAGCTTCCGCTACGGATGCCTTGTTACGACTTCGCCCCTATCATCGGTCCCACCTTGGTGCCGGTTAAGGCGCTTCAGGTGTTACCGACTCTCTTGGCGTGACGGGCGGTGAGTACAAGACCCGAGAACGTATTCAACGCGCCGTTGCTGATACGCGTTTACTAGCGATTCCGGCTTCATGAGGTCGAGTTTCAGACCTCAATCCGAACTGGGGGAAGTTTTTATAGGATTAGCTCCATCTTGCGATTTGGCGTCCCTTTGTACTTCCCATTGTAGCACGTGTGTAGCCCAAGGCGTAAGAACCATGCTGATTTGACGTCATCCCCGCCTTCCTCCCACTTAAAACGGGCAGTTCTCTATGACATAGTAAAACATAGAGTAGGGGTTGCGCTCGTTTTCCGACTTAACGGTACATCTCACGACACGAGCTGACGACAACCATGCAGCATCTGTCTAGCACCCTCGAAGGCTCTCCCGTTTCCGGGAGTCTGCAGCTAGATGTCAAGCCTTGGTGAGGTTCCTCGCTTACCGTCGAATTAAACCACATGCTCCACCGCTTGTGCGGGTCCCCGTCTATTCCTTTGAGTTTTAAGCTTGCGCTCGTACTCCCCAGGCGGAATGCTTAAGGTGTTAACTTAGGTAGACAGCACTGAAAGGGTCGATACTTCCAATGCTCAGCATTCATAGTTTACGGCGTGGACTACTGGGGTATCTAATCCCATTCGCTCCCCACGCTTTCGTATCTGAGTGTCAGAACCGTCCAAGCAAGCTGCTTTCGCATTTGGTGTTCCTGCTGATATTAACGGATTTAACCCCTACACCAGCAATTCCACTTGCCTCTTCCGGTCTCCAGTTTATCCATCTCTTCCGCAGCCCCGAAGTTGAGCTTCGGGATTTAACAGAAGATGCGACAAACCACCTGCATACGCTTTACGCCCAATAAATCCGGATAACGCTTGGGGCCCTCGTATTACCGCTGCTGCTGGCACGAGGTTAGCAGCCCCTTATTCAACCGGTACCGTCATTGTTTCGTCCCGGTTAAAAGATCTTTACACCCCGAAGGGCTTCATCAATCACGCGGCGTCGCTCCTTCAGCCTTTCGGCCATTGAGGAAGATTCTTGACTGCAGCCTCCCGTAGGAGTCTGGGCAGTGTCTCAGTCCCAGTGAGCCGGGCCATGCTCTCACACCCGGTACCCGTCGTAGCCTTGGTGAGCTTTTACCTCACCAACTAGCTGATAGGACATAGGCCTCTCCAAGGGCGCCTTGCGGCTTTAAGCGGGAATGACTTTTGTCCCCCCGCTTTTATCGAGTATTATTCCCGCTTTCGCAGGATTATTCTCGTCCTCTGGGTAAGTTACCAATGTGTTACTCTCCCGTTTGCCATGCTCCGCCAACTGTATTGCTACAATCGGCAAAGCATTCGACTTGCATGCCTTAGACACGCCGCCAGCGTTCATCCTGAGCCAGGATCAAACTCTAATAAAGTTTTTTACATGGACAGTCCATGTCATTATTTCCAAAGAGGAAAATAATGATTGGCTCTATAGAATAGAAATTTTTATTGTATTGTGCTTGAATTGATGCCTGTTAGCACTATCCCACACCTTTTATTCCTGAGAGCTCTCCTTATTTGAAAAGAGGGGTTGGGTGATTTTTCAGGGGCAAAAGGTGTGGGATTGCTAAATTTGTATAAAGAGCACTCTTTCGTTTTGAAAGAAAAAACAGGGACATTAAAAATTGACGTCACTGTTTTTTCTTTCAATTGTTTTAAATTGTCGAAATTTGGCTATTCAATAATTTTTTAAATTAAAGAATCAACGACAATATCCATGATAAACCATTAAAATAAATATGTCAAGAGATGATTTGTATTCTAAGATTAGAGAAAAAATGCTTTCTTTTATACCATTGAAATGGCCATTTTTTCAAAGTATTTGCGATTTTAGAAATTAGAACGGAAGAAGGTTGGATTTTGGGTTAAAAAATTGATTTTTAAAATGACTCATGATATTTTAATTTAAATTGATCATTCAAGAAAGGAGGGCCGAGATGATTCTCATAAAGGTGTATAGCCATGGCAGAGAAAAAATATACATAGATCTTGATTTCAAGGAATTTTACCATTACATAAAAAACGAGTGGCCCTCTTGGGAAATTGGTTTCACTCATGCGGATGAAACGGAGGAATATGTTTGGCAAGATTTTAATATTCGCATGAAATCTGCCCAGGCCGTATTACGCGGCATGACCATCAAATTTTGTGGAAAAACATTTCATTATTGAGAGCATTGAGGAAAGAGATGTATTTTACGCAAAGTTTGATTTCTATATCAAAAATATGCTTCTCGGAATCATCTATTGCGACAATAAAGTTTTGGTTTTAGAGAGAATGGCAAGCGTTCATTAGGCGAATTTAACCCGCCTTTTTTCTTGCAAAAAAAGCTATTTTTTGCTAAAGTTAATGCGTGATCAATAAGGATATAAATATGAAAGAGTCATTGTTTGGGCCTGAAAATATAACAATAAAAAGCAGAGAACATCGCCCCTTGATGTTGGACAGACAGGAGAGATATGGAAAGGGTTATGTGGCTGATGAGCGCGGCTTTCTTAATTTTGATCCGAGTTGCGAAGATAAAAATTATTTTAAAAATAAATGGCAAAAAGAGATTTCGAATGTGGCGAAAAGAATGAACGGTTATATTTCTATCTTAAAGGATAATACTCCCGAGTATTCACAAACGGTTTCCGGCTTAATCCAATCTTTAGGGCGGATTCCGGAACCGGAAGAAGTTGAACGGGAAATTTATCGCCAAAATATTTTAAGACAAGCCTATCAGGATGAAATAAGCATAGATGCCGAGAGGATGGCGGCTTATCGCGAAAGTGAAAAAAATCCTCAAGAGGAAGTGATTAAAAAAAGAGCCGGTGATTTTCCCGCCCCGGAAAAGGCTCTCAAGGCTTTTCGCGATGGTCGGGTACGAATCGTAACCGAACAGGGCGTGACAAGATTATATATCACTGTTCCAAACAAAGAAGGAAAAGAAGTTGATCATCCGGTAATGACAGACGAAGAAACGCAATGGGTAAACGATTCAGCGGAAATGATTAAGCGATCGGTTAAGGATCCGAACGGCAAAGTTTTTATTGCCGGTCTCGGTCTCGGATTGTTGAATGAAAAATTGGATCGACTCGGAGTAAAAAATCAAGTCGTTGCCGAATTAAATCCGGGAGTGATTGAGTTGGTGGGCAGTCATTTAAAACGTGAACATACGGATTTAAATTTGGATATTCGCCAGGGCGATTTTAAACAAGTTTTAAAAGATGCAGTTGCGAAAGGCGAGCGGTTCGACGCGATTTCGATTGACGCTTTCCCGAATACCGCCGAAGAAGTTAACCGTGACGCTTCCAACGATGATGTCCTGAGTTTGGCCTGGCAAGCCTTAAAACCGGGTGGCAAATTAACTTTCTATCCCGACTCTCGTTATATCCCGCAAAGAATTTTAAATGTCCTTACAAAAAGATTGCATATTCCGGAAAGTGCTATTCATTACACCGTTTCTAAATTTAATGTTTCTGATTTTACCAAACGGTACCATTACGGTAACTTGATGTCAGTGCCGGAAATCCAAAAACCGGTACTGAATGATGCCGATACCTTAAAAGAAATGAAAGAAGAATATTTCAAAAAGTTGGAGGAAAAAGTAAAAATTATTTTAGACCAAGAAATTAAATTTAAAAAAGCCGCTTAATATGGACAAAGTTTACAATTCAAAACAATTCGAAGAGGATATTTATAAAAAATGGGAAGAATCAGGGTTCTTTAATCCGGATCATCCCGATTATTCAAAGCGAGATCCTTATTCTATAATGATGCCCCCGCCGAACGTGACGGGCGTTTTGCATTTGGGTCATGCGCTGGAAAATTCTTTGATGGATATCATGACGCGATTTCAGCGGATGAACGGGAAAAAAGTTTTGCTTTTGCCTGGAACCGATCATGCCGCGGTTGCGACACAAGCCAAGGTGGAAAAAATTTTGGTTGAACAAGGAATAAAAAATCCGCGCCAAGAATTCGGCCGGGAAAAACTACTCGAAAAAATTCGCGAGTATGCCGAAAATTCAAAATCGACGATTTTAAAACAGATCCGCAAAATGGGAACGAGCTGCGACTGGTCGCGCTTGGCTTATACTTTCGACGAGGCACGCGGTCGAGCCGTAAATGAAGCTTTTGTAAAAATGTACAACGACGGCTTGATTTACCGCGGTTACCGGGTTGTGAACTGGTCGGTCAAAGGGCAGTCTACGGCTTCCGACGATGAGCTTGTTCATGTCGAACGGCCGGCAAAGCTCTACTATTTTAAATACACGAAGGATTTCCCGGTTACAATCGCGACGACACGACCGGAAACAAAGCTCGGCGATACGGCCGTTGCCGTCAATCCGAAAGACAAGCGTTATAAGAGTCTGATCGGAAAAACTTTTGAGATAGAAAATTTCGGTAACGGTGTGAATTTGAAGATAAAAATTATTGCCGACGAAAACGTGGAAATGGAATTCGGCACGGGCGCGCTCGGAGTGACGCCGGCGCACAGCGCGGTCGATTTTGAAATGTACGAAAAGCAAAAAGCGAAAGAAGATCCGATCGGTTTGATTCCGGTAATCGGAGAAGACGGACGCATGACCGAAAATGCGGGAAAAAATTACGAAGGCCTGACCGTTTTGGAAGCGCGGGAAAAACTTGTTCAATGGTTAAAAGAAAATAATTTATTCGAGAAAGAAGAAGATATCATGCAGAACGTGGGTACGTCCGATCGCTTCGGCGATATTGTCGAAGCCTTGCCGAAGACTCAGTGGTTTGTCAATGTGAACAAAATTATTCCGGGGCGAAATAAAAGTCTGAAAGATTTAATGCGCGAAGCTGTTACGACCGGCCATAGAAATAATCCGGAGCAAAAAGTAAAAATAACGCCGGAACGATTCGAAAGAATTTATTTGAATTGGATTGATAACTTGCGCGATTGGTGCGTCTCGAGACAGATTTGGTGGGGGCACAGGATACCGGTATGGTATCCAAATTCCAAATTCCAAAACAAGGAAAATAAAATTTATGTTGGCGTAAATCCGCCGAGTGATCTTGAAAACTGGGAACAAGATTCCGATACTCTTGATACTTGGTTTTCCTCCGGTTTATGGACGTTTTCGACTTTGGGCTGGCCAAATGAAACCGTGGATTTAAAAACTTTTCATCCGACTTCATGGATGCAGATGGGTTATGAAATTTTACCATTTTGGATGGCTCGCATGATTTTAATGTCGACTTATTTGGTAGATGAAATACCTTTTAGAGATGTATATTTTCACGGCATCTTGCGCGACGAAACCGGAAAAAAATTTTCCAAATCGGCCGGCAACAGCGTCGATCCTTTGGAAATTATCGAAAAGTATGGAACCGACGCTTTGCGCTTCAGTCTGATTTCGGGAATTACGCCGGGGAATGACGCGCGTTTTTACGAAGAAAAAATCGAAGGCGCGCGAAATTTGGTAAATAAAATTTGGAATATAAGTCGATATATTATCGGCAATTACCAATTGCCGATTACCAATTACCAACTTGATAATAATTTGATATTATCTTTGGCCGATAATTGGATTTTGGACAAATTACAAAATTTAAAATTTGAAATTAAATTTGATTTGGAACATTACCAATTCTCGCAAGCGAGCGAAAAATTGCGCGCGTTTACCTGGGACGATTTTGCGGATTGGTATTTGGAGGTTTGTAAATTTGAAAAATCAGAAAACAAAGATAAAATTTTAGGTGAAATTTTAATTACCATTTTAAAACTTTGGCATCCTTTCATTCCTTTCGTGACTGAAACAATTTGGACAGAGATGGGGATGGAAAAAATGTTGATATTCGAGAAGTGGCCTTCCTACACCCTCGATCTATTTGGAGGCAATCAACCGGTAAAAGACGTTGATAAATTAATGGGCGTAAAATCTAGCCCTGATAGTTTAGAGTTTAAAAATGAATTTGAAATTATAAAAAATATCATTACTTCAATTCGCAACGCGCGCAGTGAACACAAAATCGAGCCGACACGAAAAGTTAAAGCCGTGATTTATGCCGGAGAGAAAAAAGAATTAATCGAATCGCAAGCGGAATTGATAAAAAATTTGCGCACGGGAATCGGTGAATTGGAAATAAAAGAAAAGGGAGAAAAAATTGAGAATGCGATTTATATTGCAACCGAGAAAATCGAAATTTATTTGATCGGCGCGCTTGATGAAGCGAAAGAAAAACAAAGAATTGAAAAAGAAATTGAAAATTTGGAAAAATTAATCAAGTCCGGAGAAGGCAAGTTGAAGAATAAAGAATTTATCGCTAAAGCGCCGGAAGCGATCGTGAACAAGGAAAAAGAAAAATTGGAAAATTGGGAAAACGAATTACAAAAACTAAAAGAGCAGGTTAAAAATTTAAAATAAAAAATATGAGCATAGAACAATTGCAACAATTCCCGGAGTACAAGAGAACAAAAGGGGGCGTTAAAAAGTGGGATTCTCTTTTTAAGAAATCAATCGCAAAAGACTCCGAACGTTTAGAAAAAAAAGACGAGCACAGCGGTACTCTCTCCAATTTAAGATACGAAATTGATAAAGAAGCCAATGATCTAAAAATGACAACGGCTCCGGATGAGCGCCATTCTTTTGAAAATGACGAGTTCTTTTTTAGAAAAGCATGGGATGAGTTTTGTAAGTATGTTATGGAAGATTTTGATGAATTAATGGATAATTCCGCCGGCGAATTGATCCATAAAAAAGAAAGGACAAAATCCGAAGAAGAAAAAATAAAATATTTTGAAAGACAGATTAAAAAGAAACAAAACCCAGCTCAGGAAACAATTGAAAAACTGATTCCCGGTTTTTCCGAACTGGAAAAATACAAAAAACTCGACCTTTTGGACGATTTGTATGAAAAATTAAAGAAAGGTTCTTATTTTATTAGAACGGGTTATTAATTTTAAAACAAACATATGTTCTCCTTTTTAAATCAATTGCAAAATTATCCGTTTTTCCAGATGGAAATTCTCGGGAACAGAATTGCCGATTGGATCTTCGCTTTGGTCATGTTCGCGCTCGCCCTGCTTGTTCTGGAAATGATCAGGGCCCTAGTTTTAAATCGATTAAGAAAATTCAAAGTGTCGTCTTTTAAAATGGCGGCGCATGTTGTCAAAGCGATTCACTGGCCGTTTTATGTTTTTGTCTCAATTTATTTCGCTTCCAATTTTTTAAATACCCATGTCATTGTCCAGGAGTGGCTTCTTTATTTATTAGTCATCTTCATTATCTATTATGCGATTAAAGCGGGAACGGCCTTGATCGATTTCGGAGCGAATCGCGCGATAGAAAAGGGGCAAGGCGAGGAAAAAATCAGACTTTTGAGCGGGATCGCGAAAATTTTTGTTTGGGTTATCGCCATCATCCTTCTTCTTGAAAATTTCGGTTATAACGTTACTTCGCTTCTCGCCGGCCTTGGTATAACCGGTATCGCCGTCGCTTTCGCCGCTCAGCAATTTTTAGGCGATGTCATCGGCGCCTTTGCCATTTATTTCGACAAACCGTTTAAAATCGGCGATAAAATTTCCGTCGGCGAATTCGAAGGTATTGTCACGAAAATCGGAATCAGAAGCGTGCGCATGAAAGCGCCGACCGGCGAAGAAATTATCATTGCGAACGGCGATATTTCCAAGGCGAGAATTAAAAATTTTGGAGCGAGATAAACGCTGCGCTAGGCCCTACTTTTTGTAATCAAAAAGTAGGCAAAAAGTTTTGGGGGCTTCAATTTCCCGACATCTGTCGGGACTCAATTCCGCCCCCGAACCCATAGCGCTCTAAATAATTTTAAGAGTATCAAAATTTTTTAAAAATGAAATAAAGTTTTTCTTAAGATAAATTTGAACAAATTCTAATTTTTGTCTAAAATAAAAAATAGAAAACAAGTATGCGCATTTTAATCGTTGAAGACGAAAAAGAAATATTGAATTTTTTAAAAGTCAGCCTTGAAGCGGAATGTTTTGTTGTCGATATGGCGGAAGACGGCGAGGGGGGGTCTTATCTTGCGCGCACCAACGATTACGATTTAATCATCCTTGATAACATGCTCCCGAAAAAAAGCGGACGCGAGATTTGCGAAGAGATTAGAAAGGACGGTAAAAATGTACCGATTTTGATGCTTTCCGTAAAATCGGAAACAACGACAAAAATAGATCTCTTGAATGCCGGAGCGGATGATTATTTAACCAAGCCGTTTTCTTTCGAAGAGCTATTGGCTCGCGCAAGGGCGCTCTTGCGTCGGCCGAAGCAAATTGAAAGCGAAACGATTCGAGTCAAAGATTTATCACTTGACACAAAAAAACACCTTGCCAAAAAAGGCGACAGGGAAATTTATTTAACCAGAAAAGAATTTATTCTTTTGGAATATTTGATGCGCAATCCCGGCCTGGTGCTTTCGCGGGGGATGATTATGGAACATGTTTGGGATATGCACGCGGATCCGTTTTCGAACACGGTCGAATCGCATATTTTAAACATCAGAAAAAAAATAGATTCAAAAAGTAAAATTAAGCTGATTCATACCGTCCCTGGACGGGGATATAAATTCGGAACATAAAGAACCTCGCTGGAAGCCGCGAAAGCGGTTTTTTTAATTTCTCGGACTTTTTATTTTTATTTTATCTTTTCTTTTAAATTTTTTGACCTCGTTTTTATTATAATTAAAAAAGAATTTCTCTTTAGAAAAAGAGAACGCACTTTTTTAAAAATTCCATAAGGAGGGTGTTATGGACAAAATTGTGCGCAAATCTTTTCCGGATAAAATTGATCGGGATACGATTTGCGAAATCAGAGGAAGAAGAGACGACAATTTTTATTCCGCGCGCACGGATCGAAATATCGGTTGGATTACGCCGGAAGAACAGGAGTTGATCCGTGACTCCAAAATCGGAATAGCGGGATGCGGCGGAATGGGCGGCGGACTCGCCGAGATTTTCGTAAGACTGGGTGTCGGGAAACTAAATATAGCCGATACCGAAGTTTTTGATATTTCAAACATCAATCGCCAGTTTGCCGCGTCAATTTCGACTCAATCCAAATCCAAGGTGCAAGAAACCGGGAAAAAACTGTTTTCGATTTCCGACGATTTTCAATTGACAATTTTCCCGCGAGGAATCACGGAGGACAATGCGGACGAATTTGTGCGAGACTGTAGCGCGATTTGCGATGAAGTTGAGTTTTGGGCGATCGGATCGAGAATTCTCCTTCACCAAGCCGCGAGAAAAGCCGGAGTCTCCGTTTTTAACGGGAATTCGGTCGGGTTCGGTGCAAGGCTTTTTCTTTTTTCTCCGGAGGGAGTAACTATCGAAGACGTTTTGGGTCTGGACCTTAAAGAAGCGATGCGTATCGAGAAAAGCATCGTAACCGAATCGGCCGACCCCGGAGACATCGCTTTGGTTATGAACAAAATAATAAAAGGACTCGTTCCCGAAGAACCGGAATACGGCCTGGCGGGCGATTATTCCGATTTGTTTTTTGTTAAAAACAGATTGAAGAAGGAGGGAAAAGCTTCTGTAATTTCCACCACGCCACCGCTTGCGGCCGGCCTTCTCACCGCTCAAGTTCTTTTGTATTTGTTATCCGACGGTTTATGGATGAATCGCGACAAGGTAAAGCGCGTACCCGAAATGCCCGGCTATCTGTATCTGGACTGCGCAAAAATGGAAGCGAGGATCGTCAAAGGTAAATGGTGGTAAGGCAAGGAGGACGCCGTGGAAACTATTTTTAAAATTTGCGGCCGAAAAGAGGAATTGGAGGAAAGCTTCAAATTGAGATACGAAGTTTTTTGTTTGGAGCTTAGATTTTTAAATCCGGCAGATTTTCCCGCGCGGCGCCTCCGAGACGATTATGACAAATGGTCAATCCATTTTATAGCCGAAAGAAGCGGCCGCCTTATCGGCACCGCAAGATTGATCACCGCGGACGAAAATTCGAAATTTTTAATCGAAGAAAGCGTTTCTCTCCCGCCCGTTTTCAATCGTGAAAAAACGGTGGAAATTTCCCGCGGAGCCATAAAAAAGGAATGCCGCAAGGCCGGAATCGCGATAAGAATGCTCGACTACATCTATGAATTTTGCAAGCGGGCCGAATTCGCTCACATTTTGGCGTTCGCCAACGAAGATATGCGCCGGATTTATGAAAAACTCGAATTTCCTTTCGCGTATAAAGGCGAGTCTCTTATCTTTAACGGTTATGTTACAACCCCCCTTATTATAACCGTTGCGAAAGACTTTAAAGTTTTTCATTAGAACAAAACCCATTCTCTTGTAAATTCAGCCAAAAATTGTAAAATTAAAAGAGAAGGGTTTTTTATTTATATGCGTTTTTATCTTATATCTTTTTCAGTTTTTTTTATTTCGGCTTTAAATATCTTTTTAGCCTTTTTGGTTTGGAGCAAAAATTCAAAACGGATAATAAATATTTTTTTCGCCTGCTTTTCTTTTTCGACGGCGGCCTGGATTCTAAGCACATATTTTACAATTTTCTTAAGAAACAATTTATTTTTCGGAAGACTGAGTTTTTCGACGGCCATTTTACTTATGGCTTTTTTGTTGCTTTTCATTTTTTCTTTTCCCGATAAAAATCGGCTTAAACCAATACATTATTTTATTATCCTTTTTTTGCCTTTTATTTTTTTTATAATTTCTTTTACTCCGCTTTTGGTTCAAAAAGTCGATTCCGCCAACAGTTTTCATATTTCGGGAACTTTGGGCCCGGCTTTTCTTTTTTATCGTTTTTTTGTGGTCGCTTACATTCTCTCCATTTTGGTTATTCCAATAAAAAAAATTTTTAAATTCGGAGGAGAAGATAAATTAAGAATAAAGTATGTGATTCTGGGAATAGGTTCGTTTATAATTCCGGCCTTGATCACGAACGCCATTTTGCCCGGATTTTTCAATATCCGCGAGTTGAATTTTTTGGGTCCGCTGTTTTCGGTTTTTACCGTGATTTTTATAAGTTACTCCATAACCAAGCACAGATTGATGGACGTAACTCCGATTATCCAGAGAGGAGTGATATTTTCAGCGTTGACCTTCATTATAATCGCGGTTTATTTGCTTTTTGTTTTTGTATTCGGCCATTTTTTTTCTTCCGTTTTTGGAATCCATTTTACTTTTTATGACAGCGACATCCTGACCATACTCATCGGAATTTTTGGAGTGCCCCCGCTTGAAAGAGCGTTTAAAAAAGCTACCGATAAATTTTTTTATAAAGACAAATATGATTATTCTTTGGCGCTTCATGAATTAAGCGAAATTCTAAATAAAAACTTGGACTTGAACGCGTTAATGGGCAAATCGATTCAAAAATTGAAAGCGATATTTAAGATAAATAAAATTTTAATTTTACTTTACGGGCAAAATATATATTCCGACGGAAACAAAACATATAAAATCAGAACCAGACAGGCGATGGAATTTATAAACGGTCTGAAAAATTATCGAGACGTTTTAATTCGCTCGGAGATTCCTTATCTGTTAAAAAATATCAAAGACGCCAAAGCCAAAAGATTTTTTTTAAATGCGGAGAAAGTGGGAAATGAAAATGAAATGGAAATTTCGGTACCGATTTTTTTAAAAGAAAAATTGATCGGTCTTATCGCGGCCGGTGAAAAAAAATCCGGAGAAGAATTCACGAGGGAAGACGTGAATTTATTGAAAACTTTCGCCAATCACGCGGCGGTGGCTTTTGAAAAAGCGGTTTTGTATGAAAAAGAAAAAATTTACGCTCGGGAACTTGAAAAAAGAGTACAAGAAAGAACGAAAAAAATAAAAGATCTGCAGGAAGAGCAAAAGCAAATCATGCTTGAAATTTCCCACGGCTTGCAAACCCCGCTTACCATTATTAAAAGTGAAGTGAGCATGCTCAAAAAGCGGTTTCCGCAGGATGAAAAAATTTTTAGTTTTGAAAATTCTCTCGATAAAATTTCAAAATTTATTTATGACATGCTGGTTTTGGCTAAACTTGATTCCGGCAAGGAAAAAATTAAAAAAGAGCCGACGGATTTAAGCGAACTGGTTGAGGATTTGGTCGAATATTTTCAAATCATCGTCAAGGACAAAAAAATAAAAATCATAAAACAAATCGAACCGTCTATTTTCATCGCGGGAGCGAAAGACAAACTCGAAGAAACGATTATAAATTTGGTAAGTAATTCCATAAAATACATGAATGACAAGGAAAGAAAGATTCTTATCGGTTTAAAAAGAAAAATGAACGAAGCGGAGCTGGTTATCGAGGATACGGGAATCGGCATGGACAAAGAAGATTTAAAAAATATTTTTACCAAATTTTATCGAGTGAAAGACGAAAAAATAAAAGGTGTCAAAGGAACGGGTCTTGGTCTCGCCATCGCGAAAAAAATAGTCGAGATACACGGCGGAAAAATTAAAGCGGAAAGCGAGAAAGGAAAAGGGACGAAAATGATCATAAATTTCAAAGCGCTTGGATCAAAGCGGACGGAGTTGTCAAAAAGGGAAGTGACCAGAGTTGATTATGGCGCATTTTAATTGACTCTTTTTTTAAAAAATTGTAAACTGGAACTAATTTTAAAGGCTAAATTGCTAAATCGTTAGTACTATTGAAAGCCGACAATTTAACAATTTGGCAATTTAGCATTTTTTATTTTTTTTGTAGAATTTGGCATGTAATTTGCAAATTCGTTTTACATTTAATGAGATGAAAATTATTACCGATAAAAATAAAATAGAGGAATTTTTAACGCGAGGAGTGGAAAATATTTATCCCAACAAAGAAGCTTTGGAAAAAGTTTTGTTATCCGGAAAAAAATTAAGAATATATAATGGCATTGATCCGACAGGTAAATTGCATATCGGGCATAGTGTGGTCTTAAAAAAATTAAGAGAGCTTCAAGATTTAGGTCATGAGGTAATCGTTTTAATTGGAGATTTTACGGCCCGCATCGGAGATCCGACCGATAAAATGGCTACCCGTAAACCTCTAACTGAAAAAGAAATCAAAAAAAATGTGGCGAGTTATAAAAAATTAATCGGGAAAATTTTAGATTTAAAAAGATCCAACGTTAGATTTGTGTATAACGAAAAATGGTCCAATAGATTAAAGCCGTCCGATATGCTTGAACTCGCTTCTTATTTTACGGTTTCCAGATTATTGGAAAGGGACATGTTTCAGAGAAGATTTAAAGAAGGCAAAGATGTTAGCGCCAATGAATTTTTATATCCGATTTTTCAGGCTTATGATTCGGTCACCATGGATGTTGATATGGAAATCGGCGGCAATGATCAGACTTTTAACATGCTTGCCGGACGAACTTTGATGCGAAAAATAAAAAACAAAGAAAAATTTGTTTTAACCACAAAACTTTTAGTTGATCCGTCGGGCAAGAAGATGGGCAAGACCGAGGGCAATATGATTAACTTGGATGAAGAACCCAGTGATATGTATGGCAAAGTGATGTCTTGGCCGGATGAATTGATTTCCGTGGGTTTGGAGATTTGTACTAATTTGCCTTTTTCAGAAGTAAAAAAAATGCAAGAAGAATTAAAAAACGGCAAGATTAATCCCCGCGATCTGAAGATGCGGCTGGCTTTTGAAATCGTAAAAATTTATCACGGCGAGAAAAAAGCGCGCGAAGCGGAAGAGCACTTCGTGCGAACAATTCAAAAGAAAGAAATACCGGAAGAAGTTTTAGAATTGAAGCTGGAAGCCGGAAGCCGGAAGCTGGTAGATTTATTGGTTGAAGCAAATCTGGCCGGCACAAAAAGTGACGCCCGCAGGTTAATCGAGCAAGGCGGAATTAGAATTGACGGCGAAGTGATAAGAGATGTTAATAAAGAAATTAAAATAACTGCGGACGGAGTTTTAATTCAAAGAGGGAAAAGGCGGTTTGTAAAAATTATTGCGAGCTAAGTTAGCATTTATAAAAGGAGGCGATAAATGCGGCGGCTCTTTCAGTGTTTTAAAAATGGGTTGATGGGTTGGCGGAATTGCTTAAGTTTTGTATTTGACAAAAGCCCCAAACTGGAAGCTGGTGAAATGTACAAGGGCGAGGGCATATATCCAACCAATTATTATCCAGGCCAAATTATTAAAATTGAACATCCGCCGGTTAATTATGAAGATTAAGAGGAAGAAAAAACCGCTTCCTTTTTTATTTTGACTTTTTTATAATTTAAATTTAGAATGAGGTTACAGGATAAAAATATCATGTATATTCTGGAAAAACTAAAATTGGATATTGCCGAGGCGATAAATAAAAAATTGGGAAGGGATTTGGTTAAACCTTCTCATTTAGTTTATCCGCCTGATGAAAAAATGGGTGATTTGAGTTTGCCTTGTTTTGATCTTACCAAAATTTTGCGAAAAAATCCGGCGGAAATCGCCAAGAGCTTGGCGGAAATAAAAATTTCCGGAATCAAAGGAATGAAAGCGGTGGGGCCGTATTTAAACATTTTTTTGGATGAAAAATCTTTGGCCAAAGCGATAGTCACGGAAATTGGAAAAGAAAAAGATAAGTTTGGCCAAAAAAAGAGGGGTAAAAAAAGAGTCATGATCGAGTATTCCCAGCCCAACACTCACAAGGAATTTCACATCGGTCATTTAAGAAACCTTTCTTACGGTGATTCGATTGTTAAAATTTTGGCGGCAAACGGTAATAAGTCCATTCCCGTTTCTTACATTAACGACTTCGGCATTCATGTCGCGAAAACGATCTGGTGGACTTATCACAAGAAAAATAAACGAGCCGAAAAAATGATTAAAGATAAAAAAATCGATAAAGGTTATTTTCTTGGTCAAATGTATGCGGGAGCGACAAGGAGGCTTGAAGAGTTTCCGGAAGAAAAACAGGAGGTCGGAGAAGTGATGAAGCAAATCGAATCGAGAAAAGGAAAATATTATGAGCTTTGGGAGAAAACGAGAAAATGGAGCCTTGATTATTTTAATTTGATTTATAAAAATTTGGATATCCAATTCGCGCATACGTTTTATGAAAATGATTTTGTCGACAAAGGGAAAAAAATGGTGGAAGAGTTGACTAAAAAAAAGGTTTTGGTTAAAAGTGATGGCGCCGTCATCGCCGATTTGAATGAATTTAGTCTGGGTGTGCTTGTCTTTCTGCGCGCGGACGGAACCGCTCTCTATCCGGTTGCCGATTTGCCGCTCGCGATCGAAAAATTTAAAAAATTCCGTTTGAATTCCTCAATTTACGTCGTGGACATAAGGCAGGGCCTGTATTTCAAACAGCTTTTTAAAGTTCTTGAAATTCTGGGTTATAAACAAGAGATGGTTCATTTGGGTTACGATTTTGTCAGATTGCCCTCCGGCATGATGTCTTCGCGCACGGGGAATGTGGTCACGTTTACCGAACTCTATCAAGAATTAAAGACAAGAGTTGGAAAAGAAACAAAAAACAGGCATCCGGAATGGAGCACGAAAAGAATCGGTGAGGTTGTTTTAAAATTGGTAGCCGCGACAATCAAATTCGAAATGTTGAAGGTGGGCGCTCGTCAGGTTATCACTTTTGACATGGAAACGGCTTTGCGCTTCGACGGTTTCACTGCTGCTTACCTTGAATATACTTACGCCCGCATTAATAGCATCAGCAAGAAAGCAAAAAAACAAGAAAACAAGAAAGCAAATTTTGAACTGCTTTCAGAAAATAAAGAACACGGTTTAATTCTTGCCTTGGCAAAATTCGGCGAGGCCGTGGAAAGGGCGGGAGAAAATTATGATCCGAGCGAAATCGCGAAATATCTTTTTAACCTTGCCCAAACTTTTAACGATTATTATCATAGCGTTCCGGTTTTGAAGGCGGAAGAAAAAACAAGAAACGCCCGCCTGGCCTTGATCGCGGCCGTAAACCGGGTTTTGAAAAACGGACTTGGTTTGCTTGGAATTGAAACGGTGAGAGAGATGTAATTACTCCGCAGAGCTCCGCTCGGGCCACTTCCGTGGAGGGTCTTTTTTTAGAAAAAGAACCAAAAAGTCGCTCACTTGAGAAAATTAAGGGAATTTTTTGCTTTCGTTCGGGACGATTTCAAACTCGCTTAAGCTCAAACAATGAAATCGTCTTTTCCTCGCTTTCAGCAAAAAATTCCACTAAATTTTCTATGCCCGCATATTTTATAACACGTTATGAGATATGAGATATGCGTTATGCGATGATTTTTGACAATTATTTTTATTTTGTTATAATTTGTAATAGCGAAGAAAAGAGATTGGCGCCTTTTCGCTCCCTTCGGGAATAAGCTACCGAATCAAGACGGCCCCCGGGTTTCAAGGCCGGGAGCAAGCTAGATGGAATCCCGCCTCTAAGAATTTTTCAAAGGGACGGGACCTGCCCTAACAACGTTTAGGATTAAATAATCTAATTGCGTTGGCGGGACAGGCCGCGGGGAAGAAACCTCGTTCTAGCAATCTAAATTTTTTAGGTTGTTGGAACGAGGTTTTTTAAATAATTTCCAATTTCTAATTTTTAAACAATTTTTATTTTTCCAATTTTTAAATTATTTGAAAATTGCGAATGGAAAATTGAAAATTTGTGTTTGGGGATATCATTTTAATTTTAGGAAAGTTTGTTATAAAAAGCGTTTCCGGCTTGGGATACTTCGGTGTCATTTTAATGATGGCGATCGAGAGCGCGGCCGTTCCTTTGCCTTCGGAAGTCATTATGCCTTTCGCCGGTTTTTTGATTTCGCAAGGAAAAATGACTCTTTTGGGCGCGACCATCGCCGGCGCTTTCGGCTCCTTGGTCGGGTCGGCAATTCTTTATTGGATCGGCTATTACGGCGGAAGGCCGCTTGTCGAAAGATATGGAAAATATGTTTTTATATCGAAACATGACATGGAAAAGTCCGATAATTTTTTTAACCGTTATGGGAGCGGGGCCATATTTTTTTCGAGAATGATGCCTATCGTGAGAACCTACATCTCTCTTCCGGCCGGAATCGCCCGCATGAATTTTAAAAATTTTACCGTTTATACGTTTTTGGGTTCGGTTCCCTGGTGCTTCGCCCTCGCTTATATCGGCAAATTTTTGGGAGACAATTGGAACAGCCTGGAAGGGTATTTTAGAAAATTTGATTATGCGGTTTTAGCGGTGATAGTTGTTTTGGTGATTTTGTTTATTAAAAAACATTTAAAAAAATAAAGATATCAATATACGAATGCAACTAATGATACTAATAATATGAATATTTTTAAAAATTAGTATTCATTCGTATCAATTCGTATATCAGTATCTGTAATTAATCATATGAGCAACAACAAAATAACAATGATGGACAAAATCGTTTCGCTTTGTAAACGCCGAGGCTTTGTTTTCCCGTCTTCGGAGATTTACGGCGGTTTGGCCGCGACTTACGATTATGGTCATTATGGAACACTGTTAAAAAACAATATTCGCGACGCTTGGTGGCGGGACATGGTAGAGTCGCGCGACGATGTTTACGGATTGGACAGCGCCATTTTTACGCATCCGAAAACCTGGGTAGCTTCCGGTCATGTCGAAAATTTCGGCGATCCGCAAATCGATTGCCGGCAATGCAAGGCGAGAATGCGCGCCGATCAAATCTTGGAAGAGCATGGCGTCGACGCGGATAAGGCTTCACTCGAATTCATCAATAAAGAACTCGACAAACTGCGCGCGGCGAAAAAATTGACTTGCCAAACTTGCGGTTCGGCCGACATTACGCCGGCGAAAGTTTTTTCTTTGATGGTAAAATCCAATCTCGGTTCGCCGACGGAAAGCTTGACCGAAGAAAATGTCGTTTATCTAAGACCGGAGACTTGTGGCGGAATTTATTTGGAGTATAAAAACATGTTGGATTCGATGCATCCGAAATTGCCGTTCGGCATCGCCCAGGTCGGGAAAGCTTTTCGCAACGAAATCGTGGCCCGGCAGTTTATTTTTCGAACAAGGGAATTCGAACAGATGGAGATGCAATATTTTTTGCATCCGTCCATGATGAAAGAAAAATACGAAATGTGGAAAGAAATAAGATGGAAATGGTACTTGGAATACGGACTTGCGAAAAACGATATCGAATGGTATAAGCATGAAAAGCTCGCTCACTACGCAACTGACGCTTATGACATTCGATATGATTTCAAATCATTGGAGGGATTCAGGGAGGTGGAAGGGATACACGCCCGCAGCGATTGGGACTTGTCCCGGCATGCGAAATTCTCCGGCGTCGACTTGAGTTATTATGATGAAAAAACTAAAGAAAAATTCATTCCTCACATCATGGAAACTTCCGTCGGTTTGAATCGTTTGTTTTTGATGTTTATCGACCATGCTTATGTCGAAGAAGAAATAAACGGCGAAACCAGAACAGTGTTAAAATTGGACAAGCGTTTGGCGCCGATCAAGGTCGCCGTTTTCCCATTACTTAAAAACAGGCCGGAGCTGGTAAATAAAGCGCGGGAAGCGTATGAAATTTTAAAACCGTTATACATGACCGAGTTCGACGACAACGGCAATATCGGCAAACGTTATCGCCGCCAGGACGAAATCGGCACGCCTTATTGCGTTACCGTCGATTTCGATACTCTCAAAGACGGAAACGTAACGGTTCGCGACCGCGATACCATGGAACAAAAAAGAATAAAAATTAATGAGTTGACAAAATTTTTTGAAAAACAATTTAAACCGGTTAAAACTAGATAATTATCACAAAAAAAGAAAGGAGGTATCGTCTCTCTTTTTGTTTAAGTCATCTATTTACCCCGCGCTTCAAATTCTGCTATAATGTTAGCAGAATTTATTTTATGCGGCAAAACTCAATTCAACGTTAATCGGCAGGTTGGTAATTTTGATTTGTAGATGATTTTTTAGAAAGAAAAATTAAAATTCAAATCATCAAGAGCTCATGCTCAAAAACAAAAAAATAAAAAAACAAAAAAACAACAAAATCCGTCTGTTCCGCAGATGGGTAAATTTTTTTGTTCGATTGTTTTTAGTTAAAGCCCCCCTTATCAAGGGGAGTCGAGGAGAATTAAAAACTAAAAAATCTATCCTTGCCAAGAGAGGCGAACTCGCCTTCAACCTCCCTCTCGACTATACGATCACCGTTCGTCCCAAAGAACTGAAAAACGACATAAACAAATTCGTCAAAAACGGCCTCTTCAAATTTTTAAAACGATACTCCTACCAAATCACGGCCGTAATTCTAATCGCCATCGCCCTGACTTCAACCGTCTTCTTCCATGACAAAACGTCCAAAGCCGCGACCTACGGCTGGGTGCAATCTAGCTGGTCCGGAGGAGCGAATTCAACCGCCACGGCCACCGACCCGACCAACCGCACCAATTGGACCGACTTCTCCACCTCGACCGGCATGGTCATTAACGGAGACGGAAGTCTTTCCATCGCGACCACGACCGCGACGACGACGCAAAC
>JAJYLD010000007.1 GCA_021788015.1 bacterium | reverse complement strand
AGATCGATACTGAACGAACAAAGAGCGCTAACCACCTACAAAAACGTCTTCAAGAAACTGCCCCAAACAACGGAGGACTGGAACGCCCTCAAAGCCATTGCCTATTCGGGGGCGAAGAGGTAAGATTATAAAATGAAAAATGATAAAGGTTTCTCAAAACTCACTATAATTTTAATGGCGGCGGTTTTAATTTTAGCCGCGGGCGGCGGTGTTTATTTTTATAAAAAAATTAAACAGCAGACGTCCAAAAATTCACCCGCACAAGCGGAGACGGCAAACAACCGATCGGTCGCGACGAATTTTGTTCCCGCTTGGGAAATGTACATAAATGAAAAATACGGATTCGAGTTTACTTATCCCGGAATTTACAATCCGGCAAGCGGATCCGATAAAAATTATGTCTTCGGATCGGGAGGCGATAACAACGGTTTTATCACTCTTAATATTGTTCCCGGGCATGATGTTTCCGGATATAATATTTACGGCAAAACGGAAGACGGCTCGGACATTTATTCCGTTGCCAGTCAACCGCCAAGCTATAAATATGCGATTACTGAAAATAATTCAACGTTTGTGTTTGAATTCGACAATGTTAATCCCGGCGATGCGGACAAAGTCGTGAAAAGCTTCAAATATCTCGGAGCGAATCAGGCGGTCGATTGGAAAACGTATAAAAACGCCAAATACGGATATGAAATAAAATACCCGGGCGATTGGCCGGTTGACGCCAAAAATCCTGATAAAGTGGCCATAGGCAATACTCCGTACGAGCTCGGTCCGGGAATCTTCAGTATAACTGTTTCCACCGGCACGTCTTCGGTCGAAAATTTTAAGCAAAATTATCCCGGCGGCTGCCCGGCAGACAAGGACGGGCCGATTATTGCCGATGCAAAATCAAGATACATTTCGTGCGCGGGAACTTCCGCCACCGAAGCATCCGAAAATTATTTTGTTCAGAAAAATGATAATGCATTCAGGCTTTCTTTTATTTCCGGAGACAGCAATTTGGATCAAACTTTCAATCAAATGCTCTCTTTCTTCGCGTTTATAAATTCGGCGGTTTCAACTTCGACGAACGCGACTTCCACCGCCACCTCAACCATGGCTT
This sequence comes from bacterium, assembly GCA_021788015.1. Classification (GTDB taxonomy): domain Bacteria; phylum Patescibacteriota; class Patescibacteriia; order Patescibacteriales; family JAKAJF01; genus JAJYLD01. Next base: position 58,033 of record JAJYLD010000007.1, on the reverse strand, counting down.
CAACAGCAACTTCTTCCGCTATGCAAATTTATCAAAATAAGACATACGGATTTGAATTTGCGTATCCGAATCAATGGAAAACGGGAGAAGGTCTGGGCGGAGCCGCGTACGAAGCGAAAATAATAACTTCGCCGATAATAACAACTCAAGATAATGAGCAACTGAACTTTGTTGTTACCGCTTTTCAAGCAACAAATACTCCGCAAATTTGGTTTAGAAATAATATTGGAGATCCGGAAACCCCGAACCCCGGTATAAGTTGGCAGACTAAGACTCTGGTCATAAATAATTATCCGGCCTATTTTGCCGGAAAAGAAACCGGTGATTACACTGATCTCACTTATATTATCTCCGATAATAAGGGAACAATTTTAGTTGCGTCGTTCAGAGAGAAGGAAAGCGGTCTGTATTCATATGAAGAATATTTACCCGATTTTGAACAATTGGTGAATTCGATAAAATTCAATTGATAGCTTATATTAGACAATTTTGTCCATAAATTTGTAAAATAAACAATCCCTTGACTTATTTTCTCGATTTTGATAAATTAGTTATAGTTTAAAACGATAGCCCCGTTGGGGGCTTTATTTTAGTTTAAAATCACCCTTTCCCTTTTATTAAAGAGGACTTATAATGTATGCCAACAATAAATCAACTAGTTCGCAAAGGACGAAGCACAACCAAAAAGAAGAGCAAATCTCCGGCTCTCGAGACCACTTTGGATACTTTGCACAGAAAAAGAACGGAATTACCCCATGGAGCTCCTTTTAAGCGTGGAGTTTGCCTTAAGGTTACGACTACTACTCCGAAAAAACCTAACTCGGCTTTGCGAAAAATCGCTCGTGTCCGTTTGTCGAACGGCATGGAAGTAACCGCTTATATTCCCGGAGTGGGTCATAATTTGCAGGAACACTCAATCGTTTTATTGAAAGGCGGCAGAACAAAAGATTTGCCGGGTGTTCGCTATAAAATCGTTCGCGGCGTTTACGATACTCAAGGCGTCCAAGGAAGAAAGCAATCAAGGTCCAGTTACGGCGCGAAGAGGGAAAAAGCGAAAAAATAATTAATTGAGGTTATAGATTTCAGGTTGTAGGTTTTTAGTCTACAACCTACAACCTACAAACCTACAATCTAAATAAATGAGAGGAAAACCAGCACCAAAAAGAAAAATTGAAGCAGATCCGAAATTCGGAGATGTTGATGTCGCGAAATTCATTAATTTTATCATGGAAAGAGGCAAAAAAACCGTTGCGCAGAAAATCGTTTATGATGCGTTTGAAATCATCAAAGAAGAAACAAAACAGGACCCGAGACATGTATTCAGAAAAGCGTTAAAAAAAGTTTCTCCTTTGGTTGAAGTTCGCGGGAAAAGAGTCGGCGGCTCCAATTACCAGGTGCCTTTTCAGGTCCGAGGCGAAAGACGCTTCGCTTTAGGCTGCCGCTGGATTTTGGAAGCGGCCGCAAAAAGAAAAGGGAAACCGATGTACCAGAAATTGGCCGCGGAAATTTTAGACGCGGTAAAAGGCGAAGGAGCCGCCATGAAAAAACGCGATGACGTCCACAGAATGGCCGAAGCGAACAAAGCGTTCGCGCATTTCGCCCGCTAAATCTGAACCATTGAAACGCACTGAAAGCACTGATTTCACCGAATTTAAAATTATCAAATATCGCCTCCTATGAAAAAAATATATGTAGCTTTACTAGGAAGAAATCCAAGCGATAATTTAATGGAAAAGCATAAAATCGTCTATGTTATCGCTGAAAACGACGATGAAGCAAAAGTATTAGCCAAAGAGAAATGGATCGCCGAAAAAGTACATGTCGACGGAGTAAAATCAATAGAAGAAATAGATGGTTACAAAATTTCTGTGCACAATAAAGAACTATAAAAGACATTTTATTTTTGATTTCTTAATTTCTGGATTTCCGCTTTCGCGGGAATGACGACTACAATTTATGCCCCGAGAATATTCATTGGAAAAGACTAGAAATATCGGCATCATCGCTCACATTGATGCCGGAAAGACCACGACTACGGAACGTGTGCTTTTTTATACCGGGAAAAAACATAAAATCGGAGAAGTTCATGAAGGCGAAGCGACCATGGACTGGATGGAACAGGAAAGAGAAAGAGGAATTACCATCACCTCCGCCGCGACCACCTGCTTTTGGAAAGATGTCCGCATTAATATAATCGATACCCCGGGCCACGTTGATTTCACCGCCGAAGTCGAACGCTCATTGCGCGTTTTGGACGGCGGTGTTGTTGTTTTTGACGGCGTCGCCGGAGTCGAACCTCAGTCGGAAACCGTTTGGCATCAGGCCGACAAATACAATGTGCCGAGAATCGCGTTCATAAACAAACTGGACAGAACCGGAGCTGATTTTTATAAAGACGTCGCTTCCATCCATGAACGCCTGACCAAGAACGCTTATCCGGTGCAATTGCCGATCGGTGCGGAAGCGGATTTCAAGGGTATCATCGACTTATTCGAAAAGAAAGCGAGAGTTTATCTCGATGACTTGGGCACAAAATGGGAAGATATTGAAGTTCCGGAAGACATGAAAGCGAAAACCGAGGAGTACCGCGCGAAACTAGTCGAAGCCATTGTCGAGAACAATGAAGAATTGATGAATAAATATTTGGCGGGCGAAGAAATTGAAATCGCCGCTTTAAAACAGGAACTCCGAAAAGCGGTTATCGCCGGCAGAATCGTGCCGATTCTTTGCGGCAGCGCTTTGAAAAACAAAGGCGTCCAATTTATGCTCGACGCGGTCGTCGATTATTTGCCATCGCCTATCGACATTCCGCCGGCGGAAGGATTCGATCCGAACGATCCGGAAAAGAAAATCGAAGTCAAGGCTTCGGACGACGAAAAATTCGCCGGTCTCGCTTTTAAAATCGCGACCGATCCGTTCGTCGGGAAATTATGCTTTATCCGTGTTTATTCCGGGGTTTTGAAATCGGGTTCGTACGTTTTGAATTCCTCGACGGGAGACAAGGAAAGAATCGGCCGCATCGTCCGCATGCACGCGAACCACAGGGAAGAAGTGCAGGATGTTTACGCCGGAGAAATCGCCGCTGTTATCGGTTTGAAAGGAACCACCACCGGCAATACTTTATGCGACGAAGCCCGTCCGGTCGTTTTGGAATCGATCACTTTCCCCGAACCGGTCATCTCTGTCGCGGTCGAACCAAAGACAAAGGCCGACCAGGAAAAAATGGGATTGGCTTTGGCGAAATTGGCCGAAGAAGATCCGACTTTCAGAGTCAAAACCGACGAAGAAATAAACCAGACATTGATTTCCGGGATGGGCGAATTGCATTTGGATATTATTATCGATCGCATGAAGCGCGAGTTCGGAGTCGAAGCTAATGTCGGCCAGCCGCAAGTCGCTTATCGCGAAACAATTACAAAAACGGCGGAGGCGGAAGGAAAATATATCAAACAATCGGGCGGTCGAGGACAATACGGCCATTGCTGGTTGCGCGTCGACAAGAACGAGCCGGGTAAAGGTTTTGAGTTTAATGATGAAGTCAAGGGCGGTGTTATCCCAAGAGAATACATTCCCGCCATCGGCAAAGGCGTTAAAGAAGCGATGGACAAAGGCGTTTTGGCCGGTTACCCTATGGTCGATATCAAGGCCGCGGTTTACGACGGTTCGTATCATGAAGTCGACTCTTCGGAAGCCGCGTTCAAAATCGCCGGATCGATGGCCTTTCAAGAAGCGATACGAAAAGCGGGTCCGGTTTTACTTGAACCGATCATGAAAGTCGATGTCGTCACTCCGGAAAATTTCATGGGCGATGTTATCGGCGACTTGAATTCAAAGCGAGGCCAAATCGAAGAAATGACAGATCGCGGACAAGTAAAATCGATTAAAGCGAAAGTTCCTTTGGCGTCCATGTTCGGATACGCGACGCAACTTAGATCCATGACTCAAGGAAGAGCCAGTTATTCCATGGAATTCGCTTATTACGCGGAAGTGCCGAGAAATGTAGCCGAACAGATTATGGCGGAAAGAAACGGGAAAAAGTAAATTAGGACGTAGCTTGTAGGATGTAGGACGTAGCTTATTACCTACCTACCTACCTACCTACCTACCTCCTACTTCCTACTAACTACAAGCTAGATTGAATTTGACCCAAGCAAAAGTTTATTGTAATATAAATTACATAAATCTTTTTCATCCAAGCATAAATCGTTATGTCCAACCAATTACAAAGAGTAATTAATTTGGCCAAAAAAACGGGAGATCGAGTCATTGTTTTTGATTCGGTGAATCCGGAAAATACTTACGTGGTAATGGGATTGGACGAATACGAAAAAATTTTAATCGGAAAAAATGAAGTGAGAGGCTTGACAGAAGAACAGCTGCTTGATAAAATAAATCGCGATATCGCCATCTGGAAAACGGAAAACGATTTCGGTTTTTTTGCGGAAAATTCTTTTTCTCCGGAAGAAAAAAACGAAAACGATGAAAGCGAAACGAGGAAAGAAAAAAAGAGCAATTGGTCTATTCCTAAAAACGTAAAGGAAGCGGCGGAAGAAATTATGGAAGAGGACAGGCAATATCTCGAAGAGGTACCATTTTAAATATGTCCTGAAGTTTATGTGACAGCAGGATTTTGTGGTTTTTTACATTTCGAATTCTTAATTTTCCGCTCGAGGCGGATCCGCCCATAGCGGACAATTTTCAACTTTCAATTTTCAAAATCTACCGATAAATATGGATTTCGAAAATCGAAAATCGAAAATTAATTTTTACGGCTGGTAGCCCGCCTTAAAATATTTTTAATAACTTTAGGGCAAAAACTCCGACGTACATCGGAGGCCGTGCAATAAAAAAATGGCAGAAAAATTTGAACGAACAAAACCCCATATCAATGTGGGCACAATCGGCCACGTTGATCATGGTAAAACAACCTTAACCGCCGCTATTTTAAACGTTTTGGCGGCCAAGGGTTACACCGCGACAAAAAAATCCGTTGATCAGATTGACGCCGCTCCCGAAGAAAAGGCTCGCGGCATCACTATCGCCACGGCTCACGTAGAGTATGAATCGGACAAGAGACATTACGCTCACGTAGACTGCCCGGGTCACGCCGATTATGTAAAAAACATGATTACCGGCGCCGCTCAGATGGACGGAGCGATTTTGGTCGTGGCGGCTACGGACGGTCCCATGCCTCAGACCAGAGAACACATTCTTTTGGCTCGCCAAGTCGGCGTACCTTACATAGTCGTGTTCTTGAACAAAGTCGACATGGTCGAAGACAAGGAACTCATCGATTTGGTTGAAGAAGAAATTCGCGATTTGTTAAAAAAATACGAATTCCCCGGCGATACCACTCCGATTATTCGCGGTTCGGCCTTGAAAGCTTTGGAAAACCCGAACGGAGACGATGCTCAGCCGATTTTGGACTTAATCAAATCTTTGGACGAATTCATTCCGGAACCGCAACGCGACACCGACAAACCGTTTCTTATGCCGATTGAAGATATTTTCTCAATCGAAGGCCGCGGAACCGTCGTTACCGGGAGAATCGAAAGAGGCGTTATCAAAGTTAATGAAGAAGTCGAGATCGTCGGCTTGCGCGATACTTCGAAAACCGTCGTTACCGGCATCGAAATGTTCAATAAATCTTTGGACGAAGGTCGTGCCGGAGACAATGCCGGTTTGTTGCTTCGCGGCACAAAGAAAGACGAAGTTGAGAGAGGTCAAGTTTTGGCAAAACCGGGAACAGTCACTCCGCACAGCGAATTCGAAGCCCAGGTTTATATTTTAACTAAAGAAGAAGGCGGACGCCATAAACCATTCTTCAAAGGCTACAAGCCTCAATTCTATATTCGCACCACCGACGTAACCGGAGAAGTCGATTTGCCGGAAGGAACCGAAATGGTTATGCCCGGCGATACCGTCACTTTGAAAGTTAAATTGATCGTTCCGGTTGCTTTGGAAGAAAAGCAAAGATTCGCCATCCGCGAAGGCGGAAAGACTGTCGGCGCCGGCGCCGTCGTTAAGATTATTAAGTAAACACCTTGACCCGCCCAAATCCTTGGGCGGGTTTGTGATGGTTATTTAAACCTCGCATCTCATATCGCGCATCACATATCCAAATTATTTATTTAGTGCGATATGCGATACGATACGAGATGTTATGATACGAGAAAGTAGTTGACAAATTAAAAAATTTATAATAATATTAAAAAATACATTTAAAATTTAGCAAAAATGACCGAAGTTAAAGAAAAAAAAGAAAAAAAAGCGAGTGAGGAAACCGCCAGAAAAGAGGAATTTAAGCAACGAATCAGGATTAAAATCAAGGCTTTTGATCACAAAATCATCGATCAGTCCACCCGCACCATTATCGATACGGCGAAGAGGAGCGGAGCCCAGATTTTCGGGCCCATCCCGCTTCCGACCGAAAAGAAAAAGTACACCGTCAACCGATCGACTTTTGTTCATAAGAATTCTCGCGACCAATACGAAATGAGAATTCATAAAAGATTGATTGACATTATCGAACCTTCCGCCCAGACAATCGAATCATTGACCAACTTGAGCTTGCCGGCGGGCGTGAATGTGGAGATAAAAATGTAATCCAAATCATAATCAGTTACAAATTTACAAATATTTATATCCGGATTATTCAGCTAACCCCATAAGGGAAGTGGTTGAACAAGAGCAGATATAGAGCGGAGGTAATCAACAACATTTAATTCAAATTTAAGAATTAATTCACGAAAAGTGAAATGTTGATTACTGACCGGTAGGTCGGTATTTTTATTTCCCGCAAATCAACGAATCCTTTCACAAATCTATAAATATTTGTAAATTTGTGGGAGTTTAAGACTTTATATCATATGAAGTTTATCCTAGGAAAAAAATTAGAAATGACCCGGATTTGGAAAGGCGACGAAGTTATCGCCGTGACTCGCGTTCAGGCCGGTCCGTGCCCGGTTGTTCAGGTGAAGACAAAAACGAAAGACGGTTACGAAGCCGTTCAGATCGGTTTTGGCGAAAAAAAGGAAAAGAATATCAAGAAACCGCAGAAAGGGCACTTAAACAAATTAAAAATTAAAAATGAAAAATTAAAAACCGATTTGAGATATTTGAGAGAATTTAGGGGCGGTGAAAATTTGGAAGTTGGCAACATAATTGATGTAACCACTTTTGCCGAAGGCGATAAAATTAAAGTGACGGGAATTTCAAAAGGAAAAGGTTTCCAGGGTGTTGTTAAAAGACATGGTTTCCATGGACAAGACAAGACTCATGGTCATAAAGATCAGAATCGCATGCCTGGTTCAATCGGTGCTACCGATCCGCAAAGAGTTTTTAAAGGAACGCGCATGGGCGGACATATGGGAAGCGAACAAATTACCACTAAAAATTTGGAAATAGCCGGCGTCGATAACGAAAATAATGTTTTATTGATTAAAGGTTCGGTTCCGGGAGCAAAAAACGGTTTGGTCATGATTTCCGGAGAAGGAGAATTGAAAATTTCTGAACCATTGATTACCGAGTCTGAACCACAGAATAATACTGAAAGCACTGAGGCCGCTGAAGTTGCGGAAGCCTAAAACGGAAGCAAGTGGGACTGCAGAGGAAAAAAAGAGAATCAGGAAGTTGTAAGTTAGAATTAATATAAATCTGCGAAGCGAAAAAAAAGGGGGGGGTAAATGGAAATATGTATATATCAGTTTAGGCCCTCTTTCAAAAATTGAAAAATTTATAATATGTTATCAACCAAGTTGTACAATCAGAAAGGCGAAGAAGTCGGGAATATCGAATTGTCCGAGAAAATTTTTGGCGTAAAAGCGAACGAAGCCCTGCTTCATCAAGCCGTAGTCACCCAATTGGCCAACGAAAGACAGGTTTTGGCGCATACTAAAGATCGAAGCGAGGTCAGCGGCGGCGGTAAAAAACCGTGGAAGCAGAAAGGAACCGGCCGCGCCAGACAGGGTTCGATCCGCGCGCCGCAATGGATTGGCGGCGGTATCGTTTTCGGTCCGTTAAAAACAAGAAATTTTTCCAAAAAGATCAATAAAAAAATGAAACAGAAAGCGATGTTTATGGTTTTATCCGACAAGCTCGCGAATAGCAATTTGGCGATTTTGGATAAATTGGAAGTGGGAGAATATAAAACAAGAATTTTCAATCAAATCATTTCCGGTTTGGAGAAAAAAGCTTTTCGGGCGGAAAAGAAGAGAAGCGTCTTGATGATTAACGATAAAAAGGACGAGAAAGTGATCAAATCGGGAAGAAATTTAAAAGGTATTGAGATCATAAATTCGGAAAATATCAATATAGTCGATTTATTGAAATATAGAAATTTAATAATTACCGCCGGAGTCGTTAAAAAGATGGAAGAAACGTATAAATAAAAAAATTTGCAATTTTCAATTTGCAATTTGCGAATTTTAAAATCGCAAATCGACAATCGAAAATTGAAAATCAGATTATGGCTTTATTAAAAAAGAAAACTGAAGAAAAAAAAGAAAATGCCAAGCCGAGCATGAAAGATTTGTATTCGGGAAAAGAAAGCGGAAGCGAAACCAAGGGGGAACAAAAAGAAAGAGTGTACGGTAACGCCTATAAAGTTCTGGTTAAGCCGTTGATTACGGAAAAAGCGAGTATTTTAAATTCAGAAAATAAATATTTTTTTGAAGTAGCAAAAAACGCGAACAAAATTGAAATCGCCAAGGCAATAAAAGAGGTTTACGGAATAAAACCGGTCAGCGTCAACATAATCAGAGTATCGGGCAAGAAAGTGGCGCAAGGGAAAATCGGGGGTAAAAGGAAAGATTGGAAAAAGGCCATCGTTACTCTGCCGGAAGGGCAGGCGATAAAAGTTTACGAAGGCGTGTAAAATAGAGAATTGGGATTATGGAGATTATTGAGATTGTTGGGATGTTTGAGATAAGAAAAACGCAATCATCCCAATAATTTCAATTATCACAGCAATCACAAGAAGCTCAAAAAGAAATTATGGCAATAAGACCATCACATGTAAAAACACCCGGATTACGCGGAGCAAGCTTCGACGATTTTTCCGATATCACAAAAAAAGCTGGAGAAAAATCTTTGATGATAATCAAGAAAAAGCACAGCGGACGAAATAACCAGGGTAAGATTACAATAAGACATAGAGGCGGCGGCGTTAAGCGCTATATCCGTATTATCGATTTCAAACGCGATAAATTCGATGTGCCGGCGGTTGTTTCCGCAATTGAATATGATCCGAACAGAGGGGCGAGGCTCGCGTTACTGTCTTATAAAGACGGAGAAAAAAGATACATTGTTTGCCCGATTGATTTAAGGGTGGGCTCGCAAATTCTAAGTTCAAAAGATTTGATTGAAATCAAAAACGGCAATGCCATGCCGATCAAGTTTATTCCCGCGGGCGTTCCGGTGTATAATGTGGAAATAGAACCGGGCAAGGGCGGAGTCATCGCCCGAGGAGCCGGAAACTCGGTTTTTGTCATGGGCACGGAAGGAAATTTTGTTCAGATTAAAATGCCTTCCGGCGAAATCAGACTTGTAAAAAAAGATTGCCTTTGCGCGGTCGGGCAGGTTTCCAATCCGGACAGAAGACATTTGAAAATCGGAAAAGCGGGCAGAAAGAGACATCTGGGATGGAGGCCTACCGTTCGTGGAACGGCTATGAATCCTCGAGATCACGCCCATGGAGGCGGCGAAGGCAACCAGCCGATCGGCTTGAAACATCCGAAAACGCCTTGGGGCAAACCGGCTTTGGGAGTCAAGACAAGAAAGCCGAAAAGAAAATCAAGCAAATTTATAATTCAAAGAAGAAAGAAGTAAAAAAAGGAAAATTGGGATTATGGAGATCATTGAGACCGTTGAGATTATTGAGATAAGAAAAACACAATTATCACAATAATCTCAATGATCTCAGTAATCACAAAAATCTCAAAAAAATATGTCTAGAAGTTTAAAAAAGGGTCCATACGTAAATGAAAGGATTCTGAAAAAGTTAAAAAATTTAAAAGCGGGCGACAAGACCGTTATTAAAGTATGGGATCGAGCATGTACCATAACGCCAGAAATGGTCGGTTTTACCATCGGTGTTCACAACGGCAAGCAGCATATTCCGGTTTTCATTGTTGAAAATATGGTTGGACATAAATTGGGAGAATTTTCTCCGACGAGAAAGTTTGTCGGCCATGGCGGAAAGATGGCCAAGGAACAAGCTAAAGGAGCCCCGGCCACGAAATAATAAATAGACACGATATGCAAGTAAAAGCAAAAGCAAAATATATAAGAATGTCACCGACTAAGATTCGCTTGGTTGCCGATCTTGTCCGCGGCCTGGAAACAAACAAGGCCTTGAGCCAGCTCGCTTATTCGAAAAAGTGGGCCGCGAAACCGGTTGAAAAACTTGTTAATTCGGCGGTTGCCAACGCGGTCAACAATTTTGAATTGGACAAAAATAATTTATATATCAGAGAAATAAAGGTAAACGAAGGTCCGGTAATAAAAAGATGGATGCCGAAAGCTTTCGGTAGGGCCGGTCAAATTTTAAAAAGGACAAGCCATATCGATTTGGTTTTGGCCGAAATAAAAGAAAGCGGGCGCAAAGAAGCAAAAGCGAAAAAAATCGAGGAGCCGATAAAACTGGGCGCTAAACCGAAGGAAGACGAAGGCGTTAAAATGAAAAAGGAATCGGAGGAAAAGGAAGTTGAAACCAAAGAACAAGGAAAGAAAGTTACCGATTCGAGAATGGAAGGAAGACACGCTCACGCGAAAATCGAAGGCGGCGGCAAGAAAGGTTTTAAAGGTAAAATATTTCAAAGAAAAAGCGGATAAGAAATTTGCAATTTGCGATTTGCAATTTGCGAATTAAAAATCGCAAATCGGCAATCGAAAATCGAAAATTAAATTATGGGACAAAAAGTTAATCCAAAAATTTTAAGAGTGGGAGTGATAAAAACCTGGCCGTCGAAATGGTATGGCGAAGGCAGGGGTTATGTTAACAATTTGAAACAGGATGTCCAAATCAGAAAGTTTTTAATCAAAGAACTTCGCGAGGCTGGCATTGATCGGGTTGAAATCGAAAGAAACGCGAATAAAATCGGCATAGGAATTTTTACCGCCAAACCGGGAGTGATTATCGGCCGCGGCGGCACCGGTGCGGAAGACTTAAAAAAGAAAGTTCACGGCAAGTTTTTAAAAAATTTTCGTTTGAATGAAATTAATTTAAACGTAACCGAAGTCGACCGACCGAATTTGAGCGCGCAGATCATAGTTCAACAAATGGCTATGGATATCGAAAAAAGAATGCCGTTCAGAAGAGTGATGAAGCAGGCCATCAATCGCATCGAAAGAGCCGGCGCCTTGGGAGTAAAAATAATCGTCAGCGGAAGATTGAACGGCGCGGAAATCGCCCGCGAAGAAATGTTAACTTCGGGGAAAGTTCCTTTGCATACTTTGCGCGCCGATATCGATTACGCTCGAGGAACGGCAAGAACCACTTACGGGACGATCGGAATTAAGGTATGGATATATAAAGGAGAGGTGTTCGAGAAGGAAAAAGAAGTCAGGGGAGAAATCGTTGGGAAAAAGAAGTAGAATAAAGTGGGATTATGGAGATCATTGAGACCGTTGAGATTATTGAGATAAGAAAAACACAATTATCACAATAATCTCAATGATCTCAATAATCACAAAAATCTCAAAAAGAAATTATGTTAATGCCAAAGAAAACTAAATATCGAAAGACCCATAAGATAAGAAAAGGCGGCAAAGCCACCCGTTTGGTAAGTTTGGCTTTCGGGAGTTACGGCTTGAAAAGCATGGAAGCTTGCTGGGTGACCTCAAGACAAATCGAAGCGGCAAGACGAGCGATGACAAGATTCATAAAGAGAGGCGGAAAAATTTGGATTAGAATTTTCCCCGACAAATCCATAACCCAGAAGGGCGGAGAAATGCCCATGGGCAAAGGCAAGGGTCCGGTAGATCATTATGTGGCCATCGTTAAGCCGGGCATGATTATGTTCGAGATGGAAGGAATCCCGGAAGATCAGGCCAAAGAAGCCATGATATTGGCTTCGCACAAATTGCCCGTTAAGAGCAAATTTGTGACAAAGTAAATCGCAAACGCGAGCGAACATAAGGCTAACACAGTAAATAAGTATTCGCCAAATTCTCTCTAAATTAGTTTAAATTAGCGATGTATGGAATTAAAAGAATTAAAAGGAAAAACCGAAAGTGAATTGCATAGATTATTATCGGAATCTCGCGATAAAATTCGGGATATGCGTTTTAAGGCTGCAAGCAAGCAGCTTAAAAATATCCGAGAAATCAGAGCGGTTAAAAAAACAATCGCCCAAATTTTAACTCTTTTGAATAAAAAAGAAGCGAAGGAAGAAGTAAAAAAGTAATTAAACACTATGGAAAAAACAGTAAAAAATTCATATAAAGTTTTGAAACGCAGATTCAGTGGCGTGGTCGTCGGCGATAAAATGGATAAAACAATCGTTGTTTTGGCGACTCAAGTCAAGACCCACGCGAAATACGGAAAGCGATACAATGTGAGCCAAAAATACAAAGTGCATGATGAAAAGAACCGGTTTAAGATCGGAGATAAAGTTACTTTTGTCGAATGCCGGCCATTATCGAAAGACAAGAAATGGAGAGTAGTGTACTAAATATAATTCGGGTCGTTGGGATTATAGATTATAATTTATATGATACAGAATCAAACAATTTTAAAAGTCGCGGACAATACCGGAGCAAAAAGCGTGATGTGCATCCGAGTTTTGGGCGGTTATAAAAAAAGATACGCCCGTATCGGAGAAATCATAACTTGCGCGGTAAAAGAAGCCGTTCCGCATTCGGCCGTCAAAAAAGGCGATGTTGTTCATGCCGTCATTGTCCGAACCAAGAAAGAAATCGGGAGGAAAGACGGGAGTTATTTGAGATTCAGCGAGAACGCTTGCGTTATAATCGATAAAAATAAAAAAGAGCCGAAAGGAACGAGAGTTTTTGGCCCCGTAGCGAGAGAAGTGAAGAGAGCGGGATTTTCCAAAGTCGCTTCGCTCGCCCCCGAAGTATTATAGAATTATGTTAATATGCGAATAACTGCCAATCCGCCAATTGCGAATGCAGAAATCAGATTTGCGGATTAGTGTCATTCATTATAAATATGGTAAACGTAAAAAAAGGCGACAAGGTAAAAATATTGGCGGGAAAAGATAAGGGTAAAATCGGAAAAGTTTTACAAATTTTCCCCAAAGAAAATCGTGTCAGCGTTGAAGGCCTAAATTTGCTTATTAAACATATGCGACGCAGAAGAGAGGGTGAGCAGGGGCAGAGGATCGAATTTCCGGCGCCGCTCGATTTATCGAATGTAATGCTCGTCTGCTCCAAATGCGACAGACCGACCCGAGTTGAGTTTAAAACGATTGAAGGCGGGAAAAAGAAGGTCAGAGTATGTAAAAAATGCAAACAAGTCATCGATAATTTATAAATTTAATAAAAGTAATAATGCAGATCAAATTTATTGGATCGCGATCTGCTTCTAACCGGGATGAATTTACAAGAACGATACAAAAAAGAAATTGTTCCGAAACTGAGAGAAAAATTCGGTTATAAGAACGTAATGGCGATACCGAGAATCGAAAAGGTTGTCGTTAATGTCGGCTTTGGAAGACATGCCAAAGAAAAGGCGTTCATTGACGGCATAGAGAGCGTTTTAACGAGAATCACCGGCCAGAAGCCGATTATGACCAAAGCGAAAAAGTCCATTTCTTCTTTTAAGATAAGAGAAGGCATGATTATCGGCGCGACCGCGACTTTGAGAGGGAAAAGAATGTACGACTTTTTGGAAAAATTATTGAACGTATCCTTCCCTCGCGTCCGCGATTTTAGAGGAATAAACGAAAAACAGGTGGACAGAACCGGAAATTTAACGGTTGGGTTCAAAGAGCATTTGGCTTTTCCGGAAATACGGGCCGAGGAATTGGAAAATATTTACGGTTTGGAAGTTTCCGTTTCCACAACCGCGGAAGGGAAAGAAGAGGGATTGGAATTGTTCAGATTGTTTGGCTTTCCGTTCCGGAAGGAATAAACACGAATAAAAACGAATAGAGCACAAAAGAAACAAATCTAAAATAATGCGAATCCGCGAATGTTCCAAATAAAAATATTTGGAACATTCAATAATAATCGGGTCATTAGGATTATAAATTATATGGCAAGAACAGCTTTAATCGTAAAAGCGAAGAAAAAACCGAAATATTCAACGCGTAAGATAAGACGTTGCTGGCGTTGCGGCCGCAACCATGGTTATATGCGCGATTTTGATTTGTGCAGAATTTGCTTCAGAGAATTGGCTTCGAACGGTGATTTGCCGGGAATAACGAAATCTTCGTGGTAATAAAACGCGAACAGAACGAATATGAACACGAAGAAAAGGAATTTTAAACCAGAGGCGAGCAACGATTTCGTTTATTTCGTAATTATTAGTTAATTTAGTGTTTAAATTTATATGACAGATCCAATTGCAGACATGCTTACAAGAATAAGAAACGCTTCAGCCATCCGGAAAGATGAGGTAGTTTTGCCTATGAGCAAAATGAAATTTAATATTGCCAAAATTTTGGAAAAAGAAGGTTGGGTCGGAAAAGTGGAAGTGGTAAAAGGCGCCGAGAAAAAAAATAAAACGGCCGTTTTTGACGAATTGAAAATAGTTTTAAAATATGACGCGAACGGAAAATCGGCCATTACCTCAATCAAGAGGATCAGCAAACCCGGAGGGCGAGTTTACAAAAATAAAACGGAGTTGCCCAGAGTTTTAAATGATCTGGGAGTGGCTATTATTTCGACTTCTCAAGGCATTATGACCAATAAGGAAGCGCAAAAGAAAAAAATCGGCGGAGAAGTGCTTTGTGAAATATATTAGAAAATTTACAATTTGCGAATTACAATTTGCGAATTAAAAAAATCGCAAATTGGCAATCGAAAATCGAAAATTCATTTATGTCACGTTTAGGAAAATTACCAATTGCATTGCCAAGCGGAACTCAAGCTAAAATTGAGAACGGTTTTTTGGTTATCAAGGGACCGAAAGGCGAATTAAAGGAAAAGATTAATCCATTGGCCAAACTTGAGTTAAGCGACAAAGAAATCGTCGTGTCGGTTAACGATAAAGAAGACAAGAAACAAAGAGCAATTTGGGGACTTTATCGCAGCCTTGTCAACAACATGGTTGACGGTGTCAATAATGGTTTTCAAAAAAAATTGGAAATAAACGGAGTCGGATACAGAGTAAGTTTGTCCGGAAACAAATTGGTTTTAAATCTCGGTTTTTCCCATCAAGTGAATTTTTCTTTGCCGCAAGGCGTTTCCGCGGCCGTCGAAGCCAATATTATTACTCTGTCGGGGGCCAACAAACAACAAGTTGGGGAAATCGCCGCTCAAATCAGAAAGATCAGAAAACCCGAACCGTATAAAGGCAAGGGAATCAAATATGCCGATGAAATTTTAAGAAGAAAAGCGGGGAAAACGGCGGTTAAAAGCAAATAAATAATATGGATAAAATAATTTTAAAAAATTTAAAAAAAGAAAGAAGGCATGCGAAAGTCAGGGCTAAGATTAAGGGTACTTCCGAGAAGCCCAGGTTAAGCGTTTTCAAATCAAACACCGGAATGTATTTGCAAATTATCGATGATACCCGGAGCAAAACATTATTGGCCGCCCATTCGAAGGAAGTGAAAGCTAAAGGCAAAAAAACCGAGATTAGTTTCGAATTGGGAAAATTGATCGCCAAAAAGGCTTTGGAAAAAAAAATCGATACGGTCGTTTTCGATCGAAGCGGCAACAAATATCACGGCCGAATAAAAATGGTCGCGGAAGGAGCGAGGGACGGCGGATTAAAATTTTAGGATAATTGGGATTGTGGAGGTTGTCGGGATGATTGAGATAAAAATTACAATTATCCCAATTATTCCAATAATCATAAAAATCTCAAAAAAATTATGACCGAAGAAAAAAAGGACAATCAAAAGCAGAAAATCGAGAATACAGACGTCAAAGCCAAAGAAGCCGTGGCTAAGTCCGTTTATGGCGAAAAAAGAGGGCGGCCGCGACCGGGAATGAGAGGCAGGAGAGAAGAGAGAAGAGAGGAAAGACCGGCTGAAGAATTTGAACAAAGAATTATTGATATCGCGAGAGTGACTCGCGTTATGGCCGGAGGAAAAAGGATGCGTTTCCGCGCTTGTGTCGCCATTGGCAATAAAAAAGGAAAAGTAGCGATCGGTTTGGCCAAGGGAGCGGATGTCACCATGGCCGTTCAAAAAGCGGTCAATAAGGCGAAAAAGAAAATGATCAATGTGCCGTTGGTCAACGATACCATCCCGCACGCCATGCATTATAAATACGGAGCGGCTGAAATTCTGATGAAACCGGCAAAAAAAGGAAGAGGAGTAATCGCCGGAGGGGCGGCTCGCGTTATTTTCGAACTGGCCGGAGTCAAAGACGTCACCAGTAAAATTTTAGGCACAAACAACAAAGTAAATAATGTAAAATGTTTAATAAAAGCTTTGGAAGATTTGAAAAGAGTCGGAGTAAAGAAAGAAGAAAAAATCAGTTAAGCAGTTAATCGGTTACTCAGTTATTCGGTTATAAATGTTACTCGATTTAAATTTATTACGTAAAAATAAAGAAACTGTTTAACTATTTAACTGACTAACTAATCAACCAATCAATAACCATTTATGTTGTCTTTAAGCACAATTAAACCGGCCAAAGGATCGGTAAAAAAAAGAAAGAGAGTCGGGAGAGGAAATTCTTCCGGTCACGGCACTTATAGTACTCGGGGCATGAAAGGCCAAAGAGCGAGAACCGGAGTTTCGAATTTGAAACGTTTGGGCATGAAGTCTTTACTTCTTTCCATTCCGAAAAATCGCGGTTTTAAATCGAAAAAACCCAAAGACCAGATTGTCAATTTGATCGATTTGAATATGAATTTCAAAGATAACGAAATTGTCAGTCCGGCCAATCTGTTGAAAAAGGGATTGATTGAAAACAAGAATGCCGAAGTAAAAATTTTAGGCAAAGGCGAATTGAAGGTAAAAGGCTTAAAATTTGAAAATGTGAAGATGAGCAAGTCGGTTAAGCAGTTAATCGGTTAATTGGTTACTAAGTTATTCGGTTATAAGTGTTACTCAATTACGTTCTTATATAAAGCAAAGAAACTGCTTAATCGTTTAACTGATGCACCGTCTAACCATTCAACCGATTAACTAAGCAACTATGCTAAATAAAATAATACAAATTTGGAAGGCCAAGGATTTAAGAGAAAGCATTCTTTTCGTTTTGGTTATGTTGGTTATTTTTCGTTTGGCAGCTCATATACCGATACCCGGCGTAAATGTGGCCGCTCTCAGAAATCTTTTCGCATCCAATCAAATTTTGGGTTTATTGAATGTTTTTTCTGGCGGAGTGATGCAGAATTTTTCCGTCGTCATGATGGGCGTGGCTCCGTACATCACTTCATCCATCATTTTTCAACTTTTAGGCATGATTATCCCCGAGTTTGAAGAAATGCAGAAAGAAGAATACGGGAGACAAAAAATTAACATGTGGACAAGGTGGGCCACGGTTCCTTTGGCGGCTCTTCAGGCTTTCGGTATGATTACTCTCTTGGAGCGTTCTTCTCAGGCGATTTTGGGCAACATTTCCGCTTTTGATTTGATCAGCATGATTATAACAATAACGGCGGGAACAATTTTCTTGATGTGGATCGGCGAATTGATCACCGAGAAAAATGTCGGCAACGGTATATCTTTGCTCATTTTCGCGGGTATCATAGCCGGAGCGTTAAAATCGATAACAAACACTTTGGCAACCGTGACATCGGCCGATTTATTTTTGATTATCGGATTCATAATCATAGCCTTAGTTACGACCGTGGGAGTGGTCATAATTACGGAAGGTCAACGCAATATCCCCGTTCAATACGCGAAACAAATCCGGGGCAACCGAATGTACGGAGGCGAGACAACACATCTGCCTCTAAGAGTCAATATGGCCGGCGTAATCCCGATCATCTTCGCCATTTCCGTGATTTTATTTCCGTCCATGATCGCCCAATTTTTTATAGGCGCACGAACGCAGTGGCTGGCCAATGCGGCGGAGTGGATGATCGGCGCTTTTCAGAATCAATTGATTTACGGAGTTTTGTATTTCCTTTTGGTTTTCGCTTTTACCTATTTCTATACGGAAGTTATTTTTCACCCCACTCAAGTGGCGGAAAACTTGCAGAAGCAGGGCGGGTTTATTCCGGGAATCCGGCCGGGCAGGCACACAAGCGAATATCTGGCCGATACCACGCATAAAATCCTTTTCCCGGGCGCTTTGTTTTTGGGCATAATAGCGATTTTGCCTTTAATCATGCGTTATTTTACGGGGATTCAGTCCTTAACAATCGGCGGTACCAGTCTTTTGATCGTCGTCGCCGTCGTTATCGAAACGGTAAAAGCCGTCGAATCGCAGTTGACCATGCGCGAATACGAAGGGTATTAAAACGCGGACAGATACGGACTGAACGCGGTGCAGAAAAGGTTTAAAAAGCCAATCTTTCAATCGGAAGTTTGGTTTTTTTGTATCCTACAAATTACAAATCTAAATACGAATTTACAAATAGAATATAAAATTTTGATTTAAGCGGTAATCTCAAAACTCAACTAAAAACTCAAAACCATTTCAAATTTTAAGTTTTGGTTTTGAGTTTTGCGTTTTGAGATTTAAGTTTATGAACTGGTGTATGCGAAATCTAAGTAAAAATAACCAGGACTAACTATTTTATGTATTTTTAATTTATGTTATAATAAATTATATGGATCTGGGAAAATATTTACCGCAAAAAGGAATAAAATTCAGATTAAAAACGGGAACCGACAGTTTCGCGAAAAAATTGTCCGCCCTTACCAGGACGGGAAGTTTCAGAAATCTGAAAGACAATAAGGAGGCCGCCGTTAACGCCTTTGGGAAAGTTGAGAGATATATAAAAAGAAATAAGGGGCTTACCGGGCATCAAATCCTAAAGATGAAAAGAGGATTTAACACGAGCGGCAACGTTACAATAAATGACAAAAGGAAATTCGCGGAAATCGCCAAATTCTATAAGAAAAGTGAAAAATCATCGATTAAAAAAAATTATGACGCCAAGGAAACCCCTGATTTGTCAAAAGAACAAATAAAAAGGAATATCGCCGGGATCAGGGCGGAAAGAGCGAGGGAAGAAAGCGGAGGGGTTAAAGGATTAAATCCGGCCGGGGGTTTTGCTTTAAGCGGCCAGGGAAACGGATCCGCGGTTTCAATTGATTCTGTCGAGAGAACAGATCTCGGAATTAAAAATAACGAGCATTCAGTATCTATCAGCTCTTTGGGAGAAAAATACGGTATAAACAGGTTTCAAAACAACGGGCGAGTTTCAATAAATTCTTCAACCGGCAGGTTAAATATTCCAAAACCCGTTTCAAAACCGGGAGAACCGAAATCGCCGCCGATTAAATTGGCCGTATAAACTTTATAAATCCGTTAGAAAATTTTGTCAGAAACAACAAGAAGATTAATTCTAATGGGTATTTAATAATTTATTGGAGCGCGTAGAGCGCTTTTCTAACGTGATGGAAAGAAGGATATTCATTTTTTTCGGTCCGCCGGGATCGGGTAAGGGGACTCAAGCGCTGCTTTTAGGTGAGAAATTAAACCTTCCTGTAATTTCGACCGGAGAGTTGTTTCGCAGGGAGGAAGAATTGGATACTAATCTGGGCAAAAAGGTCAAAAAAATAACCAGGAGAGGAGGATTGGTTCCCGACGGTATAGTCGCTAAAATAATCAAAAATCGTATAGCCGAAAAAGACGCCAGAAAAGGTTTTATTCTTGACGGGTATCCGCGGACAAAGAGGCAGTTCGGTTTCCTCTCCGAAATCGTAAAAGAAAAAATGGTTTTTATTTTTATAAATGTAAGTGACAAGGAAGTGAAAAAAAGATTGGGCGAAAGAAGGGCTTGCAAGTGCGGAGAAGTTTATCACCTTACGTTTAAAAAACCTAAAACATCGGGAATTTGCGATTCTTGCGGAGGGACGTTGTTTATCAGAAAAGACGACAGAAAAGAAGTTATCGCACGCAGACTCAAGATTTATCACGCTAAAACCGAGCCACTTATTGAATATGCCGGAAAGGCGGGAAAAGTTTTTGTGATGGACGGCGAAGAAAAAATTCAAGAGATTAAAAAAGACATATTAAAAAGAATAAAAAATTTATACTCCTCGAAACGATAACGGGAGGAGTGATATTCGGCATGAAGGAAGATTCAAATAAAAGATTTTTCCTTGCGTCAAACTCCGGCGCGATTTTGCGGGGCAGAGAAGGATTTACTTTGGTTGAATTATTGGTCGTAATCGGCATAATCGGTATTCTATCGTCTCTCGCTTTAATCTCTTTAAACAACGCTCGAATCAAAGCCCGTGACGCTTTGCGAAAAGGAGACATGTCCCAAATTAGAACGGCCCTTAATATGTACTATGACGATCACGGCTATTACCCTGTTTGCGGCGATAACTGGACGGGTACGCCGCCGGATTATGGGGCTACTGTCAATGACGGTTCGGTTTGTTATTCCACCGTTCTCACTCAAGCCCTGGCGGGAGGTTCTAGGCCTTATATCGGGCAAATGCCGCAAGATCCGAGCAATCCATCCAACAAGCCGGCTGCTCAAGGGGGAAGCGATATCTATCTTTACCGTTATGTTTCCGATTCTGTCGGAAGCGAATTTGTTATCGTTTACGGTCTTGAAGAAAACCCTAATTTACAAGTATTCAGAGGTTATTAATTTAAAAAGAATTGTGTTATAATTGTGGATAAGTGAAACAATCGTGAATAAAAGCGAACGCAGAGCGAATGAAGCGAATGTTATTCGCTAAATTCGTTTTAAATTCGATTGATTCGCGACTCCTGAAGGGAGGTGAATTATGAAGCAAATCAACCCCATGTCTAAAAAAGGTTTTACTTTGATCGAACTCTTGGTTGTTATCGCGATTATCGGTCTTTTGTCGACTTTAGCGGTCGTCGCTTTGAACAACGCCAGAGAAAAATCGCGCGATGCTAAAAGGATAGCCGACGTAAAGCAAATGCAAACGGCTTTGGAGCTTTACTATAACGATAATAACGGTTATCCCTCCACTACCGATTGGAGTACAGGCTCAATCGCCGCCAGCGGCGTAACTTATATGGCCGTTCTTCCGACGGCGCCGACCCCTTATGATGGAACATGCACATCGGCAAACGGCACTTATTCTTATACTCCGGTCGGATCTTCTCCTTATACCAGCTATACGTTGGGATACTGTCTCGGCGCGGCAACCGGCGGAGTCGCCGCGGGCGCTCATAACGCCAATCCAGGCGGCCTGGAATAATTTTTTAAAAGGATCCTGTTAAAATAATAAAGCTTCCGTTTGGGAGCTTTATTATTTTGTGTTACAATAAACGCAAAGAATGTCGTCAATATGGAAAAATCCCTAAAAAAAATATCAGACCTTTTTAACGCCGTTATTCTGTTGGGGCTGGTTTTTTTTATTCCCTTGATTTTCGGTTATTTTTTCAGACTGGACGACGGTTTCGAGCTGGTCAAAACAGCCTTGTTTAAAATCTTGGTTTTACTTCTGTTTGTTTCCACTTTGACACGGATTTGCCTAAGGAAAAAAATAGGCGGTTTTAATTTCCCGAGGTATCTTTTTCTGCCGATTATTTATCTCGTCTACGTTTTTCTTTTAAGTTTCTTTTCTCATAATTTTAACATCAGTTATGTCGGGGCCTACAGCCGTTTTCAGGGTCTGGAAACCCAATTTTTTTATGTATTGTTTTTTTTCCTTCTGCTTTTCAATATTCGCGAAAAGGCCCAAATAAAAAGAATCGTTTGGACCGTTTTTCTTTCCGCGACTTTGGTCGGTATTTACGGCTTGGTTCAGATTTCCGGATTCGATCCGATAATCTGGAGCGACCCCATGTCGAGAATTATTTCGACCATAGGCCAGCCGGACTTCCTCGCTTCCTATTTGCTTTTAGTTTTGCCCTTGGGAGCGTATTTGTTAATCATTGAAAAAAAGTTTTTGTTAAGGTTTTTTATTTCTATCGGTATTTTAATTCAAATTTTCGCTCTTTATTTTACTTACAGTTTTTCCGGATTTTTGGGATTCGTCGGCGGACTCGCTCTTTTAATTTTTTTACTTTTCAAAAATTATCCGGAAAGCAAATTATTTTTTCGCGCCCACCTCAAAAAAATTTTTTCCTTCGCGGGCGTTCTAATTTTAGTTTTAATTTTAATGTTGGCTAAAGATCGATTTTTGGCAAGTAAAATTTCTTTTTTAAAAGACGGAAGCCCTTCTTCACGTTTGAACACATGGAAAGCGGCCGTCTCCGCGATTGAAAAGAATCCGATTTTCGGTTATGGTCTCGATACTCAGCAAAATGTTTTGGTGAATTATTATAAAAAAGATTGGGCGCTTTACGAAAATCCGGGATCCGTTTCCGACAGAGCCCATGATCTTTTCTTAGATTCGCTTTTGACTACGGGATTGATCGGTTTCATCTTATATTTTGTTTGGGTTTTTTATGTTTTTCGAGCGCTTTTTCAAAATATAAAAAACGACAAAGAAAAAGAATTCAACTTGTTTCTTTTGTCCGGACTTGTCGGTTATTTTATTTCAATTTTGTTCGGATTTGCCGTGTTTGAGACCAATTTTTATTTTTGGCTTTTTTCCGCTTTCATAATAATCATAAACATCGATTTTGAAATCGGAAGAAAAATGGACGCTCCGCCCGCGGAAAAAGAAAAAAACTCCAAATTTTATTTGGGAATCTCAGCCGTTGTTCTGGCGACATTGAGTTTTTATCGGATGGGCGGGATTAAGAATGAGCTGATCGCCAACTTTTATTTGCTTGAAGCGAAACGGGCTTATGCCGCGGGATATTTTTTCAAATCCTTTGAATTTTATTATTATACTAAAGAATTGGGCGTAAACGACCATTATTTAAACAAAACCTACGTGGAAATTTACTCCGGCTTGCCGAATGATCAAGACGGTCGACTTTACGAGAAACCTGTCGGAGAGATTTTTAAAGGCGTCCTTAAAAACGATACCTTCGGAAACAATATTTATGATTTGATTACCAAGGCGGAAATTTTACAAACTCTTTCTTATGAAAACAAAGAAGATGCGAAATTGGCGGAAGTTGATTATAAAAAAGCGATCGCGCTCAGTCCGGAATTTCCCAATACCTATTACGCCCTGGGGAATTTTTATTTTAAGATGAACGATCTGGGTTTGGCCGAGAAGAATTTTCTAAAAGCCGTTCAATGTCTCCCCGATCCGACCGATCCGAGGATAAACCTTGATCACAAAGCCGCCATAAAGGGGTTGGAACATTTGATTTTTAAAAAATTGGGTGATATCGAAATGAAAAAGAAGAATTACGGCGAGGCTTGCGATTATTATAAATTGGCTTTGGACGACAATCTGGGCGACCTGCTTCTGTATAAGCAGATAGCCGATACTTATTATTTGGAACATAATTACAAAGAGGCCATTTTTTACAACAAAAAAGGCATGGCAAGAAACCCCGAGGATTCCGCCTGGCCTCTCGCCATCTCCATTTTATATAAAGAAAGCGGCAATTTTAAATTGGCCGAAAAATATGGTGAAATCGCTTTAAGTTTAGATCCCAGAAACAAAGGAATTAAATCATTTTTGGAAAATTTATCAATCTCAAAACGCAAAACGCAAAATGCGAAACCATAACTTAAAAGTTAAAACAATACAAATTTACTGGTTTTTTAGTTTTAAGTTGCAGTTTTGAGTTTTGACATTTGAGTTTTGAGTTAAATTACTGAATCAGAATATTTTATGCTTTTTTTATACCTTTACATTTTCATTCTCGGCCTTTTGATCGGTTCTTTTTTGAATTGTCTGATTTGGCGGCTGCATACCGGAGAAAGCATGATGGAGAGGTCGCATTGTCCCAAATGTAAAAAACAAATCGTTTGGTATGACAATATCCCTTTGCTAAGTTTTTTATTTCTTCGGGGAAAGTGCCGGCATTGCGGGAAGAAAATTTCATGGCAATATCCCATTGTGGAATTGGTGACGGCTATATTATTTGTATTGGCTCTACGAATTGAATTAGGAATTAGGAATTATGGATTATGGTTTTTTTCAGATTCCATAATTCATAATTCAAGATTCATAATCCAATTATTCCGTGATTGGTTTTTTATTTCGGTCATGATAGTCGTTTTTATCTATGATTTGCGATGGTACTTGATTTTGGACAGAGTGGTTTTGCCCGCGGCGATTCTGATGCTGATTTTTAATCTGTATTTGGGAACGAATTGGCAGAATTTGCTCGTTTCTGGTATAATAGGAAGTAGTTTTTTTCTTATTCAATTTGTGATTTCCAAAGGAAAGTGGATTGGAGGAGGAGATATAAGACTCGGGCTTCTTATGGGTTTCGGCCTCGGTTGGCCAAAAATCGTTTTGGCGATTTTTTTGGCCTATTTAATCGGTTCCATTATCGGCATTTTTCTTATGGCGGCGAAGAAAAAAAAATGGGGATCGCAAATTCCTTTGGGCACATTTTTGTCCGTCGCCGCTATTATTACTCTTTTTTGGGGGGATAAAATTTTAAACTGGTATTTAAAGTCGATCGGAATGTAATAAATTAAAAAACGGAAAACCTGCCATCCCGAATTTGATTCTGGATCCGGGAGAAAAAATAGCGGAGAATTCTAGAAATGGATTGAGTTTAAATTTTAAATTTTATAATTTTTAAACAATTTTTAATATTTAATATTTAAAATTCTAAAAATTTGGATATTATTTAAAAATTACAAAATTAAAAATTATAGTTTCCCTGGATATCGGATCGTGTCCGGTATAGCAAATATGAAAACAAAATCAAAAAAAAATAAAAAAATAAAATTACTAACCCGCAAAAGTTGGAAAATAACTTTTTTCATGTATTTGATTGCGATTTTATTGAGTTCTTCTTTTGTTTATTTCGGATCCAGAACAAAAAAACAGATTAATGTCGCCATGGCGGGAAACAAAAATTACGGATTGAACGACGATGTTTTCGGTTTTGCTTGGAGTTCTAATTACGGCTGGACGAGTTTTAACTCCACCGATTGCGATACCAACGGTACGATATTTTTGGGCACGCCCGCCGGTTGTCCTCCGGATGGCACGCCTTTTTACGACTACGGCGTAAACGTGAATTCGAACGGTGATTTTTTAAGAAGCGACAGTTCCCATTCTTACGCCTGGAATCCGAATATCGGTTGGATTGATTTCGCTCCTACCGGACCGTACCCGGGAAATCCCCAAACGCCGGCCCATTATGACGCGTCGACGGGCGATGTTACGGGTTGGGCCAAAGTTTTGAGTTTGGGCGACGGTGGTTGGCTGAAAATGAGCGATACTTCCAATGGCAACTGGATGGGCAAAGGCATGCAGGCGGACGCCGCCGGAAATTTCAGCGGTTTCGCCTGGAACGGAAATTCCGACAATTCGGGAATGGGTTGGCTCAGTTTTAATTGTTCCGATATTCCGAATTCATGCAACGGAGGAACAAATTCCGGAGAGCAATGCAAAGCTCCCGCAGATTGTCCCGGAGGAAGTTGCGTTAGCACATGTTCTTTTTCAAATTACGTAGTTTATGCCAATCTGCCTCCGGCCACTCCGGTTATGGGCACCGTGGCCACCTCATCCTGTATCGGCGGCGCCATGCCGGCCACCGTGAATTGGACGGACATGTCAAACAATGAAACCGGTTTTCAGGTGCAGTATGAACCAAGCGGCGGGAGTTGGGGAAATTTTTGCAGTCAAACCCCGAGTCCGCCGGTCTCTTTAACGGGGGACAGTATGAGTTGCGCCGGAGGCGTCTTATTGAATCCGAGCACGACTTATTATTTTCAGGTCAAAGCGACGGGAACGAGCACGGATTCTTTATGGGCGGGACCGGCGAACATAACCACGAGTTATTGTCCGCCTTATTTGAACGGGAACCCGACTTATAATTGCGATGCCGTCAATTTAAGTTGGACCCAAACCGGAACGGGAGTAAATTACTATCAGGTTTACAGAAACCAGGACAACACCACTTGGCAAAAAATAGCCGATAATATACCCTCGGCAACTTTGAATTATAGCGATACCAATATTACGTCCGGAGCGAATTACCAATATTACATCGTCGCCCAAACAAACGGTTTGCAATCGAATACGATTTCCGTAAACGCTTGCCCGAAATTGCCGACATGGAAAGAAGTGAAAACGCAATAAAAGAAATAAATAATTTTTTACGGAGTCCGATTCCTGAATTGGAACCGGACTTCTTAAAAAGAATGAGTTATAAAAATAAAAAATGGTTCGTATCGTTAAGAATGAAATCCGGATTTGTCGCTATGATTAAATTACCTAAGATCCAGCAAAAATTTCTAACGGGGTTTACGTTAATCGAGATGCTCGTAAGTGTTTCTATAATCGCGTTAATCACCTCTTTGTTTTTGGCCAATTATCACGCGACGAGCGGAACGGAATTGACCCTGACGACGCAAAAAATGGCAAGCGACATAAGAATGGCCGAGGATTTCAGTTTGGGAGAAAAAGATTTTAACGCCTCTGCTCCTGCTTCCGGCGGTTGGGGAATTCATTTCGATGTCGGCAGTTATTCCTATTATATTTTCGCGGACATGAACAATAATCATAATTACGACGCCGGCGAGCTTTACAAAAAAATCGATTTGCCGGACGGAGAAACGATAAACAGGATCACAGTCGGAGGATCGGACGTTTCTTTTGCGGATATTACATTTTTTCCACCCGATCCGGATGTTTATATCAATGACGCCACGGGTACGTCAGCTATCATTTACGTAATGGGCTCAAAAAATAATCAACAAATGAAGAAAAATGTTAACGTAAATTTTTTGGGAACGGTCGACGTAAATTAACCACCATAAATTACAAATTCAATACAAATTTATAAATATTTAAAACAAAAAGAAAAATAAAAACAAGAAAAATCTATTTATTCTTATTTATCTTTTTACTCTTCTTGTTCGGTTCGGGAGAGTCGGGACAATTAAAAATAAATTGAAAATGCGCAAGTACGTTATTATGAATAAAAAAGGTTTTACAATTTTAGAGATGACGGCGGTGATTTTTATCGTGGCCTTCGCTCTCGTCGGGATTCTGTCTTTCGTCGCCCAAAACATAAAAGCGCAATATATAAATAAAAACGAACTGATCGCATCCATGCTCGCGCAGGAAGGAATCGAACTGATAAGAAATATTCGCGATACGAATTGGATCAACAATCAAACATGGAATCAAAGTTTTGGCGTGCCCGGATATTATATCGTGGATTATGTGCACGGCATTACGTCCGAAGCGGGTCCGCCGCTCTCTTCTTCATTGTATGATCTTTGTTTGAACGCGAACGGATTTTATATCGATAATCCTTCCGGCGGTTTCTGTTCGACTCCGACCAATTTTAAACGAGTGATAACGATTTCAAACACAACCACCGCTTCCACGTCCGTGAGCTGCGACGTGCGATGGACCCAGGGCGGCAATAATTTCGACTATGTCGTCTCCACCGATCTGTACGATTGGAAATAGAATTCAGGGTATGGAGTTTGGTACGCGGGGCAATATAACGCCGCGCAACCGCCGTGTGTATGTTTGAATCTGCCTCAAAAATATTTTTTTGATCTTTTTCGAGCGAAAAGCCTTGGAGAAGACTAAAAGTTATTTTTGAAGACAGGTTAAACAGTATGTTTAAAAAAATTTTAAATGATAAAAAAGGAATAACATTGCTCGAACTTATCGTCTCGGTCGCCATTTTTTCTTTGATGATGGTTTCGGTTTTGGGAATATTTAAAATAGTTATCGACGGCCAGAGAAACGCGATCAGTTCGCAAAATATTCAGGAAAGCATGCGTTACGCTTTTGAAACCATGTCCAAAGAAGTGCGCATGGCGCAAAAGAACACGGGAACATGCCAAGGAACGGGATCGTGGCCGACTCCTCACGATTTATATAATACGGATCCGGCAAAAGACGTTTTATTTTTTGTAAACAAAGACGGCGCTTGCGCCACCTATCAATTGGTTTCGGGGGGAATTCAAATAACGAGAGACGGCCTTTCCGGTTTCATAACGCCTCATAATATAAACATATCCAATCTGCAATTTAATATCACCGATTCTTCGTCCAGTCAGCCGAAAGTTACCATGAATATGGATATTCAAGCGGCCACCGTCCTTGCAGAGCAGCAACAGAAAATAAAATTGGAAACAACGATTTCCTCGAGATATTATGAATAAAATACAAACCCGTGAATATATGCGCATGTTGCGAATAACACAGATTAAATTCCCCCTGCCTCTCTTTATCAAAAAAAGGGGTATAAATAAGAGAGGGACGGCGCTGCTCATGACCGTCATGGTTTTGGCGAGTATCTTGATCATAACTCTTGGAGCGTCGAATATAATTTTGCCCGGCATTGTCATGGGAAGAACGCAGGGTTATTCGACAAAAGCCTATTTCGCCGCCGAAGCCGGAGCGGAAGAATCCCTTTGGACGATTCGCAAGGCGACTATTAGCGGTTGTCCGCCCGCGGGCGAATGTTTAGATTTTTCCACCGATAGTTGCGGAAATTGTCACTCCTTAACTTATACTTTGGCAAACGGCTCTTCCTATTATGTCCAGTACGCATCTTCGACTTATACCAGTTTGATTTCCAAAGGAGACTATTTGGGTACAAGAAGAACGATTGAATTGGTTTGGAACAATCCTTAACGAATCTGCGAATTGGATGCGAATCTACGAACTCGCGAATTGTTTTATAAATTTGCATGTTCGCTGGTTCCATAAAATTTGTAAATTTGCGCATTTTATAGATCCCGTTAGAAGCCGCGATCGCTTTCACGGGAATAGAATTAAGAATAAAAATTGAAAATTGTATAAATTAACATATGCGGATCAAGATTTTGATCGCGATTTGCTTCTAACGGGATGGATAAAAAACAAGCGAAAGAACGAATTGAAAAATTAAAGAAAGAGATAAATCATCATCGTTATCTTTATCACGTTCTCGATCGCCAGGAAATCAGCGAGGGCGCTTTGGACAGTTTAAAAAACGAACTGTTCAAATTGGAACAAGAATTCCCGGAACTAACTACGTCCGATTCGCCTACGCAAAGGGTGGCGGGCAAACCTTTGGAAAAATTTAAAAAGGTGGAGCATTCTTCGCCCATGCTTTCGCTTTTTGACGCTTTCAGTCCCGAGGACATGCGAGATTGGGAAGAGAGGACAAGAAAACTCCTCGCCCCCAGTCCTTCTCCAAGCCGGGAGAGAGAGGGCGGTTATTACGCGGAATTAAAAATGGACGGCTTGGCCATGAGCTTGATTTATGAAAAAGGCTTTTTTAAAATCGGAGCGACTCGCGGCGATGGCAGAGTAGGAGAAAATGTCACGCAAAATTTAAAAACAATCGAAGCTATTCCCTTGAAACTGAGGATCCCTGCCGAAGCGGAATTAAAGAAGATCGGTTTGAATCAGGCGCAAACCAGAGAAATCATAGATGCGGCCGAAAACGGCAGAATTGAAGTGCGAGGCGAAGCGATCATGCATTTAAAGACCTTTAACGATTTAAATAAAAAATATAAAAAGGAAAGCAAATCGCTTCTCGCCAATCCGCGCAACGCCGCCGCCGGTTCAATAAGACAGCTTGATCCGAAGATTACGGCGGAGAGAAAATTGGATTTTCATGTTTACGCCCTGGTTACCGATTTGAGTCTGACTAAACATGAAGAAGAGCACGAAGTTACGAAGCTGCTCGGCTTTAAAATTTTAAAACAAAATAAATTTTGCAAAAATTTGGACGAGGTTATAAAATTTCATGATTATTGGGAAGGCCATCGCGATCAAGTGCCTTTCGAATGCGACGGAATTGTCGTTGTCGTGAATGATTTGAAATTGTGGCCGCGGCTCGGAATCGTCGGCAAGGGCCCGCGCTACATGATGGCGTATAAATTCAGCGCGGAGCAGGCGACGACGAAAGTGGAAGACGTTGTTTGGCAGGTGGGACGAACCGGAATTTTGACTCCGACCGCGGTTTTGACGCCGGTGCGCGTCGGCGGAGTGACCGTAAGCCACGCCACTCTGCATAACATGGACGAAATTCAAAGACTCGAATTAAAAATCGGCGACACCGTAATTTTGGAACGAGCCGGCGATGTCATTCCGAAAGTGGTGCAGGTTTTGCCCAAACTCAGAACCGGAAAAGAAAAAGAAATCCATGTTCCCAAAAAATGTCCGATGTGCGAAGGTGAAGTTGTTCGCGTGCCCGGCGAAGTCGCTTACAGATGTCCGAACGAAAATTGCTATGCAGTCAATTTGCGCCGTCTTATGCACTGGACTTCAAGAGGAGCGATGGACGTGGAGGGCCTTGGACCGAAAATAATAGAACAATTGGTTAAGGTCGGACTGGTTTCCGATATCAGCGATTTTTATAAAATAACCGAGGGCGATCTTAAGTCATTGGAACGCTTCGCGGAAAAATCGTCGGAAAATTTGGTTAATGCCGTTCAATCGAAAAAAGAAGCCGATTTGGCGCGCTTTCTTTTCGGTTTGGGCATAAGGCATGTCGGCGAAGAAACGGCAGGCGATTTGGCCGAACTCTTAAGCGCGAAGTTGCCAAAAAAAAATATTGTCGAAATTCATGATTTGATTAAAGTTGTAAAAGACATGCATAAGGAAGATTGGGAGGAAATTGCCGATGTCGGCCCTATAATGGCCAGGAGTATTTCCGAATGGTTTCATGATTCCCATAATTTAAAATTGCTCGGAAAACTTGAAAAAAATGGGGTAAAATTAGCCATAAAGCAAGAAAGCAAAAAAACAAAAAAGCAAGCGCTGTCTGGGAAAATATTTGTTTTAACTGGGAGTTTGGAGGGTTTGACAAGAGAGGAGGTAAAAGCTAAAATAAGGGAGCTGGGCGGAGATGTTTCTTCTTCGGTTAGCAAAAATACCGATTATGTCGTGGCCGGAAGCGAACCGGGATCGAAATATGATAAGGCGAAAAAGTTGGGAGTGAAAATAATCGGAGAAAAGGAATTTTTGGAAATGATAAAATAACGCTGCGCTAGGCCTTACTTTTTGTAATCAAAAAGTAAGCCAACCTGCCCGCAATGCTTCGCATAGCGATGCGGGCGGGAAAGTTTTGGGGGCTCCAATTTGCTATAAAGATTTTGTTTTCTAGTTATGAAATTAATCAGGAAAGAAATTGAACACATTGCTAAATTGGCTCGACTGGATTTAACCGAGGACGAGCTGGAAAAATATGGCAGTCAGCTGTCGAATGTTTTAAATTATATCGATCAGCTTAAAGAGGTGGACGTCGCTGGAGTCGAACCGACGGCGCAAATAACCGGTCTTGAAAATATTTTCCGCGACGACGTTGTCGAAAATTGGGATGCGAAAGAAATCGACGCAGCCTTAAAGCAGGCGCCGGAACTGGAAGACGGACAGATTAAAGTAAAAAGGGTTTTGGAGTAAAAAATGTCATTCCCGCAAAAAGCGGGAATCCAGAAACACAAATAAAAAACTCCTTTCAATGGGAGTTTAATCAAGAGGGCAATCGTTTTCGGCAAAGAATTCTTTTAGACGGTTTTCCAGGTAAGTACCAGTAACAAGATGACTGCTCGGGTCCATAGCGGATAGGGTTTCCATTACAATATTCGATTTAAAATCGTTTAAAAAATTTTTTGCCGCCGTTTTTGCTTCCTTGCCCAGTTTCCCGTCTGCGATGAGATTATTATTGTATCCGGATAATTTAAGGGCAAGGATTACTAAGTTAATTGCCTCTTCATTTGTTAAAGAGCAGTAATTTTTCATAAATTCCTCCCCTGTGGTTTTAAAATAGTATTCAAAATAAGTTAACATAAATATGCCGAAAGGTCAAGAGTTAAATGAATTAACTATAAAAGAAGCGAGTAAAATGCTCGAAAATAAGAAAATTACTTCTGTGGAATTGACCAAGGCTTGTTTGGCGCGAATAAAAGAAGTCGATGAAAAAGTAAAAGCCTGCTTGACTGTTTGCGAGAAGGAGGCTTTGCTTGAAGCGAAAAAAGCGGATGAACGCCGGGCAAAAGGCGAAAAGGGAGAATTATTGGGTATTCCGTATTTAGCAAAAGACAATATTTTAACCAAAGGCGTGCGTACGACCGCTTCGTCAAAAATTTTGGAAAATTATATCGCGCCTTTTGACGCGACGGTGATAAAGAGATTAAGAGAGGCGGGAGCGGTGCTTTTAGGAAAAACCAATCTCGATGAATTCGCCCATGGCGCTTCGACGGAAAACAGCGCTTTCGGACCCACTCATAATCCTTGGGATCTGACACGTGTTCCCGGCGGCTCTTCCGGCGGCTCGGCGGCGGCTGTAGCGGCGGATATGTGCCTTTTTGCATTGGGTACGGATACCGGAGGATCGATTCGTTGTCCCGCCTCATTTTGCGGTATAACCGGATTAAAGCCGACTTACGGTCGTTCTTCTCGTTTCGGTCTTATTGCCATGACCAGCTCGACCGATGTTCCCGGCCCGATCGCGAAAACCGTAGAAGACGCGTCCATAATTGCAAAAGTTTTGGACAGACAGGACAAATATGACGCTACTTCCGCGCCGGTTGAAAAAAATACGTATGAAAAAGAAATAACGAAAGATTTGCAGGGGCTTAAAATCGGTTTGCCAAAAGAATATTTCATTTCCGGAATTGAAAAAGGGGTTGAAGACGCTATCCAAAAAGCGATTGAAAAATTAAAAGAGCTGGGAGCGGAATTTATTGAAGTGAGTTTGCCGCACACAAAATACGGCATCCCGGTTTACTATATAATCACTCCTTCCGAAGTGAGTTCCAATTTGGCGCGCTTCGATGGAATCAAATACGGATACAGCGAGTCGAAAAATCCGGAAGCGCACATGCATTCTTTGTACGACATATACGCTAAAAGCCGCGGCAAAGGATTCGGACCGGAAGCGAAAAGAAGAATCATGCTCGGAACATACGCTTTGTCCGCCGGTTATTATGACGCCTACTATTTGCAAGCGCAAAAAGTGAGAACGAAAATTAAAGAAGAAATGGACAAGGCCCTGGAAAAAGTGGATTGCCTTTTGACTCCGATTTCGCCGCATGTCGCGTTTAAAATCGGCGAGCAGTCGGCCGATCCTTTGAAAATGTATCTTGAAGACATTTTTGTAACCGGAGCATCGCTCGCCGGTTTGCCCGCGATTTCCGTTCCTTGCGGTTTTGATAATGGCATGCCGGTCGGAATGCAGTTAATCGGAAAAAGATTCGATGAAGGTATATTATTCAGAATCGGGCATAATTATGGGCAGGCGACGAATTGGCGCAAAATGAAACCTAAATTATAAAATTCCCCTCCTTAATAAGGAGGGAGCATTTAATTTTATGAATCCCGTTAGAAGCCGCGATCGCTTCGGTGGGATAAAAATTTACAAATACAAAAAAATTATACAATAATTTTACAGCAGAAAGTGGATCAGTTCTGATCGCGATCTGCTTCTAACGGGATGAAAGAAAAAAATATCAAATATGTAGTCATCGGGATAATCGTTCTTTTGGTTATCGGATTTTTTAGTATCATTTTTTTAAGCAAGAAATCCAATCCGGGAACGGAAACCCAGAACGAAAATCAACAGGCGGTTAATCAAGGGCAAAGCGCCCGGCCGCAATCGGTTAAGCCCATGGATGCAAGCGACCATGTCCTGGGCAGCTTGACTGCGCCGGTAAAAATTATTGTTTACAGCGATTTCGAGTGTCCGTTTTGTCTGCGCTTTGAAGATACTTTGAAACAAATAGAGCAAACTTTTGCCGGCAAAGTGGCCATCGCTTTTCGTCAATTTCCTTTGAGTTTTCACCCCGAAGCTTTCCCGGCCGCGCTTGCGTCCGAATGCGCGAGCGAGCAGGGAAAATTCTGGGAGATGCATGACAAACTGTTTGCGGATAATAAAAATGGAAATATGAGTGCCGACCAGTTTAAAAAAGACGCCGCCGATTTGGGATTGAACACGGTGCAATTCGACAAATGTTTGGATACGGAAAAATACAAAGATAAAGTTCAGGCGCAAGTCATCGAAGGCAAAAACGAAGGAGTTACCGGCACGCCGACAAGTTTCGTGAATGGTCAGATGGTCGTCGGCGCTTATCCCTTCGAAGATTTCACGGCTTCGGACGGAACGCAAACACAAGGGATGAAAAGTATAATTGAAAAATATTTGAATCAATAATTCATTTCAGATACAAGTAAAGCCGTGTTGTTTACTCACGGCTTTCGGTTTTAAAAAATGAAAATAATTTTAGCATCAAAATCGCCGAGAAGAAAAATGCTTCTGGAACAGATAGGAGTTAAATTTTCAATTCATGAAAGCGAATACGAAGAAGACATGTTGGCAATGAGCAATCCTTATGAGCTGGTAAAATATTTGGCATTGAAAAAGGCCGAGGAAGTCAGCCGGTATTATAAAGATGCAATCATAATCGGGGCCGACACGTTCATTATTTTTAAAAATAAATTTTTAGGAAAGCCGAAGAGTAAAAAAGAAGCGAAAAGAATGCTTCAAAGTTTGTCGGGGAAAGAACACAGTGTGGTTACGGGGTTTGCCGTGCTCGACACGAAAACGGGAAAAGCTATAAACGATTATGATGAAGCCAAAGTTAAATTCAGAAAATTGGACGAAAAAGAAATAAATGGCTATCTTAAAAGCGATAAGGCCTTGGACAGAGCGGGTGCCTACGGAGTGCAGGACGGTTCGGCGGTTTTTATCGAAAGCATAAAAGGGGATTACTATTCGATTTTGGGTTTGCCGATCGGAAAAATTTATTTAGTTTTGAAAAAATTAGAGCAACATTCGTCTAGTTTATTTTGAAATTGGCGGCGCTATAAACGAAGCGATATTAAGGGAAGAGCAAATGAAAAAATGGAAAAGAGAATGGAAAATAAAATTAATCGAAGAAGAAAATCCCGGTTGGAGAGATTTGTTTGAGGATTTACTTAAAGATAAATAATTTTTTCTGGATCCCTGCTTTCGCAGGGATGACGGTTTTAGGGAAGGATCGCATAGCGGTCGAGTGCGCGCGCTTGGCCACCGCCTTTGGCGGGGTTCCGCCGTAGGCGGAAAAAGCGAAATTATATGTACAAAGTTTACATAATACGAAGTTTGACTTCCGACAAATTCTACATAGGCGTAACTTCGGATATAAAACAAAGATTGCGTCATCATAACAGCGGAGCCAATAGATCGACTAAAGGAAGGGGACCGTGGAAGTTAGTTTATTACGAAGAGCTTGATAATAAAGAATCAGCATGGAAAAGGGAAAGGCAAATGAAAAACTATAAAGGAGGAGAAGCCTTTAAAAAGCTTTTAAATAATGGAAGGATCGCATAGCGGTCGAGTGCGCGCGCTTGGAAAGCGCGTAGGTGTAACAGCCT
Source organism: bacterium (assembly GCA_021788015.1). Classification (GTDB taxonomy): domain Bacteria; phylum Patescibacteriota; class Patescibacteriia; order Patescibacteriales; family JAKAJF01; genus JAJYLD01. The sequence continues at coordinate 22,427 of JAJYLD010000007.1, read as the reverse complement.
CGGGGGTTCGAATCCCCCTCCTTCCGCACCGATAAAAAATCGCTTTTATCTTCGACTTTAGCGAGCAAGTTATACGGCTCTTTGAAGTGAAGATTAGCGATTTTTTTGTTTTTGATTTGAGCGTTCCAAAGTAGAGTTTTAATAACTTTCTCCTGTTTTTCATTTTCTCCTTTCAAAAAGCATTTTTTCTCGATTATCGGGAATAAAAAGATGTTTTTTATCCGTTCCAAAGTTTCTTCCCCGTTCAGTCTCTTTTTGCTTTCGAGATCGTTCAATTCTTTTTTCAGATTGACTTCTTCGTTATTGAGCATTTTGTTTTTCTCGTCGTAAATCTCTTTGGCAATATTCCCGTCCAGGAATAAATCCAGGAGAGCGTTTTTTCTTGTTGTTATCGTTTTTAAACTGTTGTTCAGGTTTTCTTGAGCCTTGGCCAGGTATTCGTCATCCCGCCCCAGTTTTTCTTTTTTAGCCTGGTAGGCCAATTCAATAATTTTCTCGTCAAAAACAACCTCGTCAAACACTTTGACCAGTTCTTGGCTCACATAATTCTCTTTGAAATAATTTTTGTGTTCCTCGCAGGTATGTTTGCCATTGGTGCAATAATAATAGACATGCCTTATCTTGTGCCTCGAGGCCGTCAAAAGGCAACCGCAGTTATTGCATGTCAATAATCCCCGGTAAGGGAAATACAGTTTTTTCTTTTTCGGCCGGTTGCGGTTATCCATGACTTCGGCCACCTGGTCGAATAACTTTTTGGAGATGAGCGGTTGGTGATTTCCCAAATACCTCTTCCCGTCCTTTTCCCGTCCCACAACGACCGCCAAAATTTTAAGATCAGTTGTTTTGCGTTAAAAAACGGCATTTTTTATGCCGTTTTTATTTTAAAGCGGTAAAATTACTCACTATACAAATTTGACTATCGGAGGTAAAATATAAATACGCAAAAAATTTCATGTCAATAAAAAAACAAGAATAAATACTATGAGAAAAACAATGTCCGATATAGATCACATAAAAAATGCCTCGATCGACGAGGTTTTCATGAAATTTTCGTCCGGCAAGAAAGGTCTTACGCGCGGGGAGGCGGGAGAACGTGTTAAAAAATACGGTTATAATGAAATTTCCGAAAAAAAGGTAAGTCCGTTCATGAAATTCTTTAGCTATTTTTGGGGACCAATCCCCTGGATGATAGAGGTTGCCTGCGTTCTGTCAGCCGTCATCCGTCGTTGGGAGGACTTCGGGGTCATTTTCGTTTTATTGCTTCTTAATGCCATCGTCGGTTTTTGGCAGGAGCATAAAGCGGACAACGCCATTGAACTTCTGAAGCAAAAATTGGCGTTAAAAGCAAAAGTGCTTCGCGATGGGAAATGGCTGGAAACATCGGCTCGGGAGCTTGTGCCGGGCGATATAGTTCGACTGCGTTTGGGAGATATAGTGCCGGCCGACGTCAAGCTGGTGAACGGAGATTATTTATCGGCGGATGAATCCGCTTTGACCGGGGAATCGCTTCCCGTGGAAAAGCACGTGTCGGATGTCTGCTTTGAAGGTTCTGTCGTTCGTCAGGGCGAAATGGACGCGTTGGTGGTGGCCACCGGAATGAATACATTTTTCGGCCAGACCGCAAAACTGGTTGCCGAGGCCAAAACCCAAAGCCATTTCCAGAAAGCCGTGATCAAAATCGGCAACTATCTTATCATCTTGGCCATCGCCCTGGTCTCGGTTATTTTTATCGTGGCTCTTTTCCGCCACGAGAGCGTCTTGGAAACTCTGGAATTCACTCTTGTTCTTACCATCGCGGCCATACCGGTCGCTCTACCGGCCGTGCTCACGGTCACTATGGCGGTCGGCGCAGTGGTATTGGCGAAAGAGAAAGTTTTGGTCAGCAAGCTGGCCGCCATCGAAGAAATGGCCGGCATGGATGTTTTGTGTTCGGACAAGACCGGAACCATCACCAAAAACGAATTGACTTTGGCCGCGGTCAAGCCTTTTGCGAATTTTACGGAAAACGATGTATTGCTTTTCGCCGCCCTGGCTTCCCGCGAAGAAGATCAAGATCCTATCGATAATGTCATTATAAAAAAGATAAAAACGCTAGAAATTTCCAAAGCGATCGGCGCTTACGAAATAAAAGAATTTAAACCGTTCGATCCGATCATAAAACGGACGGAGGCGACCATTTCAAGTTCCGATAACGTCGACTTCAAAGTGACTAAAGGCGCACCCCAGATGATTTTATCTTTGTCTGACAACAAAGACGAGGTCGGCGCTGAAATGGAAAAACAGGTTAACGCGCTGGCCGCCAGGGGTTATCGCGCGCTGGGAGTGGCGAAAAGCGACGGAAAGGGCGCTTGGCAATTCACGGGCGTGATACCATTCTTCGATCCGCCTCGCGAAGATTCGGCCAAGACTATCGAAACCGCCAAAGCCATGGGTATAGATGTCAAAATGATTACCGGCGATCATGTCGCCATTGCCAAAGAAATAGCCGAAGAGGTTCATATGGGCACCAACATCCTGACGGCCGATTCGTTTGCGGACAAACCAGATCAAGAAGCGGAAGCGATTATCGAAAAAGCCGACGGTTTCGCCCAGATTTATCCGGAGCATAAGTACAGAATTATCGAATTGCTCCAGGGTCACGATCATATTGTCGGCATGACGGGAGACGGAGTGAATGACGCGCCGGCGCTCAAGAAAGCCGATACGGGAATAGCCGTAGCGGCCGCGACCGATGCCGCTAAATCGGCGGCCGACATCGTTCTTACTCTGTCGGGGCTCTCGGTTATTATCAACGCTCTTAAGGAAAGCCGTAAAATATTTCAGCGCATGAACAGTTATGCCATTTATCGCATAACCGAAACCATCCGTGTTTTATTTTTTATAACTCTTTCCATTTTGGTGTTTAATTTTTATCCGGTAACCGCCATAATGATCGTTCTTTTGGCGTTGTTTAACGACGCGCCGATCATGGCCATAGCTTATGACAATGTCCGCTATTCAAACAAGCCGGAAAAATGGAACATGAAAGTCGTGCTCGCCATGTCCACCTTTTTGGGGCTTATCGGCGTCGCGTCTTCGTTTGGTATATTTTATATCGCCCAGAAGATTTTACATCTGTCGACCGCCATGGTTCAATCTTTTATATTTTTGAAACTGGCCGTGGCCGGGCATTTGACGATCTTTGTTACCCGTACCCGTAAGCATTTTTGGTCCATCAAGCCGGGTAGCGCTCTGCTTTGGTCGGCGGTGGTTACTAAAATTTTGGCGACTCTTCTGGTTGTGTACGGATGGTGGGTGTCGCCGATCGGCTGGAAACTGGCACTTTTCGTTTGGGGTTACGCCTTGATCGCTTTCGTGATAACCGATTATTTGAAAATCATCGGTTACAAATTATTGGACAGAAAAGAAACCGCGCTTCAAAATAATCCGACCGCGATCGGAATTTTGCCCCAAGAAAATATCAATTAGAATTTTAAACACATAAATAAAAATTTAACGAGAAAAAAATAATGCCGCCGATTTCGCATGGGTCGGCAATTAAATTAATTTTCAAGAACAAATATTATGTTACAAGGCGTTTTGTTCATATTTCTGGGTTTAATCGCCGGAACGGCCAGCGGACTGGTTGGGATCGGCAGCGGCGTGATAATCGTGCCGGTCTTGGTTTTTTTGTTCGGTTTTTCCGAACATCTCGCTCAGGGCACGACTCTGGCGTTAATGGTTCCGCCCATCGGGATTTTGGCGGCGTATGAATATTACAGGCAGGGGTTTGTCAATTTGCCGGTGGCCATTTTAATCTGCATCGGTTTTTTTGTCGGCGGTTTTTTGGGATCGAAAATCGCCATCGATCTTTCCGACGGAATTTTGCGAAAGATATTCGGCCTAGTCATGATGCTGGTAGGCTTGTACATCGTCTTAAAGCGCTGAGGATTTAAAAATCGGCCGAATTCCATCGTAGATTCGGTTGCGAAAAAATATGAATAAACAATTTTTAAAAGATTCATTCGGTTGGGGATTCATTCTCTGGCTTATCGGTTACGGATTGGGTATCATTCTTTTTGCACTTGCGCCGACCTCTATAGTTGGATGGATTATTATGCCGATCGGCGTTATTATCACGCTTTGGGTATTGATTAAGAAAATCCAAGGGGATTCATTCGGGTATTACGCACGGCTAGCCGCCGTTTGGGTTTTGATCGCTGTCGTTTTTGATTACTTATTTATTGTCAAAGCGTTCAAGCCGGCAGACGGATACTACAAACTCGATGTGTATGCATACTATTTTCTGACCCTTGTCTTGCCGCTCATCGTTGGGTGGCGCAAGAAAGCGATTCAAAAATAAAAAACATTTTGGAAAAATTGAAAGGCGGAGATTTACGTTCGATGGGGCGGGCAAACGAAATGGCGGAGTCTCCGATAGGGATTCCGCGATTTTGAAGATGTATTAATCATATGAATTTACTGATAAAAAAACCCAGTGCTTGGCTTCCGATAGCGATGTCCTTTATCGCTTTAGCCGTATTGCTGGTTCATTTCGCCAAATACGGAATTATTCATGAAACGGACGAAGGAACAGCCGCGCATCTTTTTCAGTTGTTTATGGCCGGGCAGGTTCCGGTCATAATCTTCTTTTTAATAAGATGGCTTCCAAAAAGTCCAAAAAAAGTTTTAAAAATACTCATATTGCAAATTGTCGCCGTCATCGTCGCGCTCATTCCCGTTTATTATTTTAAAATGTAATTTAAAAATTTTTAAAATATGATCAAAAAAATCAAACAAAATAACAATTACGAAAAAATCGGCCCTACCGCTTGGGGCGTGGCGTACTTGCGTACCCTTTCCGATATTAAATACGCGCCGGAAATTTTTCATGAACTGGAAAAATCGATAAAACCGACAGATCCGGAGGGGACAAAATATCTCGCAACGGTAAGAACAAGAATGGCGCCGCGATTTGAAGCCAGATATAAACTGGCCGATCGATTATTCGAAGAAAATAAAACAGATCAGATTTTGGAAATCGCCGCCGGGCTTTCGCCGCGCGGTATGGCCATGGTCGAAGAAAATCCGGCTTTGCGCTATGTCGAAGTCGATTTGCCCGCGATGGCCGAAAGCAAAAGGAAAATAATCAAAGGACTGAATTTTAATTTTGAGAATTTGCACATTGAAAACGGAGACGCTTTGGATTTTGATTCCTTGCGCGAATCGACAAAATACTTTGAGCAAAAACCGATTGTAGTAGTCAGTGAGGGCCTTATGCGTTATTTGAATTTTGATCAGAAGGCCGTAGTGGCCAATAACGTCCGTAAATTGCTTGAGAAATTCGGAGGAGCCTGGATTACGCCCGATATCACTTTAAAGAGAGTGTTCGCCTCTGAAGAAGAAAGAGAGAAAAATAAGAGAACAGTCAAGGAATTATCGGGAATCGATGTCGATGAAAACAGTTTCAATAATACGGAAGAAGGAAGAAAGTTTTTTGAAAATTTGGGATTTAAAATTGAACAGCATGGTTTTTCCGAAATCGCCGACCAATTGGTGTCTCCCGAAAAAATAGGCCTTTCGCCGGAAGAAGTGCAGAAAATTTTTAAAGGTTACGTTGTTTTTGTGATGAGAGTTAGACAATAATTATGAACAAAAACGTATTCATCGCCATTATAATAATTTTAATCATCGGCACCGGGACGTACGCTTGGTTTATAAAACATAAATCTGTAAATCAAATAACGAACAATACGGCAACCTCTTCGAATCAGATGGCAACATCTACGAACCAAACCGCCACCTCTTCAAATCAAGTCGCAACCTCATCCAATGCGGTCGAATACGTAAATACTCAATACGGTTTTCGTTTTGTTTTGCCGGAAGATTGGAAAGGCTACTCAATTGTGGCAAGCACATGGGAAGGATATGCCATTGGTCCTAATGGAGATGTTCCAAGTGAGCGCGGACCGGAAATTTCTATCCGTAACCCGAAGTGGACGCAAAAGAAGCCTTACCAGGACATCCCGATCATGATTTTTACCTTGGCGCAATGGGACGAGACGCAAAGGGACAAATTCCATATCGGCGCAGCGCCGATTAATCCGTTAAAACTCAATTTTAACGCACGCTACGTCTTCGCTCTGCCCGCCCGTTATAACTACGCCTTTCCGGCCGGGTTTGAAGAAGTAGATAAAATTATCTCCGGCCATCCTTTAAAACCGCTCGAACCGGTCAGTTTTAATTCGCTTCCGGCCAACGATCAAATTCTTCTTTGCGCCGGCGTACCGAACGGATCGACCGAACAGGTAACGGAAACGACTCGGCTTTTCGTCAATCTGCCCAAAGATATTTATCCCGATAAAGATCATAATCTTCAGTTTAAAACCTTGAGCGGCAACGCCACTTCCACCTGGATATCGAATGCCGGCACTTACGGCGAAGCTTTCCAGTCGACTTCCGATTGCTGGTCGTATTTTTACGAAATGGACGGCCATGGCGAACTGGGTTTGACCGCGAAAAGCGCCGTAAAGGGGCAGCCTGATTACGGAGCGAAATTTATTATTGGTTCAAATCAATAATCATAAATTAATAAACAATATGAAGAAAAAATTTTTAATCATCGCAGGCATTCTCGTTATAATATTGATCGCGCTCGGAGCCGAGCAATTCTTTGTTTTAAGAAAAGCGCACAGCACTTTTGAAAATTATTACGCTTTCAGAGGCTGCGTTCAACTGATCCAAAGAACCTATGATTACGGAATTTGCAAAACAAAATCCGGCCAGACGATTAAAATTGTTAAATATCAAGGTAAATGGTATTTGGACGGAGATCTGCCTTGCGGATCGATTTTTTGCCTTTAGTTTTAAATTTTAATCATGACCGCAAATATAAAAATCACCAAACCGGTTTTGGGAGATGAAAATGAAATAGCCTCCTTGCTTAAAGAAACTTGGCTTACTACCTACGTAAATAAAAAATACAGAATCGGCAAAAAAGATATTTTGTCAAAGGATTTTGATAGTAAAAAGAAATTGGCCAAATGGAGAAAAGCGATTGTTTCGAATGGAAAATGTGATTACATTTGCGTTGCCAAATCAGATAAAAAGGTAATCGGGATTTGTACTGCAAAAAAAGAAAAAGTGAAAAATAAAATCGGGGCTATTTATGTTTTGACTGCGTACCAAAGAAAAGGCGTGGGCAAAAAGTTATTAACAAGATGTGTCCAATGGCTTGGCGCAGATAAAGACATAAAATTAAGAGCGGCTTCGTTTAATCGAAAGGCCATAAATTTTTACGTGAAGAACGGTTTTTCTATTCTGGATAAACCTTTTTATTATAAAGAACTGCCTAATGGGAAAAAATTTCCTCTTATTGAAATGGAATTAATTCAGAAAAGTCAGAAATAAAAATAAGCTCCTTTTTCGGGAGCTTTTTTAGGCGGCTTCGGAAATTTCAGCCGCAGCTTCTTTTTCAAGTTCCGTTGCGACTGCGGCGATGCAACTTTCATTATCGCACGAAGGCTTTTTACGGTTTCCGATCGAAAGGAGGTAAATCGCCGCTCCACCGCACGAAGAGCATTCTCCATCCCCGCATTTTTCGCGATAGACCTTTATTATCATTTTATGTCCTCCTCTTTTTTCTTAAATTAAAGTAAATTCAAGATTTTGTCAATAAAAAAAGAAGACCATCAGATCATGTGTGGTCTTCGGCAACTTACTCTCAAGGCGCGGGGCTTATACCGCAAACACCCTTGGTCCTTTCCGTTGCCTCAAGTCTGCAATTTGCGGCATCGCAGATTTCGATTTTAACAGTAATGGAATGTCCGCCGGGCGATTGGTATGTGAGGTGAGCATACCCCGTGGACGAACCGCCGCAAATTTTGCATTCGCCGCTTGCGAATTGATCGAGAGGAATGAACGTTATTCCGCCCTCTCCCATTATTTTGTCCCCTTTCGTTTTTCTTTTAGCTTAAATTTTAAAATCAATTTTGTCAACATGGACATGATTCGCAAATCGTGTTAAGTTTTTAAAAAATAATCCAAGGAGGCGGACATGAAAAAAGCCGTTGTTCTTTTCACAATTCTTTTTTTCGCCTCCGTTTGCGGGGCGTCGGAAAGAGGAGTTTTTGCCGATATCGCCAGGGCTAAGGAAGCGCTTAGATACCAAACCGCCGGCTACCGAGTCTGCGGCGGGAGAATCTGCAAAGCGGACGTCCTTCTGGCGGTTCGTAACCGGAAAGGTAAAATCGAAATCGTGAAAATTCTCCATACCGGCGAGGTTTTGGGAAAATATAAAATCGAATTCGACAACCTTAAGCGGGGAATGGGGACAGCTTTCAGTATTAAGGACAAAGGATGCAAAATTTTGGCCATGAAACGAGCGACAAGAGAAAGGAGCGGACAAATTCGCGAGGCGGTCTATATCCCGTATTCGGCGAGAATGAATACTCCGGCAATAAGAAAAATGGGCGCGGCTTATTTGCGATCCGTTGTCGCGGAAGCAAGAGCGAGACTAAGAAAATGGAGAGTAAAATCTTTAGCTTACCCCGGCAAACTAGTCGCCGATACCGTTCCTCTCGATGTGCCGTTTACCATCGCTTTGATCGAGCATATGGATCCGGACGATTTCAACGCCTTGGAAAGGGCGAGAAAGTCGATTACGCCCCTTATCGACAAAGTTCTGGTCACGCTGGCTTTGAACGGAAAAGAGGCTTATCGGTTTTGCGGCTCGCCGGCGGGCGCGCGCGGACTTTTTCAGTTCACTCGGCCGTCTTACGCTCTTGTTTGCAAAAAATATTCGGGAGCGCGAATTTGTCCGAATTTTCTTTTCGGTACCGAAAATCACGTCAACGCGGCCATGGCTTCATTTCTCCTTTTTGATTCCGATCTCGACAGTCTTGATCGGGCTCGTCTGAACTACTTTCGTAATAGGCCGGAATTGAAGCGGTTGTTTATCGCCGCTTCCTACAACGGGGGATGGAAAAGAGCCGCTCGCAATCGTCTCCTCCGCGAAACAAAAATCTATCTTCAAAAGTTCAAAGAGGTCTGGAATAATTTTTTCCATTCCAAAAAGAAAAAAATAAAAAGGCATTCCGCATAAGGATGCCTTATTTTTTTAAAACATGGCGTAGTCAATCGCAAATGAGACGGTTTAATTCTTCGATATTTTTTAATAACGCATTCAATTCCGTCTCTGTTCGCGTTTTTCGGGATTGCAAGTTCGATTTGATTCCGTCGAGAATCGCGCAGGTGAATTTTTCCTCGATATTTTTCGGAAGATCGGATAGATTTTTGTTCTGGTCAAAATCAGTCATAAACCATTCGACATCGAATTTCTCGCCGAAAAGAGCGATCGTCGCGACAAGAGTCATAATCGGCGGAGTCGGAGCGGGAAGAGGTTGCTTGAACGAGACATTAATGACTTCTATCTTGTCTTCGATTTTTATAAGTTTTTCCATAACCCTGAAGCAGCCTTTCATAATCGCCAGAACGGATTCTTCTTTGATTTTTACCGGATTTACCGCTCCGCTTCCGGTAGGTGTCAAATTAAAAAATGTTTTGGACATCCGCACACCCTCCTTAATAAATATTTTTCGGAAAGATCAAATGACATTATGGGAAAGTATAATAGCATACTCTCATTAAAAAATCAAACATAATTGAACATCATCTCGAACCCACTCAAACGAATTAAGATCGCGCGAAAATTCGCTCTTCATGGGAGCTCCCGCCCGGTCCCGTTGGCTATGCGGCTTTGACCTATCTACCTTTTTGGTTTATAGTGGAAATACTAAAACAATCTCTAAAGTAAGACGGAATGAAGCTAGTTTTAAATAAAAAAGATTTAACCATGAATCCGGACCAGCTTATCAGGCGCGCCGGTTACGGTTTTATTCGCGACAGCCGCACCGGTCATGAAAGTTACGTCCGCCGTTTGACTCGCGATTTTTACCCGCGTCTTCATATGTACATAGAAGAAGAGGACGAGAAAGTGATTTTCAATTTGCATTTGGATCAAAAACAAGCGAGTTACGAAGGCGCCCACATGCACAACGCCGAACACGACGGCGAAGTTGTCGAAAGTGAAATTACGCGAATAAAAGAATTTATTACCCAAACACTTGAGCATGCCTCTGAAAGTAAATCAGAAGATTTGATCGACAGAATCGGTGGCAACCGAAATTACGAAGGTGTAAAAAGAGAAAAGAAAAAAAGCTGGTGGAAGTTCTGGTGAACAAACACGAAAGTAACGAATACAACACGAAATTAACGAACTTTGTAATAAATCTATATTGGCTAAAAAATTAAAGATGAATTTTAATTCGTTTCGTTCGTGTCATATTCGTTAAAATTCGTGTTTATTAGTATGCAGCCATCCGAAGAAATAAAATCAAGATTGGATATCGTGGACGTCATCCGCGAATACATCCCGGTTAAAGCCGCCGGAACGAGTTTTCGCGCCCTTTGTCCTTTTCACCATGAAAAATCTCCTTCCTTCATGATCAGTCCGGAAAAGCAAATTTGGCATTGCTTCGGTTGCGGCCGCGGCGGCGATATTTTTTCTTTTGTCATGGAAATGGAAAACATAGATTTTCCGGAGGCTCTGCGTGTGCTTGCCCAGAAAGCGGGAGTGAAACTCGCGAGGCAGAATCCAAAACTAGCTTCCGAACGCAATCGGATCTCGGACATTCTCGATTTGTCCGCCCGTTATTATTACAAAGTTTTGACAGAAACCAAAACGGGGGGAAAAGCGTATGAATATTTAGAGGGGCGAGGCCTTACGGAAGAAACGATCGAAGAATGGCAAATCGGTTTCAGCCCCGATTCATGGGAAGATCTTTTAAATTTATTGCGCAAGAAAAATTTCCGCGATAATGAAATTTTTTTGGCCGGCATGAGCGTCAAGAGAGAGAGAATGTCCGGTTTTTATAATCGTTTTCGCGGCCGAGTCATGTTCCCGATCCGAGATTTGAACGGAAGCGTCGTCGGTTTTACCGCGCGCGTTTTGCCCGGCGGAGACGAGAAGCAAGGAAAATATATCAACAGTCCGCAAACCATGGTTTATGACAAAAGCAAAATTTTGTTCGGTTTGGACAAAGCGAAAATGGAAATAAAAAAAGAGGATTTGGCAATTTTGGTCGAAGGCCAAATGGACGTAATAACCGCTCATCAGCACGGTTTCAAAAATGTTATCGCTTCTTCCGGAACGGCACTGACGGCGGACGATAAAGAGAAACCATTAAATTTGCAAAGAGGGCAATTGAATTTTTTAAAAAGATATACAAATAATATCGCTTTGGCTTTTGATATGGACAAAGCGGGAGAAATGGCGGCGGAAAGAGGAATGAAAGTGGCCATGCAAGCCGACATGAATATAAAGATTATCGATGTGCCGAACGGAAAAGATCCGGACGACTGCATAAAAAATAATCCGGAAGGATGGGAGAAAGCGGTCGCGGAAGCCAAACCGATGATGGAATATTATCTTGAAAAAACCCTTAAAAGTTTAAACGTCGACGAAGTGGAAGACAAGCGCAAGGCTGCCGTAAAATTTTTACCGCTTGTGGCCGAGTTAAATTCAAAAATTGAACAGGACTTTTGGCTTAAGAAGTTAAGCGAAGCTATAGACGTAAAAGAATACGCCCTAAGAGAAGCATTGGCGAAAGTTCGACCCGAAAGAGTAAACGCGCAAACCGAAAAATCAGCCCAAGCTCGGTCGGTTCCGAAAAATCGCGAAGAAAAGCTCTCGGAAACTCTGCTCGCTCTTATTCTGAAATTCCCGGAATTGCTTGAATTTGTTTCCTCTCGGATACAGCCGGACCAATTTATGGGCGTAAACAATCGTGAACTTTACAGAAATTTTATAATTTGTTATAATAACAACACCGGCGAAGAACATGATAACAAAGAAAGAAAGTTGAATTACGAAAATCTTCGCGCCTGGTTGGAAGAAAATAAAAAAACTCCCAGCCAATTTAAATTGCTTGAAGAATTGGCCATAATGGGGGAACGCGACTTTTATGATTACGAAAGAGAGCAGGCCAGGACGGAGGCTATTCAAATTTTAATTATTTTAAAGAGAAACTATTTGGGCTCACGCATGAAAGAAATTGAAAAATTGATCGGACAAGCGGAAAGCTCGGGAGAAAACGAGATAATAAATGAATTAATTAAAGAGTTCAAGTATTTAACCGACGAATTAAAGCGAATTGACATAAATGGCGAAGAAGAAAAAAACAATTAAGGAGAAAAAAAAGAAAGCTGCTCCGAAAGGAGGAGCTAAATCCACGTCAAAGAAGGCGTCCGTACGCGGAGCCAAAAAGAAATCCCAAATTTCGGGGAAACAAGTCAAAAGAGCGACTCAAAAAAAATCTTTAAAAAAGGTTCAGAAAGTAAAAGAGGCGGAATCAAAAAAAGCTCCGGCTCTTATTGAGGTTGTCAAACCTACCGAAGAGCAGATGGAAGCTTTGATAGTCAAGGGTCGATCGCGCGGTTTTATCACCGAAACGGAAATTTTATACGCCTTTCCGCAAGTGGAAGAGTATATTTACGATTACGAACTTTTTTTGGAAAGGTTGCAAAAAAACGGGTTGCAGGTTGTCGAAGATACCGGCAGTATTTTGGATATCGATACCGAAAAAAAGAAAAAGCAATTGATGGCCATAACCAAAGAAGCGAAAGCCACGGCTCATGAAAGAAAGAAGCCGGAAATGGTAACGGATCTTTCGGAATTAAGTTCGGATTCGATTCAGATGTATCTGAAAGAAATCGGAAAGGTGCCGCTCTTAACAACGGAGGAAGAAGTCGAATTGGCGAAACGGAAAGAAAGAGGGGATAAGGAAGCGGAAAAAAGATTGATTGAAGCGAATTTGCGTCTTGTCGTTTCCATCGCGAAAAAATTTACCGGCGCGAAAGGTTTAAGTCTTCTGGACTTGATTCAAGAAGGCAACATCGGTCTTTTTCGAGCCGTGGAAAAATTTGAATACAGAAAGGGTTACAAATTTTCGACATACGCCACCTGGTGGATCAGGCAAGCGATTACGCGCGCTTTGGCGGACCAGTCGAGAACGATCCGCATACCCGTCCATATGGTCGAAACAATCAATAAATTCCAGCAGGTCGAAAGGCAATTGATTCAAGATCTCGGCCGCGAACCTCTGCCGGAAGAAATCGCCGCGGAGATGGGCGAAGAGATCGATAAAGTGGGGCATATCATAAAAATTTCCCAAGATACGATTTCTCTTGAAACGAGCGTCGGCGAAGACGAAGAAGATTCGACCTTGGAAGATTTTATCGAAGATGTCAAAAACGTTACGCCGGATCGCGCGGCCGCGCTGCAGCTTTTGAAAGATTATGTCCAGGAGGTCGTTTCCCAGCTTTCCCCGCGCGAACAAAAAATTCTCGAAATGCGTTTCGGTCTGGTCGACGGCGTGGCGCACACTTTGGAAGAAGTGGGCCGCGAATTCGATGTCACCCGTGAACGCATCCGTCAAATCGAAGCGAAGGCCCTGGAAAGAATCAGGAAACACGAAGGCATAAAGAAGTTGAAGGATTATTAAGAATTTCCTCTCCTCGCCGAGGAGGGATTAGAGGCGGTTTCGATATTATTTGTTGACATTACAGCGGTTTTCCTGTAGTATATTTTTAGCATGCCGAAAGGCATTTTTGTTTTCCGGAGATCAAGGAACTAAAAAAAGTGGGATAAATCTAGTGAATGGATTTTGAAAAATTTAGATTTTGTTAATCGTTGGCCGTCAAAAGTTAACGGTTAATTTATTCCCGGGTAGCGCAGCGGTAGCGCAGTTGGCTGTTAACCAATTGGTCGTGGGTCCGAATCCCACCCCGGGAGCACCGATAAAAATTGTTTTAAGCGACCCATCCCTAGTCAAGGATGGGTCGCTTTTGTTAAGAAATTCAAAAATTATAATTTGAATTGTCAATTTTAGGAAGAGGCTTTTTTCTTTTGGAGTATTGGTTTGACATTTTATTTATAAATTGTTAATCTAAATTATCCTTTTGTAATAAAGGAAATCTTTTTAAAAAACGGAGGATGAAAAAAAGAGATGGACAAGGGAATTTCGGTTACGATTTCAGGGCTGCCTGGCAAGATGGCGAATTTAATCGCAAACAGGATCATCCAGGACGGCATCCATACGCTATTGCCTTTTGGGCTTTCTGACCCGGTATTATATATGGGCGAGTACTGGACGGGGGCCGAGAACCGCATTGTTGAATATGGTACCGAGGAAGAGGTGCTCAAGCAGAAAATTGATCATCCCAATCTCATTGCCATCGACTTCACAGTCCCCGGGGCCGTAAACCAGAACGCCGAGTTTTATTGCAAAAACGGCATCCCCTTTGTCATGGGGACGACCGGCGGGAACAGGAATCTGCTCAAAAAGACGATTAAGGCCATGGCCATCACGACTACAAACTTCTTTCGCCCGACGGAAAGGTATATCTGCGGCTCGTTCACAACGTAAACGGCCGCAGCACATACGTGGATGGCACGATGAAGGCGCTCGACTTCCTGGCCAAGAAAATCCAGGCGGGCGAGAAGGGATACTATACCATGGAGGATGTCCTAAAGGACTTAAAAAAATAACCAAAGGCGTTACTCAAAAGAGGATGCCTTATTTTTTTTATATTAGTTTATAGCGAGAAGAGAGTTTATATATTTGAGAAGTAAAAATATGGTGGGCGATAACCGTAAGTTATCTATGAGTGAAAATTTTAAAGCGTGGTAGTTATTGTAGTCTCCCAAACGTGAGTGATGCTGGGGTATGGAAAATAAACAAAAATGCTAAGTACCCCCTTGACTCCCAGCCATAATTTTTTTAATGTATAAGGATAATTCGGGCAACAGAGTTTGTCTTTATTATTGCTATTTGAAAATTCAAGGGCTATGAGCCCAGTGTAAGGAGGTTGTCATGTTAACAGCAAAACAATTCATAAGAGCCAGTGCTTTAAACAGGGCACTAGGCTTGAATCCCGGTGGTATTTCGTCAGGGCCTTGTGACAAGACATCCGAACCGTCATTAGGGCCATCTGGCCCCTGTGACATTACGGATGGTCATTCCGGAAAGCCGAGGAAAAAAACACTGACCAAAAAGAAAGAAAAAAAGAGGAGATGATATGCCAAAAAAAAGCAGAATCGTCATCGTTGATTGTTGCGGTGAGCGATTTTCCAAGGTAATAGATTTTTGGTTTTCGGAGCCGGTTGTAAACGAAAATATAACTCTCGATATTTCCCGCACTGTCATATGGGAGCATGTGTATGTCGAGAACATTCTTCCCAAAGGGCATGAAGCAAATTCGTTCGAGCTTGACGTGGTATTTATGAAATCCGAAGATGAGAATCTATTTTCCTGCCTGTGTAATTACATCGGTAAAGAGGGATGGTTTGAGAAAGAAGGCGCTTGCGATGGCCTTCCAAGAAGATAGGCTTATTGCTATTTTAAACAAATAAAAAATTGAAAAGGAGGCTCTATAGCAAAAAGGAAAAAAATAGGATAGGAAAGATTTCTAAGGTAATCTCAAATTTAAGTCCAGCTAGAAAACCAAAGGAGGGCGAATATTCATGAAGAGATTTTCATCGGATGTCTTTCCGATCGAAGAAATTGCGATCGGCGGAACAGTGGAGCAGATCGTAAAAGGCGGACGGGACAAGTTTCCATTGCTTGAGGACGGCTTTCAGGGGATAAACCAGATCGGCGTAATCGGCTGGGGTTCGCAGGGGCCGGCACAGGCCCAGAACCTGCGCGACTCGCTCGAAGGCACCGGTATTAAGGTCAAAGTCGGTCTGCGATCAGGAAGCAAATCGCTCGACGAAGCGAGAGGGGCCGGCTTCACGGAAGAGAACGGCACGCTCGGCGAAATGTTTAAAGTGATAGCCGAGTCCGATCTTGTCATTTTACTTATCTCTGACGCGGCCCAGGTGGAACATTACGAAAGGATATTCGCTACCATGAAGCACGGGGCCATGCTCGGCCTTTCCCACGGATTTCTTCTCGGATATTTCGACAGCCTCGGCTTCCGTGTGAAAAATCCTTTTCCCAACTACATCAGCGTCATCGGCGTCTGCCCGAAGGGCATGGGGCCGTCAGTCCGTCGCCTCTACGAACAGGGCAAGGAGATAAATGGAGCTGGCATCAACTGCAGCTTCACGGTCGAACAGGATATCGACGGCCGGGCGACAGATGTGGCCCTGGCCTGGGCGATTGCAATCGGCGCTCCCTACGTTTTCCCGACCACATTGCGGAACGAATACCGTTCGGACATTTTCGGAGAACGCGCCGTGCTCCTTGGCGGAATAGAAGGCGCAACCGAGGCCCTTTATCCTTATTACATGGAAGGGGGCATGAATGAGGAAGACGCTTTCCGGAACGCGGTCGAACACCTGACTGGCCCGATAAGTTCGGTCATATCCAAGCAGGGAATCATAGGTCTCTACAATATGTTTATCGCCAAGGACAAGGAGATGTTCGAACGGGCATACTCTTCTGCCATTCTGCCGTTCTATGTTCTCATGAACGAGATCTATGACGAGGTCTCGAGCGGGAATGAGATAAACAGCGTGGTCATGGCCGGGGAGAGACTGAAAGAATTCGGGTGGACCAAGATCGACGGCACCAGGATGTGGACGGTCGGCAAGAAAGTGCGGAGCCAGAGAGGGAAAAGCGGCTCCTCTTACGAAAATATGATCTCTCCCGTAACCGCCGGCATTTACTCCGCAATGATGATGGCCCAGGTAACGGTCCTGCACGAACACGGGCATTGCCTATCGGAAATCTGCAACGAAACAGTCATCGAGGCGGTCGACTCTCTGAATCCCTACATCCACGCCCAGGGCATAGCCTATATGGTCGACAACTGCTCGACCACGGCCAGGCTGGGTGACAGGAAATGGGCGCCGCGTTTCCATCACGTCATCATGCAGCAGGTGCTTGTTAACCTGGATAGCGGAAAGGAAATCGATCACACCCTGATCAACGATTTCAAAAACCATTTTATTCACGGAGCGCTCGCGACTTGCGCGACCATGCGGCCGCCCGTGGACATTTCGGTGGCGGCAAAACAGTAAGCTCATTAAAATAACCAAAGGCGTTACTCAAAAGAGGACGCCTTATTTTTTTTATACCCCGGTGTGGACGTTGGAATCTTTTAGCGTTATACTGAATTCATGATAAATATCCGTTATATGTATATGTTATCGGCGTTATTATCGTTCTCGTCCTCCTAAACTATGTTTCCTGGCTTGCGGGCGGAGTAGCGAAATCAAAAAATATGGAATTGCTTTCCGCCGGTTTTTTGTTGGGCATGCTGGCAATGCACGTCGCCGTGCATCTCCATCGATGGAAATAAAATCGGGTCGGAATTTTTAAGTAAACTTAAAAATTAAAAATAAAATTTATGTACACCACAATCGTCTTGGCAAAAATTAGCGGGCTCATGTGTTTGGCAATCGGTCTGTCGGTTCTAAACAAAAAATCCATGGCTGTCATCATCGACGAATTGTTAAACAGCAAGAATAGAGCGCTGTTTTGGTTTGTCGGTTTTGTCGCGGCCCTAATCGGCGCCGTAACACTTTCGTTTTACAATACTTGGAGTTTTCACTGGCCCGTATTGATAACCATACTCGGGTGGGCGGCTCTTCTTAAAGGCGTTATAATCATGTTATTCCCGGATTCCCTGTTGTCTTACTACAAGAAATTGAAAATCAACGGCATCGTAATGTTTGGCGGCGTCGTCGCGCTTATTTTCGGAATTATTTTATTATATAAAAGTTTTTCCGTGTAGATAATTTAAATAGATGTTGATATTAACCATTTTTCATATTAAAAAAACTATCAAATATATTTTTCAAGATTGATTATTCGTTTTTTCTCTTGCGCCTTGTTTAAAAATATGTTAAAATTAAATTAATAACATACGATCTCTGTGTATAAGGAGGAAATTTAGGGGGCTCTTCATTTTCGCGGTGTTCGAAGAAGGAATCGAACTTAAAATAAAAATAAAATTAACATAAAATAAAAAAGTACTCGCATGATTCTTTGGCGAGGCAAAAAAATATGCATAAAAACTATATAGTGGCTGTTTTAGCCATCTGTTTTTCGTTTTTGGCCACCGGCCATGTTAAAGCGGCTGTGCCCGGCGTAACCGGCACCTCCACCGCCTTAATGGTAAATCAGGCAAATACAGCGAAAGCCGGTGCCGCGGCACCTGTTTTTAGACTCGATCTGCAAAATTCGGGGGGAGAAAATTTGGACAGCGTCGGCGTTCTTATAGCCAGCGCCACCAGCTCCGCTCCTACGGCTTTGGCTACTTCGAGTTTTGATTACGTAAGCGTGTACAGGGATACGAACTTTCCTTTCGGCTCCTTTGATCCCGGAGATACCCTATTGGCTACGGCGACAATAAGCAGTTTGTCCGCAACGACTACTGTAAACGTAAGCGCCGCCACCACCACTCCGGCGAACGGAACTTTTTTCGTGGTTGTTAATACCGGAAACGCTTGGACGGACAACGGCGCTCCGGAAACGGCTGGACACATCGCCCAGGAATTTTTCGCCACTCTCGATTCCGTTGTCGCTTCCGGTTCCCCTGCCGGTATATCCGGAAATTTTTCAGCCGGTCCGTTTATAGCCGATACTCATTCTCAATCTCCGGACGCTTCCAAATTAGCGGCTAGTTTTTTTTCCGGCCATTACGTTCTTGTTGACGCCAACAACGGCGGCGGAGTAGGCGAAATGGGAACGCTCAATATTTATGCCACTTCCAGTCCCGATGCCATTCCTATTGCCACCAGCACCATCGCTAACGGCGGCCGCGTAAGCGCCAATATAGGATCAACATATTATTCTTCGGTCTGGCTTGATGTTGATGATATGGTCGGAAACGCTACGAGCTCAAAAGTTCAATTTAATCTGCCCACTCTTCCCGCGGTTACTTCCATTAAAGCTTTTACGGACAGAATCATTGTAAATACCAACGTAAACCTTGACGGCATGCAGGCGAATAACTGCAACAATTATCAAATAAACGGAGCCCCACTGAATTGCGGAGGAGCAGGAGGAGGGGGGGGAGCGGGTTCTTTTTCCGCTTCTTCGCCTTTCGTTGATTTTTTCGGCAATACCCTAACAATCAGAAATCTTAGTCTGACCCAGGGATCGAATATCGGGTTTTCTATCTCCGGCATTCCGGACGCGACTCCCGATCAATTTCAATTGAACTATGCCACCAGCAGCATGGCGGTGCAGCAAGCTCAAACCCCGACTATTAGTTCCATTTCTCCGAATTCCGGAACCGCCGGCGTTACTTCTGTAACTATTACCGGTACAAACTTCGGTACGGCTACCGGAACGGTTTTTTTCTCCGGCGGATTTAACTCATCGACAGGACCGTTACCTCCGGTTCAAGCTACAAGCGTTTCATCTTGGAGTTCAACTACGATTACGGCCATCGTTCCTTCAAGCGCCCAAGCCGGACCGGTGCAAGTTCAGACCTCAGACGGAGTAATATCCGACCCGAGTCAGAATACATTCTTCGATATTTTGGGAAATGTTTATCTGAAATTGAGTCTTGGCACTTCAACCAACACGATAACGAGTTCCGCCAATATGAAAATCATTTCTTTTGGCAATGGTGGCAGTATGAATGTTTATTATGCTGGCGATGGCAATGGCACAACTTTCGATTCGACAACGCATGTTTATACCATTCCTAATGTTTCTACAATGGGCTTTGCCTGGGCGATTGATTCTTCCGGTGCCGATCTGCCCGCCCCCGGCATGCCTTTGCAGCAAAATACTTCTTCATCCAGTCCGCAAATTTTTACATTGGCCTCGACAACGCCCTATAAAGTTTCAGGCACCATCACTTTAGGAGGTTCATCCTGCGCTAATCAATACGTGGGCCTTATGGCAATGCCCCAAGGCACTGTGCCGGAAATGTCAAACGGAGTTCAGCCGGCTTTCTTTAAAACAGGCAGCTCACCTTGTAGCGTTGCTTATAACTTGGCTTTACCCGGCGCAGGTACTTATGATCTTGAAGCGCATTTGCCGCCTCAGAGCCAGGTATCTGGAGTTCTTGATCCCGCGGGACAGACGATAACGGTTACATCAACTTCGACCACTGCTACGGCTAATTTTGATTTTACCGCCGCCAGTCAATCCATTTACGGCCGAATTGTCGGCGCAGACGGCAATGCTTTACCGGCTGATAAATATAACGATTTTATGGTTTTGGCTTATCAGCCTGTCCAGGGCGGACAGGGAGCCATGGCTCAGCCTGATTCGAACGGCTATTTCAGAATTTATGCCACCCCGGGAGCTTATAAAATTAGCGTGGGCGGAAACGGAATGTCGAACGGTCCCGAGACCAGTGTGTTGGTATCAACCAGCACCGCTTTTGCCGTAGACGCTTCCACTCCCGTGGTTACCATAACCATAAACCCTTCTTCAAGCTATATCGAAGGGTATGTTAAAGACGCAACCGGCAATGCGGTCTCCAATGTTGACGTATTTGCGTATTGCTCGAACGGGCCGGGCGAAGGACATGCCACAACGGACAGCCAGGGGTATTATAAAATGAATAATATTGATCCGTGTTCCGACTATCATATGAACGGATTTTCAGGAAATTACGGCCAACTTTTAGCTCAAGATCAAACCGGAATTAATATTCCCGATTCCTCGTCAAGCGCGACAGTCAATTTTACGCTTAACAGTTCCAATTTTGTCGCCATAAGCGGATCCGTATCCCAGAATAATTCGCCTGCGGCAGGAGCCAACGTCTGGATTACGCAGGGAGAATACGGCCAGGGCATAGCCGGCGGGCAAACCGATTCGACCGGACATTTCTCTTTAAATATAAGGAGCGGGATTTCCAATCTTTATATCCATGCCGCAATCAACGGTATGGGCGAGATAACGGAGCAGCAAGTTTTGGATGGCGGCAGTTCAACCATAAATGATAATGTCTCCGGAATAAGTTTATCCGCCAGTCTTGCCACATTAACCGTTGATTTAACTCCGGGAGGAGGTGTCTTCGATCAAGCGTTTTTAGGCGCTCACAGCGATAGTGGTGGAAATTTTAGCATTCTTATCAGCACTTCCACTTCTCAAGATGTTTATCAAATTCAAAATTTGCCTTATTCGCCGGGCAGCGGCACGACATATACGATTGACGGCGGCATTCAGGATTTCGGTCCGATTCCGGCTCAAACAATAACGATTAACAGCTCCAATCCTTCCATTTCGATCGATTTAAGCTCAATTCATTTTTATACTGTTTCGGGATCAGTGAGCGGAGATTATGCCGGCGCTTATGTTTGGGCATCAGGCGATAGCGGCGGTGGCGGAGCCTCGGTAAATTCAGACGGCACCTTCTCCATGAAATTAAGACAAGGAACGTACGATATTGGCGTAAACAAACCGGGTGATACGGGATCTGTACTTGCCCAACAAAGTATAACTTCCGATACTTCCGGCTTAAGCTTATCGCTCACCAGTAACTCTTCCACTATCAGCGGAACGGTAAAATATAACGGAACGGTAATCAAGGGTGTTAATATTTGGGCTGACAATTCTACGGGCGGCTGGGCCGGAACGGAAACTGATACCGGAAGCTTTTCATTATCGCTTGCTCCGGGAGCCTGGACGCTCCATGCCAGAGCTAACGGGTATGAATTGTCTTCGGCGGTTTCGGCAACGGCCCCGGCAAGCGGCGTGACTTTAAGCCTTAGTGCGGTGACTTTCCAGGCCTCTACCATGGTGCGAACAATCAATCCTATTAATGGAGGGGTGATACAAACCGGCAATGAAAAAATATCCATTCCTCCGGGAGCATTGGGTCAAGGCACAAGCGCCCAAGTAACCATAACCAACATAATGAACACCCCGGACAAGGCGGGCGCTAAAGTTATTGGGACGGGAGGAGACATCAGCGCGGGAAATATTACGACTCTTTCCAAGCCCATAACCATGGAATTCACCCTGACGAACGCCCAGCTTACGGATGACGGCATCACCACCCTTGACCAAGTTAAAAATTTGAAATTGGGCTATAATAATGTGACAACCAACGCCTGGCAAAATTATCCCACCACGGTTATTCTCAACCCTCTTAATGCGGCCACCTTCGCGGATCTTGTTTCCGTAAAAATATCGGCCCAAACCATTCACCTTTCGTCTTATGAGACGGTCCAGCAAATTACGGCTGTTTCCACCGCATCCGCATCCACTTCAAATTCCGGCAGTGGCGGCGGAGGAGGCGTTGTCACGTTGCCGCTTAATACGGGATCCACAAGTTCTTCGAGTTCCGCCACCACCCCGACCCCGACCGAAACTCCGGAAAGTACCCCGACCCAAACCGCTACTCAAACCGCAACCGAATCGCAAATCGAAAAACAATTCACCGACCAAATCACCGAGATTGCGAATGAC
>JAJYLD010000006.1 GCA_021788015.1 bacterium | reverse complement strand
AAGAAATTTGAACAGCGAAAACGCCGCCATCCGCATCTTTAAAGCGATATACGACCATTCTCCGCAATCCGCCT
The DNA here is from genome assembly GCA_021788015.1 of bacterium. GTDB lineage: Bacteria > Patescibacteriota > Patescibacteriia > Patescibacteriales > JAKAJF01 > JAJYLD01. The sequence goes on along the minus strand of JAJYLD010000006.1, from coordinate 69,281 downwards.
CCGCCTGGGACATTGTCCGCGCCATCGCTTATTCGGGAGCGAAGAGGTAAAATTATAAAATGAAAAATAATAAAGGTTTATCAAAACTCATTACAATTTTAATGGCGGCGGTGTTTATTTTTATAAAAAGATTAAATAATTTAAACATTTTTGATTATTACTTAGTCGTGTGAACTGGATTTTTCAGTGTAATCATGTGCTTTCAGTGATAATCAGTGGTTTAGATATTATGATCAATAAAAAATTCGTTCAACAATTAAAAAAAGATTACGCAAAAAACGGAAGCGAACGCCGACAAATAATCAGTCTTTCCAACATCGTTCTTCATGACTCAAAACGGGTTATTTTTTCTTTGCACAGGGGAGACATAAAAAAAGCCGAGGAATCACTTAGAGAAATCGAAAAGATTTTAACAGACTTGGATAAAAAATTCGGCCATTGCCGCTTAGCCGATGAAGGATCGTATAAAGCGGGAGTGGAGGAATATATCGAAGCGAAAATGTTTTATCTGGTTTCGACCGAACAAAAAGTCGATAAGCTAAAAAATATGAATATGGATGTGGACAGCTATTTGGGCGGGATTTGCGATTTGACCGGCGAAATGGTGCGCAAGGCGGTCAATCAGGCGGCCGCGGGCAATATGAAAGAAGTGGAAAAAATGAAAGAGGGAATTAATGAAATTATGGCCGAGCTTGTCGAATTCGACATGACCGGTTATTTGCGCACGAAATACGATCAGGCGAAAAACAATTTGCGCAAAATGGAGCAGGTGGCGTATGAAATTAAAATAAGAAACAAATAGTATGGGAAGTTATGTTGAATTAAATGACACTTTGCAAATAACGACAGAACAGGGATTTCCTGAAGATGTTTTAAATTTGGAAAAACATAGAATTAATCCGATAAAATTGGAAGAGGTGGCTGAGAAAATATTCGAATTTCATGATAAAACCGGAGCGAGAATTTTTCATCCCGCTCCTAACAGGTACTTTTTGGTTCATAACATCAATGGTAAATGGTTGTATTGGGGAAAAATAATCATGCTCGAGCAAACAATAACGGGTGATTCAAAAAATACTCAAACAACTTCCGGAAAATATAAAATTATTGGAGTTTACGATCCTGAGTATCAAATACAAATAACCAAACATGAAACTTCGAAGGGCTTGAGTTATTTTTAAGGTATGAAAGTTGCCATAATTTCCGACATTCATGACAATCTGGTGAATTTGAAAAAGTTTTTGCATTGGGCGAAGGAAAATGTGGTTGAACAAATTTTTTGTACGGGAGACGTAACCAACAATGAATCGCTTGAAGTTTTGGGAGCAGGCTTTGAAAGTACAATTCATCTCGTCAAGGGAAATGTTGAAATCTATCATGAAGCCGACCTGAAAAAATTTAAAAATATAAAATATTACGGCAAACTCGCGAGAATCGAAGTGAATAAAAAAATCATCGGCTTATGCCACGAGCCGTTTTTGATTGAAAAAGTTTTGAAGCTTGGCCCTTGCGATCTGGTTTTCTACGGTCACACGCACAAGCCCTGGGAAACGAAAGTGAACAGAACAAAAGCGATAAACCCCGGTACTTTGGGCGGGGTTTTTACGAAAGCGACTTTTGCGATTTGGGATACGGCGAAAGATGAAGTGGAATTGAAAATTTTGGAGTTATTATAATTTAACTCAAAATGCAAATGTTAAAACTCAAAACTGAAACTCAAAAACCATAAGACTGATAAAGGTAAACTGAAAAAAGGTTTTAAGTTTTAAGTTTTGGTTTTAAGCTTTGCGCTTTGAGTTCCGAGATTTTTAAAAGGCTCGATTTGTACTTGTGGGGCTTAAAAGATTTTAAACGAATAACTTTTGTTTTAAGATGAAATTCTTTCAATTTCGATTCCAGCTTGTCCGTTAAGTATTTCTGATCGTAGCCCAAACAGATTACGTCCGGCTTTAATTTTTTAATAAGGTTGAATTTATTTTTGAGTTGTCCTAAAATGACTTTATCGGGAACGCCGCTTTCTTCGACCCGCTTTTTTCTCTTAATTTCGTTATTTTTCGGCAAGCGCCCCTTCACTGTTTTAACGGTTCGGTCGCGCGCGATCACCACAATCAAAAAATCGCCATATTTCTTGGCATGCTTTAAAAAATATTCGTGTCCGGGATGAAAAGTATCAAACGTCCCGAAGACCATAACTTGTTTAATCATAAATTTATGTTTGGACTATTTAAAAAGGCGGAAGATCAAAGGGCAAAAGTAAATTACGATGAAGAGGAAATATACCGTAACGAAATCAGGCGAGATTTGTTAAACTATATGGACGGAGTATTGCAGGATGACAATCTGATTCAGGACTTGGAAATTAAAACTAAAGCCGACTTGGAGAATGCAATCCCGAGTATCCGCGAAAAGATTAAATACGCAATACTGCATGGAAATAACCTGGAAAGGGACAAGCTGATTTTGCAGGAAGTCAAAGACGAAGAGGTAGATAATTTAATTCGAGAGAATGCGCAATATAAAAATTATTTACTCAAATTGGAATAAAATAAAGTCAGCCCAAAACGGGCTGATTTTTATTTTAACACTTTTGCCAGATATTGGCCGGTAAAACTGCCTTTGACTTTGGCGACTTGTCTTGGCGTGCCCTGGGCGACGATCAGGCCGCCTTTGTCGCCACCTTCCGGACCAAGGTCGATTATCCAGTCGACGGATTTAATTACGTCCAGATTATGTTCGATAATCAAAACCGTGTTGCCTTTGTCAGCAAGCTGATTCAGGACATGCAACAATCTTTTTACATCATCGAAATGCAAACCGGTCGTCGGTTCGTCGAGTATGTAAAGCGTTTTGCCGGTGGCCCGGCGGGCGAGTTCGGTCGCCAGCTTGATTCTTTGCGCTTCGCCGCCGGACAGAGTCGTGGCCGATTGGCCGAGCTTAACGTAACCCAAACCGACTTCTTCCAAAGTGGAAAGTTTTTGCTCGATGGCCGGAATGTTTTTAAAGAATTTCAAAGCTTCTTCAACGGTCATGTTTAAAACATCGGAAATGTTTTTATCTTTGTAATGAATTTCCAGAGCTTCTTTATTGTATCTGTGGCCATGGCAGACTTCGCATTCGACATAAACATCGGGCAAGAATTGCATTTCGATTTTTACCATGCCGTCGCCCGCGCAAGCCTCGCAGCGGCCGCCGACGACGTTAAAAGAAAATCTTCCCGCTTTGTAGCCGCGGATTTTCGCTTCGGGCAAACTCGCGAACAACTCGCGGATGGGGGTAAAGGCGCCAGTATAAGTCGCCGGATTGGAACGCGGAGTGCGACCGATAGGCGATTGATCTATATCGATGACTTTATCGATATTGACCAAGCCTTCGATTCTTTCGTGTTTTCCCGGCGCTTCTTTGGCGCGATAAAATTTTTGGTTTAAAGCCTTGGCGAGAATATCGCTCATCAAAGTCGATTTTCCCGAACCGGAAACTCCGGTAATGGCTATGAATTTACCCAAAGGAATTTCTATGTCGACGTTTTTCAAATTGTGTTCGCTAGCGCCGATGATTTTAATTGATTTGCCGCCACCCGCGCGGTATTTGGCCGGAGCGGGAATCGTTTTCTTTCCGGACAAGTATTGACCGGTTAAAGATTTCGCCGATTTTTTAACTTGCGTCGGCGTTCCGTCAGCGATAACTTCGCCGCCGTGTTCGCCGGCTCCGGGACCGATATCCAAAATCCAGTCCGCCGCTTCCATGGTCGCTTCGTCGTGTTCGACGACGATAACCGTATTGCCCAGATCGCGCAGAGTTTTTAAAGTCTCAATCAATTTGTCATTGTCTTTCTGGTGCAATCCGATCGACGGTTCGTCCAGGACGTATAAAACTCCGGTTAAAGCCGAACCGATTTGAGTGGCGAGCCTGATGCGTTGCGCTTCGCCGCCGGATAAAGTGTTGGCCGTTCGGCTTAGCGTAAGATAATCGAGACCGACATTGGATAAAAACGAAAGGCGGGTGCGGATTTCTTTTAAAATCTGAGAAGCGATTTTTTTATCGCGCGCCGACAATTCGTTGCCGGTTTCGAGACCGGAGAAGAATTTTTTCGCTTCGGAGATCGTCTTGCTCGTCACGTCGTAAATCGAACGATCCGCGACTTTCACGGCAAGCATTTCCGGCTTCAATCTTTTGCCTTCGCAAGTCGGGCAGATTAAAACTCGCATATAACCTTCGATTTCCTTGCGAACATAATCCGATTCGGTTTGTTCGTATCTTCTTTCGAGATTGGGAATCACGCCTTCGAATTCAGTGGAGAGTTCTCCCGAGAATCTTTCATTTTCATAATCGACATTATAACTTTTTCCGCCGGTGCCGTATAAAACTATGTCCATTTGTTTTTTTGTCAAATCTTTTAGCGGCGTATTCAAATCGAAGCCATTCGCTTGGGCTACCGTGCCCAAGATGCGCATAAGCCAAGTCTGGCCGCCCGTCGTGCTATGGGACCATGGTTTTATCCCGCCTTGCGCGATTGTTAAATTGGGGTTCAAAATCAATTTCGGATCTATTTCCAATTTCGTGCCCAAACCGGAACAATCGGGGCATGCTCCGTGCGGGGAATTGAAAGAGAAGTTTCTCGGTTCGATTTCGGGCAAACTGATTCCGCAGTCCGGGCAGGCGAAAAGCTGAGAAAAAGTCGATTCCTTCCCCTTTTCTTTTTCTTTGGGCATGTTTAAAATGGTGACCAAACCGTTCGCCAGCTCCAAGGCTTTTTCAATGCCTTCGGTCAATCTCGCCAAATCGTCTTTGTTGTTTTCTATTTTGACGCGATCGATCAAAATATCGAGATTATGTTTTCTCTGTTTGTCGACTTTCATGTCTTCCGCTTCTTCCAGGCTGTAAATTTTCCCATCGAACCTCACTCTCGAATAACCGACTTTGGCGATTCTTTCCAGAATATTTTTATGTTCTCCCTTTTTGTCTTTAATCAAAGGAGAGAGAATCATAACATCATCGTGAGAAAAATTTTTATAAACTTGATCCACTATTTCGTCAATCGAATATTGTTTTATTTTCTGGCCGCATTGAGGACAATGAGGCACGCCGATCCGGGAAAACAAAAGTCGGAGGTAATCGTAAATTTCCGTTACCGTTCCCACCGTTGAGCGCGGATTGTGCGAAGCCGATTTTTGATCGATGGAAATCGCGGGGGACAATCCTTCGATTAAATCCACGTCCGCCTTTTCCATCATTCCGATAAATTGGCGGGCGTAGGCGGAGAGAGATTCGACATACCTTCTTTGTCCTTCGGCGTAGATTGTATCGAAGGCCAAACTCGACTTGCCCGATCCCGACAGTCCCGTTATGACCACGAGCTTGTCCCTCGGTATTTCAACATCGATATTTTTAAGATTATGGACGCGAGCCCCTTTGATTTTTATAACATTAGGCATAAATTAGTCTTGACGATTAAACGAATTTATTATACAGGATATTTCCGACATGGGCAAGAGGAGCGCGACACCGAGACATTTTAGGCGGAAATTTGATTTTTTGAATATTGACTTTTTAACTTCTCCGTGCTAGAATACCGTAACAAATTAATAGGGGCTGAACTCGCGTAAGCAAATATCGAATGGTCGCCCGAGTTCGCGAGGAGCCAATGGCGAAACCGACTATTGATTAATAATTGTTTTTATTAATTATGAGTCGGTTTTTTTAATTTTGCCATTTATAAATCAAATACAAATTTACAAATATTTCCGTTATGAAGGCGAGGTTATAATTATATTTCGCAATTCGCGGAAAAAATAAAAATAAATATGAATTTTTTTAAAGATTTTCAGAGACCGGAGCTTGAAGAAAAATGGTGGCATCGATTGTTTAAAGTGGCGTTCGCCATTTCTACGATTTTAATTTTCTTTTTCTGGTTGCGTTATTTCCCGGGAAGAATTATGGAGACGAGCGCCAATACAACCGTTATCGGCGATCTGGGAGATTTTACGGCTTCGAGCGATCTTAACATCGACAATACGATTCCGAGCTTTCTTCGACAAAGAGGAATCCTGGGATGTTATAACCCGGATACCAAAATTATTGACAGGATTTCTTCCGCTGATTTGCAAAACGGAATTTGTAATCCCGATTTTGAAAGAAACGCGGACGTTGTCGTGAATTTGATCGTTGCCGAAAACCAGGGGCAAAAAAATCTTTCGAAAAATGTTTTAAAATCCGCCCTGCTTGCGAGTTTAAATCAAGAAAAAACAAAAAAATATTGCCTGCTTCCGAAAAATATAAATTGCGATTCGTCGAGAGATATAGTTGTTTACACAATCAACGGCACTTATTACGCCCAAATGTTTTTAATCGCGGCCGTTTTCACCTTGATTTGGTATTTTATAACCGTTCTTTTTTACTTTAAAGGTTTGATTTATATCATTTACGGAAGAAAAAAATAAAAATTTGAAAATAATCCCCAAACAAATATCGTAAAATTTATGTTCAAAGAAAAATTACGATATATAGGATATTATTTTCAATACAAAGACAAGATCTATTCTTATTTTTGGTATCGAACGGGAAAAAACAGGGAAATAGCGGAAGATTTGACCCAAGACGTTTTCTTGAGGGCATGGAAGGAATTTGACAAGTTTTCCGAAAGCAGACCTTTCCAGTCATGGATTTTTAAAATAGCTCATAACAAATTGGTCGATTATTATCGCGCTTACAAAATTGAAATAGATCTCGATCGTTTGCTTTCGTTCTCCGGAAAAGAAACCCCTTCTCCGGAGCTCGAGATTATTTTGGACAAACTGCCGGAAAAAGAAAAAAAAGTTTTGGTTTTAAAATATATTCATGGATTTGAATATAAAGAAATAGGAAAATTAACGGCCCAGTCCGAAGGAGCGGCGAGAGTCATGGCGCATAGGGCTTTAAAAAAAATAAAAAAATTAAAATTTAAATAAGAAAATGAAAAACAAAAAGTTAAGTTTGATAAAATCGCTTGTCATCTTGAAGAGAATTTTAAAAGTAAGATTAAAACAGAACAATAAAATTTTTGTTGTCAAAGATCAGAAGATCCCTGATTGATTTTAGGGACGGTTTGCGCTTTAAAAAACCCGATGTCGCGGTTTTATTTTTTTGTAACGTTTTAAAACTTTTTCACGTATTATATAGCACGATAGAGGAAAACCTTTCATGGATTCCTATCTAGACAGGGGGTGAAAAATATGAAAACACAGATAAAATACATTATCGCTCTCGCGCTTACGGTTTTGATGGCCGCGCCGGCTTTTGTTTTCGCCTCTACCGGCAAAGCGACAATTATCAATCCCACCACCGGCGAAAAGAGGGTGATCAATATCGGCCAGTCCATTCCTCCCGGTTTCACTTTGCTTTATACTCAGACGGTTCAAGTGCCGGTAACGACCACTCCCACCGCCACTAAAACGAGCTTGGGAGACTTGGTCATTTTGGATCAGCTTTTTAACGGGAATAATGCATTGGGCGTCGGAAATACGTCATCTTCCAATTTGGGCGATTTGTTTATGCTAAATCAATTATTCGGAGGAGGAGGAACTCTTTTTAACAGTCAAACGGGCGCGGGCAGCACCAATTTGGGAAATCTGTTCGTTTTGGACAGATTGTTCAGCGGCAACGGAATCTTGAATAATGGAGGAATTTTAGGGTCGGGCACAAACAATTTGGGCGGTTTGTTCGTTTTAGATCAGCTTTTCGGAACAAGCGGAGGCCTTTTCAAGTAAACGGTGAATTTTCTTTTTCTCGAAAAAATAAGTGAAAGCAAGGGGGGCGGGACATGGTCCTGCCCCCTGCGGATTAAAATAAAAATGGTCAAGAAAAAATTATCAAAATTAAAAACTTTTCGGATATTTCTCAAAATTATTTTCTTAAAATCGGATAAAAAGATGTTTGCGGAGAAGAATGAATTTATGCCTAAAATTGGAACAGAAGGAAAATAGCGTGTAACATCCCGGTTCATTGCTACGTACTATAATTTACATGAAGGGATTTTTCCTTTATCGCGTTTTTCTTAAAAATGAAGAAAGGAGGTGATAAAAATGAGAAAATATTTCACTTCGATTGTTTTTCTCATGTTGCTTTCTCTCATAATTTATCCAACGGCGATATTCGCCCAAAGCGATAATAGCGGCTCCGCGTCACCAAACGACAATGTCAATTGCCTTCCGGAATCGCAGAGCCAGATGCCTTGTCCCACCGGAACAACGGGGACATCAACCTCCACCTTGGGTAATTTACTTCTTTTGAACAGTTTGTATGGCGGGAACGGATTGCTCGGAAGCAGAAGCTCCTTGGGCAATCTTATTCTCTTAAATAGTTTGTACGGAGGCGGAACGGTTTTCGGAAACTCTACAAATCTGGGCAATCTTATGCTATTGAACGGGCTATTCGGCGGCGGAACGGTTTTCGGCAACGGTCTCACCAATACAAATCTGGGCAATCTCATGCTATTGAACGGATTGTATAATAATAACGGAATCTTCGGTGGCGGAGGAATCTTGGGTCCTCAATATAATTTGGGCAGTTTGTTCGTTTTAGATCAACTGTTCGGAGGTTCATCGGGCTTATTCAAATAACGGCAGCACAAAAAAAGAAATGGCTTTAAGGCCATTTCTTTTTTTGTACCTCACCCTGTCCTCTTCTAAACAAGAGGAGGGATTTTGTGTTTTTAATTTTGGGGAACGGCCAAAACTTCGTTCGGAGTAACAACGATTACCGAGTAGCCTTTGTCATTAAAATCTTTAACCATGCCTTGTTCATGCCCCGCGCCGAACTGCAGAACGGCGACTCGGTTGTTTGTGTTTTTTAAGGTATCGCTTGTAACCCGAACCGCGTCTTGATTCCTCTGATCGACAATGGTCGTTTGAATTTGTTGCTCTGATTGTTTCAACATCTGTTCCAGCTTCGCCTTATCGCTTATATTGTTATAGGGGTTGTCGGAACGGGAAGGAGCGCTCGCCGCGGCTTGCGCGTCCGCCTGATCGATCGTCCGCAAAGTATTCAAACTTTGGTCGATTGAATTCAAATCCCCCGCCAATCGCGAATCGTTATTTGCGTTAGCCGTATTTTCAAGATTGGTCACGTCTTGAAATACGCCACTCTGAGAGTTTTGCTGATTCCCTAAATTTTGAAGCAACTGAAGAAGTGTTGCCGAATTGAACGACTGGGGCAGGCCGGCGCTTGAACCGGAAGAATTAAGCCCTAAAACGGAATTTAAATTCAATTCCGCCGTTTGCGGCGCATTAAGACTGTTGATGCGATCATTGAGATAAACGTAATTTCTTACAATATCCGTGCTTTTTTCGCGGGTCGAAGTAATTTCAGCCCCGTAAAGATCGACGTTATTGCCTTGAGCCGCCAACCTGTAAGCGCCTCCTTTTAGAACAATGTCTCTGTCAAGGTTATTTAAGACCTGTTCAAGCTCTTGGATTACTTTAGCTTTCGCGCTCGGATCAACGTTCGGATCCGTTGAGGCCTGAAGATCTTTGATTCCCGCGGCCAAATTGTCTCCGGTCCGCAATTTTTCTTTCATGGTATCGATTTCTTTTTGCGGAACTTTGCCTTCGACTTCGCCTTCAAGCAAAATCAAATTTATGCCGTATTTTTCATTAAGATATTTTTCAATATCATAGATTTGCTCTTGGGCGACTTGCGCGTTATCATTTGACGGGTCGTTTACCGCGCTTCCCGGATTGCGGTGAATTTGGGGGATTAAAATTACCGTTCCTTTGGCATCGGGAACGGGAAAATTTTCGACCTTGCCCACCGGCAAACTGGAATAGCTCGCGAGATCGGCGAGAGAAGAAAGATTCAAGTCGCCGACGTTTAGAACCGTTTCGGTTCGGTTTGTTGGAGCGCCGATTTTTGTATTTGCGTTAAGCGTGTTTATGTCGAACGGGAAAAATACCGTTTGCCCTTTTCCGAAAAAGTAAGAACTCAAAGCCAAAAGAATAATCAAGGGCGGAAGCAATATGTTTAATCTTTTTTTCTTTTTTAGTCGTTTTTTATTTTGAAATTTATCAGTTTCAGTTTTTATTTTAAACACTTGATCTGATAATTTCATTTTTTTGCACAAAAATAGAGGCCTCCCTAAGACCTCCCCCTCTATTTGTTTTAATTAGTTACGTTCAGCTTAAAATTATTTTTGAAGCCAAACGCCGAAAATAATAGCACACGCAAAAAATAAGTCAAGAAATTTCCCGATTTCAATTTAAAATTAGATTAAATATTTTTTCGCGTCTCGTCTCGTGTTCGTGTAAGATGTCATCGTGAATACGAATTAATAATTGACAAATATGCGGGATTTATTAAAATAAGATACAAGCATGGCGCCGCTCTATTCGCAAATAAAAAACAACCCTCTGAGTATCATATAGGGCTTTCGCGCCGGCGCGAGCGGATCTAACTTACTGCGGATTCGGGCCCTGTGGTTAAACCTCATTAGTCGGGAAAACCCTATCCGACGCCGATCAGGGAAATGAGTCGCCACGCTCATGGTTTGCCATGCCGGGAGCATTAATGCTCCTTTTTTTCTTGACGTTTCGCTGGGAGTTACTTTCTTGCCCTTCAAAGGCGGGTAAATAACCAAGAAAGTAACCAAACCCGTCCGCAATACTTCGATGGCTATGCGGGCGCGGGTAAGTTTCGGGGCTCCAATTCGCTATCGCGTTGATTATTTTATATTTTTTTCGCCCCGACGCTCAATTCCGCCCCCCAAACCCATTGTACTTGAAACTATCTTGACATTTTAAAATTAGAAGTATGTTGGTATTAGGAGTTAATATAAAACGATACCAATTAATTTCCTCACCTCAAGAATGACATTTCAGAAAGAAATTCTCAATTTTATTGGGCAAATTTCTGAGATTTATAGAGAGGTTAAGCAAAAGAGATTTTATGATATCTACATATAGCTCCCTAAAACCCGGTGCACCGCCGGGTTTTTAAATTTTTCTTCCTGTGTTAAAATAAGTGTATGCAAAATCAACTCATGACATTCTTATTATTTTTCATTTTTTTGGGCGTGATTGCCGTAATTGTTCTGCTTTTAAAGCGGAAAACGGAGGATTCGGGCGAGAAATTGGGAGCGCTCATGGAAAGAATGAGTCAATTGGCCGAACAGAATCGGGAATTGCGCCAAGCTTTGGACAACAAGCTGGCCGAAACCCACAAAGCGACGCAAGAACAATTAGGTCATAGCATCAAGCTTTCCCAAAGCATTTCCGGACAAGCGCAAAAAGTCATCGCCGAAGTTACGGAAAAATTGACTAAGCTTGACGAAACCAACAAGCAGGTGGTTAATTTTTCGGCGCAACTCCAAAATCTGCAGGACATTTTAAAAAATCCGAAACAGCGCGGCGTTTTGGGCGAATATTTTTTGGAAGAGACGTTAAAGAACGTTTTGCCCCCCAATTCCTATCAAATGCAATACGGCTTTAAAGACGGCACGATCGTCGACGCGGCCATTTTCGTAAAAGATAAAATCATTCCGGTCGATTCAAAATTCTCTTTGGAAAACTACGAAAAGATATTGAACGCTTCCGATTCCGATTTGCGGGAAAAATTGGAAAAACAATTCAAGCAGGATTTGAAAAATCGCATCGATGAAACTTCGAAATACGTTAAGCCGACTGAAAAAACGATGGATTTCGCTTTTATGTTCATTCCTTCGGAAGCTATTTATTATGACCTCTTGATCAATAAAGTCGGAGCCGTGCAAGTGAACACCCGCGACTTGATCGAATACGCTTTTCGCGAAAAGCATGTCATCATCGTTTCGCCGACCTCGTTTCTGGCTTACCTGCAAACGGTTTTGCAAGGACTTCGCGCCATGCAAATCGAAGAAAGCGCGAAAGAGATAAAAGCCAATGTCGAAAAATTGGGAAAACATTTGCTTTCATACGATGAATTTTTAAAAAAATTGGGAACAAGCATCGGCACGACCGTGAATCATTACAACAACGCTTACAAGGAATTTAAAAAGATCGACAAAGATGTCGTAAAAATCGCCGGCACGGAATCGAAAATCGAAGCGCTTGCGATCGATAGACCTAAATTTGAGGATTAATATGGAAACGGAAAGAAAAAATGAAATCAGGCGGGCAATTGTCGAAACAATTGCTTTTTTTGATTTGTTTAATTATCCATTGACCTCGGACGAGATTCGAAATTATTTATGGAAAGCGAAAGCCGATTTGGATGAAATCGAAGAAGCGTTAAGCGGTATCGAAGAAATTGAAAAAAAAGAACGGTTTTATTTTTTAAAAGGACGGGAGGAAATTATAAATAAGAGAGAAGAGCGATTCGGCTTTACTTCCAGAAAATTAAAAAGAGCGCGTCTGATCGCGAAAATTTTTAAAATTTTTCCATGGATAAAAATGATCGCCGTCGGAAATTTAATCGGTAAAAACAATTTACGAGACGAAAGCGATATTGATTTTTTTGTTATCACGGAAAAAAACAGAATCTGGATTACCCGTTTTTTTACGGCCGCTCTTATGCAAGTTTTCGGATTAAGACCCAAGCGGGGGAAGATGCGCGATAAAATTTGCTTAAGTTTTTATATCGCCGAAGACGAAATTAATTTGGAAAAATTCATGATGGGTGAAAATGACATCTATTTTGTTTATTGGACCATGGGGTTAAGGCGGATTTTCGGCGAAAAAGGAATGTCAAAAGAATTTTATGAAGCCAACGCCTGGATAAAAAATTATCTTCCGAATTTTAATTTTTCCGGAAAACACGAAGAAGAAAAAAGTCTCCCCGGGATTTATCACGGTGCAATCGATTTTATTTTCGGCCGATCGGAAAATTTTTTAAAAAATTTTCAGTTGCGTTTATTGCCCAAAGAAATAAAAGAGAACATGAACAAAGATACCCGCGTCGTCATCAATGATCGTGTTTTAAAATTGCATGTCAATGATCGGAGAGGATATTACAAAAATGAATGGGAAAAAATATGTTCACGGATAAAGTAATCGAGCTTGGATTATATCTGCTTGCTTTTATCTTGCCTTTTCAAACCAGGCTGATTTTAAGGCCGGGTTTTATAAACGGCTATTCGGAATTTGCCACCATAAGTCTGTATGCGACGGACGTTTTGCTAATTGTAATTTTGTTATTTTTTCTTTTTCAAAAAAGCTACAAGCTACAAGCTACAAGCTACAAGCTGAAATTGTTTCTAACTTTGTTAATTTTAGGTTCTTTTCTTTCCGTCTTTTTTGCGCCCGACAAAATTCTCGCCATATTCGCCTTGTCACGTTTGTTTTTGGGTATAGGACTATTTTTTGTTCTGGTAAAAGCGAATTATGGCAAAATAAAATTGATTCGGTCTTTTCTGGCCGGAGTTTTTATTCAGGCCGGTCTCGGCATCTGGCAATTTTTAACGCAAGCGACTTTTTCAATAAAAGGTCTGGGCATGGCCATACATAACGCTTCGGTGCTCGGCGATTCGGTCGTTGAAACGGCGGGAGGAAGATGGCTTCGGGCCTACGGAAGTTTGGATCATCCGAATATGTTGGGCGGACTTTTGATGATTGGCATTTTAGTTCTGCTGTATTTAGTCATAACTAACAAAACAGAGAATAATTTTTTAATTTTTAATTTTAAATTTTTAAACAAATCTCAATTTTTAAATTTTATAAACTTTTTTCTTTTCTATTTTTTACTTTTAACTTTTTCTTTCGCTTTATTTTTTTCTTTCTCCCGCGCGGCCTGGATGGGATTGGTGTTGGGGATTTTGACCATGCTTTTTATGGTCATATACGAGAAAAATTTTTTCGGACAAAGAGAAATTTTAAAAAGTATTTTGGTGACGGGCCTTTCTTTTTTTGTGCTCGCGCAGATTTTCGGCAATTTGGTCTGGACGCGCGTCGAGGCGTCGTCGAGACTTGAAGTGAAATCGACTTCGGAGAGAATCGAGACTTATAAAGATTTTGAAAAAATAATAAAACATGATTGGCTTTTCGGAACCGGCATAGGAAATTACGAGCTCGCTTTGGGCAAAATAAAACCTGGATTGCCCGCTTATTTTTATGAACCGGTGAATAATGTTTTTCTTTTGGTTTGGGGAGAAACCGGAATTTTGGGAATAATAGGTTTTATCGGTTTGTTATTTTCATTGATTTATTTAAATATTAAAAATTGTTTAAAAATTAAAAATTTAAAATTTAAAATTTTTGGCGCAGATGCAAGCGATTTTAGTGAATTAGGTTTAGCGTTAATTACGGCCTTATCTGTGTCCATGCTTTTTGACCATTGGCTTTGGAGCCTGCATTTCGGGATTTTGTTGTTCTGGATGATTATGGGTCTTACTTTAAAGAGTCCCTCTCCGAAAGAGGGATGATGGGTTTCTAATTTTTTAACCTCCCTAACCATCCTTTAGAAGGAGGGTATTTTTATATTTGACATTTCCATTTTTTTGCGGTAATTTATGGCATCGATCTTTGTCGGTTTTATAATCCGCATTGTGGATTAATTGCTACTAAAGGAGGATGTCGCCAATGTCAGAAGTATTGTCCCCATCCAAAAAGAAGGTGAAGGTAGGTTTGACAAGCGGTTTGTTCGGTAAAGTAATGGATATGGTGGAGCACGGTTTGCGTAAGTCAACCGTGTTCAGCGGAGTGCCGACGGCGGATATCGACAGGTTCGTCAAGGCCGATGGCCCCGCTCTCCGCGATGTCTGGACAGCGTTCTTAGGAAAGCGGTTCCATGATTTCATCGGCAGATGCGTCATTCCGGTCGATTACGGCGAGCCGAACGCCATTGCCAAGGCGATCGACGAGGGAAAGTTCGAATGGAAGTATGTCGGGCTTGCTCCCGAGAGCATTCCGCTTGTCGGCGCCGGCAAGGTCAACCGGGAAGTGCACGAAGTGCCTTTCGACAAAATCATGTACAACTGTGATCTGCCGAACGCACTTAAGGAGCGGGGCAAGGAGCTCGGCTACGCTAACGGTTTCAAGTTCGCCGACCCGCTTACAGCTCTCCGCTATGCCGCCACCCTTCCCGATCGGCAGCGGAAATATCCGTTGGCTATTCTGTTCACGGATGTAAACGGCCAGCTCTGGTATCTCTACCTCCATGTGAACGTTACCGAGCGGGGCCTGAATGTCAGCCAGGACAGCCCTGATAACTATTGGGGCGGGCACGTCCGCTTCCTGGCCGTCCTCGCCTAAATTTTTTACAACCTCTTGATTATTCGAGGGGTTTTTCTTTGCCCTCACCCCTAACCCTCTCCTAATCAGGAGAGGGGGAATTCAAAAATAAAAAACATGCTTGGAACTTAATAAAAAATTTTCATGTACCCGCCTCTGTCTCCTGGATTGCGGCTCGGAGGCCGCAATGGCAAAAAGTACACTTTATTTTTTTCAAAATTCATGTTACAATCACAATAAATTATGTACAAACTACAAACATTAAAAAACGGCTTGCGTTTGTTAACGGTTCCGGTAAGTGGCACGAAAACGGCCACTATTTTAGTTATGGTCGGAACCGGTTCGAAATACGAAACCCGGGAAAATAACGGCATCTCGCATTTTCTCGAACACATGTTTTTCAAAGGCACGGAAAAACGTCCGAACGCCATGGCCTTGTCTTCCGAACTGGATTCCGTGGGCGCGGAATTCAATGCTTTTACCGGCAAAGAATACACCGGCTTTTATGTGAAAACCGACGCGAAGCAAATCGAGCTGGGCATGGACATCGTCAGCGACATGCTCCTGTATTCTTTGTTCGACGAAAAAGAAATCGAAAAAGAAAAGGGCGTGATCATCGAAGAGATCAACATGTATGAAGACAACCCCATTTATCATATCGAGGATATTTTCGAGCAATGTCTCTACGGCGACCAACCGGCGGGATGGGAGACGATCGGCACGAAAGAAAATATAAAGAAATTCAAACGCGAAGACTTTTTAAATTATCTGACTTCCCAATACGGCGCGGGAAATTCCGTTGTTTGTCTGGCCGGCGACATTAAAAATGAAACCGTGGAAAAAATTGAAAAATATTTTTCAAATTTGAAACGATCGGAGTTTAAAAATAAACTCGCAACCGAAGAGAAGCAGACCGAACCGAATGCCTTGGTCAATTTTAAAAAAACCGACCAAGCCAATTTGTC
Organism: bacterium; assembly: GCA_021788015.1. Lineage (GTDB taxonomy): Bacteria > Patescibacteriota > Patescibacteriia > Patescibacteriales > JAKAJF01 > JAJYLD01. The sequence continues at coordinate 53,146 of JAJYLD010000006.1, read as the reverse complement.
TTTGGGCGCGCGCGCTTTTCCGGTCGGCCATCCCGACGAAGATATTTTAAGAGTGATAGCCATTCTTTTGGGCGGATCGATGAGCTCGCGTTTGTTTCACAGTTTGCGCGAAGAACGCGGCCTCGCTTATTATGTCCGCACGGGAACGGAATTTTACACCGATTCCGGCTATATTACGACCCAGGCCGGAGTGCCGGTTGATAAAATCGAGGATGCGATCAAAGTAATTTTGGAAGAATATAACAGGTTGAAGAATGAACCGGTAAGTAAAGAGGAGCTGCAGAAAGTGAAAGATTTGATCCGGGGCAGACTGACGATTCAGCTCGAATCATCAGACGCGAACGCAAGCTGGTATGCGCGCCAGATGGTCTTAAGAAACGAAGCGATTACTCCTCTCGAATATTTAAAAAAAGTGAACCATGTTACGGCCAAAGACATTAAGCGCGTGGCCGAGAGCATCTTTAAAAATGAAAGTTTGAATTTGGCGGTTATCGGACCGTATGGAGAAGAGAAAAATTTTAAAAATTTGCTCAAACTGTAAAAAAATTTTTAAATTTTTAATTTTGTAATTTTTAAATAATATCTAAATTTTTAAAATTGAGATATTGAAAATTGTTTAAAAATTAAAAATTGTAGATGGTGAAGACAGAGAAAAAATTAAACAAGGAGCAACTCGAAGCGGTTACGCATAGGGATGGACCTCTTTTAATTGTGGCTGGCGCCGGTACGGGTAAAACAACGGTCTTGGTCGAAAGGCTCGCCTTTTTGATTAAAAACAATCTGGCCGAACCGGATGAAATTTTGGTGACCACGTTTACGGAAAAAGCGGCCGGAGAAATGGAGGAACGGGCGGATAAAATTTTGCCTTACGGCTATGTAGATTTATGGATCAATACTTTTCACGGATTTTGCGAGCGCATTCTAAGGGAGCACGCTCTCGACATCGGCTTACCGGCGGACTTCAAACTCCTCGACCGGACGGAACAATGGATCCTCATCCGAAAAAATTTGCATAAATTTGATTTGGATTATTACAAGCCGCTCGGCAATCCGACAAAATTCATTCAAGACTTGATCAAACATTTTTCCCGCTTGAAGGACGAGAATATCACGCCGAAAGAGTATTTGGAATATGCCGAAAGCTTAGAATTAAATACGGACAATGCGATGAGGGGAGGGAGAGATAAAAAATTAAAAATAAAAAATAAAAATGATAATTTAAAACTAAAAAATGAAAAGTCCCATGATTCACAATTCATAATTCCTGATTCAGACGAGTTGGAAATGTCCAGAATAAAAGAATTGGCCAACGCTTACCATGTTTATAATCAAATTCTTCTCGATGAAAGCCTTTTGGATTTCGGAGATTTGATTTTTTATACGATCAAACTTTTCAAAGAACGGCCGAACATTTTAAAATTCTATCGTGAAAAATTCAAATTCATTATGGTCGATGAATTTCAAGATACAAACTGGTCGCAATACGAGCTCATTAAAATTTTGGCCGCGCCGGAAAATAATCTGGTCGTGGTCGGAGACGACGACCAGGCGATTTATAAATTCCGCGGCGCTTCGCTTTCGAATATCATGCAATTCAAAAACGATTTTCCCAAAGCGAAAGAAGCGGTTTTATCCGAAAACTATCGTTCCGGCCAAAAGATTCTCGACTCCGCTTATGAATTCATCGGCCATAACGATCCGAACCGGCTGGAAGTGAAATTGGGAATAAACAAAAAACTGAAAGCGATGAGAAGCCCCCTTAATTCTCCCTTTGAGGGGGGGGCGGTTTCGCATCTTCATTTCGCGTCCGAAAACGAAGAAACGGAAGCGATCGCGGAAAAAATAATCGCGCTTTACAAAAAAGGAAAAGAAATTAACTGGTCCGATTTCGCGATTCTTGTCCGGGCGAACGATACCGCCGACAAATTCGTGGCCGAACTATCGCGCAAAAACATCCCCAACCAGTTCGTGTCTTTGCGCGGCCTTTATTTTAAGCCGATCATTTTGGATGTTATCGCCTATTTGAAACTTTTGGACAATTATCACGAATCCGCGGCTCTTTTTCGCGTTCTCAACATGGGAATATTTAAAGTGAGCCATGAAGACATAATCAATATCAACAAGTTCGCGCGCAGAAAGGCCTGGTCTTTATACGAAGCTTTGCAAAATATCAACGCCATCCCGAATGTCGGTTCGGAGGGGACCGCCAATGCGGCCAAACTCACGGCTTTTTTAAAAAAACATTCTCTTCTCGCCCAAAAAGAAAAAGCTTCGAAAATCTACGTGCATTTTATCAATGATTCCGGGTTGAATAAATTGGATCATGATTTGCACAGAACGCAATACGATTATCTGAACCAGTTTTATAAACGGATTAAAAAATTCGAAGAGGCGAATCCGGAAGCGAAACTGAAAAATTTTATGGAAATTCTCAATCTCGAATTCGAAGCGGGGGAGACGGGCGGATTGGAATTGAATTTTGACGATGACGATACGGTCAAAATCATGACCGTGCACTCGGCGAAAGGGCTTGAATTCAAATACGTTTTTATTCCGAGCATGGTCGATAAAAAATTTCCGGTCGTCAATCGGAGCGAAAAAATTTCCATTCCGGACGGATTGGTTCGAGAAAAATTGCAGGAAGGCGACGTCCATATCGAAGAAGAACGCAGACTTTTTTACGTGGCCATGACACGGGCGCGGGACGCTTTGTTCTTAACGAGCGCTTCCGATTACGGTGGCGAGCGAGAGAAAAAAGTTTCGAAATTCATTCTTGAATCAGGATTCCGCGAACCGGAGAAAATGGAAAAGAAAAATAAAAAAGAAAACGGCTTATTGAAAGACCTGGAAAATTTGGAGAAAAAGGAAAGGGCGACTGAAGTGAAATACAGATTGCCTTCCAAATTTTCCTTTTCGCAAATCGAAGCATACTCGAATTGCCCTTTGCAATACAAATTCGGTTTTATCTTAAAAATTCCGGTCGAGGACAAAGTCAGTTTCATCTTCGGTCGGGTCATGCATAACACTTTACGCGATTTTCTTCTGCCGCTTTTGGGCGAAAACGGAATGCAGCAAACTCTGTTCGGCGGCGCGAAAAAAATAGAGCGCCCGACGGAAAAAGATTTGCTGGAAGCGTATGAAAAATATTGGCATGACGACGGTTTTTCTTCGAAAGAGGAAAGGGAAAAATTCAAAAAAAGAGGCAAGGAAATTTTGAAAGATTTTTACGCGAAAATCGAGCGTAACGGCTGGCCGAAAACCATGTTTCTCGAAAAAAGTTTTAATTTGAAAATAGCGGATTATGTTTTGAAAGGCGCGATCGATCGTATGGACAGAATCGACGAAAAGGAAATTGAAATTATCGATTACAAAACCGGCAAACCGAAAGAGAAACTGGCCTTTGACGAGAAAAAACAACTCATCTTATACAAAATCGCGGCCGAAGAGGTGTTTGGCCTGAACGCTTCCAAGCTGTCTTATTATTATCTTGAAAACGGAGAGAAAGTTTCTTTTGAAGCGAAGGATAAGGACGTGGAAAAAGTGAAGGAGCAGATTAAAGAACGCATCGAGGAAATTAAAAAGTGCAACTTCGCTCCCAACCCAGGATTCAATTGTCAGTATTGCGATTACAGGGACATTTGTGAGTTTAGGAAGTAGGTGTTGTGCTAGCTCACTTTTTGTAACTCCGCCAGAGGCGGACAGGCGCCAAGCAGGCAAACCCGCCCACAATGCTTCGCATAGCGATGCGGGCGGGAAGTTTCGGGGGCTCCAATTCGCTATCACATTGATTGTCTTAAGGTTCTCTTCCCGCCGTCGGCGGGACTCAATTCCGCCCCCAAACCCCTCAGTGCTTTAAAAGCCAAATAACCTTGAAATTTTAATAAAAAAATGGTAATTTAAAAATGAAACGTTAATTGTTAAAAGTTAAGCGTTGTTTATGACTTTGCGTCAATATCTCCTGACAATGATTTCTTCGACGGTAATCTGCTGGATTACTTTTTTCTTTGTGATCTTGTCCGTTAACCCGTACACGACGAATCTCGTCGGCTTTTTGTTGTTTTATCTGTCTTTGTTTTTGTCTTTGGTCGGGAGCGCGGCCATCATCGGTTTTTTCGTGAGATTTGTCAGACTTAAACATGAGCTCGCTTTTCGTTCCGTTTCCGAAGCTTTCCGCCAATCATTTTTGTTCGCGACTTTGATTGTCGTCAGCCTGCTTCTCCTTTCGAAAAATTTATTCAGCTGGTTGAATTTGATTTTATTGATTATCGGTTTGTCCGTGCTTGAGTTTTTTTTAATTAGTTATAAGAAAGCATAATGCGAAACTACGAATGGGCGCGAATCTGCGAACTCGCGAATTGATTTAAAAATTCGCATGCTCGCAGATTCGCATATAATTCACAAATTCGTAAATTATGGAAGAAAAATTGCGACAACTTAAAGATAAGGCTTTGCGAGAATTGGAAAGAGTTTCCGATTTAAATTCTTTTCGCGACTTGGAAATAAAATACCTCGGCCGCAAAGGGGAGTTGGCGGAAATTTTGAAATCGATTCCGAGCTTGAACGGGGAAGAGAAAAAAATCTTCGGCGCGTTGGGCAATGAAATTAAAAATGAATTGGCGAAAAAATTTGAAGAAAAGAGAATTTTTTTCGGGGGGAAACGCGAACGCGGATTCATCGATATCACCTTGCCGGGCGAAAAAATCGAAGGCGGCCATCTTCACCCCATAACTCTTGTACAAAATGATTTGGAAAACATTTTTACTTCCATGGGCTTTATGATTCTGGACGGGCCGGAATTGGAGTCCGATTATTATAATTTTGAAGCCTTAAACATCCCTCCTTATCATCCCGCTCGCGACATGCAAGACACATTTTACATAGCGCGGACCGATGCGGACGGGACCGGTGTAAGTGACTTGGTGTTGAGGACGCACACTTCGCCCGTGCAAATCCGGGCTATGCAAAAATACGGCGCGCCTTTTCGCGGCGTGGTTCCGGGCAGAGTCTTTCGTTCGGAAAATATAGACGCCAGCCATGAGCACACTTTTTATCAGATGGAAGGATTGATGGTAGACAAAGACATATCGATCGATAATCTTATTTTCACGTTAAAACAGCTGTTAAACGGCATTTTTAAAAGAGCAGTCGACACGAGGATAAGACCGGGTTATTTCCCGTTTGTCGAACCGGGGATAGAATTGGACATAAAATGCGCTTTATGCGGCGGCGCAGGCTGCCCGGCGTGCAAACATAGCGGATGGCTCGAATTATTGCCGGCCGGTATGGTCCATCCGAACGTTTTAAGGGCGGGCGGAATCGACCCCGATATCTATTCCGGATTCGCTTTCGGCTTGGGCTTGACCAGATTGGCGATGATGAAATACGGAATCGAAGACATCCGTTTGTTTAATGGCGGAGATCTTCGTTTCCTGAAACAGTTTTAAAATTTCCCCTCCTTACTAAGGAGGGGATTAAGGGGCGGTTTCCTTTTTTAGACGAAACCTTACCCAGCATCTCCCCTGTCTGCCGGCAGGCAGGTTAGTAAGGAGAGGAGTTACCATTATGCAACTATCCTTAAACTGGCTAAAAGATTTTGTCGATATTCCGAAGAAAATAACTCCGGAGAAATTAGGTTTGCTTTTGACGACTCATACCGTGGAAGTTGAAAGTATCATGAAACAGGCGGACAAATATAAAAACGTTGTGGTCGGAAAAATTTTGAAAGTGGAAAAGCATCCTAACGCCGACCGCTTGCAGATCGCCACGGTTGATATCGGCGAAAAAGAAAAGAGACAAATCGTTTGCGGCGCTCCCAATATCGCTCCCCGTCAATTTGTGCCCGTGGCCCTGCCCGGAGCGAATCTGCCGAATGGAACGGAGATAAAAGAAGCGGAAGTCAGAGGAGTAAAATCGGAAGGAATGCTTTGCGCGCCGGACGAACTCGGTCTCGGCGTCGATCATTCCGGGATCCTGATTTTGGAAGGCAAACCGAAGTTGGGCAAACCTTTGGCCGACTATTTGGTTTTGAACGATGTTATTTTTGAAGTCGATAATAAATCCATAACCCACAGGCCGGATCTTTGGAGTCATTACGGCATGGCCAGAGAGATTGCCGTCTTTTTGAATCATAAATTAAAGGAATACAAACCGGATCCGAAGATTTTGGAATCGACCGGAGCCGTTAAGCTCGAAGCCAAGGTGGAAAATTCCGATTTGTGTCCGCGCTACATGGCCGTCGCTTTGGAAAACATAAAAATCGAGAAGTCGCCGAAATGGATCGAGGATAGATTGATCGCCGCCGGTTTGCGTCCGATTAACAATATTGTGGACGTGACCAATTATGTTATGCTTGAATCGGGTCAGCCTCTGCACGCTTTCGACATGGCGCGGATTTACGCCGGCAAAAACGCGGACTTAGGCAGATTAAGGATAATCGTGCGGACGGCGAAAAAGGGACAGACTATTGAAACATTGGATGGTCGCGAAAGAGAACTGAACGAAAATATGCTTTTAATCGCGAACGAAGAAAAACCGTTAGCCGTCGCCGGGGTGATGGGTGGCGCCAGTTCGGAAATCAACGAGGAAACAAAGGCGGTTGTTCTTGAATCGGCCAATTTTAATTTTATTTCCGTCAGAAAAACGGCGCGCGAACTCGATTTAAGAACGGATTCGTCCGTGCGTTTTGAGAAAGCTTTGGATCCGAATAATTGCGAAACCGCTTTGTTGCGCGCGGTCGAACTCATAAAAAAGCTTTGTCCGGAAGCGAAAGTGGCGAGCAATTTGGTCGACGAGAAAAGTTTTAAATTGAACCAAGGACCCATTGTTCTGGATTTAAAATGGCTCGGCAAGAGACTGGGAGAAAAAATCGAAACGAGAAAAGTCATCAAAATTTTATCGAGTTTGGGTTTCGGAGTCGAAAAAGGGGAGCATGAGTTGCGCGTTACCGTTCCCACTTGGCGCGCGACCAGGGACATTTCCATACCGGAGGATTTGGTCGAAGAAGTGGCGCGAATTTACGGCTTTGACAATTTGCGGCCGAGCATGCCCCGCGTTGAGATTGGGGCGCCTATTGAAAACGAAGAAAAAATTTTGGAAAGAAAAGTTAAAAATATTCTTGTCGGCGCACCGGCCTTGACCGAAGTTTATAATTATTCTTTCGTAAGCGAAGAACAAATCAAGAAAATGGGATTTGATGCCGATAATTACGTGCGTCTTTCAAATCCGATCGCTTCGAATCAAAATCTTCTTCGCCAAAATTTGGCTACCAATTTGATAAACAATATACGCGCAAATCAGGCAAGATTCGATTCGGTCGGAATATTCGAAATCGGAAGCGTGTTTTCGCCGTTGTCGGGAGATGTCAATAAGGACGCAGTCAAACGGGAAATGCTTCCTTATCAGGAAAAACATTTGGGCGTCACTTTGGGCGGAGATTCCGATTTGGAACTTTTTGGCCGCTTAAAGGGCGTTTTGGAATATCTTTTTTCTTTCTTAAAATTGGATTTGGAATACAAGGAACTCGAAATAAAACCGGTTTGGGCGGATACGGAAATCTGCGCCGGCCTCGTTTCCGGAGGAAAACGGATCGGAGCAATCGCAAAGCTCGATTTTCAACTCGGGAAAAAACTCGGACTCAAAAAAGAAGTTTTACTCGCGGAAATGAGCTTTAAAGATTTGTTCGCTTTGGTCTCCGCGGGTGTCGCCGGCGTTTATACGCCTTTGGAAAAATACCCGATCGCTTCGCGCGACTTGGCTTTTGTGATTAACGCAAAAATATGGTACAGTGATATTAAGAAAGAAATCGAAAATTTCAGCCCGATTATAAAAAAAGTGGAATTGTTCGACGTTTATCAGGGCGAAAAGCTGGGCAAGGATAAAAAGAGTTTGGCTTTTCATGTTATGTATCAAACCGACAGGACTCTGACCGCGGCGGAAGTCGATGAAATTCAGAATGGATTAATAAAAAATCTTGAAGAGAAGTTCGAGGCTAAGATAAGAGACTTTTAAAAAATAAAAGATACCAATATACAAATGGATACGAATAACACGAATGCATACTAATAATAAAAATTTGTATTCATTTGTATAATTAGCATGCATTAGTATATTAGTATCTTATATTATGGACATAATTCATTCCACCAAAGATATTTTATTGATTGTGATCGCGTTCAGCGTTCTTCTGATTTCCGTTTTTTTCGCTTGGTTTTTGTATTATGTGATCATGATGGCGAGGCAGGCTTATCAAATCATGAAAGAAATGCGGGAGAGAATCAAAAAAGTGGACGAAGCCATAAGCGCGTTTAAGGAAAAAGTCGAGCACAGCACCTCTTATTTATTGCTGATCGGAGAGGGAATTAAGAAATTGGTTGAAATTGCCCGAGAATACAGTGCCAAAAAAAATAAATCAAAAAATAGCAAAAAGAAATAAGAGCGGAACGATTCCGCTCTATTTTTATCAAAAATAAGGGGGAAAGTGAATGAGATCTGACGGACCAGGGAGTAAAAAACGTAACGCTCCCAAGGCGGGAGGCAGAGTATGAGTAGAAGAAGAGGAGAGTGCAAAAGATGCGGTCTCCCCGGCCGTCTTACTCGCCATCATATTTACCCGAAGAGATTTTTTAAGGGGCAGAAAGGGTCGCATAAGACCGTTCCTCTCTGCGTGGAGTGCCATAAAGAAATAGAAACTTTGTATCCACAGCACAAACCCATGTCCATGGAATTCTATTGGGAAACCTGTAATAATTTTTTAAATTCCCTTCCGATAGATTACCCGGTAAGGGCGGGTCTTGTTTCGGTTAAAAACCAACCAATTCCAGTTCTGCAGCTTGGTCTGCAAACGGCATAATTTTAAAGACTATCTTTCGCGATAGTCTTATTTTTTGTGTCGATGTAATCAAGAAAAAAATGAAGAATGATCCCCAGGCCTAAAAAGGCCAAGGGGCGGAAAAGTAAAAACAGGACGGAAAGAATTAAAACGGGAATTATATTTTTATGAAGAAAATGGGTTTTGAACGGATTTCTTTTTGCGTCGTAAATCGGTTTTGAAAACAAATGATCGAGATCGATAAGGTCCGATCCGAGGAGAAGAATGATATCCGGAGAACTCGGGGCGATGTGGCCGATTTTGATTATGGCGAAATAAACGACGAGATCAAAAGCGACATGAGTGGGTGTAAGCATAAACATTGTTATCCCGGGCCCCGGACCGGCTCCAGAAAAAATTTAATGCTCCGCGGCGCCCTACGCGGGCGGCACCCTCTTTTTCTAAGAAAAAGAGGGATAAAAAGTCGCTCCCGCTGAAAAATTGCTAAATTTTTCCGGTATGCCTGACAAAATTTCAAACTCGCTCCTAACGTCGCTCAAACAGTGAAATTTTGTAACGGCATTTCGAAAAAATTCTTAACGCAATTTTTCAAAGGTTACAAATGTTTATTAAATTAAAAGCGCTCAATCCCGTCCCCAAGCCCCCACGGTGTTTAAAAAAATTTAGTTTACTATTTCTTTAAGTACGAAAATAATTTTTCGTATTCTTCGGGTTGGGGGACGATAGTTTTGTCTCCGCTTTTTATTCTTCTTTCAAGTTCTTTAAAACGGATCCATTCCATTTTTGAAACTTCTTCCTTCTGAAAAAACAGATCGGAAATATTCAAGTCTTTTTTTATAAGGTAAACATCATTAAATTCATTATTAATATAAGTTCCGTTGTTTATGGTTATTGAGTTTTTTACAGTAAAAAGAAATTGAAAATCATTTTTCCCCAATTTCAATCCAATTTCTTCTTCGGTTTCTTTTAGAACCGTGTAAAATGAATTGTCTCCGGATACGATGTGACCGGCAACGGAGATGTCCCACATGTCGGGCCAGGATATTACGCGAGATGCCCTTTTTTGCAAAAGCAATTCGTTTCTGGAATTTAAGATCCAGACATGGACAGTGCGGTGCCAAATGCCTTTTTTATGCACCTCATCTCTTGACTTTGATTCGCCAGTCGAATCGCCGTTTTCGTCGAGAACGTCTAAATATTCCATATTATTTGGTTAAGAAATAATAAAGCACGGCCAGGAAAACCGTGAAGACTTTTTCAAAATTGGAAAAAATCGGCAGAAAGCCTTTGAATTTAATATTGAAAGGCCATAAATAATATTTTTCATCGATATCCGGCCAGTCAAGAAGGAGATGGATTAAATAGGCGATGAAAAAAAACAAGGCGCCTTTCGCGCTAAAAAGCAAAACGGGCAAACTCATGACAATCGCGCCGAAGAGGGAATGAAAATATTTTGTCCGGTAATGAACATGATATTTCGCTTCGAAGCGCATGCTGTTAATGATTTTTTTCGGGGTGAGAAGACGATGTTTTAATAAAATAAAAACATGATCGATATCGGGGATTATCGAGCCGATGAACCAATAGGGATAAAGATGATGATTTTCGACGGGCATGGCGCCGACGATGAGATGGGCGAGGATCATATTTCTAGTATAACACGTTTCAGTTTTTATAAAAAACCGCTTTTTGCGGTTAAATGCACAAAACAAAGAGTAATAAACGCTTCGCTAGGAGTTACTTTCTTGTAACCAAGAAAGTAACCAAAGAAGTTTCGGGGACTCCAATTCGCTATCACATTGATTATAATTTAATGTGCTCGCCTTGGCGCTCAATTCCGCCCCCGAACCCCCTTGTGTTTTGAACACGATCAGTCTTATTTTAATTCTGTCTGCATCGACTCTTTAACTTCTTCATGAACCTTCTCATACGCCCCCCAAACGGAAGCGCACCAGTTGCGGATGGCTTCGTCGCGCGCGGGTCCGGGCGGAAATTTTAAAACGTCGGCAACGGTGAACGTGCCCCGCCCCTGCGGCCGTTTGAACCGCGGCCAATCTTTGCGCTTGCGGGCGAGCAGCATGTGCGCCTTTTGCGTTTCCTTGCCCGTGTAATTTTTTTCGAGATACAAATAAAGGCCGACGAGAGCGAAGGCGAGCGTAATCGGTTTTGTGTTCTCGTCGGCATGTTGCGCCGCGTAGGCGTCGACAATATGCTGATGAATGAATTTCGGATCGGGATGAGCAAGTGTATAGTAAGAGAGTTCATCGTAATTTTTCTTGTCCGTTTTGTTTGGGTTCATGTCTAAAAAATAAAAGGAATAAATTTTTTAGTTTTCGCCTTGTATTGCGGATAAGAATCGGGGAAATGTCGGATCAGGAGTTTTTCTTCCTGACTCGCCTTAAACCAGAGACTGGAGAAAAAGATGATGAAAATTAAAAACGCGCCCAAACGGCCGGAAATGATGGCGGCGCCAAGCATCATCAAAAACATGCCGCTATAAATAGGATGGCGGATATAAGCGTAAGGTCCGTTTTGGACAAGCTCATGATTTTCTTTGATAACGATATTGGAACTCCAGTTTCCGGCGATAATTTTTCGCGCCCAAAACGCGAGAGTAATGCCGGAGAGAGTGATGAGATCGGCGAGGAGTCCGACAGCAAGCGTTTTATGCCAGAGAGTGCTACCCAAATATTTTCCAGAACCGCCGCGACTGAAAACTATCAATAGGAATATGGCTATAAATATCGGCAAACGCCAATTCCAATTTTCCCATCCGGATTTTAAAGCCGTGCGTTTGTTTGAAAAAGAATTCGCGACCCAGTAAACGATAAAAGTAATCCAGCAAATAATGATAAATTGTCCGGTGAGTCCCATAAGATAAAACATAATTTGAATTTAATTTTTTAAATTATAGCAGAAATTTGAAAAATAAAAAAGCTTCCGTTAAGAAGCTTCGTAATATAACATCAACGACTCTTTAAGGCTTGGGTTTTCTTCCAGTTTTTTTCTCATTTTTTTCAGAGCGTTTTTCTTGAACTGTGCCACGCTCTGCTGTTTTTTACCCAGTGCCTTTCCGACTTCCTCCTGGCTCCGCTCCTCTTCGCCGTCAAAACCGAATAGTAAGTATATTACTCTCTTTTCATTCTTGTTTAAATAAGATAAAAGTTCGTCCATTTTGGCTGCGAGCTCCCTTTTTTCAAGATTCGAGTCGGGAGCGGTTTCGTAAGGGGCCACTATGCGATCTTCAACCGTATCCGATTTTTTTTCTCCTTCTTCCTTGTCAGGCAAAGGGTGCTGCAAGGAGCCTACCTCAACAAGGGAAAGAATTTCTTTTAGTCTTGCGGGAATATTTTTGTTTCCTTTTATTTTTATTCCCCGCATCCTTTCCGCGATTTCATCAAATCCCGGCTTTCTTCCGAGCTCGAACTCAAGCTCTTCCGCCATTTTGCGATAACGGTAATAAAGCTCTTCCCAATGCACGGGCATAGTGATTGTTCTGCCTTTGTCGGCCAGAGCCCGGGAAATATCATGCCGTATCCACCACTCAGCGTGGGTGGAAAATCTGTTCCCCCGTTCGTACTCGAATGAGACCACCGCCTTTATCAACCCGATGTTGCCTTCTTGAATCAAATCGGGCAATGGCAAACCTCTTTCTTGATATCGTTTGGCAATATCGACCACCAAGCGGAGATTCTGTCCGATGAAGCGGTTTCTGAGTTCTTCGCGTTTTTTTCCGCTCGCTTGACGCATCATCCTCGCGAGTTCGCTTTCCTCGCGCCTGTTCATCACGTCATGCCTCGCCTCTTTAAAATAGAGGCGGAGCAAAAACCGCTCTTCCCTCATTCCCAGATCCGTCTTCTTGACCGCCTCCATGTTTTTTTATCCTTTCTTGAATTTTATTTTCAATTTTTCTTTATTCTCAAAAGATCGAAATTAATTCTAATTTACCAAGTTTTTTCTTTTTGTCAAATAAAAAGCGGATGGTTCGGTCCTCAAGACCTTCGGCGTTTTGAATGCGAAATATAAAATTTTATCTCAAAATTCATCGGGAAATAAACGGAAATCGCCAATCCGATCCGTAAATCTTTTAAGAATTTTCCCGTTCTCGCTCGCGAACGTATTTTTCTTCATGAATATATTTTTCTCCCCGCAGCCAGGAAGCGAAAGCGGCGATGAGGTAGGCGATAAGCGACAAGGTGAAGGCGATGCGCAGACCGTGCATGAACGGCGACGAAATCAGTTCGGGGAAAAATTCTTTTCCCGTTATCGTCGCGGCGTTTTGCGCCGGTAGCGCGGCGAGAGCGGACTCGGGCAAAAGTTGCCGCATGGGATTGTAACCCAAAAAGGCGGCGAACAAACTCGCGACCGGCGGCATGGAAGCGATTTGTTCGGCCAAAGCGGGTTGAACGCCTTCCCGGGTAAGATTGGCGGACATGGACCGGGGAAGAGTGTTGGCTAGCCCCAGAATCATTAAGCTGAAAAACAAGCCGATGGACAAAACCTGCCCCGAATTCATAAACGTGGCGCGCATGCCCGAAGCCTGGCCGCGTTCTTTGGCCGGTACGGAATTCATAATGGCCGTGGTGTTCGGCGCGGCGAACAAACCCGAGCCGATGCCCATGACGAAAAGAAAGAAAGAAAAAACGAGATAATTGAAATTGGCGGGAAGGTACATTAAAAACAAGAAGGCCAGAGCGCCCAAAAGCATGCCGCCGGTCGAAAAATATTTGGCGCCGTGGCGATCGGATAAATGGCCCGAAAGCGGACCGGCGATTAAAAATCCGAAAGTGAGCGGCAACATGTAAATTCCCGCCCAAAGGGGCGTGCTTTCAAAAGAATAGCCGTGCAAGGGGAGCCAGATGCCCTGAAGCCAGATAATGAGCATGAATTGCAAGCCGCCGCGGCCGATGGAAGAAAGCAGAGCGGCGACATTGCCGGCGGTAAAGGCGCGGATTTTGAACAATTTTAAATTGAACATGGGCGCGGAGACGCGGTTTTCGACAATGACGAAGCCAACCATAAGCAAGATCCCGCCAATCAATTCGGCGAGAACGTTCGGATTGGTCCAGCCCATGACATGGTTTTTGTACGGTTGGATGCCGTAAGTGATGCCGACGAGAATGGCGATCAAACCCAAAGCGAAAGTGAGGTTGCCCCACCAGTCATGCTCGCGTCGGTCGCGGACGCCCGTTTCTTTCAGTTTCATATACGCCCAAATCGTGCCGAACAAACCGAAGGGGACACTGATCCAGAAAACCAGGCGCCAATGGATGTCAGCCAAGAGACCGCCGACAACAAGGCCGATGAATTGGCCGGCAATAACGGCGATCATGTTGATGCCCATGGCCAGACCGCGCTGCTCGGCCGGAAATGCGTCGGTCAGGATGGCGGTCGAATTGGCCATCAAAAAGGCGCCGCCGATACCCTGGACCATGCGCATAACGATCATGAACATGGCCGCCGAACCGCCCGTGCCCGGAGTCAAACTAAGGGCGATCGAGGCGATGGTGAAAATTAAAAAGCCGGCATTGTACATTTTTACCCGACCGAACATGTCGCCCAAGCGGCCGAAAGCGACGACCAAGACGGCGGTGCAGACCATATAGCCCATGAGCATCCATAAAAGATAGCCGATATTCGAAGGTTCGAGGGGGTTAAGATTGATACCGCGGAAGATAGCGGGCAAGCTGATGATGACGATGGAAGCGTCGAGCGAGGCCATGAAGACACCGAGGGTGGTATTGGACAAAGCGGTCCATTTGTACGAACCTGTTACTTTTTCGTGAATTTTCTTGAGCATAATTATATAAATTTATTCATTTAACACATTTTTTATCATACTAAATATCAGCATTTTTTTCAATGGAAAAACTCATATCTCACATCTCATATCGCGTATCGGTTTTATTGTTATTATAAAATTATTGCAGTATAGGCGATACGAGATAGGGGATGTGCGATACGTGAGACTTGCCTTTTTTCTCCGGGCCTGCTAAGATATCTCTGGTATTTAGGAGGATAGCGCAAAGCTATTCTCTTTTAATTTTTCCTAATCTTAGCTTTTCTATGAACAAACGACTTACAAAAAGCGAACACAAAAGAGAAGTAAAGAAAAAGAAATTAAAAAAAAGACGAAAATTACATAAAAAAGAAGTAATACAGGCTGAAAAAGAGGCCGTTCCTCCTCGGAGAAGCCCTGTTTTCGCCTTCCTTCTGACCGGTTTGACCCTGTTCAACTTCTTTCCGTTTTCCGGCAAAACCGTCATACCTTCCGCCTTGTCCGAGCGGGAAACCGCTCCGGCCGTCCTTTCCGCTTCGGTTACGGCGCCGGTAAAAAAAGCCCCCGCCCCGACTCCGGCCGAACTGAAGCAAGCGGAATTGAAAAGGGAAGTGCTTGCGATCGTCGCCGGCACGCCGATGGAAAAAATGGCGGACGACATTTCGAAACGGAACCGGACCGTCGCCGCGTATATCGTCGCCATCGCCATGAAGGAAAGCAAGTTTGGCGTCTACTCGCCTAAAGAAGCGGACGGAACCGACTGTTATAATTATTGGGGTTACCGCGGCCAAGAAAATCCGACCTTAAGCGGCTATTCCTGCTTCGCTTCGCCGAGCCAGGCGGTAAAAGTCGTCGGCGACAGAATTCAGTCGCTCGTCGATCAGGGCGTTAAAACTCCGTCCGAGATGGTTGTCTGGAAATGCGGTTATACTTGCGACGGTTTTCCGGCGGCGGACGTGCAGAGCTGGATTTCGGATGTCGGTATCAATTATTATCGACTTAATACGGAAAAAGCAGGCAAGCAAATTGCGGACAATGAATAAAATTAAAAATATAAGGACATAAAAAAATCACCGTGAAGAGCGGTGATTTTTTTATGGAATTATTTAACTTCAATAGTGATAGAATAAAAAGAGACAATTTTGTCGATGAAGCGCTCAGAGATGCGCAGTTGCCGATTCTGCATGTTAAGATGTCTTACAATTACGATCGGCCGGAGCTGGAAAATGAAATTATGAATTTAATAGAAAAAAATTAGAGGCGAATTTCTTGAGCAATTTCCGGAACAATGATAATGTTAAAGTAGATACAAACCTAAATAAAAAATATGAGCACACAAGAAAATTTAATGAGCGCGTTCGCCGGAGAATCGCAGGCCAACCGAAAATATTTGGCTTTTGCCAGGCAGGCGGAAAGCGAAGGTAAGCCTAACCTCGCCAAACTTTTTCGGGTCGCGGCCGAAGGGGAAACGGTGCATGCCTTGCGCCACTTGAAAGTCGCCGGAGGAGTTAAAACTTCAAAGGAAAATTTAGAGGCGGCCATTGCCGGCGAAACGTATGAATTTACCGAAATGTATCCGAAGTTTATCGAAAAATCAAAAGCGGAAGGCAACAATCCGGCCATGTTGAGTTTTTCCGGAGCCAATGCGGTCGAGCGGGAACATGAGAAATTTTTTCGAGCCGCTTTGGAAAAAGACGGTAATATCGAGGATGAAAAATATTTTGTCTGCCAGGTTTGCGGACATGTGCACCTGAAAGAAGCGCCGGAAAAATGCCCGATCTGCGGCGCACCGAAAGATAAATTTAAAGAGATAGAATAATATGCCCAATAATCACATCGTCATTTACTCCCATGGTTTCGGCGTGCGCAAAGACGACCGCGGCCTTTTAACGGACATAGCGGCCGCGCTTCCCGAAGTCGGATCGATACTGTTCGATTATTTCGAGATCGACGAAGAAAACAAAACACTGACGACATGCCCGCCGAGCGCCCAAGTAGAAAAACTGGATCATGTCATAGACGAAGCCAAGAAAAATAATCCGGGTGCGACAATCGATTTGATTTGCCATTCCCAAGGGACGATCATAGCCGCTTTGGCAAAACCGGATGGAATTAGAAAAACCGTTCTTCTCGCTCCCGCAATCGATTTGAGCATAGAACGCACGCTCAACCGATATCGTTCCCGTCCGGATGCCGAAATCAATTTGGAAGGAGTTTCCAAACTTCCTGTGCTCGACGGACTGCGAAGAATCGTGCCCGCGCAATATTGGGAGGAGCGTAAGAAGTTGCAACCTTTCCGCGAATACAATGCCTTCGCGGAAAAAACCGAGATCGTTATCATCCGGGCAAATCAAGATGAAGTTTTGCCGCAAGTCGATTTAAGCGAACTCAGTCCTAAGATAAAATTAACCGCGCTCGACGGCGATCATAATTTTAATGGGTCAGCAAGAGAGCCGTTGATCAAAATGATCAGGGAGTATCTTCTTTAAAATCGCTTCACTAGGAGTTACTTGTAACCAAAAAGTTTTGGGGCCCCAACCTGCCGGCAGGCAGGTCGGCTATCACATTGATTTGCTTTTAAATTTCTCGCCTTGGTTCAATTTCGCCCCCAAACCCCATTGGTGTTTTGAATACGAAAACATTTTTTAGTAAACAAAAAAGCAGGCCACAAGGGCCTGTCTTTTATTTTGTGCACTCGTGAGGAATCGAAGGGGCGGAAGCCCCGTTATACATTTGGTTCTCAATCTCACGAGAACAAAAATAAAAAAGCAGATCGAAATCCGCCTTTTTATTTTGTGCACTCGTGAGGAATCGAACCTCAATTACAAGATCCGCAATCTTGCGTCCTATCCGTTGAACGACGAGTGCTTGAATAAAAATAAAAAAAATAAGACAAATAAAATTTATCGTTACTCGTTTTTATTTATCTTATTTCTCTTATTTTACAATTTAAACAGTTTAGCCAAAGCTTCCGATAACGGCTCGTTTGTCCTTTCCAAATCTTCCGGAATGTATTTTAACAAATTTTCCCGAATTGGCAAAGGGTTCATATCCAAAAGCGGAACCGTCAGTCTCGGCGTAAGCGCGTTCTTAAATTCGAAATATAATTTCTTCACGCCGAAACTCGGCTTGTAAACGATGGAAAAATTTTTAATTTCGTCATAATCGTAAAATTTTCTTCCGATAATAACTCCTTCCGTCGTAATGATAAAATTCACCATTTCCGGATCTTTGCCGTCATGCAAAACCATAATCAAGCCGCTGACAATCAGGATGACCGCGAATAAAAAATCAGCCGTTACGAAAGCGTAGAGAAGAAAAAGAAGAAAGACGATGATCGCCGTGATATACCATCTTCGCGAACGGTCATGCTTTTCATATTCCGGCACTTTCCATTTTTCAAGCTCTCTGCCAAAGTTGATTGTTTGTTTTTCGGCCATATTTTTATTGACAAAAGCTTTGATTTCTTATAACATTATTATAGCACAAGTCAAAAAAACAATAAAACCATAAAGCAAAAAAAACAAATGAATGATTTTCAGGATAGACTAAAAAGAATAATGGACGAATATGTCCATTTTGTTTATGGAATCACAAGAAATATTATTGCGATTGAATTTTCTTGAAATTTCTTATGGTTCTCTAAAAGAATCGAAATATTTGCTTTATTTCTCGCTAAGGGAAAAATATATAATTGAAGATGAATACAGAACGGGGATGAAATTAGCCGAAGAAATTAGCCGAAGAAATAGGAGCTATGCTTTGGACGGAAATAAATAATTTAGAAAAAAATATAAAAAATTAATTGTTTTCTTGCTTTATTGTTTTTTTGTTTGATGAAATATGGAGAGGTGGCTGAGTGGTTGAAAGCGGCACGCTGCTAATGTGTTGACCCGTCAAAAGGTCCCAGGGTTCGAATCCCTGCCTCTCCGCCAGATGTCCAAGTTAGAACTTGTGACATAGAATAGATTCTATATAGTCAAATATATGATTTTTGAGGACATTATAAGAAAACACATAGGAAGTTTGGATCTCGACTTACGCAAGAAGCCCGAGGGCTTTTCTCGTTACATGGATCAGAAAGTGACTCCTGATGTTCTCACTTTCATTGCTGATTGTATTGTGAACTTCCTTGGTGGTAAGGAATCAAGCGTTGTATTCACAACAAAGGAACTATGGGACTTCCAGTATTTTCAAAAGAACACAGTCGCCATCTTCGGCAAACCATCACCAACAAACGAAAGCGCGAGTGCCGAGTATGACAAGTTCATTGCTCAACCACTAAAAACACTAGCTTTTGCAAAGATCCTAAAAGAAGAAAAAGTTGGAGTACGAAATACATATAAAGTCCTACAGCCAGAAATCCTAGAATATATTGCACAAAATGAGAGAAATGCATGGATTTTTCTAGTTGTATATGTCGAGAAAGTTTTGACCGACAGTGGCTTCGGAGAATTGGAATCTTATCGTGACAAGGCAAAGGCTGGTACGGTATCTCAAAGGGATTTTGAAGTACTCAAAACAAAATTTGAAGCGTTTATGCGTGGGTTTACAAATATAAATGGCGGTACTGAGATACGACGTATTTTCCCGAAAGTGCTCAATCCTTATGCTGTCTACCACATGATCAATGGATCAGAAGATGGAAGAATGACCGAGAACCGTTTTGCTTATTCAGATTTGATGTACAACAGAAGTAACTTCCGAGATATTGGAAAAGACAAAGCGATAACACGCCAGGAATCCGAAGAAATTATTGAAGAGAATCCAGAACTTTCTGCATATAAGGTACAAAAAGCGAAGAATATCATTCGGCGAAATCACACAGCAAGTGAAGTCAGGGACAGCTATGCAAACGGCGAAGCTACACAGGTCCATCATATTTTCCCCGAACATGAGTTTCCACAAATATCTGTGTATGTTGAAAACCTTATTCTTTTGACTCCTCAACAACACAATACAAAAGCTCATCCGAGCAACCACACTCAGATCATAGATCGACCGTATCAAAGGGAATGCTTGCTATCCAAAATAGATACAATTGAGTCTTCACTTAAGCAAGGCAAAGACATATATTCGAAAGAATCTCTGATTCATGTAATCAATACCGGACTTTCTCTTGATCTGTCCACGAATACAACCTTTGACGAACTTAGGGCAAAGGTTAATGAACTCTATATTTAACTTGTTTTCACCCCGAAAAAGAAGACGGAATTATTATCTATGTTAAGTGAGCGTGTTCCGTGATTACGGGCAACTCGATAAAATTCCGTGAATTCTTCCGTGGCAAAATATGCTAGATCACTTGATGTTATTTCAACGTCTTCAACTTTTGGCATCAGGAGAGCCACAGAACCATCAACGATAGTGTTTTCCGGCAGAAAAGTTGCTCTTGGGGTATAGGTAAGGTTTGGCACTAATACAGTGTTTTCTGCATTAAAGAACTTTCCAATTGAAAGACCGTCAATGGAATCAACATAAGAATCGTAGTTCGGGATATCTACAATCTCATTTTTACCAATATTGCGTGACTTAAGAACTCGAATCTTTCCTTTTGACTTGGTAATCTTTTTTGTAATCTGTCGGTCACGGTACGAAGTGAAGATATTGAACCTCAGCTTCTTTGCCACGGAGTCAAAGAATTCATTTCTGTATACCAACCAGTAAGGAAATTCCTTTGAGCAAATATAAGACTGATCCTTGAACCCAATCTCATTCTTAATATATGATTCAACGAGTGTACGTGAACCTTTTTGTTTTGTATTTACAATAAGGCTAATCGTCTCAATCTTTACACCTTTGAAACCTTTCTCTCCATAGTCGGTAATCTTCTCAAGTGCAAAAGAAGACACAAGTTCTCGAGTTTTGTTGAATTCTGGTGCTGAAAGAAAACTTTTAGGAATAATCAAACCAACAACATCTCCTAGTTGAATTGTCTTCTCAAGGAAGAATGAAAAGAGATTATTCGTGTCTGTATTGTGCTTGTCTTTCTTGTAGATACTCAGAAGTTCTTTATTCTCAGTTATATCTCCAAACGGGGGGTTACCGACCACGAGATCGTACCGCTTCGTTTGATTGAAAAGATTCGTCTCTCCATACAAGAGGAAGTCCTCATTTATAAGGTTAATTTTTATATTTTTAGGAACACTCAGTTTCTTCAAAAGAACTCTGAGTATCTCGATAGCGTTTTTATCAATATCTACGACATCAATCTCGACATTCTTTACTGTCTTGTATTTCTCAATAAGTAACGGAAGAAAATTACCTGCGCCGACTGACGGTTCAAGAATGGACAAATTCTCGTATTTTGATGTGTCTGGTAAATCCTTGATTATCGTAAAGCAGATATCTTGTCTCGTGTAATATGCGGCATGTTTTAGCCGCTCGGCATTTGCAAGTTCTACAATTTTTGCCAACTCAGGATATGTGAAATCTCCTATGTTGTCTTTTAAAAAAACTTTTAGATTATCCTGAACATCTAATTCTTTCTCTAGAATAAACTTCTTTATCTGGTTGTCGTTTCTCCCAACATTAAGCAGTTTCTCTTTTGCTTTCTTTGCGATACTTCCAAAAATCACTGTTGGAACAGCTTCTCCGAGCGACTGACGAATGTTAATCTCTTCTTTCTTGAGAAGTTTCTTTTTTTCTTCCACCGAAAGTTTGTTCAACTGGTTCAAGGGTGTGGCTACCCAATTGAATGAGTCTGGAACGGACATTATTTTCATCAACTCTCTAATACTGAAGACACGGTTATCTTCTGGGTGTACCGTTGCTTGGCTGGCAAGAATATCATTTCTTGTATGTACACACGGGGCGACCTTATCCCAATAGCACCGAGAGTACTTGTCGCCATTCTTATTTTCGTTATAGACAATCTTTCCGTCCTTGATTTGATGAGGACGACGCGTAGGGTCTACATTATCAAAAGCTGACTGGCCCTCTTTTATGTTTTCAATCCACGGCAACATATGTTCACCATATGGACGGAAATTGTGATAAATGTCTTTCGAATCAATTTCTCCCATTGTTTTCAGTGACGGTAGTTTTCCGATTGCGTCACGCAAGGTGCCACCATCTCTAAGAGACGGCATGAGATCAAGAGGTGTTATTTCAGGAATATCTTTTCTAATACCAATAACGAGGGTCCGAGTACGGCTTGATGGGTTTCCGTAATCCTTAAAGTTAATTACTTGGTAGTGAATGTTATACTTACCGCCAAGGTTTAATTCGATGGCCTCTCGTATGGTTTTTTCTTTCTTATCGATATCCGTGCATGGGGTCGAGAGAAACGCCCGAACATTTTCAAATACAAAAATTTTCGGACGAATTTCTTCGACAATCTTGATCGACTCCACAACAAGAGAGTTTCTTTTAAGTTCATTTAGCTTTTTATGATTAGCAACAGACATGCCCTGGCATGGAGGAGTTGCCAGTACCACGTCAATTTCTTTGAGACCCTGCTTAGATTTCCATAAATCAATCTCGGAAAAGATTTTTTCTTTCGTTGATTTCTTGGTGATATCGTCTGCAATATATCCGCTTTGGTAAAGACATTTGTTATTGTGTCGTTGCACATCTAAACGCCTATCGATAATTTCGACAGTTGCAATGCAATCAAATCCCTCTTGTGAAAATCCATAGCAACCAACGCCGGCACTACTGAATAAACTTATATAGGTTAATTTTTTGTGTTGAATGTTCATAATTAAAGCGTTCTAATTATTTTCTCAACAACACCCCTAATTTCAACTTTCTTCCTAAAAATTGGCTTCAACTTCTTATTTGCTGGCTGAAGCCTGATTTTCCCTTTCTCTTTGAAAATCTTTTTAAGTGTTGCTTGATTATCGTCGATGATGGCAACAGTAGTCTGTCCATTATCGGCTACGTTTTGAGATCTAACAACAACGATATCGTTATTAAAAATCCCGTCTTCGATCATGCTGTCACCAACCACCCTAAGCGCGTAATGTTGGAATGGTAATTTAATATCGCTTCTTGGCACAGAGACGGTTTCACCAGGCGTTTCTATGGCCTCAATAGGCTGCCCTGCGGCAATATTTCCAACAAGTGGCACTTCTAAGGCTTTAGCTTCTTTTACGGCAGATATTGTTCGTCCCTGCTTCTCCTCTTTTGTCAGCAATCCTTTCTTTTGCAGTTGCTTAATATGAAAATGTGCCGTTGATACAGAAGCCAATTTGAAATGTTGTTGTATTTCCTCAAGAGAGGGGGAATATCCCATTCTCTTCTCGTATTGCTTCACAAAATCTAAAACTAATTTTTGTTTTTTGGTAAGCATATGATATTGACATATTATTTATCGTGGAGGTATACTTCCATTATAGAAGGAAAATAGAAGGTATGCAAGGCTTACTTATCCACAGCTATAATTAATAAATAATTTAAAAATAGTATGACAAAATTTAGTCGAACCAAAAAGTTTACAAAAGGAAATATTGCTAAAATCCCAAAAAATAAAGCGATTATTTATAAAATTAAGGATGGTTCTGGAAATAATCTCTACACTGGAATCGCCGGCAGAGGCCGTTCACAGGACAGACTTATAGAACATAAGGATATTAAGAAAGAGGTTATTCCCGGTGGTACAAAATTTCAGATCGCACAGGTAAAAACTAAGGTAAAAGCTCACAATATTGAAAAAAGGATAATAAAAAAAGAACAACCGAAATTTAATGTACAACATAAATAATTATATGGACGAACAAATACAACAGAAGAAAATTCAGTACATATGGTGTAGCGCGACTATAACAAAAAAGATGGAGGATGTTTTTACTGCTTTCATTAATAATCAGGCACAATCTGGCCAAAATATTTCAGAATACGTTGTATGTCTCTCTACACTTGGAGGCAATCCATTCTATGCTGTAAATCTCTACAATTTTGTTAAATCAATCCCTCAAAAGACAACTGTCTATAATATGGGGAGTGTCTTTTCAGCTGGCGTTCCTTTCTTTCTTGGTTTCCAAAATAGAATTGGTGTGCCAGATTGTAGTTTTCTGATTCATCAAACAACTCTCCCTAGGACTACACTTCCAGAGCAATTTAATTTAGTTGATCTGGAAACACAAAAAACTACTCTATTAGCTACAGATGATAAAACGCAAAAAATAATACAGAAAGAAACTGCCGGTAAGGGCCAAAAGACACTAAATTTATCAGCCATAAGAAAAGCATTTCAAAACACTACGACTTATACTGCGACAGAGGCGCAGAAGTTCGGTTTTATTGACAAGGTGGAACAACCAAAACTTCCAGAATCAGGGGTTTTGTATATAACCGATCAATATCTCGCAACTCTTCCGGGCTAAATAGAATAATCCACTTCATTCTTTCCCTTAACCGACTTTGGTTTTGGAGTCTCAAACCATTCTGGGTGGACTTTGAACATTTTCCTTAATTCCATTATACTTTTATCAATATCCTTGAATTTTAGCCACTTTTTCGGTTCAAACTTCGGGACATCGTCCCCGCCAGATTGGCAACTTTGAACCATCGTTTAATGGAAGATTTTAGCTATCAATATCTCAACAAAAGCTTAGAAACCGGGATTGCGAATCTAAACGACGATTTAGACGAGAAGATCAAAAAAGACAGGGTTGAAAATAATTTTCTTGCCGAGGCAGTAAAAAAATTTGAGGAAATAAGCGGCTCAAAAATCAGATTGGATTTTTTGGATAATTACGAGCCGTTTAGGGGAGCTTTCTTTGCCACCAAGAAAGACAATCATCAACAAATTGCTTTGAGTAATTTAGGTTCGGGATATGAAATGATTTTTGCGCTTCTATATTCTTTCTATCTCGCCAGACAAAGCGGAAAGCAGTTGATTGTTCTTATAGACGAACCAGAACTACACTTACATCCGAGGTTGCAAGAAAAGTTTGTCGGTTTTCTGCTGGAGTTTTCTAAAGACGCACAAATTTTGCTCGCTTCTCATTCTCCACTATTAGTAAAACAGCTATCAGAAAACAGCAAGGTGAGAGTGCGAGTTTTGGAATGTAATGGGCAAAAAGTATTAGAGGTAGAGAAACGAGTATTGCCGTACATCTCGGCGAACGAAACGAACTTTTTAGCATTCAATTTGGCAACAGAAGAATACCACAACGAACTATACGAGGAATTAAAATCTACCAACGGAGTTAGCAAGGATTATAAGTTGTTTGATAATGACTTTTTCGTTGCTGTAAAAGGCGAACCAAAAAATTCGCCGTGGAAAGGCAATCGAAACGAAGTCAGTATTCATACATTCATTAGAAACCAAATCCATCACCAAAAAGATAACGGAAAGACTGATTATGGTATTTTGAAATCATCCATCGAAAAAATGAGAAGTTTCTTTTAAATCGAATATTCGACTTCGCTTTTACCTTTCTCCGACTTCGGCTTCGGCGTTTCAAACCATTCCGGATGAACTTTGAACATTTTTCTTAATTCCGTTATACTTTTATCAATATCCTTGAATTTGAGCCACTTTTTCGGTTCGAACTTCGTTCAAAAAACACCGCACTGATTCAAAATCGTCCTTATTTTCAATTTTGGCTATAGCGTCATATGGCCGTTTGAAACTAACCTGGGCGATTTTTTTGTTTTGGACCCCCCCTCCGCCAAGAAAAAACCACGATCCGAAGATCGTGGTTTTGCATTTATTTACTTTTTTTCACTGCAATCTTGAGCAACTTTTGCTTGTATTTTTTCGAAAGAGACTTGTCTTCTTTAGCAAGCTTTGCCGCCTCGGTAAGGTAATGCTTCAAACCCCTCCCTATTTTTCTGCCTTGTGGCAAATGGATGTCAAGGGCATAATCCGGAATTTTCGGCTTCAGCTTGCCGCTCCTCAATTCCTGAAGCATCACGAAAAGCATCTCGTTTGAATATCTGGTTTTCTTGGACCTGGCCATATAGATAACAGCATGGGCAAGCACAGCATATTTCCTCATCGATATTTGGAAGGTCAAAATATAACCGCATAACATCAGTAACTACATTGATTGCCTGCGGATTAGCCAGGCCGATGTCCTCAATGCAATGCACCCGCAGAATCTCCCAGATAAATTTCTCGGCCGCCTGGCCGGAAATTGCCACTTGATGCGCCCAAAAAATCGCCATCTCCTCATTGCTTCGCCGAATTTCTTTGACGGCGGCACTGATGCATTCGGCAATATTATAGCCATACGGAGAGGTTGATTTAAACCAATTAGGCCCCCTTTTCCCGCCCATCACTATTGTAGCATCGAATTTCTCTTTATCCATGATAATAACCTCCTACCCTATATTAAAAGTTCAAGATATTTGTTATATTTCCACACAATTTTATGTTTGTCAATAAAAAATTTCCAACATCGTCCCACCCTCTCCGCAAAATAAAAATAGCTCGACTTTATCGAGTTATTTTTATTTTGACAAAACCGTTCTTGATTTTTTCCTAAAAAATTGATAAAATGGGCTTATATAAAGGTCGTATCTTTATCAACCTTTAACCAAAAATATGATAAGAGGAAACTTTCTCGGCGCAGCTATTGTCGCGATAATTTACACGGTTTACATTTTAATGCATCCGCTTGCGACGAAATCACAAATGGTATTGGCGTTGGTTATTCTTAACGCCTTGACTATCGTGTTGATGCGTTTCGCTTTTAAAGGTTAAAAGAATTATTCAACCGCATGACAAAGAGAAATGAAATCATAACTAATCCCAAAGTTGACGCATTTCTAAATAGAGTCGGAAAGTGGCGGAAAGAAATGGAGGAATTGAGAAGAATCATTCTTGATTCCGGGTTGACCGAAGAATTGAAATGGGGCCAACCCTGTTACACATTTCCCTCATCGGCGGGGATGCAGAGCGGGAACGTGGTTTTAATCCATGGATTTAAAGAATACTGCGCAATTCTGTTTATGAAGGGCGTCTTATTGAAAGATCCCAAACATGTTCTCATTCAACAAACGGAGAATGTGCAGGCGGGGCGCCAGATTCGATTCACGAGCTTGAGTGAAATAGTAAAAATGGAACCGGTTTTGAAAGCCTATATCAAGGAAGCTATTGAAGTGGAAAAAGCCGGTTTGAAAGTGCCCCATAAAAAAACATCTGACTTCAAAATTCCCGAAGAATTCCAAAATAAATTGGATAAAGTACCCGCCTTGAAAAAAGCCTTCGAGGCGTTGACACCGGGACGGCAAAGAGCGTACATTTTTTATTTTTCCCAACCCAAACAATCCAAAACTCGTGAAGCGAGAGTTGAAAAATACATGCGGAAAATTCTCAAGGGAAAGGGATTGGACGATTAATTAATTGACGGAATCGTTCATCGGAGATTCTGTCCAATAAATATATGAGAAAAACAATAGACATCATTCTTATTCTGGGATTTTTGTTCGTTGATTTTCTTTTCTTCCACGATTTTTTCAAGGCCGGCGAAGTCACGACTTTTCCGCAATATCTGACCGGTCTTTTGAGTATTCTCGTAATTATTGTTTCGATTCAGTCGTTGATGAATCCGGTAGGTACAGATAAATAGTAGATTAATTGCAAGTACCAAAAAGCAGCGGGTTTTTAGCCGTTGCTTTTATGTTTTAGTGTTTACCAGGAGTTACGTCCGCCCTCCCCAAACCCCATGATTTTTTGAAAGCCAGAAAATTAATATTTTTATTTTATCAAGTTTGACAACAATAGAATTGTGGTTTAAGTTTAAGATAACAAATCAGAAGGAGGGAATATGGACGAACTCAAAAAGAGGATTTTGGCATTCGTGAACGCGGCCAAGGGCAAGAAGAAGTTGAAAGAAAAAGACATCATCAAGGGCGTGAGCGCGGAAGGGCCTTCCTCGGACGAGGTCAAAAAGACCATGAGGGAGATGATCGACCTCGGCCTGCTCATGTACTCCTACGGCGGCGGCTCCAGCTCCGTCGAGATCCCCTCCCTCGGTTATCTCACGGAGAAATTCGGGGGAGAAGAAGGAACAAAAAGGGCCGGCGAAATCGAGGAAATGCTCAAGGCTTAACTACGGTTAAGCTCTTTTTTATGGTAAAATATACTCATGCTAACTTTGAATTATTCCATCAAAGAATTAAACCGAATCGGGAGCGCGACGGCGATAAAGCTCAGGCGTTTGGGCGTGGAAATTGTCCAGGATTTTCTTTTTTATTTTCCTTTTCGCTATGAAGATTTTTCCAAAATCTTAAAAATTAAAGATGCCAAGCCGGGCATGTCCGTAAATATTGTCGGGCAAATCGAGCTTATCCAAAACAAGCGCAGTCCGCGAAGAAGAATGTTCATAACCGAAGCGCTTGTCCGCGACGAAACCGAAAGCATAAAAGTGATTTGGTTCAACCAGCCTTTTTTGACCCGCACCCTGAAAGAAGGGGACGCGGTTTCTCTGGCCGGACGAGTCGAAGAAGATTTTACCGGCGCGGTTATGATGTCGCCCGTTTATGAAAAAGTTCGGAACGCAGATTGGCGCGGACTGAGCGCGGACCAACGCGGAATTAATGCGGTGCACACGCAAGGGCTGGTGCCGATTTATCACCTTACGAACGATTTGAGCCAAAAACAAATTCGCTACTTAATGAAACAGGTAATTCATCTTGCCGATCGGCTTTCCGACTGGCTTCCCGAAGAAGTAAGAAAGAATTCCGGTTTGCTCGGCTTGGGCGAAGCCGTGCGAAAAGTGCATTTCCCCAAATCGAATAAAGACATCGCCGACGCGCGCAGACGGCTCGCTTTCGATGAACTTTTTTTAATCCAGATGCAATCGCAGCTTATCAAAAAAGATTTGGATGCAAGCCGGGCCGAACCGATTCCGTTTCGGGAAGAAGAAACAAAAAAGTTAATCCAATCTTTGCCGTTCAAATTGACGGACGCGCAACGCAAAGCGGCTTGGGGAATTTTGAAAGATTTGGGAAAAGACAAGCCCATGTCGCGCCTTCTTGAGGGCGATGTCGGCAGCGGAAAAACAATCGTGGCTTTAATCGCCATGTTTAACGCCGCTTTGGCCGGCAAGCAAGCGGTTTTAATGGTGCCGACGGAGATACTGGCAAGCCAGCATTACGAATCATTTTGCCGTCTTTTGAAAGGATGGGGTATAAAAATAGGTTTAGTGACAAGAGGCGCTAAAAAAACAAATCATGAATCAGGAATTATGAATCAAGGAGATGAAAAAAATCGTGATTCTGAATTCATAATTCATGATTCTCAAATAATAATCGGCACGCATGCTTTAATCCAGGAAAAAATTAATTTTAAAAATTTGGTTTTAGCTATAATCGACGAACAGCACAGATTCGGAGTGGAACAACGAAAAACTTTGATCAAAAAGACATCTCCGGAAGGTGATTTTACTCCCCATTTATTAAGCACGACCGCAACGCCCATTCCGCGCAGTTTGGCCTTGGCTTTGTACGGCGATTTGGATTTGTCCATCATCAACCAGATGCCGGCCGATCGGAAGAAAATACTGACGAAGGTGGTGGCCGAAGAAAACCGGGGCAAGGCTTATGATTTCATCCGCGAGCAGATCATGAAAGGCCGACAGGCTTTTGTCATCTGCCCTTTGATTAATATTTCCGACCCGCTTCGCTTGAGCGGAAGCGAGGCGAGTAAGCTCGGCGTCAAATCGGTCAAAGAAGAATTTGAAAAATTGGATAAAGCCATTTTCCCCGAAATAAAAATGGGCATGCTCCATGGCAAAATGAAAGCGAAAGAAAAAGAAGAAACCATGCGCGATTTTCTTGAGAATAAAATCAAGGTTTTGGTTTCGACTTCGGTCGTAGAGGTCGGGGTCGACGTGCCGAACGCGACGATCATGATGATAGAAGGCGCGGATCGATTCGGTCTGGCCCAGCTCCATCAATTCCGAGGCAGGGTGGGGAGAGGCGAATATCAATCCTACTGTTTTCTTTTTTCGGAAAGCGAAGCGGAAAAAACCTTGAAACGTTTGAACGCTTTAACCGAACATCACGATGGATTCGCTTTGGCGAAAATCGATTTGAAATTTCGCGGCCCGGGCGAAGTTTACGGCACGATGCAAAAAGGCTTTCCGGAATTGAAAATCGCTTCGCTTTTTGATTACGTTTTAATGAAACTGGCGAAAGAAGAGGCGGAAAGAATCGTGAATAAGGACGCGAGTCTTGATGCCTGGCCAAAACTGAAAGAAAAATTGGGTGAATGGGACAGGCAGACGCATTTGGAATAAAAAGTGTAGTGACAGGTCGCGACCTGTCACTACGGAATTATAATATGAATATCAGAAAACCGAATCGCGCAAAAGACCATGATTATTCTGACGACGGCTATTATTTTGTAACCATTTGCACAAAAAACAGAAAAAAATATTTTGGAGAAATTAAAAATGGAAAGATGATTTTAAATAAATCCGGTTTAATCGTAAAAAAGCAATGGGAATGGTTGAAAAAATATAAATATATTTATTTGGATATTTTAAAAATAATGCCAAATCATTTACATGGAATTTTAATCATTGATTCGGAAAACGTAGGGACAGGTCGCGACCTGTCCCTGCAAAAAGAAAAAGTTAAATCTCTGTCTGAATTAATTGGAGCGTTTAAGACTGCCTCATCTAAATTAATTCATTTACATTCCGATTTTAATTTTCAATGGCAACGTTCCTTTTACGATCGAATAATCAGAAATGAAAATGAATTGATAAAGATAAGAGAATATATTATAAATAATCCTTTGAAATGGGATCTGGATGAAAATAATTTGGAAAATATTTTTATTTAAAAATGCAGAAAATTTTAAAACAAAATTTTTACAAGCACGATACCTTGACCGTGGCGAAAGATTTGCTCGGGAAGTTTGTCGTCCGAAAAATCGGCGGGAAAAAAATGGTCGGGAAAATCGTGGAAGTCGAAGCGTATTGCGGCCCGCGCGATTTGGCGAGCCATGCCAGTCGCGGCAAAACCGAACGCACGAAAATCATGTTCGGCCATCCCGGCTTCGCCTACGTGTACATGATTTACGGCATGTATTATTGTTTCAATATCGTAACCGAGAGTCACGGTTATCCGGCGGCGGTTTTAATCAGAGCCGTTGAATCAGTGAACGACCGCAATCATCGGGAAAACCGTAGGAACGTGATTAATCATATTCCTGCGACAAATGGTCCCGGAAAATTTTGCAAGGCTTTTCGAATTGATAAAAAAATGAACGGGGTTGATATTTGTAGGAACAGGGCACGCCCCGTTCCTCCGCTTTGGATTGAAGACAGGGGAATGAAAATTAAAAAAGCGGATATTGTCGCCGCAAAACGGATCGGCGTGGAATATGCGAAAGAGTACAAAGACAAGCTATGGAGATTTTATATAAAGAGGAATGAATGGGTAAGTAAAAAATAACCTTTCACAAGAGGTTGACCCGAGCTCTTGCATTTAATTTAAAAATGTTCTATTATGTTGATATGAAACTTTGCAAACAACCAAACTTAATAAATCGCAGGAGAAATTCAGACTTTGTTTTGAGGTTGTTTGTTAGTGTTTAATTTTTAAATCCAATTTGCGAATTTTAACAAACGGCCTCAAGCCGTTTTTTGTTATTTTAAAAAAGGAGGATAAGAAAATGCGCATCAGGCAGGCAAAAGCGGGGGACATCGTTAACATCTATGGACTCGTCAAGGAGATGGCGAAAAAAGAATTAGTTTTGCCGAAGAGCAAGGGGAAAATCGCGGCCATGCTTGCGAATTATTACGTAGCCGAAGAAAACGGAGAATTTCTAGGCAATTGCGGGTTTAAAATCGATCCCGATTTGCGGGCGGAAGTTGTTTCGTTTGTAGTCAGAGACGGGTTTAATGGCCGCGGCATCGGTTCGGAACTTTTAAAGACAGTTTTAAAAAGAATTCGCAGTCTCGGCGTTAAAAATGCGTATGCGCTTACGTTAAGGCCGGACATTTTTCTCCGTCTCGGTTTTCGCAAGGTGGACAAGAGGACGCTTTCGAGAAAAATTTGGGAAGATTGCGCGGCTTGTCCGAGAAATGAAGCCGATCCCGGATCAGTCAATTGCCCGGAAGAAGCCGTAGTGAAAGAGTGGTAAATGAGGAGAAATGAAATCCATTCTTATCAAAACCTCGGGAGACACAAGCGACTCGGAAATTTTTCTTGAATTTGTTTTCCAAAAAGCCAAAGAGGGGAAAGTGGTTATTATTCCGGGCGCTGGCAGTAAAATAAGCAAGGCTTTAATGAAAGCGGGATTCGAAATCAGTTTTGATGAGCATGGGCGAGTTGTTAAAGGTAAAGACGAACTCGCAATTATGGCGAAGGTTTTAAAAGGAGAGAGAAGAAAGTTTCGCAAAAAGTTCGGTAATTTGAATGTAGAAATTGCGATTCCGCTCCTTTATGCGGGTACCATAGCTTGTCCGATAAACGGCGATAACCTTGTCCAGGCTTATTGCAAGGGCTTTGATGAGATTTATATTTTTACTCTAAAGAAGAGAATAAAAAAGAAAGCGAAAGCTTTCAAAAAATATCCCAAAGTAAAAATCATCGGGGTATGAAAAGGCGAGTTTTTGCTCGCCTTATTTTTTTATCTTGAAATCAAATTCAAAAGTCTTTCCAAATTTTTTATTTTTTCTACTTTTATTTTCGTTTTTACATCAGTGTTCGGAATAGCGGCACTAGTGAACCCGAGTTTTTCCGCTTCGGCCAGTCTTTGCTCGAGTTTGCTTATATTTCTTGCTTCACCGCCCAAACCGATTTCGCCCAAGAAAATAGTTTTGCGATTGATTGCCTGATTTAAGAGGGAAGAGATGATGCTCGCGCAAACCGCCAGATCAAGAGCGGGATCATTTATTCTCATGCCGCCGACTACGTTTAAAATGATATCCTGCGCCGTCAAGTTGGCTTTTGTTCTTTTTGTAATCACCGCCGCCAAAACTTGCAACCGGTTCAAATCGAACCCCGACGCTTTTCTTTGCGGATAGCCGAAAACGGTTTTCGTAACGAGCGCTTGGATTTCAACGAGAAAGGGACGAGTTCCTTCCATGACGCAGCTGATTACCGAGCCGGATAAATTTTCTTCCGCCTGCTCAAGAAAAATGGCCGATGGATTTTTAACTTCGCGAAATCCGTTTCCCGCCATTTCGAAAATGCCGATTTCATTTACCGAACCGAAACGGTTTTTCGTCGCGCGCAGAATGCGGTAGTCGTGCAGATTTTCCGCTTCGAGATAAAGAACGGTATCGACGATATGCTCGAGCGCTTTCGGACCGGCAAGTTGGCCGTCTTTTGTCATGTGTCCGATTAAGATCACGGCGATATTATTTTGTTTTGCCATTTCGAGAAATTTTACGCTTACCGCTCTAATTTGATTTAAACTGCCCGGTTCCGATTCAGCGAAAGAGGAGTACATGGTTTGAATCGAATCAACGATCATTAACACTGGCCTTGCTTTTTCCGCCGCCGCCGCGATTTTTTCCGCATTGATTTCGTTTAAAAATTTTATCTTTTCCAAATCGCAATTCAATCGGCTTAACCTTTCTTTAACCTGGACGGCCGATTCTTCGCCGCTTGCGTAAAAAACGGGAGACTCGGCCTTGCCGACAGCATTGGCGATTTGCGCGACGATGGTCGATTTGCCAATTCCCGGTTCGCCCGAAAGCAGAACTAAAGAGCCGGGAACGATGCCTCCGCCCAAAACCCGATCGATTTCCCCGATTCCCGTTTTTAGTCTTTCCGAATTTATTTCGTTCGTTTTTATTTTGTTCAATTCAATAATTTCCGCGGCCGGAATTTGCGCGATTTCTTTTTTGGATTTGATTTTTTCATCGACAATTTCCGATTTTAAAGTTCCCCAAGCGCCGCATTCCAAACAGCGCCCGCTCCATTTGGAGAACTGGGCGCCGCAATTTGAACATTCGTAAAGCGTGGAAACTTTCATGTATTTAGGATTTTGGATTTATGACGTAGGACATAGGACATAGGATGTAGGATGTAATGTAGGATGTAGGATGTAGGTTATTTGTTTAACTGTTTATCAATAACATTTTTTAGATCATCAAGAGAAGTTGCACCCATCAATTCCTGATTATTAACATAAATAAAAGGCACGCCGGTTATTTGCAAAGCGTTCGCTTCGGTGATATCGTCCCGGATTCCGCTTCTTATTCCGGGATCGGCGAGGCAGGCGCTGAATTTTTTATCGTCCAATTTTAATTCTTTCGCTAAAGCGATAGCTTGAGACGTGCTGAAACCGCCGTTCGTATCTTTAAAAAGCAAATCGTGATAAGGCCAAAATTGATTTTGTTCGCCGGCGCATCTCGCGGCGATACTTTTCTCCCAAGAAGGAGAATTAATTTTCCCTTCGGGATAATCTTTCCAGACCAATCTGATTTTGTTCCCGTATTCTTTTAAAATTTGCTTTAAGACATTTTCCTGATTTTGGCAGAAACCGCACTGGAAATCCGAATACTCGACCAAGGTTACCGGAGCGTTCACATCGCCGAAACTCGGATCGGAATTGCTTATGACCGGACCGCTAAGCATGTCTTTCAAATCGGGCACATTCGTAATTAAGGGGTCGGAATCGTATCTTTTGAAAAAATATTTATCGTTCCCCGAACCGGTGGCGTAAGTGGAAAGGGTCATTTTGAACATGAAAAAGAAAAGCGGAAGGAGAATAAGAGTGGCAAAGGAAGCGATAATAAGCAAGACGGCCGGAAATTTTGGCGGTTTTAAAAAATTGAACATAAGATTAGGCTTTAGCTTGTAGGATGTAGCTGGTAGCTGGTAGTTTGTAGTTTATTAAAAGCTACAAGCTACTACCTACCTCCTACCACCTAAATTATTTTATTTTCACTTTATACAATTTATCGGAAGAGGAGTCGGTAAAATAGAGATACGAGCCGTCTCCCGATACGATCAAATCGGACATGTTATAGCTTCCGTCCGGAGTGGCGATTTCTTTTTTGGCTCCGGTTTGCAGATTTATTTGATAAAGCTGGTCCTGCGAATTCTGAGCGAGCTCGGGGAAAATGCCGGCGCCCTCGGGGAGATTTTGGGGAACCGCGCAATAAAGAGTGTTAGTGTCGCCGAATGTGCATTTATTGGCCCAGGTCTGGATTTGCAAATCTTGGCGGTCGCTTCCGGCGTTATTACCGGTTGCGGTTTCAATCCATAGATTAGGTTTCATATCCGTATCGGTAGAATAAGTGCTGTAAAGAAGGCGGTTGCCGTCAGGGTCCCATTTCGGCTGGAACCCCCTTCCATCCACAACGATAGATTTGAAGTTTTCATTGTTCAGCCCGACAAAGTAAACATTTTGGCGGTTAAAATCGATTCCTTCCGTGTACATGGCGACCATTTGATTGTTGGGAGACCAAAGCGGATAAACCTTGTCGCCGTTGCTGCCTATGTTTTCGATGCGGCGGGCGTTGGCTCCGTTTCCGTCGGTCACGGCCAGCCAATGATTATTCGGATCGGTGCCCATGCTTTTAAAAACGATTCCGTTGCCATCGGGAGAAAAATTGAAATCCTGCCAATGCGAAGGAAGAGTGATTTGCTTGTTGGCGTTAAAATCGTAAATGATTTTTGAATCGTCGGGATATTCCAGAATCGCCCTGGTTTTATCCGGAGACCAAGTGACATTGGTCACGTCGTGGAAAACCGTATCCGATAACGTCTTCATGTTGCCGTTATTGTCGATGGTATAAAATTTGCCGTCATTTTTATTGTAAAATTGTAAATTCGTTCCGTTGCGAATGGCACCGACGGTCTCCGTATTTGCCAATTGGGAAATCTGGTTGGCATTGTTTCCGGCTTGATTGTTGCCGGTATTTAAATTTGCCGAAGAAGCGGTTGTCGTTCCGATAACGTTTCCTTTTCCTTCCTGGGCTAGGGGCAGGCCGCCCGAGACCGCGGAAGTCAAAGTCGATGTTTGCGGAACAGGCTGCATGCTTGGCTTAAAAAAGAAAGAATACATCATGTATCCCAAAACAAACACGATAATTATAAAACCGCTGGCCAAGATAATTTTTTTATATTGATAAAAAAAATTCATCCCCTTAGAAGCGGACTATAATCGATTTTAATTATATCCGCCCAAATTAATTTATTTTTACATTTATTCGCCCCGTTTAGACGACAGCGACTTTTAACGATGTTTGTATTTTGTGAAATCGAGTCTTTTTATGTTATAATTAATTTATTCATTCTTTGCATCCGACTGATTTTATTATATAATAGATTTATAATATAATAAAGTGGATTATTATGGCGCTTTTATCTTCTTCGAGCGATAGTTATTTGGGCGTAGATATCGGATCTTCCGGAATCAAGATGGTTGAGTTTAAAAAGGAGGGAAACGTGGCCCGACTGTTTTCTTACGGTTTTAGCGAAGACAAAACTCTTGATGTCAAAGACGACTGGAAATCGGATAAAAAAAGAATCGTTAGAGTGATCAACGAAATTTGGGAAAAAGCGGGGATGACTTCAAAAGACGTCGTCGCTTCTCTTCCCACTTTTTCCGTTTTTTCTTCTGTTTTAAATTTAGCTAACGTATCGCAAAAAGATATCCAGGGAGCGGTCTATTGGGAAGCGAAAAAAGTGGTGCCGCTGCCTCTCGAGGAAATGATTTTGGACTGGAAGAAAATAGAAAACGGCGATTCCGACAATAAAAATCTAAAAGTTTTTTTAACCGGTGCTCCGCGGGTTTTGGTTAAAAAATACATTGAAATTTTTAAAGAAGCGCAGATGAATCTTTTGAGTCTGGAGACAGAGACATTTTCTTTGGTAAGAGCTCTTTTGGGCAACGACAAATCGTCGGTTATGCTTGTGGAAATAGGCGCAAGCACGACCGACATTCTAGTTATCAACAAGGGTATCCCGGTTATTTCCAGAAGCATGGATATCGGCGGTTTGACAATCACCAAGGCCATTGGCAACAATTTAAATATCGGCATAGAAAGGGCGGAGCAATTCAAATACGATTTGGGCATAAGTTTGTCCGAAAACGACCAAAGCGTGATCCCGAAAACAATAACGGAAACCATCGCTCCGATCATAAATGAAATTAAATATACTCTTAATTTGTTTCAAAGCAAGGACAATCTTCAAGTGGACAAGGTGATTTTGACCGGAGGGTCGGCCATGCTCATCAATCTTCCGGCCTATTTGTCAAAAATTTTGGATAAGCAGGTCATAATAGGCGATCCTTGGGCGAGAATATCTTATCCGGTTGATTTGAAACCGACCCTGGACGAGATCGGTCCGCGCATGGCGGTCGCCATCGGCCTTGCCATTAGAGAAATTGAGTAAATAGATAATATAAAATATGGGGGACATAAATTTCGTATCAAATTCAAAATCAAAAGAAGAAAAAGGAAAAAAGACCAAAGAAATGAAATGGTCAAAACCGAAATCAGAGAAAGCGGGCGCGGATAAAGGCGGTTTCTTTTCTTTGTTTAAAAAAGACAAGCCCTTGGATCAGTCTAAAATCAAAGCTTCTCGAGAAGAAGTTTTGAAAGTGATAGACGAATTTGAAAAAGGCGGCGCGAAGCCGAAAAGCGAAGTTGTAAGAAATAACGGAGGCGACGCCTTAAGAAATCTTTTTTATAAAAAACCGGAGACCAAATCCTTAAAAAAAGAAACGAAGCCGGAAAATAAAGAAGAAAAAGAAGAATTAAAAAAGGTGGAGAAACCCCTTTCGAACCCGTCTTTGAAGCCGACAAATCCGACGCCGCCCCGGGCCGATATCGTCAAGATTAAAGAAAACCAAACTTATAAAATAAATTTTTTCAACCGTTTAATCGATCTTTGGAGAGAATACAAAGAAAGGAAAGAGCGTAAAAGACTTTTAAAAGAAGAAAACAAAAAGAAAAAGGCGGAAATTAAAAAAGAAACCGGAGCAAAAACGGAAAAAGCCGTCGAAAAGAACGATGTCGAGAAAAAAGAAAAAGAAGCGGAAAAAGAAAACGAACCGGAAAGAAAAAGTAAAAAATTGATCAATTCCAACGTTTTGGAAACAAATTTAATAAAAGACGAAGTCGTTTCTTATTTTAATTGGAAAAAGAATTTAATCATAATCGCTTCTTACGCTCTCGCCGCCTGCGTTTTGGTCGGGATCGCGGACACAAGCCTTTATTTTTGGGGGAGAGGGGTGAAAACCCAGGTCGATCTTTATGAGAACAAAATTAACGAAGCGAACAATAAAATCGCCCAGGCCAAAACTGATACGGAGCAATTTTCAAGCTTGGAGAAAAAGGTGAAATTAATCGAAGATCTTTTGTCAGGGCATTATTATTGGACGAATTTATTTAAATTTTTGGAAGACAATACATTGGCGAATGTCTTTTTTGCGGACTTTAAGGGAGACATAAGCGGAAACTACAATTTGGAAGCGCGGGCTAAAAGTTATGACGATGTTTCAAAGCAGATTGCCGTTTTCAGGAATAATCCGGAAATAAAAGACGTCAATATCGATGAGGCGAAACTTGACGCAACTGCGACTTCGTCCCCCTTGGTTATTTTTAATTTAAAATTTTCTCTTAATCCGGAGATTTTTAAGAAATAAAATGGAAACTAAAATAAAAAAAGGCGAAGCGCCAAACCAAAGAATTCAGGAATTGTTGATAAATAATTTCAAATGGATGATTGCCGCCGCGGTTTTGATAATTTTTGTTTTGGGATATTTTCTTTTTCTTCAGCCGAGATACGACGACATCGTAAACCAGAAGAACGATCTTGCTTCCGAAAAAACGGAATTGTCTTCCTTGGAGAATGAATTGCTTCAGCTCAATTCTTCCAAAGAAAGTTATAAAAGTCTCGATTCCGCCACGATTGACAAAATAAACTCCATTTTGCCCGATTCAAAAAATAAAGACGACTTGCCCGCGCTTTTTGAAAATATCGCTCTGAAAAACGGGCTTTTGCTTACGTCGATAAATGTAAATCCGCAGATAGCCGGAGAAGCCGGTGGCAACGCGGAAGAAACGATCAATTCGATTCAGTCCGGTAACGGCGAAATAGGAAAGATAAGGATTTCCCTCCAAGTTTTCGGCACGGATTACGCCAATTTAAAAAAATTCTTGATCGCGCTCGAAAATAATTTGCGTCTGCTTGATGTGAATAAAATAGATTTTTCTCCGGCCACCAAGAAAACGACCATAGATTTGGTTACTTATTATTTACAAAAATAAGTATGATATTAGAACAAAAAGAAGTTCAAAAAAATAATTTTTTCAATGTGGTTTTGATTTTGGTCGTACTCGCGTTGATTTTTTATTTTATCGTGTCCGAAATGAAACTTTTCAATTTCGAAAATACTCCGATTCCCAATACCCATCCCGTTAAAGCGGAAAATAAAGATGTTTTTTCCGCTCTTCTTAACGACCCGAAATTTCAAGCTTTGGTAGACAACAGCGGCAATGTGCAAGCCGCACCCGGGGAGATCGGAAAAAATAATCCTTTTGCCCCTTGAGCGGGGTCGTGTCGGATGCCGTTTCCATGCGCGGACGGACGCAATTTGAAAATTTCGACCGCAAAATCCGAAAGATTCACGCTTATTTACGTTAAATTGTCGCTTCGGATTTTTTTCGTTCAAGCCGAATCCTCTTCCGGCGACAACTTCGATTCAAAATTTTCAAATTTCGCCACGGAAAACGCATTCGACGGCGGATTTTATTTATGAGTCCTGTTAGAAGACGCGATGATTAGACGGACAGGAATAAAAAATTAAAAATTTTAAAATTATGCTGATTGCGGATCAAAATTTTTGATCGCGATCCCCTTTTAATGGGATGAGCAGACAAGACGAGTTATTAAAATTGGTAATCAAGGCGAAATCGGTAAACGAAAAGCGAACGGAAGACATAAACAAGGCGGTCGCCGCAGGCAAAGCTCTTGAAAATGTTTTGTTGGATTTTAAAGTGGTCGAGCCCGAGGAGCTTGTCGGTTTTAAAGCGAAAATTATCGGCTTGCCTTATGAAAACTTGGCGGAAAAAAAGATAAGCGAAACGACTTTGAACGTAATTCCGATCGAGGTTTCGGAAAATTACAAAATTATTTGTTTTTTTAAAGATCAGCGCAAAATCGATGTCGGGATTGTCGACCTGGATAATTTTAAGGCCACCGAAGCCGTAAATTTTTTAGCCAAAAAAGAGAATTTGCGCGCCAATTTTTATTTAATTTCCGAAGCCAGTTTTTATACCGCTTTAAAGCAATATAAAAGTCTGACCGAAGAAATATCTTCAGCCTTGCAGAGAAGGGCCGAAGAAGAAACGGAAGAACTGGGAAAAACGAAAAAAGAAGAGGAAGAAAGAAGCGATGAGGTGATAAAAAGCGCACCGGTCGCGAAAATAGTCAATGTCATAATCAGGCATGCCGTCGACGGTCACGCCAGCGATATTCATATTGAACCTTTGCAGAAAGAAACGCGCGTTCGTTACCGCATCGACGGAATTTTGCAGACTTCGCTGGTTTTGCCCAAGGATATCCATAGCGCGATCGTGTCCAGAATAAAAGTCATGGCCAATTTGAAATTGGACGAAACCAGACTGCCCCAAGACGGAAGGTTAAGGCTGACTATAAGCGGTCGTAATATCGATTTTCGCGTTTCCATCATTCCTTTGGTGGGCGAAGAGAAAGTGGTGATGAGAATTTTGGACGTTTCAAGAGGAGCGCCGGGATTGGAAGAGTTGGGTTTTTTGGGGCCGAGTTTGGCGATCATTCAAGAAAATATCCAAAAAACGGAAGGCATGCTTTTGGTCACCGGACCGACCGGTTCGGGAAAATCGACGACTTTGTTTTCAATCATTAATCAATTGAACAAGGAAGGAGTGAATATTTCCACCCTGGAAGATCCGGTCGAATATTTTGTCCAAGGCGTGAATCAATCGCAGATTAGGCCCGAAATAGGATTTAATTTCGCTTCCGGGTTAAGATCGCTTTTACGTCAGGATCCGAACGTGATTATGGTCGGTGAAATACGCGACGACGAAACCGCGGAATTGGCCGTGCATTCCGGCTTAACCGGCCATTTCGTTCTTTCCACTCTTCACACCAATGACGCCATCGGAGCCATTCCGCGCCTTATCGATATGAAAGTAGAACCGTTTTTGCTGGCCTCCACCCTGAACACCGTTATCGCCCAAAGGTTGGTGCGAAAAATTTGCGAGCACTGCAAAAAGGAAATCGTCTTGCCCGAAGAAATGAAGGAATCCATTCGAACGGAGATAAAAGAAATTCCCGAAAAAACAATCAAAGCTGTAATACCGGATTTTGATTTCGAGAAAATCAAATTTTACAAAGGAGCGGGTTGCTCCCATTGCGCCAACCTCGGTTACTCCGGAAGAATCTGCGTCGCCGAAGTGGTCGATGTCAATGATAAATTAAAGGACATGATTGTGGAAAGGAAAAACATCAAATTAAACGACATTTTGGAAAATCAAAATTTTTTAACAATAAAACAAGACGGCATAATTAAAGTATTATTGGGCATGACTACCTATGAAGAAATTTTAAGAGTAATGTCCGATTAGAGAATTTGTCCCCGAATGCCATTTCTACCGCAAATTTAAAATCTCGTGACAAAATCGCATTCGGCGACAAATTTCAAAACATATGGCAAAAGTAAAAATTTTATTGGTCGAAGACGATCCGTTTTTATTAAACATGTACGCGGCCAAGTTCGAAATGGAAAATTTTAAAGTCAACGTGGCCGATGACGGAGAAAAGGGAATGCAGATGATCGAAAAAGAAATTCCCGATATCGTCCTCTTGGACATTATGCTTCCCAAAATGACCGGATTCGAAGTTTTGGAAAAAATAAGAAACAACCCCAAAACGAGCAAACTTCCCGTAATTCTTTTAACCAATCTCAGTCAAAAAGACGAGATTGACAAGGCCATGAGCTTGGGCGTTTCGGATTATTTGATCAAAGCCCATTTTATGCCCTCGGAAGTGGTCGAAAAAATTAAGAATGTCTTGGGGTTGCAATAAATATAAATACACTGTTAGTTCAATTTATGGAAATACCTTCAATTTTTCTCAATCGAATCTTAACCGAATCGGTAAGAAAAAATGCCTCCACCGTTCATTTTTCGGTGGGTGGCGTTCCTGTTTTGAGGATTGACGACCGGCTTGTTCCCATGGACAATGAAAATATTTTGGCGGCGGAAATAATCGAAAAAATAGCCGACTCGTTTTTGAGCGACGATGAAAAAAAGAAATTGGAAGGGGAAAAGGAAATCATTCTTGTAAAAAATTTCGCGGGCAGTTTTAGATTTTTGATTAAAATTTTTTACCAAAAAGACCTGCTTTCTTTGTCATTTCGCAATATACCGGCGATAATCAAAAATCCGAACGAATTGAATTTGCCAAAAGTTTTAAACAGCATCATTAATTTGGACTCCGGCCTTTTTATTATCGCCGGACCCCAGTTAAGCGGGAAAACTACTACGGCCGCCGCTTTGGTCGAGGAAGTGAACAAAAGCAAAGGCAAACGCATTTTAACCGTTGAAAATCCGATTGAATTTTTGTTTGTCGGCAAAAAAAGCATAATCGAGCAAAGGCAAGTGGGCAAAGACGTCAAATCTTTCGCTCTCGGGATCGAGAATTGCATAGACGAAGACGCCGATTTGGTTTACCTTAGCGAACTTAAAGAAGATTTCGATTCGGTATTGCCTTTGGTTTTGGACTTGGCTTCCGGGAACGCTTTGGTGCTTCTCGAACTTAACACCGAAAACACTATCAGAGTCGTGGAAAAAATGTTGAATTCACTCGAGAAAAAAATGAACAGCGAAGCCGCCCGATACAGTTTGGCCGACACGCTCTCCGGAATAATCGTGCAACGATTGTTGCCGCGCATGGGCGGAGGCATGGTTCCGGCGACGGAAGTTTTAATTGCGAATTCGGCCGTAAAATCCCTGATAAGGGAAGGCAGAATTTATCAATTGGAAAGCATTATTCAAACCTCGAGAAAAGAAGGAATGATTAGTATGGGGAAAAGCATAGAAGAATTGACCAAGACCGGTGAAATAAAACAGAACTCTTTAAAGATCAATTAAATGCCAATTTTTAAATACAAAGCCATAAACCAAAATAGGCAGCAGTTTAGCGGTCTGGTGGATGCCGCCAATATGGATGTCGCGGCCGATACTCTCCAGGAAAAAGGATTTACGGTGATTTCTCTGAAAAAAGAAGTCAGTCATAAAATTAATTTTAATCTTGATTTTTTAAATAGGATTTCACCGAAGGACATGGTAATTTTCTCAAGGCAATTCGCCGTTTTAATCTCCGCCAACGTGGCCATGGTTCAGTCTTTGAGAGTTTTGATCGACCAGATCAGCAACCCGAAATTAAAAACCATGGTTTCGGAAATCGCCGATGAAGTGGACAGCGGCTCCAGGTTGTCCGAAGCCTTGGCTAAGCGGCCGAAAATTTTTTCCCATTTTTATATAAGCGTAATCAAGGCCGGGGAAACATCGGGAAAACTCGAGGAATCTTTAAATTATCTCGCCGACGAGATGGAGAAGGATTATGACATGATGAGCAAAATAAAAGGAGCCATGATTTATCCGATTTTCGTTCTCGCCGGGCTAACCACCGTCGGAATAA
Source organism: bacterium (assembly GCA_021788015.1). Classification (GTDB taxonomy): domain Bacteria; phylum Patescibacteriota; class Patescibacteriia; order Patescibacteriales; family JAKAJF01; genus JAJYLD01. The sequence continues at coordinate 9,971 of JAJYLD010000006.1, read as the reverse complement.
TATTGATGGTTTATGTCGTTCCTCAATTGACGCAAATGCTAGCCGAAACCGGGGGACAACTGCCTTTGTCGACGCGTATTGTGATGGCCACTTCAGATTTTTTAATAAAATATTGGATGCTTTTGCTTTTGATAATAGTCGGCGTGATCGCATTTTTAAAATTTTATACGGGAACGAAAGGGGGAAAGAGAATTTTTGATTACGTAAAATTAAGAATTCCCATTTTTGGAAAACTTTTTCAAAGAATTTATTTGGTTAGATTCACCAGATCAATGGCGACTTTGATTTTGGGAGGCGTAGCCATAACCGAAAGCCTAAAGATATCCGGAGAGGTGGTAAGCAATGAAATCTATAAGGAGTTGATTGAAAAAACGATTAAGGAAGTGGAAGACGGGAATTCGATCTCGGGCGTTTTCGCCGACAGTAAGGAAATTCCAAAAATGGTTTCCCAAATGATGAACATCGGGGAAAAAACCGGCAAACTCGACGTCATTCTCGACAGAATTACCATTTTTTATTCGCGGGAAATTGATAATTTTCTCGCCAATATAATGACGTTGCTCGAACCGGCGATTATGGTGGTCATGGGCGTTGCGGTCGGTATAATGGTTGCGGCGATTATTTTGCCTATGTATAATTTGGCCGGATCGGGGATGTGACGGAATAGCCCTAAACGTAATTTTGTAATTTGGCGACAGTATGATCAATCTAAAAACAGAAGAAGAAATGGAAATTTTAAGGCAAGGAGGAAAAATCCTTGCCCGAATTTTAAAAGAGATAACTGCGAAAATAAAACCCGGCATCGAAACGGGCGAATTGGAAAAAGCGGCGGAGTATTTGATGGAAAAATACGGAGGAATTCCTTCATTTAAAAATTACGAATCGGGAAGAAACGGCGAGCCGTTCCCCACCATTTTATGCACCTCGATCAATGACGAGGTCGTGCATGCTCCGTCATTGCCTTCGCGAAAATTAGAAAGCGGCGATATTGTGGGAATCGATGTCGGCATGTTATATCCGAAAGACAACGGTCTTTATACCGATATGGCGGCGACCGTCGGGGTCGGTAAAATACCCGCCAAAGCGAAAAAATTGATCAAAGTGACAAGAGAAGCTTTGGATTCGGGCGTAAGACAAATCAAGCCGGGCAATACCTTGAACGATATCGCCGAAGCCATTCAAACGCATGTCGAAAAAAACGGATTTTCGATTGTCCGCGATTTGGTCGGTCACGGCGTGGGCAGAGCCGTGCATGAAGATCCGCAGATTCCCAATTTCGTTGTGAACGACGCTTTTGACATAAAGCTTGAACCGGGGATGGTTATCGCCATTGAACCTATGGTTAACGTCGGCTCCCCGCATATAAAATACGGCCGCGATCCCTTCACGATTTTGACCGCGGACGGAAAATTAAGCGCCCATTTCGAGCATACGATCGCGGTGACGAAGAATGGGCATGAAGTACTGACAATGTAATAAAGTATTGTTATCAAAACTAAAATATCTAAAATGCAATTTCTAATTTCTAATAAAATATCTAATGACAAATTTCAAATTAGCATTTGAAATTTTATTCGAAATTATAATTTAGAAATTGGAAATTTAAATTATGCGTTATCTCGGTATCGATTGGGGCGAAAAAAGGATAGGCTTGGCCTTGGGCGACGGAGAAACGAAAATCGCCGTTCCTTTTCGGGTGGCCGGCGGCTTGGAAGAAGTGCTCGAGATAATTAAAGAGGAAGAGATAAATGCAATTATAATCGGAAAGCCGCTATCGATAACCAACCACCAATTGCCAGTCACCAAACAATTTGAAAAATTCAAAGATGAATTAATGGCGAGATCCGGCATTCCCATTGAACTTGTCGACGAAAGATTGTCGAGCAAAGCCGCCGACGCTCTGGCCGGCACGAAAAAAACAAAAGCTCCACGCGACGCCGTAGCCGCCATGATAATCCTGCAACAGTTTTTAGACGGACTTAAATAATGCCTAAACTTAAACTCGCTTCGCTAAGAGTTACTTTCTTGGAACCAAGAAAGTAACCAAACCTGCTCGCAATGCTTCGCATAGCGATGCGGGCGGGAAAGTTTCGGGGGCTCCAATTTCCCGACATCTGTCGGGACTCAATTCCGCTCCCGAACCCCTCGGTGTTTTAAAAAATTAAGTCTTAAATTGAATTAAAATAATTTTTAAATTTTGAATTGCCCCGCCACTTTATTTTTATTATTGAAGGCGGGATCCCGCCAAGGCGGTGATAATCTTGATTTTTGCATTTTGAATTAAATACATGGATGAAACTTACAATCTCAAAGCTTTCATAATAAGCCGCGAATCGTTCCGGGAATTCGATTCGAAAGTTACGGTTTACAGTTCGGAAAAAGGAAAATTGGATCTTGTGGCGCGAGGGACGAAAAAACTGAAATCAAAATTGGCGGCTCACATCGAACCCATTTCTTTGTCGAATTTGATGGCGGTGCGAGGAAAATCTTTTGATTATATAGGAAGCGCGACTCTGGAAGAAGGATTTGCGAATATAAAAATCGATTATGATAAAATAGAAACGGCGGGGAGAGGAATCGAGATGTTCAATAATTTGATAAAAAATGAGGAAAAAGATGAAGAAATTTTTAAGTTTCTGGGAGAATTTTTTGATGTCCTAAGTAAAAATAAAAATTTTGATCATGAATTGACATCGTCATTTTTTTCTTTGGGTTTGTTTTCGCGCCTCGGTTTTAAGCCCGAATTGTATCATTGTGTAAATTGCGGGAAAAAATTGGTCCCAAAAGGAAACAGGATAGGTTTTGATAAAGGCGGAGTGATTTGCGAAAATTGCGCGCGAGGGCATGAACCGGAAATTTCAGAAAATGGAATTAAAGTTATGCGTCTGGGGTTTGAAAAAAAATTAAGCGAATTAATTAATTTGAAAATAGAAGACAAAGCAAGGGGGGAGGCCGTAAATTTGGCCGGCTCTTTTGTAAAATATCACTTTTGACAAGGAGGCGATCATGGCCGAGATGATAATGACTGAGAAGGGAAGAGTCATGTTTGACCCAAACTTCCAGCCTTGTTTTGCGGTAATAGATTTCAATGTGCCCGAAACAATAGGTTTTAAATATTCCTCAACAAAAGAAGCGGCGATTATTTGGGCAAAGCTCATGGGATTAGACGAAAAGTTTGTTGTTCCGGGTGTAAGTTGCTGTTTTAATGCAAGTGGCATACCTCAATTCGGAACGGATTGAGATCTGAGAGGAGGTGAATTTTGGGCGGGAGAAGAAGCAATCCTCGGAGTGGAAGGGGCGGAAAAGAAAACATGTGTGTTTTGAAAATTACGGAAAGGGATCCGAATCGGATTTCCAGATTCAAACTTCTTTCCGGCATGGATGAAAAAGTTCTGGGTGAGACGACCTTGGGAGAGGCCATCGACTGGGCGGAAAAAGAAAAAAAGAAAAACCCCCGGAGAGAAATAAGTCTCTTGGAACTCCATCCCAGTCTTGGTGCCGTAATAATCTGGAATTCCGAATCGGGTCTAAATGGCACAAGGCTTAAGTCCAGCTGATCTTTTACGGATCGGCTTTTTCTTGCCAAAATTAAAAAAAATTGTTAGGATATACTCACAACTCATGAATGGGTTTATCAGTTTTAAACTAAAGAAAATGCTTATTTTCTCGCCATGGATTAATGCCGACGCGAAAACGTCCTCGCCCCCTGTTAAATCTGTTTAAAATTAATTTGTATTTCTCTATGATATTGAGTTTGAGAGTAAAAAATTAAATTGACGGAAACTTAGTATATTTAACGGGGCGAGCTTCAAAAATAATCATTTTCTTTGGCTTGCTAAGAAAAAGTATGTTACGTACAAATACTTGCGGAGAGTTGAATAAGAAAGACATCGGCCGAGAGGTAAAATTGGCCGGTTGGGTTCATCACCGCCGTGATCACGGCGGCATTATTTTTATTGATTTGCGGGATAAATACGGAATCACCCAGATTAAATTCGATCCCGAAATCGATAGCGAAGCTCATAAAGAAGCGGACAAACTGCGAAATGAATGGGTTATTCAAGTTACGGGCAAAGTGGTCAGGAGGCCGGAAGACATGGTCAATCCGAAATTGAAAACGGGCGAAATCGAAGTGGAAATCGACAATTTGAAGATTTTAGGCAAATCCAAGACCCCTCCTTTTGAAATCGGCGACGAAGCGCAGGGGGTAAATGAAAACATAAGGTTAAAATACAGATTCGTTGATTTGAGGCGGGAAAGAATTCAAAAAATGCTTGAAACGAAAGATAAATTCATTACTTCAATTCGCAATTATTTTCACAAGAAGGGCTTTGTCGAGGTGCAAACTCCGATTTTGGCGAACTCTTCGCCGGAAGGGGCGCGCGATTTTTTGGTGCCGTCGCGATATTATCCGGGGAAATTTTACGCTTTGCCGCAAGCACCGCAGCAGTTTAAACAACTTTTAATGGTGGGCGGAGTTGATAAGTATTTTCAAATCGCTCCCTGTTTTCGCGACGAAGATCCGCGGGTGGACAGACACTACGGCGAATTTTACCAATTGGACATGGAGATGGGTTTTGTCGAACAGGAAGACGTATTTGATATCATGGAACCTTTGATGCTAGATCTGACAAAAGAATTCAGTCAAAAAGAAATTATCGGTTTAAATGATAATGGCAGATTTAAAAGAATTCCTTGGCGCGAAGCCATGAACAAATACGGCTCGGACAAACCCGATCTGCGCTTTAATCTTGAAATCGTTCCGGTTACGGAATCGGTTAAAAATTGCGGATTTGCCGTCTTCGCTTCCGCGATCGCCAAAGGCGGAGTGGTGCATGCTTTAAAAGTCGATGGCGGAGCGAGGTTCACGAGAAAAGAAATTGACGACTTGACTGAAATCGCCAAAAGCAAGGGCGCGAAGGGTTTGGCTTACATCGTTTTGAAAGAAGACGGCGCTTTGCAATCCCCGATCATAAAATTTTTGGGCGATGACTTGACTGAAGAGATTATAAGACGAGTGAATGCCGTTACCGGCGATATTGTCTTTTTCGGAGCTGACAATTGGCGAACGGTTTGCGACGCTTTGGGCGCGGTTCGGAACGAATGCGGAGCGAAATTGGACTTAAAAGATAACGCGAAAGCGTCCTGGTGCTGGATTGTCGATTTCCCCATGTACGATTATTCGGAAACCGAGCAAGGCAAAATCGATTTTAGTCATAATCCTTTTTCCATGCCCCAAGGCGGCCTGCAAGCGCTCAAAGAAAAAAATCCTTTGGAAATTTTGGCTTATCAATACGACATGATTTTAAACGGTTTCGAAGTGTCGAGCGGAGGCATCAGAAATCATGATCCGGAAATCATGTATAAAGCTTTCGGGATCGCCGGTTACACGAAAGAAGAAGTCGATAAGAAGTTCGGGGGAATGATCCGCGCTTTCGAATACGGCGCTCCTCCTCATGGCGGGAACGCGCCCGGCATCGATCGCATTTTGATGATTTTAAATGATTGGGATTCGATTCGCGACATGTACGCCTTTCCGAAAGACGGGCAGGGGAGAGACGTGATGATGGATTCGCCTTCGGAAGTGAACGAAAGACAATTGAAGGATTTGCATATCAAGACGACAAAAAAATAAAACATCGCTTTTAGCGATGTTTTTAATTTGTTTGAACCTAGGGAAAATAAAAATATAAAAATTAATAAAAATTATGAGTTTTGTGTCACAAACAACCGGCTATTGGTTTCTTCTTATTTTTGCGATAGCCATTACTTTGATTACATATTTCTTTTTCAAGATGGCGAGGATGGCGTACAAAAGACGGATTTTTGCTGGCCAACAGAAAAGTGGGCTGGGTTTTGGGCGGATTCAGTATTGCTTCATCATGGATCTGGGCGCCCGCTCTTTTTGTATCCGTTCAAACCGCTTACCAAATGGGTTTGGCCGGCATATTCTGGTTCACTTTGCCGAATATTTTGGCTTTGCTTATTTTTGCTCTCTTTGCGCCAAGAATACGAGCATTACTTCCCGAAGGTTATACTTTTCCTCAATACATAAGGCATCGGCTCGACAGTAATCGTGTTCATAAAGTATTTTTATTTCCTTATTTTTTCTACCAGCTCATGGCTGTTGTTGTACAATTGTTCGCAGGCGGAAGTTTGTTGGCCTTATTAACCGGCATTCCACTTACGACCGTCATGCCAATATTGGCCTGTATCGTTTTAATTTACACTCTCATTTCCGGATTTCAGGCTTCCGTGGTTACTGATTTTATACAGTTAAGTTTAATTTATGTCATCGGTTTAATCGTGCTGCCTTTAACATGGCATATCGCCGGCGGGTTTCATGCGATCAGTGCCGGATTTACCGGTACGGAAAACATTAAAAGCATGTTTGACCCAGGAGTTGCTTTTTCTTTCGGCATTGTTACTGCTATCGGTTTGATTGCGGGTTAAATTTCCGATCAATCGAATTGGCAAAGGGCGTTCGCCGTAAAAGAAGAGCAGGTTACCAAATCATTTATCTTCGGTTCTGTTTTATTCGGTATTGTGCCGATTGCTCTTTCGACTCTTGGCTTCTTAGGAGCCAATCCCGCTTTGCATATCGGCTTGCCAAAAGGTATCGATAGTTCAATGATAGGAGTGCAAACCGTTGCGACTTTACTTCCGGCATGGGCGGTTTCCTTGTTTGTAATTATGTTGCTTGCCGGATTATCTTCGGCATTGGATGCCGGTCTATCCGCGGCGAGCTCGCTCTGGGTTACCGATATAGTTAAAAAACCGGCGGACGATAAAGAGGCAATTAAAAAAGCGCGTTTTTCCATGATCGGAATTTCAATTTTAGGTTTAGCTGTTTCGCTCGGTGCGGTTTATATTCCGCATTTTGGGTTGCAGCAATTATGGTGGGTATTCAATACCATCGCCGCTTGCGTTATGGTTCCGACTATTTTAAGTTTATATTGGGATGGATTAAGCGAAAAAGGCGTATTTTGGGGCGTACTTATTTCTTTCATTATTGGAATCCCGCTCTTTGTTTATGGAAACATAATTAACAAACCAGTTTGGATTGTCGGCGCTTCTTTGTTCATAGTTATAATCAGCACTGTATTTTCCATAACCATGCCTCGTAAAGAAATTTGGACCCAGCCTGAAAAAAATGTTATTGAATAATTGTTAATTATTTTTTAAATTTTGCATTGTCATTTTTCATTTTGATTTTTAAATTTTAATTTTTTATGGAACAACAAAACTCGGCGAAATTCGCCTTCCTCTACATGCTCTCGCTCGTGGCTTTGGTGTTTATGGCTATTTCCACGGGAGTGATCGTGTTTCAAATTATCAACAAAGAAATCATTGACGTGGCACACATGTCGCTTGGCGACGGATTCGACCAGGTAGCGATAAAATTCGCCATCTCGGCGATTATAGTTTCAGCTCCGATTTTTTATGTTACCGCGAGCTTGATAAATAAAAATCTCATTTCTGGCGCGTTGACCAAGGACTCGGGCGTGAGGCGATGGCTTACTTATTTTATTTTATTCATCGCTTCCGTGATCATGATCGGCTGGTTTATTTCCATAATTAATAGTTTTTTAAATGGAGAGATCACGGCCAACTTCATCTTGAAATCTTTAACGGCGATAGTTATCGCGGCGATTATTTTTTCCTATTATCTCTATGACATCAGGCGCCAAATCGTGCCGGGAGAAAAAAATAAAATAACGCGCGCTTATTTTTTCGGATCAATAATTTTGGTTTTGGCTGTCTTTATTTCCGCTTTTTTCTTCATTGATTCGCCAAAAACGGTGAGAGACAGAAATGCCGATAACGCCATTTTGCAAAAATTCGATCAAATAAGCATGGCCATAAATAATTACTACACAACTAATAAAAGGCTTCCCGGGGGGTTGAATGATTTGCTCGGAGGCAATTTTTATTTGACTGCCGATGATTTTAAAAATACTTCAACCGGCAAAAATTTCGACTACAAAATAACGGGCAAATCTTCTTATGAATTGTGCACGGATTTTTTAACCTCGAATAAAAATGATGCGTCAAATTATTATGAGTCGGCAAGATGGCCACATGATCGGAGTTACCAATGCTTGAGCCAGAAAATGGGCATGGGTCTAACACCTCCGATCCCGATGCAAAAATAAAAAATTCAAAACCGGTCTAAGGCCGGTTTTTCTTTACTTGAAACCACTTATTATTGTATAATGTTAATTATTAGAGGAAGTTGAATTTATTATAAATATATGCCCAAAGCTAAACAAAAAAACAAGAAAGCAAGAAAACCCGCTTACAGCACAAGCAGGCAAGAAAACAAAAAGGTGTTAAAAAAGCGACCCGCAAAGGCAAGCCCACCCCTTAAAGTTATAAAATATTTGGAAAAAGCGGGTGTTCCGCATAATGTTTTGGAGCATAAAACCGTTTATACCGCTTTTGATGCCGCCCAGACCATGGGACGAAAATTAAACGAAATCGCAAAATCGCTCCTTATCCAAGCCGACAAGAATTATTACTTGGTGCTTTTGCCGGCGGATTATAATTTGGATTTTAAAAAATTGGGCAAGACCATAGGGAGCGCAAGCGAAAAAGGCGTAAAAGTCGTAAAAATTCCGGCGGAGAAAGTTATGGAGAAGGTTTTAAAGATCAAAGCCGGCGCCTTGAGCGCGTTCGGCGGGTTCCATAATTTGCCGGTTGTGCTCGACAAGGAACTTGTGAAAGTGAAGAAAGCGGTTTTTTCTTCCGGCAGTTTTAATCATTCCGTCGAAATGGCGGTTAAGGATTTCGCCAAAATGGAAAATGCGATTATGGGATCATTTGGGGTGAAGAAAAAGGTTAAAATCGTTAAAAGGCAAAAAAGTAAAAAGTAAAGAAAGTTTTAATATAAGAAAGATCCAAAATCCTAATTTCCAATATCTAAACTCTAAACAAAATTTTGGTTTTTTTTAAACTTAAGGTTTAGAAATAAATTATTCGGAAATAAAATTTTAAAGGTGCCGGGGTGAATTTGGGGTTTAGAAATTATAATTTAGAAGTTTTTAATTTTATGGCCTGCAAAACTAAAAAAACAAGCGCGAAAAAAACGTCTAAAAAGAAGAAATAATGATCGAGGTTAAACAAGAAAAGTTCGAGGGTCCTTTGGGGCTCTTGCTTCAGCTGATTGAAAAAGAAGAACTTGACATAACCGAAATAAGTCTGGCAAAAATCGCAGATCAATATGTCGATTCGATAAAACAGATGTCAACCGCCCATCCGGACGAGTTGGCCGATTTTTTGGTTATCGCGGCGAAATTGCTGCTGGCGAAATCAAAAGCCTTGCTGCCGTACTTATTCCCGGAAGAGGAAGAAGAAATAAAGGACCTGGAAGACCAATTGCGGATGTATAAGGAATTTTTGGAAGCGGCAAAAAAAATCGAAATTTTGCTCGGAGGAAAAAAATTCATGTTCGTCCGTGAATTCAACCGCCAATCAATTTTGGCGAACGCGAATTTATTCTCTCCGCCAAAGAATTTAAACGTCGAAGATTTAAAGATGACATTGAACGATTTGATTTTACGTTTGAAGCCGGAAGAAAATCTTGAAGAAGAAAAGTTGGAAAAGAAAATCCATATCGAGGAAAAAATTTTAGAGCTAGAGCAAATGCTTGTCGAGAGGCTTAAGGTCAGCTTTTCCAAGTTTTTGCAAAAAGCCGAATCCAAAACCGAAATAATCGTAAGCTTTCTGGCCATGCTTGAACTTATAAAACAAAGGACGATTTTGGCGGACCAGGATGGATTATTTGAGGAGATTGTTATTACAAAATATGGCGTGTGAGTTCCATATTCAATTCAGAATTTTATAATTTTTAATAAACCTTCGAAAATCCCCGGGCGTAAGCCCGCGGGATGAAGAGCACCCGCTGTCCTTTTGTTCGTGAATTTGGGTATAATGGTGGTATATGGAATATTTTAGACAGGGCCATTGCG
>JAJYLD010000005.1 GCA_021788015.1 bacterium | reverse complement strand
AATCTTACCTCTTCGCCCCCGAATAGGCAATGGCTTTGAGGGCGTTCCAGTCCTCCGTTGTTTGGGGCAGTTTCTTGAAGACGTTTTTGTAGGTGGTTAGCGCTCTTTGTTCGTTCAGTATCGATCTCTTTCCGATAGCGAGCCCGTAGGTTAGGATCATGATGGCATTCTTGTCGTAGGCGCTGGTCAGATTGGGGTTGCGTTTGTAGATTTTTTTAAAGATGGCGTTGTTGTCTTTTTCCAAAGCGCTGTTTGTTTCCGTAGGCACATGACCGGTGGCTATTTTCAACACATCGTTCCAGTCGGATTCGGTCCGGGGGAGTTTGTTGAAAGCGATTTTGAACGAATTCAGAACCGCCCCCCTTTCTCCGGCTCCCATCTTGACGGTCGAGGGTGAACCGTTCTCGATAAAATCGGCCAAGGCATATTTCGCTTGTTGAGATATTTTTTCGTTGGCGGCCAGTTGGACGTAAATTCGTTTTAGATTTTCATCCAGGGGAACAAATTGATTGTAGACGGAAATTCGGGCGGCTTCGCTCTCGGCGCTGGCGATCACTTCGATTTTCGCGCTTTCAGAAACGTCCGACTTGTTGTCGTAGGCGAAAACGGCGTAATAGTAATTTCTATCGGCTTGCACGTTTGTATCCGTAAATTGTTGACTGTCGCCTTCGTAAACAACGGTTCCGTCGGTCGGAGAGGCGGGAATGGCGTCTTTCTTTCTCACGACGATGACTTTGGCGAAACCGCTCACGCTCGGGTTCTGCCAAGTCAATGAAATCCGGTTATGATTATCGTCATAGCTACCGGAAAAATTGGTAGGGGCGGTAATGCCAACTCTTAACGGGAATTCTACCGGAGCGCCTCCGGCGGCGGCGACAGAAAAACTGATCTGGTAATCGGAGGTATCGGCATTGCCCGAAACATCCTCGCAACGGACATAATAAGCATAGGAGTTACCATCGGTTAAACCGGGAGCAATCGTGGAATGAGAAGTTCCGCCCGTTGTCGAGAACGTATCGGTCATGGAGGCATAGTCCGTGTTGGGAGAGGTGGAATATTTGCAGATGGCATTCTCATCGGTGGTGACGGAGAGAGTTGTTTGGGTGGTGCCTGGAGAAAGGGTTCCCGAGGGAGAACCGCCCGACAGAGTCGGAGGATTTACGTCGGAGCTTGTCTTGTTGCTAAGAATAACGGTTATTGTTTTTGGGCTATCCATAGTTAGGGACGCGGAATACGTATTATAATTGGGAGCGGAGACAATAAGAGTATGCGGGGTATAGGGAGTTATACTTAACACGGCATCGTTCGTGTTATAAATCTTATTTTGAACAAGGGGAAAAACCGCGGTTCCGTCCGCGGCGGTTGTTGTGGATACGACCGCAGCGCCGGTATTGTCGTTTACCGTAATATTTGCGCCTGAAACAGGAACGCCGCTTGCATTCGTAATCGTAAGATGAAGCCGCCATTCGTTGGTAAAGCTATACGAATAGCCATTCGTCAAATTTGCGCTCGCGTAAACACTGGAACCGGAAGCGCCGTTTTGATAAACGGCATCGATATTGCGCATTCCCAAATCGGATGCTCCTCCCGTTATAAAAGCAAATGTCGCATAGTTTGATGCGGGATTACTCCCTTTGGCAAAGGTATTCGAATCCAACAACAAATTGCTTGAGCCGTTCCAGTAATCCAAATAATTATACTCATCAGAAATAAACGTATTGTTGCTCAAAGATATGTTAGTACCGGTTGCGGTGTACGGATCGATATCGGAAATTTTTTGAGAACTCGAACCGACTCGAATCGCGGTAAAGGTGTTGTTATGAATATTGATGTTGTTTAAGGTAAGCGGCGGATCGGTTCGTAAGCCGATTCCGCGAGCTTCACATTGATCGGCATAAGAAGTTACCGTATTGCCGTAAATTTCCGTATCAGTTGAGGAGCGCAACTGGATGCCGTAAGCGCCGGATCCTTCACAACCGAAATATTCCTGATTTTGAGGAAGTTCTTTGACTGAAATCGTATTGTTGTAAATTTTATCGTTGGTGCCGGAAACAACAATCCCTCTTCCGCTTGCCGGATGAATGTTGTTGCCGTAAATATTCGCGTTATTATTCCCTACCGCTATACCGAAGTCATTCGTGTATTTGCTGTTTGTGTTGATGTCGTTATTGTAAATATCGCCGCCGTTTCCGGTAGAATATATACCGCCCTGCGGACCGCCGATTAGAGTATTATTATAAATAGTCGCTCCCTGCTGATTGGAATAGACCGAATTATAAATAAGATCGCCTTCAAAGCCGTCGCGGCGCTCGATGGTTGTAACATTACTGATAAGCTTATTGTCATGAATTATAAGGTTGGGATCGGATTCATATGCCCAAAAATCTTGCGATTTAGGACCGGAGACTGTCAGCGTATTATTAAAGATTTGCCAATTATTCGCGTAATTGACTTGATATATTCCAATGGCATGGCTTGATATACCATAGCCGGCGCCCTGAGTTATTGTCCCATTTTTAAGAATAAAATTATTCGCCGACCCGCCGCAAGGCTGGTCATAAGTAATTGAACCGCTCCAAGTTGTCTCGCCCGTATTATAACAATCGCGAGCGGCAATTCCATTTGTGGGACCGAGCAGAATTCTTGCATCATCCCAATAAGCGTAACCCGTGGCCGTCGGACTGCCGTTTCCGATCGACAGTTTCATAACAACGCTTTCGGTCGTTGTCGGTTTGTAAGAATTCGGATATTCAAGCTGAAAACCGCGCCAAGTTATAAATCCGGGGTTGGAAAACGACGAAAGGACTTGCCCGGTTGCGGCATCGTCAATCTCGATTGTTTGAGATAATTGGCTGTCCGCCTGGTTATAAAACATGGCGGAAGGTACGTAAGTTACGCCGCCCAAAAGCGTAACGGGAGCGCTGGTAATCGTATTGGTGGCCGTAATCGGAAGTTTGAAAGCAACCGAATAATTCCCGTCCCATACGGTCGGAGGAATAAAAGTCCCCGCTTGAACGGAAGCGTCGGGAGCTTTGGAAAAGTCCCAGTTTGCGGTTCCGTTTTCAAAACTGCCGTTCGGTATCGTTATCGGAGCTTGATCGCCGTAAGTTACAGTATAGCCGTTAAGATCCAAAGTAATATTATCCGCTTGTATGGAAAAACAGGTGCCTGTCGCATCAACATTATTTTGAAGCTGGTAAACTGCGCCCATCTGATTCAATGTTCCGCAACTTGTAAGAGAAACAATCGAGGCCGCTTCCGTTTTTATTTTTATAAAAAAACCGCTCCCGACCGCCACTGATGTCGCTATTAAAATAATAATCAAAACGTTAAATTTCTTCATGTGGTTATAAAATATGGGCATTAATGCGCTCTTGTGTTGTTTTGTTAATTTATTTTTACATGCGCTTTAAAAAAATTCCAGACGATCCGCGAGATATCGGCCGGAGATGAGATAATATCTTTCTGTTCCTTAAAAATTTAAAGTTTCTTCTTCGGTTTTACCGGGGGAGGCCGGGATATTGTCCACGGTCGATGTGGCACCGTTGTTTCTGGATGAGATGTTTATGGCGGCGATATTACTGCTAAAAATTCGCAAATTGGCTTCATGACGCATGATTGCGATTAAACCGGAAAGAACAATTGCCGCACCGGATAAAAAAAGCAGCTTATTCAGAATTTTAAAATTAGTTTAAATTATAAACTAGAACTATGGCGGTCACACCCAATAACCCGTTATCAGCCTGAATAGAAAAGTGATAGCAGGAATAATCAAGGAAAAGCCGAAAAAGATGAATAAGAGTACCAATAAAAATCCGACTCTTTCCAAACTTAAATACTTAACCTGCCAATGATAAGGCAAAAACGGTAAAACCACTTTCGAGCCGTCAAGCGGCGGAATGGGCACGAGATTGAAAATCATCAAAACAAGATTAATCTCGACGATTATGGCGAGAAGCGTGGCGACGGGATCGCCCAGATGCCCGAATCTCAAAATAAGGCCGAAAATCAGAGCGGTAAAAAAATTGGCGAAAGGTCCGGCCAAAGAAACCAAGGCCGTCCCATATTTGCCTCGGATATTGTAAGGATTGATCGGTACCGGTTTGGCGTAGCCAAAAATTATAGGCATGCCTAAGCCGGCCGAAGCGAGATACATCAGGGCGGGCAATATGATCGAGCCGAAAACATCGATATGAGGAATGGGGTTTATGGTCAATCGGCCGGCGTCTTTAGCAGTCGGGTCGCCGAGCCGGTCGGCAGCCCAACCGTGCATATATTCATGAATTATGGCTGAAAACAGGATAACGATGAGATAAAATAGAATCATAATAAATTTAAATTCTAAATACTAAATTCGCCCTGCACCTTTAAGATTTTATTTTCGAATAATTTATTTCCAAACCTTGAGTTTTAAAAAACCAAAATTTTATTTTTAATTACGAAAAGGCGCGGAGCAAGAATCCAAAATTATAAACCCAGATAATCGAAACTTTTTAATTTTGATTTTTTGTCATTTGATATTATTTAGAGTTTAGATACTAGAAATTGAATTTTTCGAATTGTTTCGGATTTAAGGCAATTATAACACCTCTTGTCATTCTAATCAAACTATGTTAATGTAAATTTTGTAATTAAAAATTAGGAAATTTTAAGCTCAAAAACTGGAATTTAAGAATTCTAAATTCATAATTCCAACTTCTGACTTCTAAACAGTATGGCAAAACAATGCGATGTTTGCGGACGCAAATCGAAGAAAGACGCGAGCCGTTCCCACTCCAATGTCAAAACGATAAAAAGGCAGCATATAAATTTGCAGAGCAAAAAAGTAAACGGAGTAACTTTAAAAATCTGCACCAAATGCCTTAAGACTTTGGAGAAATAAAATTAGACGACAGATGACGGTAGAAAGACGACGGATTTTTAAATCCAAAATCCTAATTCCTAAACAAAACAAAAATTATAAATCCAAATAATTAAAACTTTTTAATTTCTAATTTTTGGCATTGGGAACTGTTTAGAATTTAGATATTAGGATTTAGATTTTTTATCTGCTACACTTTTAAAAAAGGCGGGCTCAAGAAGCCGCCTTTTTTTATTGCAGTAACTTTTTGAATCATTCCAAATCCACTTCATTAACCTTCTGCCAATTGATTTCATCCAAAACGACGATTTTATTCGAACCGACGATATAAAAATTATCATCGATATAAAGCGCCCGCTTTGCCTGAATATCGCTCACCGCCTTAAGCAAAGTTAATTTATTGTCATCGCCGTACCAGAAAACATAACCGCCTTGCGCGCCCGGAATAAAGAAAATTTTATGATCGGGATCCAAAAGGAAAGCATGGGCGTTATTCGACACTTCCGTCCAATATTCATTCAAATCGTACTTCGCGATTTCATTCGGATTGGCCGGATCGGAAACGTCAAATAAGGAAACTTTTACCTGGTTATTCTCCTGCCCCACCCCGATAAGAAGGTCTTTTGTGACGGGGTATAAATAAGACGAGAAACCCGGAATCTTCAATTCGCCTTTAAGAACCGGCGTTTTCGGATCGGAAAGATCGATTACGGAAAACGGATCGGTTTGCTTGTACGTGACGACATAAGCTTTATCATCGATAAACCTTACCGCGTAAATTCTTTCTCCGGGATTCAAATCTTTCAAAGAGCCTTCAATTTTCAATTCTCTATCTAAAACATAAACATCGTTTACGCTCTGCGACTGGCCAGCCACGATCCCGAGCGGCCACCATCCGGATTGTCCCAAAGTTGTCGCCACTCTCAAATTACCCTTATACTCGTCCATCGAATACTGATTCAACAAAGTTCCCGGAACCGTTCCGTTGCCGTCGATTTGAAAACTGTCAAGACCGATTCTCGCGATTCCCGTTTTTTCAAGGTCGCGCTTATGGTCGCCGAGATAACTTTGCATCAAGTTATTGAAATCATTTTGGAATTTCAGGCGGTCGTCGTCGGAGAGAGAACTCATGTACTGGTTCAAAATATTGGAAAGCTCCATCTCTTTCGTGTTGTAGCTCAGATCATAGCCGTCCAATTTTTGCAATCGGGATACAACCGAATCGGGAACAAGGCCTTTGTTCGCTTCGAAAAAATTCAGTTCGAACTTTACAAAATCCGCAGGAATCATGTAGGTCAAATAAATCGCGGTCGGAGACATGTACATAATTGAACTCACTTCGGCGCCGACGAAGGAAATATTTTTTTCTATTTCTCCGGTGTCAGGATTTAGGATCATTGCCGTATAAGTTATATCGCTCGGGCTTGGATTTTCGGAATGATAAATTTGATTGCAAGCGATATTTAAAGAAGCGCCCTTGAACGGCCGGATCGGGCAGGGATTGTAAAGATTGATGTTCCTTTTTATGACCAAATAAATTTTATCGTTTAATTTTCGCGCTCCCGCGAGCGAGACATTCGAATCGAAATCCAAATTCCATTTTTGTTTGGGGTTGGCGGGGTCGCTTATGTCGTAACCGTAAACGCCGTCCCGGGAAAATACGACCAAGGTGCTCGATGCCAAAAGTAGATTGCCATTTTTTTCGACACTTCCGATTTCCGCCAAATCGGTCGGCGGAAACGCTTTTACGATTTGCGTTTTCCCCGCCGGATATTGCTGGGGAAAAATTTGCGGCGCTCCCAAAGAGCCTCCGCCGCCCGGCGCAATTTTAAGCATCGGCATAATTCCGTAAAAATTTTCATTCGAAACAAAAATGTTCGTTCCGTCGGTCTTGACGATATCCGGTTCGTCGATTCCCGCGACCTGGACGTTTGTTTCGGAAACTCTTTCCGGAGCGGTTGCGGTTGTGTCCGTTTGCGCCGGCGCGCTTGGGGAAACTTCGTTTTTCGCCGCCGGCGCGGTCAAAGCGGACATCGTTGTCGCGTTTCCCGAACCGTATCCGCCGGCCATTCCCGCCGCTTGCGCCAAATAATTTTTAAAATCGGCTTCGGACGCGAAAGGTCTTATCGCGTCCCTGGTTTTGCCTCTGAGCCCCAAACCGGGAGCGAATAAATCCGTGGCGATTTTTAAATTGCTTTCGCCGTTAATCAAATATAAGGAAATGCCAACCGAATAAATCAGCAACGCGAAAACAATAAGTTTTGCCAAAAAGCTTTTGTTTACGTCTTTGGAGAAAAATATCTTTGAAAGGTTTTCTTTCTCGTTCATCCCGCCTTTCGATGTTTTGTCGTTCGTTTTTTTGACGGAATTCGCAGTCTTGGATATTTTTTGTTCTTTTGTCATATCTTCTATGTTAAAGATTAAAATATTTAAATGATAAAATTTAGACGACGACAGATTTTTAAAATTCTAAATCCTAAATTCACCCCGGCACCTTCAAGATTTTGTTTCCAAATAATTTATTTCTAAACCTTAAGTTTTAAAAAACCAAAATTTTGTTTTTAATTACGAAAGGCGCGGGGCAAGAATCCAAAATTATAAATCCGAATGACTGAGAACGTTTTGAGTTTCTATTTTTGTCATTTGAATTTATTTTAGAGATTAGATATTAGGATTTAGAAATTTTCTTTTAGACGCATTCTTGTTATCTATTATTTACTTCAGCATTCTCGCGCCACAAACTTTGGGAACGAATTTGTAGAAAATTCTTTTTACGATTTCAACCAAAACGAGGTAGGCAACGACAATGAATATGACGGAAATTAAAATCAAAAATGAAAGTTTGCCGAATTGGAAAAGTCGTCCCAAGGGAGAAAACGGAATCAGCCAGGCGATAGCCACCATAAGAACCGTGTTAATAACAAGGGCCAAGCTCGGCCGGCTTTGGATAAACGGCAATTTTCTCGTGCGAATAAAATAAATGACAAGAACTTGGGTCGTCAGCGATTCGATAAACCAGCCTGTTTGGAATTGACTCTGACCGAGACGAAAAACGAAATACAACAAGCCGAAAGTGAGAAAATCGAAAAGCGAACTTACCGGTCCGAAGACGATCATGAATTTCTTGATGAAATCCAAATTCCAACGCGGCGGTTTTTCAATTTCGCTTTCATCTACATTATCGGCGGGCAAAGAAAGCTGGGACATGTCGTAGAGAAAATTATTAAGAAGAATTTGCGGCGGCAGCATGGGCAGGAAGGGCAGAAAGGCCGAAGCGCCCATCATCGAAAACATATTGCCAAAATTGGAAGACAGCCCCATCATGATATATTTTAAAGTGTTTTCGAAAGTTCTTCGCCCTTCTTTCACTCCGTCTTTTAAAACTTCCAAACTTTTTTTCATAAGGATGATATCGGCCGTATCTTTGGCGACGTCGACGGCATTATTGACGGAAATGCCTATGTCGGCCGCTTTCAAGGCCGGCGCGTCGTTGATCCCGTCTCCCAAATAGCCGACGGCGTGACCGCTTTTTCGCAAAACGGTGATGACTCGTTCTTTTTGTTCGGGCGTGATGCGCGCGAAAACGGTGATTTTTCGGGCAAGAATTTTAAGCTCGGAATCGGAAATGGAATTTAATTGCGTTCCCAAAATAATTCCTTTGATTTTTAAATCGATATCGCGACAAATTTTTTCGGTCAGAATTTCATTGTCGCCGGTTAAAATTTTTATCTCGATTCCCAGTTTCTTGATTTTTTCAATCGTGTCGGCGACGTCTTTTTTCGGCGGATCCAAGAAAGCGGTGAAACCCATAAAGATCATTTCCTTTTCATCGTCTTTTTGGTAATCATTGTCATCCGGATCGAGTTTCTTTATCGCCAAAGCGAGAACTCGAAAACCGTCCCGACTCAATTCCCGAAAACGCTCCAGAACATTTTTTTTCGTTTCGGAATCGAATTTTAAATTCTTGTCCTTGTTCCTGTAGAAAGCGCAAACGTCGAAAATGCTTTCCGGAGCGCCCTTGGTGATCAAAACTTTTTCGCCGCCGGATTCGACAACGAGCGAATCGCGTCGACGCGTAAAATCGAACGGGACCTCGTCGATTTTTTTAAATCCGGAAATGTCCAATTTTTTATGTTCGCTTATGGCCCGATCCAAAGGATTTTTTACGCCGGTATGGTAAGCGCTGTTTATGTATGAATAGAGGAGAACGTCTTCCGAATCTTCTCCTTTGGCGTCAATATGTTTTATCAAAACGATTTTATCCTCCGTCAAGGTTCCGGTTTTGTCCGTGCAAAGAATATTCATGCTTCCGAAATTCTGAATCGCGGAAAGTTTTTTGACGATAACATTTTTTTCGGCCATTTTTATCGAGCCGCGACTCAAGGATACGGACATGATCACGGGCAAAAGTTCGGGAGTCAGGCCGATGGCGATGGCGACGGCGAAAATAAACGATTCCAAAATGCCGCGTCCGAGAAGCGCGTTAATCAAAAGAACGATGCCGACGAGAAGAAAATTCAATTTCATGATAAAGTAACTGAAACTTTTGATGCTTTTTTCAAATTCGGTGTCGCCCGATCTTTCGCTCAAGTCTTTCAAAATTTTTCCGAATTCGGTTTCTCGACCGGTTTTAAGAACTTTGATTGTCGCGAACCCGGTAACCGCGTTCGTGCCCATGAAGACCGCGCTTTCATTTTCGGGAGTAAATTCTTTCAACGCCTTTTCTTCTGTCCCGTCGTATTTTTCAACCGGAAACGATTCGCCGGTCAGAGCGGATTGGTTTACAAAAAAATCTTTCGCCTCGAGAACGAAAGAATCGGCCGGAATAACATCGCCGGCGGATAAAAAGGCGACGTCTCCGGGTACTATTTCGCGCAGGTTGATTTTTTTCTTTTGGCCGTCTCGCAAAACCGTCGCTTTCGTTAATACTTTCGCGACCAGTTTTTCGACGGCTTTTTCCGATTTGAAAGAATTAATAAAATCCATGATTCCGGAAATGAGAACCATGGATATTATGATCAAGGCGTTTGTGCGCTCGCCGAGAAAATAAGAAACAATCGAAACGACGATTAAGATTATTAAAAGCGGGCTGTTAAATTTCTTAAAAAATAAAATAACCGGGTTCAGTTTTCTTTTCCCGTAAACGATATTTTCGCCAAACTCGTTCAATTTTTTTTTCGCCTCGAACGAGCTCAGGCCGGTTATTCGCATGGGTGATTCCATGTTTTAAGTATAACAAAACTTCTGACCAAAAACCAATTTTATAATTCTTCCAATCTTTCCAACAGGTCCGGGAATTGTATATATCCGGCCCTCGCGTTAAAATGCCCCGCTCCGGATATTAAAGTGAGTTTGGTTTTTAATTTTTTGGCGAGCCGTTCACCGTTTTCCGGACAAACATAGGGGTCGTTATCCGATTGATAGACAATAAATTTTTTAGCCTTGCTTTTTATTGATGGCCAATTAAAACTAAATCCGCTAAAAGCATTGTCTCGATCATAATTAAGAATGGGCCTGATTCCGATCGGGGTCCCCACGAAAATCACGGCTTTAACCAGGTGTTCCAATTTTTCCAATACACGCAAAGTAAAAATGCCACCCAAACTGTGGCCGATTAAAACGGAATCTTCATCGATATACTTTTCATAATTTCTCAGCACTTCAAACCATTCCTCAAGTGAAGCGGGCACGATCGGTGGCGAAGGAAACTGCGGCACGAAAACTTTATAATTTTTAGCTTCCAATTTTTCTTTAAGCCACGGAAACCAATTTTCTTGCGGATGCCCTTCGGTTCCATGGAAAATAAACACGTTCGGCATAAATTATTTTATTTTATGTTTTGATTATAACAAATTATAACCGAGAAAGCCACATTAAATTTAACTGTTTTTTGGATAAAATAAAAAGAGGAAATGAAAAATTATTTCCTCTTCGTCGCGACCTTCATGGGAGTTTAGAAAACGCCGACTCCATGGGTCCTGTCAGAACCATGGAGCCAAAATGCAAGTCATCGCACTACAGCTCCACAGGGCTTCACCACTATGGAGCCGGCGAAGTGACCACAATAAATTTCAAATTAAAACTTATTCAAAACACCAATGGGGTTTGGGGGCGGAATTGCCCGTCTCGCCTTCGGCTCGCCGAGGCGGAAGCGCCAGGGCAAAAAGAACTTAGAGACATATCAATGTGATAGTGAATTGGAGCCCCCAAAACTTCCCGCCTGCATCGCCATGCGAAGCATTGCGGACGGGTTTGGTTACTTTCTTGGTTATTTACCCGCCTTTGGAGGGCAAGAAAGTAACTCATAGCGAAGCGTCTTTTAATACACCACAATTTCCCTGTCCCGCGGCCCGTCAAATTCGATCAAAACCACTCTTTGCCACATCCCCAAGACCAATTTTCCGTTTTCGACCGGCAAGGTGAGCGATGATTTGACCAGACTGGAAAGAATATGATCCGGCGCGTGCGCGGGGTTATGCGGATGGCGATAAGGAAGTTTCGGCACCATATTTATGAAAGCGTCGAGCAAGTCCAAGTCAGTCCCCGGATCGAGATCGCTCGTAGTCACGGCCGTGGTCGTATGCAACGCAAAAATATGGCATGGTCCTTCCTTGATGCTCAAATTTTCATTCACCAAATTTGTAATATCAATCACTTCTTTATGCTTTTTCGTTTTGATTATTATATGCTTTATCATATAAATATGATACGGGAGCATGATTAATCGTGTTCCCGCGTTAAAATCAATTCTTCCATTTTCTTTCTTTTTGTTTTCGGCGCCTCTATTTTCGGATAACCGCAGGGCATAATCACGACCGGCTTCAAATTTTTCGGCGTTTGAAAAAACTTCTGCACTTTTTTTTCGTCAAAAGAACCGACCCAAACGGTTGTAAGTTTCTTTGAGGCCGCCGCTAGCTGAAGATAAGAAGCAAAAATCGTCGCGTCCTGAATCGCGTAAAGATCGCGGCCGCGCTCATTGAAGCGTGCGGCCGATACTCCGAGATCGGCAAAAATTATAAAAACAACCGGCGCTTCCGCGATAAAATCCTGTGAGGAAAACGTAAACTCGGGAATCCTTTTTTTAATTTCATCGTTTTTGATGATGATTATTTTGAACGCTTGCAAATTGCCGGCCGAGGGCGCTAAATTGGCAAGCTCGAGTATTTCTCGAATAGTTTCTTCGGGAATATTTTTATTTTTGAATCTTCGGATTGTTTGTCTTTTTTCTAAAACTTTTTTGAATTCCATATTTTTTAGTAGGAACATGATTAATCATGTTCCTATGAATTTAATGTATTTCCAATCTGTTTTCTCTTAAATTCCATTTTATCACAACCCCGAACTCCAAACAAAGCGTTTTCATTTTTAAAACCGTTTCTCTCGCTTCTTCGCCGCGGGCTAGGCGCGCCTGGAAATCGCGAATAAGAACCGGGTACAAAAACATATCCTTAATAATATTTTTTTCCATTTCGACGACATAAATAAACGACTGGTCGTTGCGGGCGATCGGATCGACCGCGTAATCATCGATAAAATCTCCCGCTCCGTAAATTATGGGCCTGCCTTTATACACTTCTACGCCGCGAAACACGTGCGAAGAATGACCGAAAACAATATCGGCCCCGGCCTCGATCAACCCCCGTCCGAAAGGGAGATGATGACCGGGCGGACGATCTCCCCAATTCGGACCCCAATGCGCCGAAACGACTAAAATGTCAACTTTCTTTTTTGTTTCCCGAATCGTATCGAACATTTCTTCCGCGCGCTCGTCTTCCAAATCAACCGGCAGATAGCTAATTCCGGGTTGAAATTCTTTCGCTTCCCAATCCGGTTCATTGTCGGTAAAAGCGATAACGCCGATTTTCTCTCTATTGGGCAGCTCCATAATCGCCGGCTTCAAAGCTTCGCGGTAATTTCTTCCGGCTCCGGCATGATCGATACGGACTTTATTTAAAATTTTTATCATGTCGAGCATGGCTTCGTGTCCAAAATCTAAAGAATGATTGTTCGCGAGAGAAATAAAATTAATTTCCGCCGTTGCAAGCGATTTTACATTTTTCGCGTCCGAACGAAAATGAAAAGCTTTTTGAGAAAAAGGCTCGCCTTTATCGGATAGAACGCATTCTAAATTGCAGGCGCGCCAATCCGCATCTTTAAAAATCGGCAGAGTGTCTCCGAAAATATATTCCGGCGGTTCCGTTTTTAAAACTTCGTTCACTAATCTCCCGAGCATAACGTCTCCGACAAAAAGCAGTTTCATAAATTAACAAATGTTATTTAGGCCATGAATTATAGCAAAAATAAGCAAAATTGTAAACCGTAATCTTGATTTTTGTACAAAAAAGGCGCATAATATACGCACCAAAAATCAAAAAAGGAGGGCAGAGACAATGCCAAAAAATAGGTCTTTGAAAAAAACTAAATTTTCCGTTCCCGAAGACATAAACGAGGCAGATGCTTTAATGACCCAATTGCAACAAATAATGCTTGAACAATCGGAACTTCTCGCCAGTTTTAACAAAGCGGTTGCGGATATAATCGAAGATTTAAAAAAGAACATGCTCAAAGACGTAAACCGCATGGACCGCGACGTCGAAGGAATTTTCGCCGCCCTTTTCAAATACGCCACTCTGAATCGCAAAGAGCTTACAAAAGGAAAAAAAATAATCAATCTGATGAACGGCGAATTCGGCTGGGGATTCAATCCTTACAGAGTGGAATTAAAAAAATCCGAGAAGAAAATCATCGAGGAGTTGAAAGAAAAACATTTGCTTCGATATATCAGGCCAAAAGAAGAGATTGACAAACAGGCCATTTTAAAAAATCCCGAACCGCTCAAAGACATTGAGGGTGTCTGCATATCTCGGGATGAAGTGTTCTTTATAAAATTTTATTCGGTCGAAGAAACGCTAAAGAAAAAAACCCGCACGGAAAAAAACAAGGCCAGCAATCTTGCTGACCTTTTTCTATTCTATAGTTTCCCCATCTTAATTTTCCCATTCGTCGCCGCCAAATCATATTTACCGAGCGGTTCGAACTCGCTTAAATCGTACTGCTTGCCGTTGAATTTCAAAATTTTTCCGCCCGCTTCTTTGACAAAAATCAGCCCGGCGCCGATATCCCAAAAATTTATGCCGGTCGTAACATATCCTTCCGCCCGTCCCGTTCCGACCCAGGCCAGCTCGAGCGCGGCCGAACCCAGCTTTCTAAACTCTTTCATCTTCGGATACATGCTGTCAAAAATTTTCTTGGTTCGTTCTTTCTTCTTCTCTCCGCCCTCGCAAAAAACGAAAAACGATTTGCTTATGTTTTTATTCTCGGAAACTTTCGCTTTCACTTTTTTATGACGGAGCAGATCGATGCGATAAGCTCCCTTCCCGGAAATGGCGTAATAGCGTTCGCCCAAAGCCGGCGCTTCAATTACCCCCAAAGCCGGTTTGCCGTCGACCCACAAAGCGATGCTCACGGAAAAAAACGGATTATGGTTTTCCAAATTACTCGTTCCGTCCATCGGGTCTATCACCCATAAATATTTTTTATCTTTTTTTACCCAGCCCGTTTCTTCCGTAACATAAGAATGGGTCGGAAAATTTTTTTCGATCGCCTTTTTTATGATTTCGTCGGAGATGATGTCGTAAACGCTTTTTACTTCCTTGCTTGTTCCGCGCTTGACCGGATCGCCTTTACGAAATGATTTGTATAAAACGTTACCTGCCTGCTTCGATGTTTCCAAAGCGAATTTTAAAAATCTGGTCATATTTTTTATTTTAACATAAAAACGGGTCAGCATCTACGGCTGACCTTTCGGGTGAAACACTTTATCGGTTTTATTTTTCTCTTTTCCGGGCGAAAAGACCTCCGTTCGGCTTTCATGGATAATTTTTGGAAGGATAATATTTCATTAACAACTTTTCTCATTTTTTCTCTTAATCCGCGTTCATGTTCCTCTGTTATCCGCAGTCTGAACCTTTCCGATTCTAAATGTTCATCCAATGTTAGGAGCTCGGGAATTTCTTTAAGACGAACACGGACAAGAGGCGCGGGTCCGATCACACTCCTGGGTGCTGGCACAACAAGAGGAATCGACATTCTTCCATCCTCGCACAAAATGCTTATCGGTTGATTAGACATGCCTGTTCCAATTATCATGATTCCCCTTACTCCTTTAAAGCTCAACCCTTTTAAAAGATCAAAACCATTCTCTCGCAATTTGCTCCCTCTATATAAATTTATTTTGATCGATTTTATTTTTTCGAAAATCTTCGAGCGAATATCCGGCCGTGAATTGAAAATGGGGCCGGTCGGGGAAACTCTTCCAATCCCCTCCCCATTCAAGTCCCAAAGATTTTCCCATCTTACCCACTTTCTCAAAAAGTTTCAAGTCGTTCCAAACGGCCTCGCCGCGAACGACCGGACAAAAATCGAACGCCACGCCAAAATTATGAAAAGAATAACCGCCGCGGGCGTTGGTGACGATTTTTCCCGGCCGCGTTCGACCCGAAGCGTATAGCCGATTCTGCTCCTCTGTCGTCCTTAAGGTTTGCGTTATAATGATGCCGATTCCGTTTGATTTACATTCTTCAAGCAGTTTTAAGGTCAATCTTTTTACTCTCGGTTTTAATAAATCGAGTTTATTCGCCATAAACAGAAAATAAAATGTCTAATACAAAAATTTAGAAATTAGAAATTTTTTCCTTTTTTTACGTTTACCATTTACATAATACTCGAAATGTGCTATACTACCCCTCCATAAAGAAAGGAGGTGAGAAAAATGGCAAGAAGAAAAGGAAGCAAAAATAAACCGAAGAAACAAACTCAGGGACAAAAAAAGAATCGCAAGGAAGAATGCTCCCAATGGTAAATTAATTTATTATTAAAATTAAATTAAACTTATGACGTTAAAATGTAAGGACATATACCCGGAAGCCAATTGCGGTTACGAAGCGACGGGCAACAACGAAGAAGAAGTGTTGAATAAAATGGCGCAACACGTTCAAGCTACGCACAAAGATATCGTCCAGGGAACGGATGTGAATGAAATGAAAGACAAATGGCGCAAAAAAATCAGTCAACAATAATTTAATATCTTGCGGAAGTAATTTTTTTACCCCGTTTTTTGCGATGTTTTTTTAGAGCTGTTTTTTTCTTCTTATACATATGTATTTATGTTGCGATGACATAAACCCTGTTAAATGCGCGTTCCGGGCCGGCGGCGGCACGGAAGACGAAATTCTCGGAAGAATGATGAATCATGTCAAGACCGCGCATCCGGAAATTATCGAAACAAACCTTCGGAACGAACCCACCGGACTTAAAAACATAATGGAAAAAAATTTAAAAAACCGATGGCGAGGTTCCATTAAGAAGTCCTGGGACTAAATTTTATTCCATTTTAACATATTTTATCCTTTTTTTCAATTGACCGACAAACAAAAATTTGCTACAATAGAGGCTCAAAAATATATGGACATTATCAGCTCACAATTTAAAAATCGCGAAATCATCCCGGCAAAATATTCCTGCGACGGCGAAGACGTCAATCCGCCCCTTTCTTTTGTCAATGTGCCCGACGACGCGGAAAGTCTCGCTTTGATCATGGAAGATCCGGACGCGCAGGGCGGGGCATGGGTGCATTGGACAATCTGGAACATTACGCCCGAGATTGCCGAACTGAACGAAAACGAAATTCCGCCGGGAGCCGTGGAAGGCTTAAACAGTTCCGGGAGTAACGGCTACGAAGGGCCATGCCCTCCGACCGGAACGCATAGATACATTTTCAAACTCTATGCGCTCGATTCGACTTTGACCCTGTCCGAAGACGCGGACCGAGACGCGCTCGAAGAAGCGATGGAAAGACATATTATCGAAAAAGCGGAATTGATCGGCCTCTACACCAGTCCGGAAATAGAAACGTTGTAATTTGTTGCTATTTTTAAAGCTCTACATTTTGCGGAGACGCGTTATGGCGCGTCTTTACTTTTATAAATAAAAAGACCTTCTTGGCAGATGGTCTTTATTAAATATTTTCTCCGTTTGCGCGCCGCCTGGCGTAGCTTTTAATCTGAGCTCTTTTTATCCTTTTTTTGGTTTGATTGCACTGAAACCATCCTCTCTTAAGAGGCGTGAAGGTTGTCTTCGTAATCGGTCTGGCGGCTTTGGGGGCGCTAAAGGCTTTCGTCGGAAAAGTCGACAAGTTCCGCCACCACATGATACCGGCTTCCGTGGCATAAATGCAACTCTGGAAATCGCCATTCTCACCCGGTATCGCGGGAACATAAAAGCCGATAATATCGTAGCGCCCCAAAGCGCTTGCGATTGCCCTGTCGACTTTTATACTGCCCATATTAAGCCCCTGTGTTTGTGTGGCGCATTTTACGCAAAAAAGATCCTGATCCGGAGAAGAGGAAGTAAGAGGTTTGCGCCAAAGTTTAACGCCGGTCGCGCCGCATTTGCGACACCTATAATTCGGAAGGACTTCCATTTTCGAATAATCGACTAAAACGTCTTCGTTCTTTCTCATGTTCCGATCTCCTTAGAGTTTTATTTTGAAAAGAAGAATTTTTTTAAGATTATCAATTCGCGAGCAAAATGTCAAATCAAACCGAATTCATTATAATTGGCGAGTTCGCGACTAAAGTCCGCTCCCACCTTTTTTACTTCCGCCGTGTCCGGACCGTGATAGCACCAATCCAAAAATTTTTTTAAATCGCTTTTTTCTCCTTCCGCTTCGATATAAACCGCGCCGTCATCAGTATTTCTGGCAACACCGTTAATTCCGAGTTCTTCCGCTTTTTGCCAAGCGGCGTACCTGAAACCCACGCCCTGCACTTTGCCGTAAATTTTTACATCAAGATGCATTATCATATCACTCGCTTAATTTTAAATAAACGTCTCGGAGAAGTTTCGCGTCGTCCATGGCGTGATGGCGCCGGTAATCGCTCAAATTGATTCCCAAACTGTCCAAAAATTCGCGACTGTCGAAATCATCCGGATTTATTCCCATGCCGAACATCACCGAACTGAAATCAACCGGAATCCAATAAAACGGCCAAGCGTCACGGCTGAACAATCTGCGCATCAAAGCGAGATCGAAGGTGGTAATATAAGAAATTAGCCGCGGTTCCCGTTTCCCCACGAATTTTAGAATTTCAAAACGCGCTTCATCGTGCGTTATTTTGTTCCCGTTTAAATTTGGTAAAACATTTTTCTTCGCGAATTCGCTTACCGCTCCTTTATATTCGAGTTCAAGGTAGAGCTCGTCTCCCTTTAGCTTTATCATGCCGATCGACAGCATTTCTCCGTCGCAAGGATCAAGAAGGGAAAATTCCGTATCAAAAAAAATTATGTTCTTTGAAAATGGTTTGAATTTTTTCATACCCCGTTAAGAGGCATGGGGTCATCTATGAAGTTTTCTTTTGCCGCCGCGCATGGGATGATACGATTCCTTGGGTCTCCCCCTAATTTTTTTCGGCCAAGAAGAAGGTTTTTCCGCAAGTTCATGCATCCTTTCCGGAAGTTCCGGCTCGCCGCTTTCGATTTCATCCAAAGGATCGAAGGAATGGATAATTTCTTTTTTCGGAAGTGGAATATTTTTCTTTCTTCGCGGCATATGATTTACGCTAGTCAAAAAGTATAGCACAAATAGAGAATTAATTCAAATACACATAACGCATATCGCTCAACGCGTAACATGAATAGCAGAATAAAAAGAGTAACCACGACACAATTCTTTTTTAAAAAATTCACCTAAATCCGATTAAAAAATAATTAATCTGCGACCTTTGGAAAATTGCGTTAAAAATTTTTTCGAGATGCCGTTACAAAATTTCACTGTTTGAACCCGCTCCCGGTACACCGGGGGCGGGTGAGTTTGAAATTTTGTTAGGCATGCCGGAAAAATTTAGCAATTTTTCAGTGGGAGCGACTTTTTATCCCTCTTTTTCTTAGAAAAAGAGGGTGCCGCCCGCGCAGGGCCCTGCGGAGCATCTCTATCCAAACTTCCTTATAAAAAATCTGTCCATCCCGACCACCTTATCGCTCCAGAAAAAATCATTTTCATTTCTCCACTCTTCGCGCTCTCGGCATAGTTTTAAAAACGCATTTAGATTTTCTTCTTCACCTTCAATTTCAACATGAATCGTTCCCGTCGGCAACCTTTTCACGTAGCCGGACAGATTTAATTTTCTCGCATTATCAAAAGCGAACTGCATAATTCCCAATCCCTTCAGCTTTCCGTAAAAATTTATTTCAAGATGTTTTTTCATGAATAAATGTCATCCCCGCGAAAGCGGAAATCCAGAAAAAATTAGCAAATTATTTCATCAACTCCAATAATTCATCCAGCACTTCCGGCATTTTAAAAAAGTTATTCCGCCAGTTCATATGATAAGCGTTTTTTAAAATTACCAGTTTCGCATTAAGCCTGTCTCTTAAAATTTCTCCTTGCTTGATCGGAACAAAAGGATCGTTATCAGAATTTATGGCCGTAATTTTCTTCGCCGATTTTTTAATTTTTCCATAATCAACCGGCTTGTCGAAAAAATTGTCAATTTCTTTTGTCCCTATCGATTCGGAAAATCCCGCCGCCAAAACTGCTCCGCCGATTTGTTTACCCTCGGGCAAGGCTTCAAGATAGCGCAAAATCGCGATGCCTCCGAGACTGTGCCCGACGAGATAAACATTTTCATCCGGATTAAAAATTTCTTTTTGCATGCGCGACAGCCATGCGTTCATTTTTGGCAAATCGGAATCGGGCATAGCTAAAATGGCAGTTTTAATGTTCTTGGCTTCCAATTCTTTTTTTAACCAAGGAAACCAATTGCTTTCCGGATTTCCGCCCCAGCCGTGAATTATATATGCTCGTTTTTCCATATAATCTTACAAAACTTTTAATTCTTTCCTGATCTTATTATACTCCGGAATCGTTTTCCCGACCAAATCCCAGAATCTTTTCGAATGGTTAAATTCCTTAAGATGGCAGAGTTCATGAACGACAAGGTAATCGGCGAGCGGCTTCGGCAAAAATAAAATCCTGTAATTAAAATTCAAATTTCCCTTTTTTGAGCAGCTTCCCCATCTTGTCGTCTGATTTTTTACCGCGATTTTTTCGTATTTGAAACCATAAACGCGATTATAAAATTTGACTCTTTCTTCAGCGAGCTCCGAGGCCGCTTTTTTATTTTTTAAAAAATCATCACGGCTGCCGGTGCGCAAAAGAGAAGTTTTGCCAAATTTTTTAAAATGGAAAATTTTATCCAAAATCCAAGACGATTTTTCTCGAATAAATTTTTCCGCAAAACTTTCGCTCATCCGCCAAGGCAAACTTACAACCACTCTTGCGTCCGAGTAAACCGCGATTCTCAAATTTTTCGCTCGCCGACTGCGCCTTATTTTATATTCAATTTCCCGATCTTTTATTTTTATCTTTCGCATTGCTTAATTATAGCACAACAAACACTAGTCCGCTTCGCGAATTTTTTAATCGCCATGCGTAAAAATGGCGCAAAAAATCACTTTTCCCCAAGCGTTAAGCCTAATTTTCGATTAAAAAATTTTTTAAACTCATAAATCAAGAAGGTTTTTTAAAAATAAAAAGATTAATAAGAAATTATTTCCTTTTACCTTGGAAAAAATTCGATTTTTTATGGACAGCTTTTTTTTGTTTGTATATAATAACCGCACCGGAGGAAAATTTAACAATTAAAATCGAAAAGTTATGAGAAAAGACAAAAAATTTTTTCTTGGTTTAACTTTGGCTCTTTTTTCTCTGTTCTTTTTTAAACCCGCTTTCGCCTGCGGAACAAATTCGTTTTTTGGCAATAGCGCGCAAACAAACAATTCGGCAAAACCGTTTTTAAATTCGGGGGTGGTCGCAAATGACGCCCTGCGGATAATGGAAAAAATAGAAACATACATAAATCGCGATCTCGCGTTCTCGTTTCCGAAAATAATTCACAAAAATCTTTTGTTTCCGACTTCGACCCCGCGGGAGACGCCGACCTCGACAATTCCTCCCGCTCCGACCGGCCCGTTAAATCCCTTGATCCAAACGCCGGTTCCCGCTTCTCCGTCAGCTCAAACATCCGCGTCGACTCCCGTACCGACATCGACGCCGACCGATACCACGACGACCGGCGCGACGACAACGGCGACTGTTCAACTCGGGACCGATACGCAAACAATCGGAATGGAAATTTTTAATTTAATGAATAAACAAAGGGAAGCCAATGGTTTGCCCGACTTAAAATACAATCCGCTTTTGGCAAAGGCCGGGGAAAACCATGACTTGGATATGCTCGCTTTGCATTATTTCGCGCACAATCGTCCCGGAAAAAATTTCTATGACTTCGCCACCGAGTTGGGAATTACCTATTCGCGCATCGGCGAGAACATAGCTACGGGCTTCACTTCCGCGGACGGCGTTGTCACCGCCTGGATGAACAGCGCTCCGCATAGAGAAGCTATTCTTTCTTCCTCTTTCGCCGAAGCCGGAGTGGGCGTCGAAAGAAATCCGAACGGAACTTTGCTCGTAAGCTGTTATTTCCTGCAATAAATCGAATATCCGAAAAGAGACGCTAAAAAATGCGTCTCTTTTTTATTCCAAAATAAAAGAGCCTTTTATCGGCTCTAATGGTATGGCGACTTATAGCAATCGGGTCCGCCGTTTTTCCTGATGTACTGTTCCAAAACGTCTCCTCGCTCAAGAAGGCTTGATAAAGAAATACGCGCATAGGCCGGCAAACCCGCTTGATTCGCCACTTCCGTCGACGTTTTTTTTCTGAAATCTTCCGTTGTTTCTTTTGGGCATTGCGGACTTAGAGAACAAATTGAAGTGTACTGACAATTTGTATTTTCGCAAGCCATATTTCCCTCCTTGTTTTAAAACCTATTTTTATTTTAGCACTTTTTAACGAAATAAAAACCCCTGAATTATCCGAAGTCTATTTTTATCCCCCCTTGCCAGCGATTCAGTCCATTTCTTAAACTTTCCCATTTCAGAAAAGCAATCAATAGATTTTTATCTAAAATTAAACTGGGGTTGTCATTTAAGGCGAGGAAAGTTTTTATATCCATTTTCGCGACCAGATAACGCATGTACGCGCCGGGAAGAGCATTTTATCCTTTCTTTCAAGGACATCGAAAAAATGTCTTTTTAAATTATCAGAATAGCCTTTATAAAAATTTTTACCTTTTAAACTTTCTAAAACATAAAAATACCATATACTAATTGTCGGAGTATCCGGAATCGAACCGGAACTACCCCCGCCTTCACCCCGTTACTCATCTTTCGGGGTGCGGGGAATTGAACCCCGGCTACAAGCACCCCATGCTCGCGTACTACCGTTATACTACACCCCGGTAATTGAGTAACGGAGCAAGCGGGCGCGTACTGCCACTTATACTATACTCCGAAATTATTCGATTTTAAATTAAAATATCTAGACATATCTTACATTTTTATTTCATAAATTGCAATCGTGCTCCGCAAATAAAAAAGGCAAGCTGTTTTTGCTTGCCTAGTTGCTTGGCTCGTCTTCCGGTTTAGCTGGCTCCTCTTTCGGAGGAAATGGCTGTTCCACTTTCCTAAGTCCGGGCAGAACCAAAAGTCTCCTTCCGCCCACTTCTTCAATACTGGCCACTACCTTCTGTCCGGTTAACTCGTCCCTGACTTTAACTGTTCTTACCGTCATGACGCCCTCCTTTAAAAAACGGTTTATAAAATTTCCCAACTTTTTTCCAAAAGATCAAACAAAAAAACCGGCCTTTTGCCCGACCGGTTCTTTTTTATGTGATTTTTTAACTTACTTTTTAACACATGAAAAGAAACCGGTCTTGAGCCAGTTATTATTGTTATTATTCATTTGTGCACAGTATCTTTTCATCCCGTTAGAAGCAGACCCCGGTAGTGCACCTCGTAAACTCGGTGACTACGGGGCGAGGCGTAATTAATAATAAATTACTTGCAATGGACTTGTCCCATAGCCAAATCCGATAGGATTGGTGGTATCGGGATCACTCTGCGAATATTATATTTTAATTTTTACTCCCGTTGAAGCGATCGCGGCTTCTAACGGGATTCATATCTGCTTACATTCTAACAAATATTAAAAAACTGTTCAAGTCAGGCCCCTCTCTTGAACTAGGAGAGGAGTTGGGGTGAGGTTCTGCGATAAAAAGAGCCGTTACTATTTGTAACGGCTTAAACTTGGCCGGCAACCTTATTTTCAATTAAAGTCGCTAGGTCGCCCAATCCCGCTTTTTTCAGAGCTTCTTTTGCAGCTTGCGCCTTGCTGGCGTCAGTCCCGATAGCCTCAGTATACTCTTCTATTAATCTTTCTTCTTTTGGCCTGGAATCAATTGCCTGTTTTTTCGACATCGTCGTTATCTCCTTCTTCGATTTTTCCCATATCTCCCGGCCTTATATCAAGCCCTGCTGTTTTTACGAAAAAATACGCTCCTTTTTTTGTTTTGTCCGATAAAATGTCGTCATTTTGCACCTCCTCGTCCATTACTGCCCTCCTTTTTCAAATGATCACATTTAAAAACTGGCTCCGATTTTTGATCGGAGCCAGTTTCGTTTTCCCTTGTGAGTTTTACTACCTATATAAAACACCACAAAAAACCGATCTCCGATCAGAGCTAAAGAAGTAGCTAAATCTAAACCAGAAATGAATTTTTTGCGTTGTTTTACTTATCATATGTGGATAATTATAGCATATGCATGCAAAATTGCAAGTTTTTGAAATGAAAAAGAAAAAGCGGATTTTTTAATCCGCTTGATTGATGGAGGCCAGATACCAACTGAAACAATTGGCGAAGGCTTGCGCCGAAGCCTGAATAGTGTCGGGATCGGCGCCTTTCCCGGAGAAAATTCGATCTCCTCCGTTTACAACCTTGATCTGGGCGTAAGCGTCGGCTACCGCATTAGTGCCCGGAGTTAACGCAGAGGCGTGCCAATGGACAAGAGAAATTTGCGCTTCTTTAACTTCCGGATACGCTTTTCCGATCGCGCTTTTCACCGCCTTCATAACGGCGTCGAAAGGTCCGTCTCCGGTGGCGATATCGGTAAATATTCGACTGTCCGCTTCGAGAACAACCGTCGCGCTCGGGATCGTTCCTTTTCCACCCGTGGTTTGGCATCTTTTAATCATAATGGGGAAAGGAATTTCCGTTATCGCTTCTTGGACGATGGCGGTAAGCTCGACATCTTTGAGAGCCGTGCCGGATTTTGCTTCCGAAATTTGTTTTACTCGCTCGCTTATTTTTGCGAGTTGAATATCGGAAACATTATAGCCAAGTTTTTCGAGTCTTTTTTTCAAACCGGCCTTACCCGAAGATTGAGTTACGACCACTTCGACCCCTTTGTGCCCGTACTCACCGGGGTTCCAGCTGTAATACGGACTTTCCTTTCCCTGCTCTTCCGCCCGCGCTTCGATCGCCTGATGCGTTCCAGAACTGACAATGCCATTCTGGGATCCCGCCACAACCCAATGTCTGGGAACCGGCATGCCCAAGACTTGCCCCACGAAATTGACGATCTTAACGCAAACACTTTTGTCGAAATCTGTTTCAACGTTTTTAAAAATATCTCTTCTTGTGTTTATGTTCATCAGCAGGGCTTCGAATTTTGTCATTCCACTGCGTTCTCCCAGTCCGTAAAAGGCTCCTTCGACTTGTCTTGCTCCCGCCAGAACGGCTTGAAGAGCGTTATGGGTCGAGTGATCGCTATCATTATGGCAATGGACCGAAATCGTGGATCTGTTTATGTCGGCCACATTGGCGAAGAGATAGGCGATGAGGTCGCCGAATTCCGAGCCGATACGCAGCCCCGTGGTGTCCGGAATGTTTACGATATCCGCTCCCACTTCAACGACTTCTTGGACTAGAAAGCTTAAAAATTCTTTGCCGGCCCTTGCCGCGTCTTCCGGAGAATATTCGATATGGGCGAATCCGAGAGATTTGGCAAAAACGATCGCCTCTTTTGCAGTCTCGGTGATGCGCTTCCGCTTCTCGTCTTTTGTGGTTCCGTATTTCTCCGCGTGAAATTGGGCCAACATCAACTCGTCGCTTGCCGGAATGTAAATATGGCACATATCGCAGCCCGCTTCTTTGACCGCCAGGATGTCATTTTTGTGCGCCCTGGCCAATCCGGAAAGATTCGGTTTTGTACCATCCCATTTGTGAACATGTTCCGCTATTCTTTGGCACTGCCTTTTCTGCTCTTCCGAACTTCCCGGAAAACCGATCTCTATTCGATTTATTCCTCCTTCGAGCAGATACTGAACATACCGAATTTGATCCGAGGGATTCATCATTCCTCCCTCGACCTGACCGGACTCCCGCAAAGATACGTCGTTCAAAATCAAATTATTCATCGCGCCCTCCTTGTCAATTTTCAAATTTCAAAAGGTCTATACAATTTAAAAACCGCCTTTTGGGGCGGTCTTGCTGTTTTATTTTTATCTATTTTCTTAAAACGCATGAAAACAAGCCACCCGACGAGGCGATAAAAGCAACAAAGCGAGTAGTAAATTTTGTGCGGCTTGTCTCATAATGACCACATTGTATCATACTTGCGAAAAAAAACAAGCCCTAATTAAATTAGGGCTTTCACATCTTTTTTAAGAAGAAAATATTCTATTCCGTCGATCAAGGCCTGGCGGGACGCTTCGATGACATCGGTGGAAACGCCGATTGTGGTCCATCTTTCTCCGTCGCTTTCCGATTCTATCAAAACTCGAACCTTTGCCGACGTGCCTTCAATTTCGGAAAGCACGGTGACTTTATAGTCTACGAGTCTGACCTTTTTGAGAATCGGGTAATAACGTTCGAGAGCTTTTCTTAACGCCTCGTCAACGGCATTGATAGGGCCGTCTCCTTTTCCGGCGGTATGCTCCTCGCGCTCCCCGACTCGAAGCATTACTGTCGCTTCATTCCGGGAAAGTCCGCCGTTCTTTGAATTAACGATCCTGGAGCTGACGAGTTCGAAGAAAGGTTGATAAAAGCCAAACGCTTTTTTGACCAAAAGCTCGAAAGAAGCGTCCGCCGCCTCAAACGCGTAACCCTGGTTTTCCAGCGACTTGATTTCATCGAGAATCGCTTGCACGCGCGGAGATTTTTCCTCCAATTTCATCCCGATTTCTCCGGCCTTGCGCAAGATATTGCTTCTACCGGATAAATCCGAGACGAGTATTCTGCGCTTGTTGCCGACCGAAGCGGGATTAATATGCTCGTAAGTTTCGGGGTTGCGATTCACCGCGCTTACATGCATTCCCGCCTTATGCGCAAAGGCGCTGTCACCGACATAAGCTTGCCTTTTTGAATGCGCGACATTGGCAACTTCACTTATAAAAAGGGAGGTTTCGCGAAGTTCGTTCAATTTCTCGGGCGGCAGGCATTTTTCACCGAGTTTGAGTTCAAGCGTGGGGATTATCGAAACGAGATTCGCGTTACCGCACCTTTCTCCGAGACCGTTGATGGTGCCTTGCACCTGGATGGCGCCGGCTTTTACCGCGGCCAAAGAATTGGCAACCGCCAACTCGCAGTCGTTATGGGCGTGAATGCCCAAAGCGACCGAAACGCCGACTCTCTTTATGTCTCGAAAAACGGATTCGACTTCAGCCGGAAGGGCGCCGCCGTTGGTATCGCAAAGAATGATCGTGTCCGCTCCCGCCCGTTCCGCGGCCTTGAGACATTCCAGCGCATATCCCGGATTCGCTTTATAGCCATCGAAGAAATGCTCGGCGTCGAAGAAAACTTTTTCAAGCCGGCTTTTTAAAAACTTCACCGACTCGAAAATGATTCTAAGATTTTCCTCAAGCGGTATTCTCAAAGCGTCGCTGACGTGAAAATCCCATGTCTTTCCGAAAATTGCAACCGCCTTCGCTCCACTCAGAATCAAAGCTTTCAACCCCTTGTCGTCGCCGGCGTTTCTCGACTTCGGATGAAAAGTGCTCCCAAACGCGACTAAAACATCTTTTAAATCCGTTGCGACCGCTTTTTGGAAAAATTCCGTGTCTTTCGGATTCGCGCTCGGCCAACCGCCTTCGACAAAAGGAATGCCGAATTCCTTAAGACGCCAAGCGATTTTCAGTTTATCCCGGACTGAAAAAGAAATATTTTCAGTCTGCGCCCCGTCCCTAAGAGTCGTGTCATAAATTTCGGTCATCTCATGTTCTCCTTTATCTTCTAACGATTTTGTTTTGAAAGATCCATACAAAAACCGTCTTCTCGCTTCGAAGACGGCTCCTTTTATTTTTATGTTTTCGTCTTCAAAGCGCGCAAAAATGGTCATCAATAATGATGATCTCAATAATCGAAATAATTTTCGCGCTTTGAAATAAATTCATCCCGTTAGAAGCAGATCGCGATCAAAAATTTTTGATCTGCATGATATTTTAAAATTATTTATTTTTTTATTTTTGTTTTTTGACTCCCCCTAAAAGCGATCGCGGCTTCTAACGGGATTCATATCTTATTTATATATATAATTTTGTGATTTGAAAAAAGAGGAAAAGATTAAATCTTTTCCGTTTCAGGCTTACGCTTCTCTGTTTTTCCGTAGTTCCCGATTACGAAAATCTGGGTCTCGGAATATTTCTTTCCGGCTGAAGCCAAAGCTTGAGTTATGCCCTTAAGGGTGGTAACCTCTTTGGAACAAACTTCGAACCATGAAGAGTCGTTCTCGAAGACTTTGGCAACCACAACAGCTCGGCCCTTTCTAAGCATCCCCATGATATTGTCCAGATCGATCGGCTTTCCTATCGGTAGCATTTACTCCCCCTAAACCTCGGCCGGCTTTCGTTTTTTTCCGTTATGCACCAAGACGAACTCTTTTGTTTCTGGGTTTTTTATCAATTCGTTTATTAATTCGTCTTTTTTGCCTTCGTGTACGGGGCCCATTATTATAATGAACCCTTTTTCCTGTTTCCGGACAGCGATGATATGCCCCGTTTTTAGAGCACTCCGGACGTGCCGAATGCTCCTGAAAATTTTGCCCGGATCGAGGGTAACTTTTTTTCTTGCCGGTTCGCCCATTAGTAATTGAGCCGTTTCCGTAAACAGAGAAACGGAGGCGGTTTCGAGTGAGCGAGCCAGCTCCTTGTACATCGTTTTCACAACCATATTTACAACATTGTCATCCATGAACCTTCTAAGCTCGATTACCTGAATCGGTATGATGCGCGAGACCAGATCGGCTCCGCGATACAAGGCTAAATTTTTGTCACCGCCGTTACTGTTTAAAACCTTTAAATGGACAGCAAATTCCTTGATGCTGTTCAGCAAGATTTCGCACTGCTTTTGGCGACGCTCCCGCTTTTCATCCGCTACAGACCAATCCGAAAGCCTAGCCGCTTTAGTCCCGTCGCCCATTGTTTCAATACTCACCGATTCCCTCCTTGTATCTATCTTTTTTTTGGTCTCGGACCGCACTTTTTGCCAGATTTCTCAGCACTTCTTCTCCGGCAAATTCTGAAAATTCCATTGTCCCGATATCAACCGGGTCAACTACTTCGTTCGAGTCTCCGCTCTTTTCGGCCATACATCCTCCAATTCTTAGAATTTATATCGATAAATCCGCCCTTGCCTGAATAAAAATTGTAAAGATCAATTTAAAAGACCGCTGATTTTTCGGCGGCCTTTCGAATCTATGTAAATTATTTTTATTCCGTTATCATATGATTCCTGGCCGCCAAAACTTCATGGGCAATGACAAAAATGCCTACGAAGAGAGCAATAATATTCTTAATCATTTTTTCAGTTGTCATTACGGCTTTTATCATACTTTTTTAATTTAGCTAAAATCCCGGCAAAAGTCAACATGATTTTTTTTCTTTAAAATAAGATTAAATTTTTGAGCGGTTTAAAACCATTTTAGAGTTTTCCACATAAAAGTAGACACATGATTAATCATGTGTCTACAAATAAATTTTAAATCTTTTAAAATCATTCCAATATCCCATCCAAATTCACATCGTAAAGAATTTTTTCCTGAACCAAATTGTAATTGATAATTTCCTCGTCTTTAAACCAGTGCTTTATTTCCATTTCCGCTTCGTTTACCGACCCGGAAGCGTGAACGAGGTTTCTGACAAAGCGATCGTCCTGATCGCTCATCTCGTATGAATCTAAAACAAAATCGCCTCTGATCGTACCCATGTCCGAAGTCAGCGGTTCAGTGCTCCCCGTAATTTTTCTTACTATCTTAACCGCGTGCGCTCCTTGCCAAACCATGGCGATAACCGGACCGGCGGTCATGAATTTTTTTCCGTTTTCCAAAATTTTTGCGGTAATTTCGTACGGATCTTCCGAGGGCGGAGTCAAGCCCTTATCTTTATATCCTTTTATGGTTTTCTCGCCGGTGATTCTGCGCCACTCCGGATCCAAAGTATAATGCTTCTCGATATGCTCGGGCGTGGGAACCAGCATTTTCGCGGCGACCAATTTAAGGCCGACTCTTTCGTAGCGTTTTATGATTTCTCCGATCAGAGATCTCTGAATTCCGTCCGGTTTTATGATTACCAAAGTTCTTTCTTTGCTTTGATGTTGTTTCATAACAATAAGATACTAATATACGAATGCATACTAATTATACAAATAAACACGAATAACAAAAATTAGTATTCATTCGTATTATTCGCATCCATTAGTATATTTGTATTTTAATTTACTTTAAGTAAGTCTTAATTTTCTCGCTCACTTGCGAAGGCGTAAAGCTCGATTTGATTATATAGTCAATCGCTCCCAAATTTTTCCCCTTCTGAATATCTTCGTCCGTTCCGAGATTGGTCAGCATGATTACGGGTATGTCTTTCGCTTTTTTGTCCTTTTTTATTTCCGACAAAATCGAAAATCCGTCCAATTGCGGCAAAATTACATCCAGAAGAATTAAATCAAAGTCTCCCTTTTTGGCGTTATCCAATCCCTCGGCGCCGTTTCCGGCAACGGTTACTTCGAACCCTTCGTTTTCAAATTTGATTTTGTACATCGAACTGATGAGATCGTCATCTTCGACAACAAGGACTTTATATTTTTTATTCATTCCGTTAAAAGCAGACCCCTGTAGTGCACCTCGTAAATTCGGTGACTACGGGGGCGAGACGTGGTTAATAATAAGTTTTGCGCGGCAGAACTTGTCCCGTGGCCGAATCCGATAGGATTTGCGGTATCGGGATCGCGATCAAAATCTTAAATTGCGCATTTGCGTAAATTATGGTTTTTTATTCTATGTTTTTGTCCGCTCCCGTAAAAAACGATCGCTGCTCCTAACGGGATTCGTGTTTAATTGGTCGCGCAATTGGCCCCCGACCCCGAATCGGTCGCATTGCCGTCTCCGAAACCCGTAGAGGGGGTGACGCTTGGTAAAGTTGTTTTACATTCGGCCGGTTCTTTTGTAAAGGCCGAACAAATCGTTTTTAACAAGCTTTCCGAATCGCGATTGGTATTCGCCTGGACGCCATTGATGACCAAAGTGGGCGAACCTTGCACTCCGTACTTTTCATTATCGGCTTTATAAACGTCAAAAGGAGGGAAGCTCCCGTTCGGCCATCGGCTCTTGTCCGCGAATTTCGCTTTGACCTGATATTGTTTGTCGACCTGAGCCGAGCATGAATCGATTTTATTTTTATCGATCCCGGCCGTCTTTAAGCACTGATCGGATTGGTCCGCTCCCGCCTTCAAAAAACATTTCAAATAAGTCTCGTATTTGTCCGGGGCGTCTTTTTTTATACAAACCTGTCTTAATTCTTCGTTAATTTCTCCTTCTCCGTGCATGGAATAATCGCAGAATTTAATTTCAAAATTGATTTTGTTTTTTAAAGCATCGACGACCGGCAAAATTCCCTTTTCCATTTGGGTGCCGTAAGGACAATAGGCCATGACGAATAATTCCACATTAGGCCTATCAGTTTTCGGGATCGACTGCTGTTGCGGCGCGGCATTGTCGCTCTGGGCATTATTATTTTGCGTATTCAGGTTTTGATTCGTATCCAAAGCTTGCGGGAAAAATTTTGTTCCATCTTCGGTTAAGTAAGAAGTTATTGATTGACCATTCGGCAAAACTACATCAATTTTATATAGTCCCTCTTCTTCCGCAATGTCTTTGATCGCGACCTTGTTTCCGCCGGTCATCAAGTTGGCGTTGATATAATTTTCCGCTTTTATTTTCGCTTCATCGGGAGTAATTGTTTTGACGGCATTCGCGTTTGATTTTAAACTGCAGCCGGTTACAAGAAAAACCGAAGCCAGGCCCAAAAATACGATTTTTTTCATCCCGACGGACTTTTTTTGTTCAATTGGCATATTTTATTTTATAAATTATTTATATCTATTTTATCCGAAAAAAATATTTAAAGCAAATCATTTCAACATTTCACCGAATTGACACGCATTATTAATAATGCTAATATGGCCTGAAACAAACAAAATAAAAACAGGAGGAGATATATGTCATCAAGAAAAGAAATCTTTGACGCTTTGACTTGCAATAGCAGTTTGGATGGATGCGATGGAGATTGGCGAAGAGAAGTCCTTGGTAACGCCAGTTCGACAGACCTGGAATTTGTCCAAGAAGAACTGACATCGCGTCCCGATGAACCTTATAAAGAAACTCTTTCTCGCTTACGCCTGGAAGGCAAGCTGTAAACAACTTCTCCAAACAACCCTGTAAAACGCGGGGTTATTTTTTATATTTTATTTTTTATTTTTTAAATTTTTATGCCCAAGTCACTCCGGCGACTTTATCGCCCGTTTCCTTAAAGCGCATCAAGCGCACGCCCTGGGTATCGCGCCCCAGCTCGTTGACGGACTTGAACGGTAATCTTATGACTTGGCCTTTTTCGGAAATAATGATCAAATCTTTTTCGGTCATGCTTTCGGAATTGACCACGAAGGCGTTGATTATTTTTCCGGTTTTCGCGGTCACTTTCGCGGTTTTCACTCCGGACCCGCCACGGCCCTGAACCTTATACAAACCCAAAGTCGTGCGTTTGCCGAAACCCTGTTCCATAACACAAAGGACTTGGTATTTTTTTAATTTTTCTTTGTCGGTTTTAATCACGCCCATGCCGACGATAACATCGTCCTTTTTTAAACGCATGCCCCTGACTCCGGCCGCGTTTCTCCCCATATCGCGAACGTCTTTTTCTTTAAAACGGATCGCCTGGCCGCCGGCGGTTACCAGAAGGATATGATCCTCTCCCGAAGTCGGTTTCGCCCAGATTAATTTATCGTCTTCTTTTATTTTAATCGCGATCAAACCGGAACGGCGGACATTCGCGAAAGCGCCGATTTCCACTTTTTTCACCAAACCTTTTTCGGTCGCGAAGAAAAGGTATTTATTATTGTTGATTTTGTCCAAAGGCAAAACCGAAGTTACTTTTTCGTTTTGCGGCAGTTGCAAAAAGTTTACAATCGCCTGACCCTTTGCGGTTCTGGTCGCTTGCGGAATCTCGTAGGCTTTGAGTTGAAAGACCCGACCGCGGGTTGTAAAAAACAAAATATCGCTGTGAGTTACGGTCGTAAACATGAACTCGACCGTATCTTCTTCTTTTGTGGTCAAGCCGATAACGCCTTTCCCGCCGCGACTTTGCACTTTAAAAGTGTCCGGAG
The DNA here is from genome assembly GCA_021788015.1 of bacterium. Lineage (GTDB taxonomy): Bacteria > Patescibacteriota > Patescibacteriia > Patescibacteriales > JAKAJF01 > JAJYLD01. Next base: position 43,731 of record JAJYLD010000005.1, on the reverse strand, counting down.
CGATGCGTTTGATATAGCCGTCGCGAGTCATCAGAACCATGGCTTCTTCGTTCGGCACGAGATCTTCCATGGAAAAATCTTTTATGCCATGGACCATAATTTGCGTTTTTCTCGGGCTCGAAAATTTTTCCGCCAAAGCCTTAGTTTCATTTTTGATTATGTCCTTAATCTTGGCCGACGATTTTAAAATCGATTCCAATTCTTTGATCAAGGACCGTTTCTCCTTAAGTTCGTTTTCGATTTTTAATCTTTCGAGGTTGGCGAGATTTTGAAGACGCATTTCCAAAATTGCCACGGCTTGACGTTCTGACAATTTGAACTTCTTCATCAAATTTTCTTTGGCCATATCTCTGTCTTTCGAAGCCTTGATTGTTTTTATGACCGCGTCGATATTATTCAACGCGATCATCAAACCTTCCAAAATATGAGCCCTGTCCTTCGCTTTGTCCAAATCGAATTGCGTCCTGCGCCTGACCACTTCTTCGCGATGTTTGATAAATTCTTCTAGAACCATTTTTAAAGTCAAAACTTTCGGCTGGATGCCGTCGATTAAAGCGAGCGTGTTGACATGAAAAGTTTCTTGAAGCTGCGTCTGCTTGTACAAACCGTTTAAAATCTTTTTCGGATAGGCGTCTTTTTTCAATTCGATGACGATGCGCACACCTTCTTTATCCGATTCGTCGCGGAGATCTTTGATTCCGTCCAGCTTTTTGTTCTTCACAAGATCGGCGATTTTTTCGACCAAAGCCGCTTTGTTTACCTGGAACGGAATTTCCGTAACTATAATCTGCATATTGCCGCTTTTCGTTTCAACCGTTTCCGCTCGTCCGCGCATAACAATGCCGCCCTTGCCGGTGGCGTAAGCCTGAAGAATGTCTTTATTGTTATAAATAATTCCGCCGGTCGGAAAATCCGGACCTTTGACAAATCGCATCAAATCCTCGATTGTTGCGTCGGGATTATCGATTAAATGCATAATCGCTTCCGACAGTTCGCCCAAATTATGCGGTGGAATATTCGTCGCCATGCCAACCGCGATACCCATGGTTCCGTTCAAAAGAAGATTGGGCAGTTTTGCCGGAAGCACGCGCGGTTCTTTTTGCGAACCGTCGAAATTCGGGATAAAATCGACCGTATTTTTGTCAATGTCAAAAAGCATTTCCTCGGCGATCGCGGCGAGTTTCGCCTCCGTGTAACGCATGGCGGCGGCGTTGTCGCCGTCCATAGAACCGAAGTTTCCCTGGCCGTTGACCAACGGGTAACGCATAGAAAAATCTTGCGCCATGCGCACCATGGAATCATAAACCGCCGTATCGCCGTGCGGATGATATTTGCCCAACACTTCGCCGACAACGGTCGCCGATTTTCTGAATTTGGCGGTCGGCTTCAATCCGATATCCCACATGGCGTAAAGTATTCTTCTGTGAACGGGCTTGAGTCCGTCGCGAACGTCGGGAAGAGCGCGCGCGACTATTACGCTCATCGCGTAATCCAAATATGATTTGCGCATCTCGTCGATAATCGGCTGCGACAAAACCATGCCGAAAGGAGTATCGGTTTTCCCGTTAACAAGCTGACTCTTCGCCATCATTCCCTCTTCATTCTGAATCATTTCTTCCTGGAGTTCTTGTTTTTTAATTGTCTCAATTTCTTTTCCTGTTTCTTCTTTGGCGATTTTTTTCTTTGACGACTCCTTCTTAACGATATTCCTTTTCGGTTCTTTTTTAGCCTGCGGTTTCATTTTTTTATTATTCTTCTTCATGTTATAAAAAAAATTAAAGTGTAAAAATCAAAATTAAAAATGACAAATAAAAATTCAAATTACTCTGCATCGTTTAATGTGTTTTTCAAATTCATTTGCGTTTTACATTTTGCATTGTAATTTTGCATTTTTAATTAATTTTTGTATTATTTTGCACTTTGTTCCAGTTTGTTTTTTAATTCCTGTATTTTTTCGTCTGTCGCATTCTGAGTTTGGGTCGAGGCTGTCTGATTTTCGTTTTGTAAATTTTTCAGCTGGTTCAGCCCCGCTCTCAATTCGGAAAACGACTTGGTCAAATTTTTTGAAAAATCATCGGCACTTACACCATTTTCTTGCTTTGCCGCAAACAGCAATGAATTATTCTTAAAAATGTTTTTCATGTTCACGATCCAAACGATCGCGATGAAAACCATAAAAAAACTGACGCCGCTCCACATAATCATCTTTTTGCTACGCAATTCTTTTTCCGTTTCCATCTTGGCGTAAGCGCTCGTTTTCTGTTTTCGTTCGGCCTTCGTGTTTCTTTTCGGTTTTTCTTTTTTTGTTTTCATATTATTATTTTTTCTACAGATTGCCCCTTTTTTAAAGGGGCAATCGAAGAAAAAACAAAATCATCTTTGCGCTCCGGAGTAAGTGATGGCTTGCATCGCATTCCAGTCTTCCGTTGATGTCGGTAAATGTTTGAATATGTTCTTGAATATATTTATACCCGCTTTTTCGCTATCCAAATTCCTGTGCCCGGCCGTTTGTCTTAATCCGTAAGCCATGATTTCTATGGCCGCCTTGTCATGCTGATTGCTCATGTCGGGCGCGCGGCGATAAATTTCCGTAAAAATTTCTTCCGCTCTTTTTTCGGAGCTCGCGCTGTGTTCGGACGGGAATCTTCCGTTGGCGATTTTAATGAGATCGGTCAAATCGTTTTGCGTTTCCGGCAATCTGTTGAACGCCGCCTTGAAAGAACTGACTACGGCCGCTCTTTCGCCTTCGCCCAATTTTTCCGTGTCATTGTTAAAACCGTAAGTGATGAATTGCGTAATGACATCTTTCAAGGTTGAGCTTGCCGTTCCGTTAGTTTGTAAAATTTTCGCGAATTTGTCTTCCGCTTCTTTTTCTTTCTTTTCGTTTATTTTTTGCTTTATCTGGATCAAAATTAAATTCGCGTGACCGTTAATTAAAAATTTCGCCACATTTCCGTAATCCGACAAATTTAAATCTTCGGTCGAACTCGCTTCTTCGTTTACGCCTTCTTCTGTGCTCGTGCTTATTTCCGTGCTGGTCCCGGTATCGGTTTCGGCCTCTTCGTTGTCATTTTTTGATTCGCTTTCGACTCCTTCACTCTCTTCTTGTTGGTTGACGGTAACGGAAGTGCTCGACGCGTCGGTTCCGATCGTTATCTCGGTCGTGGTTGAAGCGGTCGAAGACGCCGTCTGAGCGGCCGAATCGTCGGCTTTTATGTACCCCGCCGGCACGGCCAGACTAAGGCAAAAAATCAAGCTTAAAAAAATCTTTGTTGTTTTCATCCCGTTAGATATTTGTTGTTTTGTTGACATAAAAATTTTTTTACGATCCCATCAGGCATACCGATTTACATTTGAATAATCAGGATATCTAACGGGATTAATAAGGTTTTTATATTTATAATTTATACTTTAACAAATTACAGGTTTAGTATCACCAGTTCCATCTCTTCCTGCGGCAAATCTTTTTTCGAAATTTTAAATTTATCTTCATATTTCGGCGTCAACCCGATTTCTTTTATAAATTTATCGACTCCATCGAGCTCTACTTTCAAATCTTTGATTTTATAGTGCATGGGCATGACGATTCTCGGTTCGATTTGCGCTATCACTTCGACCGCCCTTCTTGCGTCGATGGTATACACGCCGCCGACAGGAATAAATAAAATATCCGTGCCGTTTATTTTTTCAAGCTGCTTATCATCGAGCGTGTGACCCAGATCGCCCAAATGAACGACGGAAAGATCGTCCATGGTTATGCGATAAATTACATTTTTGCCCCGCTCTTTCCCTTCTTTGTCATCGTGATAGGAATCTATCCCAACGATTTGCACTCCCTTCACGTCGTATTCGCCCGCCGCATCTATTACAAAAGGGTTGCCTCGCACGGCGTCTTTGTTGTTATGGTCAAAATGACCATGGCTTATGGTTACGATATCGGCTTCGACATGCGGAACCGGAAGGCCGATTTGTTTGTCAAACGGATCGGTGATTAAAGTTACGGCATCGGAGCCGGTTTTATCGGAAAGTTTAAGGCAGGATTGTCCCAACCATGTTATGTACATCCCATTAGAATCAGATCGCGATCAAGAATATTGATTTCGATCTGTGTAATATAATTAATTAGATTTTTTGCTTGTTTATGTTTTTCCTGTCGAAGCGATCGCGGCTTCTAACGGGATACATAAAAATTAAAGTTATATTTTTTATTGTTTGTAGATTAATGGGTTTTTTATTCGTCGACCGGACTGCCCGCTAAAATAAATAAAAAATGCATATAATCAGCAATTTTTATTAAAACCTGTCTCGAAAATAGCTTTTAGTCTTTTTCAAGGATTTTTCGAGGGAAAAATACAAAAATTGAGGAGTAATAATTTAAGCTATTTCGACGAGATTTTTGGATTTTGCAACCGAAAAAGACTGAAAAAGAGCTAGAGATTATTTTTGAGATGGGTTCTGGCTTATTTAGGCTTAAATTAGTTATTTTTTTTCGCTAATTCTCGCCTCTTTATTTATTATTATTTTAACGCAAAATTTCCAGAAATGCAAGCCATGCGAGCATAGAAAATTTAGTGGAATTTTTTACCGAAAGCGAAGAAAAAAGATTTCACTGTTTGTGTGTAGCTAGTTTGAAATCGTCCCGAGCGAAAACGAAAAATTCCTTAATTTTCTCAAGCGAGCGACTTTTTGGTTCTTCCCGCCTGCCGACAGGCAGATGTCTAAAAAAACGACCCTCCGCGGAGAGACCCGAACGAAGCGTCTTGAGACGAAATCGATACCGGAGAAATTTTTATAATTGGTAAAAAGATTTTTCAGAAAAGATAAAAAACCAAACAGTTTAAAAAATACAAAGCTACTCAAATATGCATGGGGTCTTTTTAATTTATAAATCTATCTTGAAAAAAATTTTCCGTCGTCTTCATCAAAATCGTCTTCATTTTTTATTTCCGAATGTACCGGCATGTCGTCGCTTTCCAGTTCTTTTAATTTTTCATCTTCTTCGCCGAGTTCTTCTCCCGTTTCCTTAATTTCTTCCTCATCCTCCTCTTCGCCTTCGTCATCTTTGGAACCGCCCAAATATTCATCGGGAGGGGTCGATTCTTCGCGGTTGTGCAAAGCGACGCCGCTCATGCCTCCGCCGAAAATCATGTTTTCATATTGTTCTTTCGTGATTAAAATATCACGAGGCTTGGAGCCGTTAGACGGACCGATAACTCCGGCTTCTTCAAGCAGATCAAGCAGCCGCGCCGCGCGAGCGTAACCGATGCTTAATCGACGCTGCAAATAAGAAGCGGAGGCTTTGCCGGAATTGATGATCGTTTCTTTCGCTTCCTCGAGCAAATCGTCTTCGTCGCCGAAATTTCCATCAAGGCCGACTCCTCCGATTCCGCTCACTTTCTGTCTTTCCGTCACGCCCTCGACATAATTCGGGCCTTCGGATTTTTCTTTGATGTAATTGACTATGCGTCTTATTTCATTGTCATCAATCAAGGCTCCCTGGATTCTTTTCGGTTTTTGTAATTCCGCCGTCGAAAAAAGCATATCGCCCCGACCCAAGAGCTTCTCCGCGCCGAGTGAATCGAGGATTGTGCGCGAGTCGATTCCGGAAGCGACGGAAAAGGCGATGCGCGCCGGCATATTCGCCTTGATAAGACCGGTGATAACGTCAACGCTCGGTCTTTGCGTCGCCAAAATCAAATGGATTCCGACCGCGCGCGCCATCTGGGCGAGGCGTATTATTCCCGGCTCGACATCGCGGGCGGCCGCAACCATCAAATCGGCCAATTCATCGATTATGAAAATCAAATACGGCATTTTTTGCTCGCCTTTTCTCAAAGTTTGATTGTAACTCTGAATATTTCTCTTTCCCGCTTTGGCCAAAAGTTCGAAACGACGGTCCATTTCGTTCAAACACCATTTCAAAGCGTTCACGGTTTTCGGCACGTCGGTTATGACCGGGGTCAAAAGATGCGGTATGCCGTTATAGACCGGGAGTTCGACTCGTTTCGGATCGACCAAAATAAATTTCAAATCATCGGGATTGTTCTGATAAAGCAAACCGACGATTATCGAATTAAGGCAAACCGATTTCCCCGAATTGGTCGCGCCGGCGACGAGAAGATGCGGCATTTTCCCCAAGTCGTCAAGCCAAACTTTACCGCCCACGTCTTTCCCAAGCCCGATCATAAGATTACTTTTGCGGGTCGAGAAAGCTTTGTCGGAAAGAATTTCTTTCAAACCTACAATCGCCTTTGTTTGGTTCGGCACTTCGATGCCGACCAATGATTTACCCGGAATCGGAGCTTCGATTCTGATCGGATGCGCCGCCAAAGATAAAGCCAAATCGTTGTTTAAAGTGGTAATGCGAGACAATTTTACCCCGTCCGCCGGCTTGAAAGTGTATTGCGTAACGGTGGGGCCTACGTTTACCTCGCTCATTTCCACCGGTATGCCGAAATTTTCCAAAGTTCTTTTTATGATTTCAATGTTGGCTTTTATATCGCCGCTTGTCGGCTTTCCGCCTTTCTCCGAAAGTAAATCTAAAGGAATGTCTATTTTGACATTGCTCGGCTTCCAATTTTTTTCTTCTTCAGCTTTTTGTTTCTTGTTAATTTCTTTGGCAAGTTTGCTCGGTTCGGATTTTATTTTTTTCAAACTGAATTCAATTCCTTCGCCTGCGTCCTCCTCTTCTTCCCCCTCTTCGGTTTCTTCCGGCGCTTCTTCGGGCCCTTGTTCGTCTTGGTAATCGCCTTCTTCGTTCTCGCTATGGAAAATTTTCGCAAAAATGTAATTGATAAAATAAATTATTTTCGCAAACCAACTCTCTCGGCCGATTAATCTTGAAAGAGTGGTGTTGAACATGAGCATCAAGGAAACTAAAAATAAAGCGATCGTTACCGCAAAGCTCGCCCAAATGCCCAAAATATTTATGAAAGTCGAAGCCAAATAAAAACCGAGATAACCCCCGCCCGAACCGGAGCTCGCGCTTAGATTCCAGTTGTTGGCGATTTCCGCGCCCATAATCGGCGAATCGGAAGGATAGCCCATGTTAAAAGCGAGAGAAAGATGCAAAAGGGCCTGAAAAGAAATAATAAAGAAGAACACTCCCAAGTAAGCGGCGCTCCGCGGTTTTTTTTCTTTGTAAAGCGAATAGCCCAAACTTAAAAGAAGTAACGGAAAAATCCATTTTCCCAAACCGAAAACAAACGCCAAGCCTTTGGCAAGATAAACGCCGACCGCTCCGGCCGAGTCAAAAAGACTCAAAAGAGAAATGACGCCGACGGTTAAAATGAAAACGATAAAAATACCTCTTTTTATTTGAGGGTCGAGCTCGATACGAGGCAAAGAAATATAATCCAAAGGATTACCGTCGCCTCTTCTTATTCTTTTTCGTTTGGCCATATAATTTAGGATGTAGGTTTGTGGTTAAAAATTTTTATTTTAAATTACTACATCCTACAATCCTATGTCCTGCTTCCTAATTAAAATTATACCATGTCTCAAACCCAAAAAAAAGACCTGCTTTGAAGGTATAAAGCAGGTTAAGGCCGTTTTTTTGTTCTTGGCCATTGAATGAAAATTACGGCCAAAAGCAATACCGCTAAAACCGGTATTAAATATTCATACCCGATAGCGTTTATTGCGTCCGCGACTTCCGCCATTATGCTCATAGGTTCCATGCCTCCCAAGGCGCGTCTTTGAACGCCGCGAGATAACCGTACCGCGGCTTTGCCCGCCATTTTTTAAAAAGAAACTTTAATAAAAAAATCATGAAAAAAAGCAAAGGGAAAAATTCGGCCGCTTCCTTAATCCCTTTTGGGCTCATTCCCACCTCCCGTAATCGCGACAAAAACGTATTTTAAAGATCGTGCCTTTCCAGTTTTCTTTTATCATCTTACATTCATAAAGTTTAGTCAATATTATTTTTTCTAACTGTGGATAAAATTTCTTGACGCTATCTTTTATTTACCTTATTATTTTAATTATTGACATTGAGACGTTCTTTATAAACCAGAAGCGCGGAATTCCCGCGCTCGTTAAACCGGTCGAGGATTACTGAGATAATCCAACACCGGAAAAGAAAGGAGGTATGCGCCAAGGGCAAGGTCAGCCGGTTAGGGTAGACGTTCGGCAAATAACTCAATGGAGGGCAAAATGATGAAAAGGGTAGCAATTCCTATTCTGTCCGTTCTTCTTGTGCTCGGTCTCGCCTCCTTCGTGTTCGCGACCGCGCCACCCGGTCCGACTTTGGCAGCGGCCCCGGCGAACACGGTGTTCAACTTGGTACATCAAGCCAACATGCCCGCATGCCCCGGCATGACGGCCAGTTTAAGCGAAATGATAGTGGAAAACAGCGGCGCGACGGCCCCGATGATCGACGACATATACGCGGCCGAAAACGCGGCGATATCGGTAGCTCCCTCTACCTCTCTGAAGGCGGGACCAAGGGCAATGGCGTACGCCCCTAGTGGGACCTCCATGTTCGCTATTATGATGACCACCCCGAATGCCGGCACCAACGGCGCGGCATATACGGCTCTCCTGGGCACCGGCGGAACGGTCAATGCGGTAGCGCGTGCCGGGACGATTATGGCGCTCACAACCGACACAAAAGCAGCCAGGGCCAGCGTCTAACAAAGAAAGTCGGAAAGGAAGGGGATGACTCCAAAGGGGAGGGACTTCGTGTTCCTCCCTTCTCCTACTTAAAAAAGGGAAATCATTTTGACTCCCTTTTAAATTTGGTTAAATTGCGAAATTTTAAATTGTTAAAATTATTCAGAACACTAATAGGGTTCGGGGGCGGAATTGAGCGCCAGGGTGAGAGACGAAAATTCTAATCAATGTTATAGCGAATTGGAGCCCCCGAAACTTCTTTGGTTACTTTCTTGGTTACAAGAAAGTAACTCCTAGCGAAGCGTTGGCTGGCTCCATAGTCCCGAAGGGCTGTGGAGCCTAAATGCAGACTTATCCACTCCAATCGTCAATTTCAATTACGCTGTTACCGTGTAAAATTGTATTTCTTGCTGATGAATAAAGCCAATCTTCCGGTTTTTCTACAAATTCTTTTTTAACGGGATTATTATGAATATAATTTAATTTTTCAAAGAAGAACTTTTCACTAGTTATGACTTCCGGATAATTTTCTCTCTGCCAAATTTGGTCATTGTAATTTTCTTTTCTGACGAAGCTATTTTTAATTAGATTCAGAATATACCTTCTGTTATCTTTTTTAATGTTTTCAAAATTTCTCTGGTTGTGTGTTTTTTAAAATCGCTGATAATTTGCGATAAATTAAAACTTCCCCTTGCTCCAACTAACAGATGAATATGATTTGGCATAATTACATATCCATATAAAATTAACCCTTTATTTTCTCGGCAAAATTTCAGACTGTCTGTAATTATTTTGCAATACTCCGGCTTGGTAAATATATCGATCCATTCAATAACCGTTATAGTTAAAAAATGAATCAAATTTTCATTTTCTTTGTTTATTCTTAATGTCGGCATTTGTTTTAATTAAACATCTTGCACTATGGCTCCATAGCTCTAAAGAGACTATGGAGCCGGCAATAACTCCTACTTCCTACTTCCTAACTTCACCATCCACCCTCCCAAAATCAAAATTACACCGCCGGATAAAATAAGCATGTATTTCATAAACTCGTTTTGCTTGTCTCTCTGCGCCAGCGCCCATTCGTTGCCCCCTATGGCGGTTCCCAAAACTTCGCCGTTACCGGCCGCGAATTTAATATCGTCCATCGAACGCGGCAAAACCTGAACGCCGTTTTGCGCGTTCGCGACTATGCCGGTTACGGAAACGTTTTTCCCGTTTTCAAAAATTTGCGTTTTTATTCCCGTGCCTTTTTTAATATAAACCAAGGCCTCGTTCTTGCCGTCATCGACATAAACTTCGGAACCGCTCTTACCCGTTATTTCTCCGGCGACTGTGACCATTTTTCCCAAATAATCTTCATTCAATTCGTCGCAACTTAAAACCCGCGGTTCGATTTTTTGATTATGCGCCAAAACTTTTATCGCAGCCGCGTTCGCCGTTTTAATTCTCGGTTCTTTATTGTAGGTCGTTTCTTCGCCCGCGACCGAGACTAAATCGCCGACGGCCAGATTCGGAAAATCTTTTTTATAATTATAAACCTGCGTCCCTCCGCTTTCGCCGGCAACATAAAAATATTGCGAACCGAAAATGCCGGGTTTTACTTCGACGATTCCTTCCACTATTTGCAGGTTTTCGCTTGTTTTTTTCTTTTTCGTTGAGACTGTTCTTGTTTTTGTTTTTATCACCGCTTCCTGAATAACGTTTTCTTTGCCCGGAGTTAAAATTTTTGTCCATGTCCATGTTCCATCTTTATTTCTTGCATAAGATTCTGCTTCGGGTGCGGCTGCATATCCGACATGATCGTTCAAACCGCCCAAGGGATTATACAGATTTACGTTATCGCCGGAATTTTTTAAAGTCAGGCCGCTTGCTTCCCTGTTTAAGACATAAAATTCTCCGGGTTTCAAAATTAAATTTTCAAAAACATAATTATATTTTCTTTTTTCTCCGTTTTCAATTTTCCAATTTCCCAAATTTATTTCGGAATCGCCGCGATTAAGAATTTCGATCCATTCTTTGTTTTCGTCGCTGCCCGCCGGATTGGGAAAAATTTCGTTTAGAACAATATCTCCGGTTTCGATCTTCTCGTCGATTAATTCCGGTTCGGGTGCGGACGCAACTTTTATGTCTATTTCTGTTCCGCCCTCATCTTTGCCGTCCGATGCGGTCAATTTCAGTTTATAAATCCCCGGTTTCAAATATATATGATCCGGTGTTTCCAAATCGCTTTTCACACCATCGCCAAAATCCCAAACATAAGTTACCGGATCGTTATCCGGGTCAATCGTATCCGAGGCATCGAAAATTACGTCTTCTTTCGCCGTAATTTCCGCGGGCGTGTCGATACTTATTTCGGGCGGATGATTAATTATATTCTCCGCGCCCGGCGTCGGTTTTTTCGTCCAGGTCCAGACATTTTTCTTTGTGTCAAACGCATAACTTACGTCTTCGTCGGCATCTTTATAACTTACGACTTGGGATGCTTTTTTGTGCAAAGGCTGAAAAAGTTTAATTTCATCTTCATGATTATTTAGAGCCATATTACTTTCCTTTCTCGTAATTACCAAATACTTTTCCGATTTTATGGTTTTATTGTCCAACTCGTATCTTTGTCCTCTTTCGTTTTCCAGCGCCCAGCCCGTCAAATCGACTTCGCGTTTTCCCTTGTTAAACAATTCGATAAATTCGCCATCGCGATCATTGCCTTTCGGGTTGGGAAAAAGTTCCCAAATTTTTATGTCATTGCTGTAATCATAACTGTCGGAACCGGTGCTCACATCGGAAGAAGCGGAACCGCTGGTGTCCGCAGTCGTGGTTGTGGCCATATTTTCCGAAGTGCCGGTTGCAGTTGACGATGCGTCTTGATTTTCATTTAAAGCCCCCGCACTGTTTTTATTTTTTGGCGTCGCTTTTAAATTATTTCCTTTCGCGTCTTTTCCGTTTATCGTAATTCCGTCATTCGTAATCCAATTGTCTTTATCCCCCGCTTGCGCCGAATCTTTTCTTTCCATGCTCGCTTTTGTTTCGTTATCGCCGGCGAACCAGCCGCTTGCGCAATCGACGAAATCGATGACGTTTCCGGAAGCGTCATCCAATTCCAGTTTTGTTCCCGAATTGGAAAGGCTGCCGGTATAGATTTGGTCGGCCGCAATATCGCTTACCGCGTTATCGTCCGTCCGCTCAAGTAAAAAATATCCGTTCGCGCTCACCTTGCCGGCCAAAGTAATTTTTATATTCCCATCGGAACTGGCCAGTGTCCATCCGGTCAAATCAACTTCCTCCGCACTATTATTATAAAGTTCCATCCATTCGTCACTCGCGCTCGCTTCCGTTCCCATCCAGGCGATTTCATTGATCACCACCGAAGTCGAACTTGCGCGCGCGCTGTGATTTAAAATAAAAAGAGAAACAAACAAAAAAAGTATTTTCAGATTTTTTTTCATGAATTCATTTTAATTTTTATAATTTCAGTATAAGCAGAGAAGCTCGGAAGGAAATAAAAAATTTATAAAAAGATTATAAAATGGTTAATTAATTTTTGACATTCACGTCGCGGGCCTCCGTCAGAATCCCTTCCAGGAGATTCTGACGCAACGGAAGAAAGCAACTCCTAGCGAAGCGTTTTGACTTTTTATTTTAATTCATTACAATATCATCTATGGAGGATGAAACGGAATGAAAAACATCGAAGTTGAAGTTCTTTTGGCATGTATAATTATTGGGCTGATCGCGAAAATAGCCCTCCGCCATTATCCGCAAATCGAAAATTACGTTCTTTGGCTGATATATCCCCTTGCGGTCATTGGACTGTTCTTAGCGGGACTGGTGGGATACTTATGGGCAAAAGATGCCCGAGAAAAAAACAAAAAAAACCGATGATTAAAAACCATCGGTTATTTTTTTATTCACTAAATTTCGTAATTGTGATTCGAATTTCTAAAAAGTTTATAGTGTAATCAGTCTTTTTTCAGTATTAATCAGTGGTTCAGACAATTTTTGTTCCCTTAATTTTCCCCGTCTCGAGATACCGCTCCAAATTTTTTAAATTCTTTCCGTTCATGATTACGACTTCAAGGCCGAGCCGTTCCCCTTTCTGCGAAGCGATCGGATCGAAGGGCGCGCTCATGCCGGGAATCCATTTCGATCCCACCAACTTTCGAAAATCTTTCCAGCTTATTTCGTCGAATTTTTTCGCGTCTTTGTATTTCCGCGGATCTTTGTCGCAAACATGATCGAAATCGGAAAGATTGATCACTTTTTTCACCCCGTATTCCTGCGCAATCATGGTAGCGCCGTAATCGGTCGAAAATCCCGGTTTCCATCCGCCGGCGACTATCACCTTTTTGTCGCTGATCAATCGAAAAGTCGGATTTTTGATAATTTCCGGATGAGCGACATCGCGAAGCACGGTTCGCAAAAGATGGGCGTTCAAGCGCGTAGAATGGATGCCCAGCCAATCCAAATCTTCGTTGGAGATTTTCACCACTTTTTTAACGGCTTCGATATAATTTCTCGTTGTCATGCCGCCGCCGACAATGATAAAAAACTTTTTTCCTCTTTTAACCTGTTTCAAAATCAAATTTCTGAAATTTTTCAAAAATTTCCAATCGATTCTTCCTTTTCCTTCTTTAGGCGCAACCAAAGAGCCGCCGAGAGAAATAATATAAGTATTGTTCATGGGATAATTGTGATTATTGGGACCCAATTATCCCAAAAATCTCAACAAAATACCTCAGTTTTTAAATCTTTTCACTCTGATTAATCCCGAAACCGGAATGACTTCGATTTTTTGTTTTTCGAGTTCATCCAAAAACAAATTCATACCCAAAGAATCGGAAGCCATGTGCCCGGCGATAACGACATTAATATGATATTTCTCCGCTTCTTTCCTGTGTTCCTCTCCCATATGCATGCCGATAATCGTGCCGATGCCGGCATTCGCCATTTTTTCATAGATTTCTTTTGAGCCGCTCGTGCCGCCGGTAAATTCGGTAACAACGATTTTGCCTGCGCTATTATCCGGACTGCCGACAAACAAAGTCGGACCGGCGTTATACCTTACCGCTTCTTTGAATTCGGGAATGGATTTTAACATGTTTAAAACGTCGCCGACCGTTTCCAGTTCCTTTTTTTTCTTTTTAATCATGTCATAAAGGAAGCGGGCGCCGAGATTGTCCGCGATGGTATGCGTGCACATGAAATCTATTTTTAAAACTTTGGCGATATCGATCGCGCGGTTGTGATTAACCGGGGAAATGCCGCGTGACACTTCGGAAATGCGCGGTCGTAAAACCGATTCGGCGATATTGATCGGCACGCCGTAATCGGCCAGCACTTCCGCCTGCAGATCCATGACACTGTGCAGATCGGCCAAGGCCTTTCCTTCCGGGTGATGAGAAATGATCAAGTCTGCTCCGAGCTTGTCGCCGAGCAAAACTTCGGCGCCTTCCATGTCTATTCCGGTCAAAACTTTCTTGATTTGTTTTTTGTTAAAATCGACAAGAATTCTCGTATCGCTGTACGGATTCGTCATTTTTTCTTTATCGAATTCTTTTTTAGATTCCGAATCGAGTTTTTCGTATTTCCTTTTTGATCGTTCCAAATATTTTTTAACTTTTTCCGGACCGCGCAAATCGGCCCTTACGCCCATTTTCACGGCCAACTCGTAAATTTGTTTTGTTGTCATATGTTTTGAGGGTTTAGGGCATAGCGTATAGGGTATAGATAATAAAACTAAACCCTAAACGCTATACGCTACACCCTAGATTAATTTTCCAACCACAAAATTCGTCGCCAAAATGCCCAAAAAATTTAAGCCGAAAGAAAGAGGAACGAACAAATACATGCTTATTCGCGATACGCCCATCAAAGTCAAACCGATATCGTCCGGCAAAGGCGAAGCGATAACCAGCGCGCCGAGTCCGGACAAAATCCACTTGATTACTTTTATTTTAAAAAGCATCGCCAGTTTTCTGAACCGCGAATTTTTGATGACGTATTTCAAATCCATGGAAAGATCGTCCTTAATGATATGAAAAATAAACAAGTCGCCGAACAGAGCGCCGAGACTGCCGAAAAAAGCGACGAGATAAATCGAATTCGTTTTGGCGATTTCAAGAAGAACAACGGCGGCCGGGGCGACCGTAAAAGCGGAAACCCAAAAAGCGCCGGCGACAAAACTGCCTATGACTTTATAATCCTTGATGGAAAATAAAAAATTTTTTAAAATTCCGGTTTGGGCGATAATAATCGCAACGAGTATGCTTATGAAAACCAAGCCCGAATCGCGAATCAAATTTTTTTTGTAATTTTGTTTTTCCATTTTTATTTTTTATAATTTTTATATTTTCATTCCTCTTAGAGCGGCGATTCTTTCTTCGATCGGCGGATGGGTCAAAAACAATTTTCTCCAAAAACTGATTTTTTTGGGTTCGCCGGTATCGTCTTTGAAAGGAGAGGCGATATAAAGATGGGCGGTGGCGCGATTGGCGGTTTCCAAAGGTTTTTGATCCGAAGATATTTTTTCAAGCGCGCCGATCAAGCCTTCGGGATAACGGGTAAGTAAAGCCCCGTCAGCGTCGGCCAAGAATTCCCGTTTTCTTGAAATGGCGAATTGCATCAGATAGGCGAAAAGCGGAGCAAGAATCGCGAGGATAACGGCGAGAATCGTTAAAATGGCGGCTATGCGCGAATCGACATCTTTGTCGTCTCTGTTTCCGAAGCCTCCGAAAAACGACCAACGCCAGAACCAATCGGCGAGGAGCACAACCACTCCGACCATGACCGTCACCAAAGTGGAAATTAAAATATCGCGATTGCCGACATGGGAAAGCTCGTGGGCGATTACGCCTTCCAGTTCGGTTTTATTCAGTTTGGCGAGAATGCCGGAGGTAAGAGCGATGGCGGCGTGCTTCGGATCGCGACCGGTCGCGAACGCGTTCGGAGACGAATCGTCAATAACGTAAATTTTCGGAACCGGCAAGCCGGCGGTAATGCACAAATTCTCGACGAGACGATAAAGCTCGCGATTGGAGTCGGGATCGACCGGTTGCGCCGAGCTCATGGCCAAAACTATTTTATCCGAATACCAATAACTGATAAAAGAAGAAACGATACTGAAAATAACGGCGAAATAAAGAATGCCGGAGTTGTTCAGGGCTATACTGAAGACATAACCGATTAAAATTATCGCGATGAAAAATCCGGACATCAAAACCCAGGTTTTTCGTTTATTTGAATCGATATTCGTGTATAGTGATGCCATATGATTATTTCCAGCCTAAAACCTAATAAATCTAAAAACTGACTTTGACATTCTCTCTTTCTTCCGGCGCGGCCAGTTCGAAAAAGTCTCTCTTTTTAAACCCGAGCGAATCGGCCATGATATTTGTCGGGAAAGATTCGATTTTAATGTTCAAATCGCGGACATTGCCGTTATAAAATCTGCGCGCCGCCTGAATCTTGTCCTCGGTGTCGGTCAATTCTCTTTGCAATTCCAAAAAGTTTTGACTCGCTTTCAGGTCGGGATAATTTTCCGCCAAAGCGAAAACCGATTTTAAAGCGGAAGACAAGGCATTTTCCGCTTGCGCCCTGTCCGCGGCGCTGCCATTAACATTCATGGCCGCATTGCGAGCCTGAACCACCTTTTCGAATGTTTCTTTTTCGTGCGCCGCGTAACCCTTGACGGTTTCAACCAAATTCGGAATCAGATCGTGCCTTCTTTTCAGTTGCACGTCGATATCCGACCAGGCTTCGTCGGTTCGATTTTTTAATGTGACCAAGCCATTATACATGGCGATAAGCCAGATGATTATAACGGCAATTATGACCAAGATGATGATTGTTACCATATTATTTTAATTTTATCGGGAGTTAATTCCCGTTTTTATTTTAGGTTAAGTTTTACTCAAACACCCTAAGCTTTAATAAAGTATACAAGATTTTCCACCTTAAAGTCAACTTCCTAATAATACGAAACAAAATGCTTGTTTGGTTTAAAATAAAAAGGATCATGTCTGATCCTCGGATGGCCGCTCGCACTCTTTATCCGGATTGCACCGAAATAAGAGCGACAAGAAACCGTAAACGCAGACCGTCACGGGAAAAACTATGCGCCAATACCATTGCGAACGATCACAATGGAATGAGAGCCAGTTTTTTCGTTCGGCTTTTGCGAGTCTCGCAAAATTGAAAAGGCCGACCAGAAAGAATCCGCCGAACTGGATTGAAACCAAAACGGCAACGAAATAAAAAACTTTCATGGTATTCCCTCCTTTTTTCGAGCGCCGGTATATTTAAATATTAAAAAAAATCAAAATAATTTTCAAGGGGCTAAAAACCGCGACTTTAAATCTGATTTTCTTAATTCGCTATTCTTAACTCTATTGTCATTTTTTTCCCTCTCGCTTTCGACGCGTAATATCCGGTCAACAATTCGGCGATTTCTAAAATTTCTTCTTCCGATTTTTCTTCTCCCAATTTCAACTCGCTCAATTTTAAATTTTTCGGTATTTCCAATTCCATTTCTTTCATGATTCTTAATTCTTGATTCTTGCTTCTTATCAAAGTTAGCGGTCCCGTTTCTTCTTTCAGTTCCAATAATATGTCATTTTTTTGCGCCAGTTTTTCTAAATTTTCGCACTCTTTTTCATTTCTTCCCATTACAATCATAACCTTATCGCTGCACCCCTTGTGAAGGGGGGATAGGGGTGGTTGTTCCGCATTGGCCTGCGTCCGGAGCCAAAACACTCTTCCATTCTTTAACAGTTCGATGTCATTACCATCGCATTCCGACCAGTTATCGAAAAGCCTGATCAGTCTCTGGCTGAATTCCGAATCGGTCAAGAGACAGCCGCCGGCCGGGCTTGGATATTCTTTAATGCCAAATTTTCCTGCGAGTGCCATCTGTTCGTCGCGCTTTCTTCCTTTAATCGCCGAAAGCCCGCCTCGGGTTACTTTTCCGTCCTTTTCCGCTTCCGTTTCCGCGAGCAATTTTGCCGAAAGCGGACGCAGCAATTTTCCTTCCAATTCGGAAATTTTTTCTACCGTTTTCAAAGCCTCTTTGTTTTGCGACATCGGTCTTTGCCCGAGCACTTCCCCGGTCGCAATGAAATCGAAAACCTCCCCCAACTCTCCTTTTGAAGGAGGGCAAATTTGTCCCCCTTCGAAAGGGGGATTAAGGGGGTTTCTTAAAAACTCCCCTGCCCTCTTTAACATCATCCCGTGGCAATCGATGCAGGGATTCATGTTCTTTCCATATCCGTGTGCCGGATTTTTCACCATCCGCAAATGTTCTTCCGAAAAATCAACTTCGATTAATTTTATCCCGAGCTCTTCCGCCGCTTTGCGCGCGCGGACCGTGTCGAAAAAATAACTTCTAAAACTCACGCCTACAACTTCGACGCCTTGTTCCATTAAAATTCGCGCCGCAAGCATCGAATCGAGCCCGCCTGAAATTAATACTAAAGCCTTCGCCATACATTATTATACACCCCTTTATTAAGGGGATTGGAGAATTAAAGGGATGGGGGAATTGTTAAATTAATTCTCCAACAATTCAATCGCCAAGCCATCCGGATTCATCTAAAATTTTTATCGGTATGGCTATATGATTCATAAAATCTTTAAAACTTCATTTTTTACGTCTTCCCAATCATGGCTCGCTCCATCTACTTCAATCAAATTTACGCCTTTATTTTTTATAAATTCGGCCGTTTCTTCGCAGCATAAATATTTGTCTTCTTTGCCTCTCACGATAATTATATGTCCTCTGGGAACTTCGGAAAGAATTTTGTCAAAATCTTGATTCATCAATTGAAAAAGTCTTTTTATCGCAAGAACAGGATGAAGTAAAGTCGGCCATCTGCCGATCGGAAACTTTTCTTCCGCCGTAAATAAATATTTCGCCCATCTCGCCACCCATGCAAAAAAATTTCTTTTTAACAAAATCGGATTGGAAAGAATCAATTTTGTATTTCTGTTTTTGTCCCAATTGATCAAGGCGAAATCGGCTCCCATGCTATGCCCGACTACATATTCGGTTTCAATCTTTTCTTTTGGATCGATATCTTCAAGCCAGATTTCTAAACCCGGGATCATTTTTCTGTATTTCGCCGTATCGAGAAAACCGGGTATGTAAATATGTTTCATCCCGTTAGAAGCAGATCGCGATCAAGAATATTTGATTGCACATCCGCGTAAATTACAATTTTTTAAACTCCGTTTTATTTATTCTCCGCCGAAAGCGATTGCGGCTTCTAACGGGATTCATATTTCTTTCTTTTTTATGGCCATAACCAATAATCCATACTTTTCGATTTCATTTTTGCTGTGAAATTTTTCCATATCTTTCGTATTGAAAACCATGGAAATTTCGCATTCCATTTTCCTTCCCGTCAATTCCCGGGTTCCGTCTTTTTGTTCAAGCAAAACAAGAACATCGCCCGGCTTGCATTCAAAATCCGCCAAACGGACTTCGTATGTTTTCTCGCCTTCAAGAATGGCTTTAAAATATTTTTCCTGCACTTTTTTTGTAATTTTCATAAATCTTAAAAATACCTCCCGATCATGCTTTTGTCCACTTCCAGGTTCTCGCCTTTTCCGTCCGAATAACATTCGTAGATTCCGTATCTTAAATTTTTTATTTCTTTTCCTTGCGCGCCGATCCTATAAGCCATAAGTTTGCTTCGCGATCCGGAGCGGCAGATGAAAACGACATCTTTCGACCAATCGATTTCGTGTAGCCGATTTTGCAGCTTATTCATCGGAATCAATTTCGATCCCTTGATGCGAATGATATCGTATTCGTCCGGCTCGCGCACATCGATGATTTCAATTTTGTCATTATTATTTTTTATCAACTCGCGCAAATCATTCGCGCGGATGTCTCGGATGGACATATTAATTTAATTTTAAACACATCAAATCGTATTTTTTATTTTTAAACTTTGCCAAAGTTTTAAAATTGAATTTTTTCGAATAGAATCTCGGTTTTGAAGTGGTCAATAAAATCATGGAGGCTTTTTTATTTTTTAATATCCGAATTATTCTTTCTATCAGTTTTGTGCCGATTCCTTTGTTTTGAAATCCCGGTTTTATATTTATCCAGAAAATTTGATAAATATTGTAATCCATCCATGACTGAATATAACCGCCGAGTCCGATTATTTCCCCTTTCTCTTCGGCGACGATATATTTCGGCCGAGCCGTATAATTTTTAAACATCGCTTCCATTTCTTTAAACGCCGCTTTCCTGTATTTCTTCGAATAGTTTTCCTGGATAATATTTACGGCCAAACCAATTTCGTTCTGTTTTATCAATCTGAATTTCATAATCAATTAAACGCATTAATCATTTTCTCTCCCAAACCCATTTTTCTCAATTTCCTTATGTAATACAAAATTATCAAAAGCGAAATCGTGGCCGCGCCGATCATGGTAAAAATCAAAGGGCGAAAACCGTACAAACTCGCTATGACGCCGCCGAGTAGAGCGGCGATTCCGTCCAAAATCACTTTTGATCCGTCAAAAAGCCCCCATTCGAATTCCTCGCTCTTCCTGTCCGTGTGATCGGACAATTCCCGATAAAAAACCGGATCGGCGATTGCGTTTCCGAGAGCGGTCAAAATCTGGGTTACGAAAAGCATGGTCATGTTCGAAATAAAAAGATAAGCGATTATGCCCAATAGCCAAATTACCCAGCCGCCGATAAGCAAAGTCGCGCGATGCGAATTGCTCCATTTCGGTCGATGAATGATAATCGTAAAAACGCCTTCGGTTATGAAAAAGATCGCCATCGCTCCCGAGGCGTCTAAAATATTCCCGCCGATTTTCTGCACAAAGATCGCGTAAATCGGCATAATGATTCCTTCGGAAAAAGTCGAAAAAATGTAAGAAGAAATTAAAAGTTTGTATAATGAATTTATTTTCATATCCGAAATCTAAATTATTCCGATGATTACGCTTCCCATCAAGGCCGCGACCGCGCCAAAGTATTGCGAACCGGATATTTTTTCCCGATTATATTTTATCCCCAAAAACATGGCGATCGCCGGATAACTTTCGGTTATGGCCGTAGTAATCGAAAGTTCATTTTTTGACAAAGCTATGGAAAAACTTATCCAGGCCAAAGTATCAATTAAACCTGTTATCAAAATCATTCCTTTTTCTTTTTTACTTTTATTTATAAACGTCTTAAAACCTTTTTTGAAAAGAACATAAACGAAAAGGCATAAAAAACTCATCGTCCACGGAAACCAAATCGCCATTACCGCCGAGATATCCCTTGCATTGAAAGCGACCATAAAATTGTAAAAACCGCTTATAAAAGCCGCTATTACCGCCAAAATAACGCCTTTTTCCAGGCGATGCGCTCTGCCCGTAAAAAATTTTACAAGTTTGTCCATCAAGGTCGCCGGACTTTTCGAAATAAAAATTATTCCCGACAAAATCAATAAAATCAAAAGGGTCTGCGGCAAAGTCAATTTTTCTTTAAAAAAAGACATGCCCAACAAAACGGTAAATGGGAGTTCGACGGTCATAATAATTTCCACCACTGACAATTTCCCCCTGTCATAAGCTTTCAAAAGGGTGATGCCGTAAAAAAAATCAATGACCCCGAGTAAAATAAGAGGCCAAACATTTCCCCAGTGCAATTTCGAAAAATCCCCGATTACAAAAGGCAGAAGCCCGAGACCGCCAATCAGATTGATCCAAATCAAAGTTTCAAACTCGCCGATTTTTTTTACCGTCCTTTGAATTAAAAAGTCACCGACGCCCCAAGAGAACATGGCCAAAAAAGCGAACAAAATTGCAAATTTTCCAAACATATTTGAATTTTTATTTTTATTTCTTGGTTTCCTGTTTTACTTCTTTATTCCCAACTTCACCGCCTCGCCTTCAATCTTCGCTTCTTTCTTAAAATCTCCGCCCTCGCCTTTGCCGATTTTATCGCTCAGGGTGTCTCGCATAATTTCTTCTCCGAATTGGGCGAATACTTTTTTCACGAGCTCGCTTTCCGATTGCCAAAAAACTTCGACGCGATCCCGGATAGTCATGCCCGCATCCTTGCGCAAAGCGTTGATGAAACGGACCAGGTCGCGCTTCACGCCTTCAACTTTCAATTCATCGGTGATGTTCGTATCAATCTCAACCACAGGAATATCATTATCGCCTTTTATAAAATCAACTTCTTTCACATTAACTTCATCTTCGATTAAATTCAAATATTCCTCTTCAATTCTTAATTTTAAATTTTTAATTTTTAATTTTTGAAGCGGTTGTCGAACTTTTATTCCGGCTTCGTCGCGTTTCGCCAAACTCAATTCCACGATTTTTCTAGTCAGGCGCATTTTTTCCAAAATTTCTTTTTCTTCTTCGTTCTCCTCGATTTCCGCTTCCGGCCAGTTTTCGAGATGCACACTCTTGTTTTCATCTTGAAAATTATTTCCCGTGACTTTCTGCCATAAAGTTTCGGCGATAAAAGGTGTGAACGGCGCCATAGCTCGCGCGAGATCGGTTAAAACATACTTTAAGGTGGCGAGTGCGGCTTGTTTATCGGCCGGTAGAGACACGGAATTTTGCGTCTCTACAGTTTTAAATCTTTCCCTTGATCTTCTTAAATACCAAGTCGATAAATCATCGATAAAATTTTCAATCGGCCGGGTTGCACGAGGCAAATCGTAATTGTTCATGCTCGCCGTCGTTTCGCGTTCGAGCTCGGCGAGTCGCGCCAAAATCCATTTGTCCAAAATATTTTCCGGAACGGCCTCCAAACTCTCCCTCTCCTGGCTAGGAGAGGGTTGGGGTGAGGCCTGGTCGGGGATGAGGGCAAACATTTCGTAGAATTTATAGACATTCCAAAGAATCATAATGTCCTTACGCAAAATTTCTTTCACACCTTCTTCGGAAAAATTCAAATTTTCCGCAAACATAACCGGCGATGACAAAAGATAAAAACGCATGGAGTCGGCTCCGTATTTATCGAACATTAAAGCGGGATCGGGATAATTTTGCAGTCGTTTTGACATTTTTTTTCCGTCTTCAGCCAAAACAATGCCGTTCACGATGACATTTTTATAAGCATCGGCGTCCATGACGCTTGTCGAAACAACATGAAGATAATAAAACCAAGCGCGCGTTTGATCGACACCTTCGGCGATAAATTCGGCCGGAAAATTTTCCTCGAATCTTTTCTTGTTCTCAAAAGGATAATGCATTTGCGCATAAGGCATCGAACCGGAATCGAACCAGGTATCCAAAACGTCGGGAACGCGCTTCATCTCGCCGTCGCATTTTTCACACTTGAAAGTTATTTTGTCGACGACATGCTTATGCAAATCCGAAATTTTTTCTCCGCTTATTTTTTCCAATTCGGCTACTGACCCGAAAACTTTCATTTCGCCGCAATGATCGCACTTCCAAATTGGTATCACGCTTGCCCAAAATCTCTGTCTTGAAATTGACCAATCGCGCGCGCCCTTGAGCCAATTACCGAAACGACCTTCTTTGATATGTGTCGGCGACCAATTTATTTTTTCCGCGAGCTCAATTGCTCGCTTCTTGATTTTCGTCACGTTCACAAACCATGATGAAGTCGCATAATTCAAAAGCGGGGTTTCGCAACGCCAGCAATGCGGATAACTATGCTCATATTTGCCCTTGGCAAACAATGATTGATGATGCGCTAAATATTTTATGATTTCAATATCCGTTTTTTGATGGTTTTCAATATGTTTCACGTCCATGCCGGCGAATCCTTTCGCTTCTTCTTTAATCCGTCCGTCCATGCCGACATGCTGAACAAAAGGCAAGTTGAATTTTTTGCCCAAGTTCATATCGTCTTCGCCGAAAGCCGGAGCAATATGAACGACTCCCGTTCCTTCTTCCGTAGTTACAAAATCGGCAGGATAAATTTTCCATCCGTTTTCAAGATTCGGAAACTCGGCTCCTTTCAAAGGAACTGAGTCTCTCTGTTTTGTATAATAAGGAAATAATGGTTTATATTTTCTACCAATTAATTCTTTGCCTTTGAATTCTCGTAAAATTTTGTATTCGCCATCGATGACATCGTTAATTTTCGCCTTCGCCAGAATTAAATTGCCCTTTTCGTGTTCGATTTCGACATAATCAATATCCTCGCCGATTGCCAAAGCGACGTTGGCGATTAATGTCCAAGGCGTTGTTGTCCAGGCGAGAATGTAAATTGTTTTACGCTCTCCTTCCAATTTAAACTTCGCGATCGCGGAAATGTCCTTAATTATTTTATAACCCTCGGCGACTTCTTGCTGCGATAACGTCGTTTCGCATCTGGGACAGATATGCATTGAGCGATAGCCTTCATAAATCAAACCCTTATCCCAAAGTTCTTTAAAAACCCACCAAACCGATTCCATAAAAGAAATGTCCATGGTTTTATAAGGGTTTTCCATGTCCGCCCATCTACCCAAACGCTTAATTATTTTTTTCCAATCTTCAACATAGCCCAAAACTTTCGAACGGCAGATTTCATTGAATTTTTCCACTCCGAGTTTTTCCTCGATTTCTTTTTTTCGGGTTATGCCCAATTCTTTTTCGGCGATATTTTCAATCGGGAGACCATGGCAATCCCACCCCCATTTTCTTTCCACGCGGTAACCGCGCATCGTCCAGTAGCGGGGCACGGCGTCTTTCATCGTGCTTGCGACAATATGGCCGTAGTGCGGGGTGCCGGTCGCGAACGGCGGGCCGTCGTAAAAAACATAATCGCCCCGCGGCGCGTTTTTTAGAACGGATTTTTCAAAAATTTTTCCCTTTTCCCAAAAATTTAAAACTTCCTCTTCCATAGCCGGAAAAGGACCGGTCGGGTTTGCATTTTTTTCTTTATTTTCGGTCATAAAATTTAGATAATTTCCTTTTAAATTTACACTAAAATGCTCTTTTTGTCAAAAGAAAAAGCGGTTATATTGACCGCCTGCCGAAAATTTTGAAAGTTTTTATTTTTTGTCCCTTAATATCCACTTTACACTCAAGAAAATTTTTATACAATTGCTTCATATCCTCGGGAAACTTTTCCCAAAGAATCTTCATGGCCAGTTCGGCCTGTTCGACTTCGTGGATATTTTGAGGATCCGCCAATATATAAAAACCATTCGCGCAAAGTCCTCCGCCGGATTGGAAAAAAATCGCAAGAAGAAGGTCTTTTTTATTCATGGATTCCTCCCATAAAAGAGCTTGCAAAGATTATTTGTTGTTTTTTAGAAAATGTCAACAAAAAAGGAAAAAGCAGGGCATTCGCTCTGCTTTGGATAATTACGTAAAGATTGACCTCGGGGTCCGGAAAGCAAGCTCTGCGCCGCTTTAAGAAGAAGCACTCCCTTTCTCGTTTCCGAGTATTTTCCGGGGGGAATAAGGATTATGTTCTCTTTAAAATCGATCCCGATCGCCTTCCCCGACCGCAATTTTTTGGTGGTCTTTAAAAAAACAATGCCTAAGGATTTGTTGTCGTTATTCTTGCAGTATGTCTTGTCATTTACATACACGCAAGCCACCGCGCTTTTTATCAATTCAAATGCTTCGTCCGCTTCGGGCGAACCGATTTCTTCGGCCACATGTCCGGCCGCGTTAACCCAGACTTGCTTCCGGGCATCCGCGATTTTTATCTGTTCCCGAATCTCTTTTCCTCCCCGCCAGACCAGAAACAGGCTGGCCGCGATAACTATGCAAAAAGCTATGCCGAAACCGATTAAGGTCTTTTTCATTCGCCCCTCCTCAAATGTATTTACCATATAATTAGCATATTTTAGGAAATAGTCAATATTGAACTTATTTTAAATGTATGTAAATATGTAAACAATCTAATTATCCGAGGAGGAATCAATGAACGTTCTTTTAATAGTAGACGGAGGGGCTCTTCAAAAAGATCCCTTGCTGGTAAAAGTGGATACCGCTCAAGATAAATGGTTCGAAAACGAACTCGAAAAGGCCGGGCATGCCGTATTAGTCTTAAATCTTTTCGAGGTTTTCTACTCGGAAAAATTTGATGATCCATATGAATCTGAACACGGCAAACCGGCAGTAATAGTCTGCGATCCCCGTTTGGCACAATTCGGCTACAAATTCTTTGGCAAGCGGCATAATACTCCGATATGGTTTTGTGTTTGGCCGGATGGTTACAAGCCTCCGACCGATAATTACAGAGAATTCAGAAGCATACCGAGTTTAATTAGAGCATTAAAGGAATTGGAAAATCCTAAGTGATCAAAATGGTCACTTTTTTTATTTTTAAATTTGTGTTAAACTATTTCAAATATGCCGTTCAAACTTCACTCAAAATTTAAACCCACGGGAGACCCCAGTAGCAGTCGCTTTGCTCCGCTACGGGGCAAGTCAGCCTCAATAAAATCATGAATTTCAAACTCCATTCAAAATTTAAGCCAACAGGGGATCAACCTGGTGCCATCAAAAAACTGGTGGAAGGAATTAAAAAAGGCTATCGCGATCAAACTCTTCTCGGCGTAACCGGTTCGGGGAAAACTTTCACCATGGCCAAGACAATCGAGAAAATCCAAAAACCGACATTGGTGATTTCACATAACAAAACTCTCGCCGCCCAGCTCTACGGCGAGTTCCGGCAATTCTTTCCGGAAAACGCGGTCCATTATTTTGTCTCTTACTATGATTATTACCAGCCGGAAGCCTACGTTCCGCAGACCGATACTTACATCGAAAAGGAAGCGACTATCAATGAAGAAATCGATCGCCTCCGTCACGCCGCCACCCAGTCGTTGATCAACCGCAAAGACGTTTTAATCGTGGCCAGCGTTTCCTGTATCTACGGCTTGGGCGAAAAGGAAGATTACGAAGCCATGGGCAAACATTACCAAGTCGGCCAAAAAATAAAACGTAACGACTTATTGAAAGAATTGGTCAAAATCCAATATACGCGCGACGAAATCGAATTCAGGCGCGGCACATTCATGGTGCGCGGCGAAAATATCGATATTCATCTCGCGACGGGCGAAGCCATTGTCAGGATAAATATGTTTGGAGATTATATTGAAAAAATTTATATTAACTCGATTAATCCGGGCGCCTCGAATAAATCCCCCCTACCCCCATTTATTAAGGGGGGCGTAGAAGGTCATGCTCATAAACTCAAAGACATTACCATTCTCCCGGCAAAGCACTACATGACTCCGGAAGCGAGAATGAAAAAAGCTTTTAAAACCATTCGAGAGGAATTGCGCGACAGACTGAATGAATTAAGAAAACAAAATAAAATCGTCGAAGCGGAAAGACTTGAAAGAAAAACGAATTACGATTTGGAAATGATTGAAGAGGTCGGGTATTGCAACGGCATTGAAAACTATTCCCGCCATCTCTCTGGCCGGCCGGCCGGCTCTCCGCCCGCGACCTTGCTTGATTTTTTTCCCGCCTCGACTCGCAGAGGCTCGTCGACGCGAGGCGGGCCCGGAGATTTTATCACCTTTATCGACGAATCGCACGTCACCGTTCCGCAAGTTCGCGGCATGTACGCGGGCGACCAATCGCGCAAACAAACTTTGGTTGATTTCGGTTTCCGCCTACCCTCGGCAAAAGACAACCGCCCGCTCAATTTCGAAGAGTTTAATGATAAAATAAACCAGATTGTTTACGTAAGTGCCACGCCGTCGGATTACGAAATTAGAAATTCAAAGCAAGTAGTCGAGCAGCTCATTCGCCCGACCGGACTTCTCGATCCGGAAATCGAAATCAGGCCATCGCAGAATCAGATCCGGGACTTGATTAAAGAAATAAATTTGCGCGTCGCGAAAAAGCAAAGAGTGTTAGTCACGACCTTGACCAAAAGAATGGCCGAAGAAATTTCCGATTTTTTGAACGAGCAGAATATTAAAGTGCAATATCTCCATAGCGAAGTGGAAACATTATTGCGCGTCGACATTCTCCGCGATCTGCGCGAAGGCAAATACGACGTTTTGATCGGCGTCAATCTTCTGCGCGAAGGGCTCGATTTGCCGGAGGTTTCACTCGTTGCCATTTTGGACGCGGACATGTCCGGATTTTTACGTAATGAAACTTCACTTATTCAGACAATGGGTCGCGCCGCCCGCCATGTCGAGGGACACGTAATCATGTACGCGGACATGATAACGCCGGCCATGCGCTATGCTATCAATGAAACGAAACGACGCCGAAAAATTCAGGAAGATTATAATAAAGAACATAACATCACTCCGAAAACAATCAAAGCGAAACTACATGAAAGCATCGTTTAAAAATTTCCTCTCTAATCCAGCCTACTGCCAGCAGACAGGTATAGATCGTAAAAAAATATTTCGTATTCAAAACACCAATGGGGTTTGGGGGCGAAATTGAGCGTCAGAGCAAGAGAGTTTAAAGATAAATCAATGTGATAGCGAATTGGAGCCCCCGAAACTTCTTTGGTTACTTTCTTGGTTACAAGAAAGTAACTCCTAGCGAAGCGTTTATTTATCTTCGTCTTATGTACTTTTTATGATGTTTTGAAGTACGCGCTAGTAATTTTGGATAAAAAAATAAGCCGGACGGATAAACCGTTCGGCTTTGTTGTTCTTTAAACGAACTTGGAAACGAGATCGCCAACCTCGGAAGTCGACATTCCCATCTGCCCGGCGGCAAGGCTTCTTATATAGCCTTCGCCGAGCGCTTTTTTCACTGCGGCCTCGATGCGATCGGCCGCTTCGGTATCAACCTCCGCGCCGGAATATCTGAGCAGCATCGCGCCAGCACAAATGGCGGCCAAAGGATTAATAATGTTCTGGCCAGCATACTTAGGCGCCGATCCCCCGATCGGTTCGAACATCGAAATGCCTCCCGGGTTAATATTTCCACCGGCGGCGATTCCCATGCCGCCCTGGATCATAGCGCCGAGATCGGTAATGATGTCTCCAAAAAGATTCTCGGTCACGATCACGTCGAACCATTCCGGGTTTTTTATCATCCACATCGTGGTCGCGTCCACATGGGCGTAGACGCGCCAGACCGAAGGGTAAAGGTCTGCCCCCATGGTTTCAAACGCCCTATTCCAGAGGTCACCACAGTTGGTCAGGACATTTGTCTTGTGCACGAGATGCAGGGGTTTCTGAGAACATGCGGGGTTCTCTTTATTACGGTCCTCTTTCAGGCTGAAGGCAAACTCAAGACAGCGGTCCACCATGGGACGCGTATAAATCATTTCCTGAGTGGCGACTTCATCGGGTTCACCTTTATGCGTTACGCCGCCATGGCCCGTATAGATGCCACCCGTGTTCTCGCGGATGATTATGAAATCAATGTCGTCCGGCCCCTTGTCTTTAAGCGGGCAATATACGCCGGGGTATAACTTGACCGGCCGCAGGTTTATGTACTGGTCCAATCCAAACCGGATTGCGAGCAGTATACCTTTTTCGAGAATACCCGGCTTTACGTCCGGATGCCCGATTGCGCCGAGAAGAATGGCGTCATACTCTTTCAGTTCCTGCAAAACACTTTCCGGCAAAAGCTCGCCGGTTTTAAGATACCTCGCTCCACCCAGATCGTAATGGAAAAATTCCAGCCTGCCTTCCGAACTGGATTCACAAGCAGCTTCCATTACTTTTTTTGCTTCCGCTATGACTTCCGGTCCTGTCCCGTCTCCTTCGATCACGGCAATGTTCATTCTCTGCCCTCCATGTTTTTTTGGACCGCCTCTCTCGAAACGGCCTTTTGTGATTTTTACAGTTTGCCTTCCTTCTGCAGCTCGGCCGCGAGCTCGAGCATTACGCCCGTACTGCCGCCTTTGCGGATGAGCTCTTTCTGGTAATCGGAAATGTTGAATTCATATACCTGAGACACGCAGATTCCTGCTGCGTTTTCTGCCCAACATACATATCCTTTATTTCCATCTCCATTGAGATCAACTCCCAAACTATCAGGTCTTTTTCTCATCAACTCATCGGTATCAGCTTTCGGTAGCGTAATACAGAGCAATCCCCTCGCGAACATGTTGTTCTCGAAGATGCGGGCAAAGCTCGGCGCGATTATGCATCTGATCTCGGCCGCTTCGAAGGCCATAGGCGCCATTTCCCGCGAAGATCCGCAACCGAAATTTTCGCCGCCCACCAGTATCCGCACCCGCTGAAGTTTGGGCCTGTCCTCCGGAGAAATCGGCGCGTCCTCAAGTAAATGCTCGCCGAAAAATTTTTTTTCGACTTTGTTTAACCACCGAGCCGGAATGATTTGGTCGGTGTCAACATTATCTACCGGAAGACAAAATACCTCTCCGGAAAAATCCATCGATGACGACGCCATCTCCGCTACTTTAGCCGCAAGCTTGGCATAGTCGATAACCGGAACTTCGTGATCGGTCCAGCCGGTCGGATGCGCCGCTGCCGACGGAAACGGATGCACGTATTTTTTAAGAACGGAAGCGCAAAGCTCCAGATCCGGTTCGACGACTGCGCCCTTGATTGCGGTTAGAGTAGCGGTTGCCGGCGAAGCTAAATGAACCATTCCGCCCTTGCCCATACGTCCGGGAAAGTTACGGTTCGTGGTCGAAACGCAGACTTCTCCGGGAGCGAGCACTCCGCAGGACATGCCTAAACAAGCGCCGCAGGTAGGCCCGGCCACAAAGCAATCCGCTTCCGCGAAAATTTTTAGAAGCCCTTCATCGAGCGCCTGGTTGTAAACGCGCTGGCTGCCCGGAACGACAATGCAGCGGAGGCTATCCGCCACTCTGCCTTTGGTCTCGGCGAAAATGCCGGCCGCGATCCGTAAGTCTTCGATCCTGCCGTTCGTGCAAGAGCCGATATACACCTGATCCACCTTCTTCTCTTCCAGGGAAAAAATATTTGTTTCTATAATCTCCTTCTCCGTGCCGACCAATATCGATCCTTCGTAAGTTTTATAGACGGGGTTGAAACCTTTTGTACTGATAACCTCGGCAGGAGAGTGCCCATAAGTGATCATCGGGACCATGTTGGTCGCGTTTATATTAATCACCTGGCCGTACTCGGCGTCCGGGTCGCTGTTCCATCTTTCGAGGTCGGCGAGTATCTGGTCATCGCGGGCATCCTCATTATAGAAGTTTTTTAAAACCTCTCTGAGATATGCAACGGTCTTCTTGTCGACCATCATCATCCCTGAGGTTGCCCCTGCCTCGACGGCCATGTTAGTCATCGTCATCCTTGCTTCCATGCTCATGGCTTCAATAACCGGGCCGCCAAATTCAAGTACGGCATTGGTCGCGCCCCTGACCCCGATATATGAGATCAGCGCCAGGATAAGATCTTTCGCGAAAACGTTCGCAGGCAACTTGCCTGTAAAGTTGACGCGAATGACTTTTTGAGGCGGGCAGACCCAGAGTCCGGTGATATACGCATTTTCGAACTCTGTCGTACCTATACCTGCCGTGAAAGCGCAAAACGCGCCATGCGTGCAAGTATGGCTGTCAGGCATGATACCGATCTCGCCGGGCAGTATCCATCCGTTTTCCGGTATAACAACGTGGCAAACCCCTCCTCGTCCCGTATCGAGAAATTCTGTTCCATGTTCTCCGGACCAGTCATAACAAATCTTCCTTTGTACGGCTGAATCCGTATCTTTCGGGGGATTAACATGATCGATCATCATCTTTATCTTGTTTGGATTAAAGACAACATCGATCCCTTTCTCTTTCGCGTCGAGGATGCCGATCGGAGGGGTAATCTCATGCCCCCAAACCCGGTCGGGCTTGAGAACCATTCTTCCGTCCGCCGGAAGAACCTTTACACAATGCGCGTCGATAATCTTCTGAAAAGCTGTTTTTCCTGCCATCTTCATCTCCTTTTCCAAATTTTTTACTCTCAAAAAATCTGCTCTCGTTTTTCCTCCTTTTTCTTTTCTGATGAATTTTATATTTTCAAAGGCCAAAATTTCAGACCTTTTAAAGTCCGAATTTTTTTATTTAACCAAAATTGGAAATTTATGTCAAATAAGAATAAACCCTCTCCTGTCTAGGAGAGGGCTGAGGTGAGGTATAAAAATAAGCCGAATGTCATTCGTTCGGCTTTATACTTAAATTTTTTCCAGCTTCCCCGTTTTAAAATCAATCCTCCTATAAAAACAGGTCCGGCGGAATTGACCTTTTGCTTTCGTGTGGCAAATTCCTTTTTCCGGAACAGTCGCTTCCGCTATTATAAGGAGAGAATTCTGTTCGCAGTTTGTTCTTATTTCGTGAACATGAAACATGCTGCCGGAAGTCGCCCCCTTTGTCCAAGGCTTGTTTCTCGAAGTCGAAAAGAAAGTCAGAATTTTTTCAGACAAGTTTTTTCTAAGCGCCGCCTCGTTCATGTATCCGATCATGAGCACTTCTTTGCTTCGCCAATCCTGGACCGCGGCCGGAACGACCTCGTGTTGAATATTTTTTATCTTGCCAAGATCGATCCGCAACTCCGTCCCCTCTTCGAGCAATCTTTTTTCTTTTTTCATGTCTTTTTCTCCTTTACAAGGAACAATGGTTTCGTAAAACAAAACCCCTTCTTTTTCGAGAAGGAGTCGTAAAAATATTTTTAACACAAATACCGTCACAACCTCTTCTCAAAAGAAGATGTGTGATGGCGGGCTGATTTTCGCAAAGCGATTTTGTATCCCCCCTCGCCGTTATTCAGCCAAAAAGCGACCCGGGCCACCGTAGTCGTCGAAACATTTAACTTTTTCGCGACTTCGCGATAAGTCATGCCTTTGTTCAGCAATCTCGCGATTTCCCATCGCTCCGCCATTTCCTTAAGTTCTTCGAGCGTGCAAAGATCGCGAGAAAAGGCCCTAAGTTCCGAAACCGATTTTAAGGATAAAAAGGCTTTGTATAAACTTTCCAGTTTATTATTATTCATAGATTTTGATTTCTGTATTATTGTATTAATACAATATCACAAAAAAAATAAATGTCAAGAGCAATTAAAAACCCGCCTAAAAATTAATAAGCGGGGCTATAAAATGAAAGAACAAAGTTACCAAAAAAAGCGGGAGAAAAAAAATAATTTTCACAAGCCGTAACTCATCTTCAGAAAGACTGTCCGCGACTTCCCACGGAATGGACAAAACCGTTTTTAAAAATCCTTTCCCTTCTTTTCCTTTTTCCTTTTCCCAAAAACCCTTCAGCGTACCTATCCTTCTGTTTAAACTAATGGCCACGGCAAACCTCCAAAAGTTATATTTATTTTCCTATTTTTATCATACCTTGACTCGGGGATTAATTCAACAATCTATTTTTACTTCTTAACTTCCGATGATAAGTGATAGCGAAGCGATGCGCCTCGTCGCGCACTCTTTTGACAAGATGCAGAGCCGGCGAAGCGAGCGGCAATTCGAGCGGTTTTTTCTCGCCTGGAAAAAATAATTTGTCCGGAGCGATCGCCGACCTTAGTCCCCTGGCCCGTGAAATAGGCTTCGCTTCCCTTGGCCTGAGCCAAGGGATTTCACGGGCTGAACCTTTGGAAACGGCGAGCACCGGAATATCCAATTTTGTTTTTTTAAAAACGGAAAGAGCGGCATTCAATTGCCCTTTGCCGCCATCAATAATAATCAAATCGGGAAGGGGCCACCTCTCCTCTGCCTCACCCTTTATCCCTCTCCTAATTAGGAGAGGGGTTGGGGAGGGGCGGAGAAGGGTTGGGGATGAGGTATGTTTAAATCTTCTTTCCAAAATTTCTTTCAGCATGCCGACATCATTCGCCTTTCCTTGGCCCATTTTGATTTTGAATTTTCGATATTCATTTTTGTCCGGTTCACCATTCCGAAAAACCACCATTGAGCCAACCGCTTCTCGACCGAAAATATTGGCAATGTCGTAACCCTCAATTCTTTCCGGCACCCTCTTTAAACCCAGAAGTTTTGCCAATTCCACCGTATCAT
The DNA here is from genome assembly GCA_021788015.1 of bacterium. Lineage (GTDB taxonomy): Bacteria > Patescibacteriota > Patescibacteriia > Patescibacteriales > JAKAJF01 > JAJYLD01. The sequence continues at coordinate 10,251 of JAJYLD010000005.1, read as the reverse complement.
TTACGTATTTTTCGCCGAGACCCAAAATTTTGGCGTGTTCAAGCACGCGATGAATATTTGAAAGTTGAAATTTTAAACGCGTCAATTCCGATTGCATATTTTCCAATTTTTTAGAATCATAAATCATGTCAGCTTGGGACTGATCCGTCTTGGGCGGAAATTTTGAATTATCTTTTTTATTTTTCTCAAGCCATAATTCCTGATTCCCAATTCTTGATTCTAAATTTTTGATTCTCGCTTCATAATTTTTTATTATTTTTCTTTTCTTCCCTTCAAGAAATAAAATTATCGGCTTAATCACTCTGTCCATGTATTCTTTTTTCGAAATCAACCCCTTGCAAACTCCGAGACAAAGATTTATTTGGTAATAAAGGCAAGCCTTTTTTTGCGTCTTGCGCATGTTGCAATACGGCCAAAGTTTACGGATGGCTTTAAGTGTTTCCCGAACGGCCAAAGCGCTTACGAACGGCCCGAAATATTTTCCGCTCTTGTCTATTTTTCGCGTCACAAAAATCCCGGGAATCTCGTCTTCGGTAGAAATTTTTATGTACAAATATCTTTTATCATCGCGCATGGCGACGTTATAAGGCGGCTGATGTTTTTTGATCAAATTGGATTCGAGAAGCAAGGCTTCGATTTCACTTTCCGTCTCGATCCATTTTATCTTTTCTATTTTTTTAAGCATGGAATACTTCGCCGGCGTATGCGTCGCGCCTTTAGACCAATATGAAAAAACGCGGTTTTTCAAATTGGCCGCCTTGCCGACATATAACAGTTTTCCATCCTGATCATAGAATTGGTAGGAACCGGAAGTAACGGGGATGTTTAATTTTTTTAAATCATCAAGAGTCATAATATAAAAATTTTTAATTTCTAATTTTATAATTTTTAAATAATATCTTAATTTTAAATTTTAAAAATTGATTCATTGAAAATTGTTTAAAAATTAAAAATTTAAAACTAGAAATTTCATTTGGAAATTTTATTTTACCATCTCCTCCATTAAAAAACAACCCTTTCGGGCCGTTTTTATTCAACACGTTATTTTTTACTCCGCGCTTATCGCCTGTACCGGGCAACTTTCCGCCGCTTTCTTCGCGCAATCCATATTGTTTTGATTTACAGCTTCGGATTTCCCGTCGGCTCCGATTTGAAAAGTATCCGGGCACAAAGCCGCGCATGTTCCGCAGCCGATGCATAAATCTTTGTCCACTTTAATCATAAATTTTAAAATAAATGTATTACTAAATTATTATAATGCGTCTTTGAAAATTGGTCAAATGCAATTACAAGTTATAATTTTTAATTTCTAATTTTAAATTTTTAAACAATTTTCAATGATGTAATTTCCAAACTTTTTATTGAAAATTATAAAATTATGTTTATTTAAAAATCGAAAATTTAAACATTTATTTTTGCACTTTTACCGTATATTTAATTGGTAAACTGAAACAAAACCTTGATCCCTTCCCTTCCCCGTCGCTTTCCGCCCAAATATGACCGTGATGAGCCTCGATCATTTGACGAGCGACATAAAGCCCGAGCCCCGTGCCTTCGGTATGAACGAGAGACGTACCGGTGCCGCGGGTAAACTTTTGAAAAAGATTAGGTAAATCTTCCGGTCTTACTCCCATCCCTGAATCACTGACGCAAAACTCAACTGTGCCCCCTTTAGTAAGGGAGGGTGGGTTATTTACTTTTAAACTGACTCGCACGAATCCTTTTTGCGTATACTTAATGGCATTATCAATCAGATTCATAATCACCAGCCTGATTTTTTCTTCGTCCATTCTTATTTCCGGCAATCCTTCGTTCGGTTTTTCAAATTCTAAATTCAAATTTTTATTTTTTGCATAATTTGCAAGCTCGTCTATGACGCTTAAAACCATGCCGTTAAGTCGCGCTTCTTTAAAATTGTATTCCATTTTCCCCGACTCAATGCGAGAGACGTCCAAAAGATCTTCAATCAATCCGATTAATCTCTGATTCGAATCGAACACTTTCTTTAAAGATTCCTCTTTTTTCTGTTCCAGCCTGCCAAAATCGCCTTCGAGCATCATTGAAACATAGCCCTTTATCGCCGTCAAAGGCGTGCGCAATTGATGTGAGGCGATGGAAATGAATTCACTCTTCGCTTCATCAAGTTCTTTTAATTTCGCGTTGGCTTTCTTTAAATCGGCCACCGCCATATCTATCTCTTTTTTTAATTTGACGTTAAACATTTCCGTTTCTTCGTACAGAAACGCATTTTCAAGAGCTATCGAGGTTTGAGAGCTCATAATTTTCAAAACGTCGGCGTCGTCTTCGTTATAAATATCTCCGGATTCTTTCGGCCCGAGCACGATCAGGCCCAATCTTTTGTTCTTTAAATTTATGGGCACGAAAGCCGCCATTTCCAGATCAGTCACGCTTCGAATAAATTCTTTAAATTCCGCGTAATGGTTATGTCTCAATTCTTCAAAATAAATAATCTTATTTTCTAAAAATTCATTTTTAATATTTTTTTCAATGTTTATTTTTATTAAATTATCCGGATCGAAACCGTTGTTATACTTTATATGAAAATAAGTTTCTTTGTCGTTATCATAAAGCAAAACAGCGATTGCTTTGGAATGAAAAGAATTCATTATCAAGTCGGAAATAAAATAATAAATTTTATCGGCTTCCAAAAACATGTTCAAATTTTCTCCAAGTTCGGCGATAACCTGTTTCGGGTTGTAAAGAGAAGAAAAGAAATACTTGTTGGATAATTTATAGAAGAAATCTTTGACCGCGGGAAAAAAAGAAACGCCGAGTATGAGTATGGTGATATTTAAAACAGTCGAATTCTGAAAATGAGAGCTTAAAAATATTTTAACGATCAAGGCCGGCAGAATGATCGTGAGCAAAGAAAAAAGATAAACCGAATACCGACGCGCAGCCACTTTTATGTCAATGATGTGATGGGTAAAAACGGCGTAAAACATCATCATGATTAGAAGGGAAATAAAAATATTCCCATATGGGGGAATTTGAATATTATACCAAAGGAAAAAATTGGTTGATCCTCCGGCGTATCCCAAAAGACTGCCGATTAAAATATATCTCAGCTGCTCTTTTTTGATTCCGCTTTTCGTCCTTTTGTATTCTCTGATTAAAAAATACAGAGAATTCAAAAGCCAAAAAGCGAAAATTACCAAATAGACTGAAAGCAACGGGCCGGCATTCGGCCAAAATTTAAATTCCATTTTTTTATCCACTCCGTTTACGATTCCGTTACTGAAAATATCGATTAGAGCAAACAGCGCGGAAGCGATATATGTAAAATAAATCGAAATTTTTTGCTTTTTCTCGATTCCAAGAAAATAAATGGTAAAAAGATAATCAAAGGGCGCGACCAAGAGACCAAAAATCATCATGGCCTTTAATAAAGCCAAAGCGAGATATTGTGAAGTGCTAAGCTGCCAAAGAACATAGCCAAAACTCCAAAAAGCTATAACAAAGTTAAGCTGGCTAAAACTTTTATTCAGGAAATTTTTGCCTCTCGCGTAAACTAAAGAGCCCAGAAAAAAGCTGATCAAAGCGTTAACTAAAGCTGAAAATGCGAAAAAAGTCATAAATTTAGATAAACATAAACCGAACAATAAAAATCATTAAATTATAAACATTGCGTGTAATATGAATTTTGATTTTTGAGATTGCCTCTTCTATCCAGATTTTTTATTTGATTCCAAATCTATAGGCAATAAAAAATGAAAGACGCTACCCTTGCCCTCGCCCTCGCTTTCCGCCCAGACGCGGCCGCGGTGAGCCTTTAGAATTTCTTTGGCCAAATATAGGCTGAGGCCCATCCCTTCGGCGACAAGAATTCCCGGTCTGCGAGTGAACCTTTTGAATAAATCGGGCAACGCTTTCCGGTCTATCCCCGCTCCCGTGTCGGCTACGGAAAATTCGATTCCGTCGACATTCTTTTTCAAGCCGACTGAAATTTTGCCCCTATCCGTGTGTTTGATTGCGTTGTCTATAAAATTTAAAATAATTTGTTTTATTTTCTCTTCGTCCATTTTTACTTTCGGCAAATCGGAAGGAGATTCGAAATCCAATTCCAATCCCTTCGCCTCGGTCGCGTTCTTCATGCGATTTACCGCCGCCGTTACCATATTTTTAAGATCGATTTCGGAAAAAACAAATTGCATTCTTCCCGATTCGATGCGGGATAAATTCAGCAAATCTTCAACTAAATTGATAAGCCTTTCCGCCGAACGAAAAACCAATTCCAAGACCTGTTTTTCTTTTTCGGTCAAGGGTCCGAAATCACCCTCGAGCATCATGGAAATATAACCCTTGATCGCCGTCAAGGGGGTGCGCAATTGGTGCGAAGCTATGGAAATAAAATCGCTCTTTGCTTCGTCCAGCTTTTTCAGCCTTTCGTTCGCCTCTCTTAAGTCCGCCGTCGCCATTTCCACTTCCTTTCTCAATTTAACGTTGAATCTTCTCGTTTTTTCGTAAAGCAAGGCGTTTTCCAGGGCCATGGCGGCTTGGGCTCCGACGATTCTCAGCACTTCAAAATCTTCTTCATTGAACATGTCTCCCGATTCTTTCGGTCCGAGAACGATAACACCAACAGTTTCGTTTTTTAAATTAAGCGGGGTCAACACTTCGATTTTTAAATGCAAAAGTTTGTTTATAAAATCTTTATATTCTTCGCGCGCTTCCATTTTCAATTCTTCGACAATAATGGTTTTGTTTTCGCTGAAATATTTTTCCTGGATATCCTTGTTTTCGACGATAAATTTTTCTTTGCCGAAGTCAAAGCCGATTGCATGTTTAAGATTGTAATTTCCGCTTTTTTTGTCATAAGTTAAAATCGCCAGCGCTTTGACGTGAAAAGCGTTCATTAAAACGCTGGAAATGAAATCGTAAATTTTTGAGGCGAAAAGAGTTTGGCGCAACTCATTGCTTAAATCGGAGATGATCTTTTTCGTGTCGTAAAGAGACGAGAAAAAATATTTATTCGCGAGCCGGTAATAATAATCTTTCATGACCGGAAAAAGAGCGATGCTGCCGATTAAAATAGAAGAGTCGATCAAAATTGAATTGTTAAAACCGAGGATGCCCAGGGCCACTTCAAGGCCGTAAGCGGGAAGAATGATGGAAACGAGAGAGAACAAATAAACCGAAGAGCGCCGCATGACCAATTTTATGTCCATAAGCTGGTGGCGGACGATGGCGTAGGTCATGATGACCGTAAAAATAACTCCGGAAATGTACGCGAAAGGATAAACATCCATCCCGTAAGCCGGCAAAAAAGCTATTGAACCTGTTGTTAAAAACAGAAGAGCAACAAAAAGATATTTAAGTTGTTCCTTTATTAAACCGATGCTGCTTTTATATGCCACGTAAAGCTCGTAAAAAAGCAAAAACAGATAAAGAATGAAATAAAATAAAAAAAAGTGATGAAAAAGTTGTGCCCTGGAATGAAACCCCCATTCATATTTAAAAGTACCGTTTATAAAAAATGGGGAGAACAAATCCAAAATCAAAAAAAATGTTGAAAAAAAATATCCGTAAAATATTATTTTTCTCTTTTTGGGCTCCTGATTTATAAAAATCATTCCAAAATCGTAAACCAGCACGGGTATAAAAATTACGCCGATATAAACAAATTTGTCCCAAAATAAAGCCCTCTCACTGTCCTTGCTTAAAAACATCATGAAGGTGCCGAAAAACCAAATAAACGTTGCAAAAGAAAAAAATAAAAAAATCAAATTAAGTTTTGATCTTTTATTTTTTAAAAAAATAAAAAAGCCCAAATATAAAACCAAAATTCCGCTTAATAAAGGAAGAATGACTATATACATAAATTTATCTTTTTCAGTTTTATTATACCATAAAAAAAGAGGGGAGATAAAAATCTCCCCTATAATTTTTTCCCTCCTTTCTCAATGGACTCCGAGAAGTTGGTTAAAGGGGCTAAAACAAATCCCCTTTCCTGCCCCTCGGTAAAAATTCTTTTTGCGAAATTGACATCCACCTGGCCGATATGGTTGTCCTGATCGCCTACTATAGTAGATACCATAGTCTCGGTCAGGCAGGCGAAGGTTGTTTCTGCCGGAGGACCCATTTCGAAACCAAGATTAACCCCGGGGACGTGCATAAATCCGCCGTCTATCCGAAGTACATCTAGTCTTTGCTCGCAAACACTCTTGCTCATATTCACGGGCTGAGACATGTCCACTACCACCGCGTTCTCTTTGAGCATCGAAGCTGAAATGATGTCAGTGGGAGCGGAAGTGGCCAGGATTAAAGCGTCCGCTTCGGAAACAGTGGAATTATCCTGGGAAGTGAGTATCTCGCCTTGAAAAGTCTTGGCGATTTCATTTCTTACTTCCTGAAGCTTTCTGACATTAGGCCCGGTAAGAATAAGTTTCTTCGGACCCAGCTCAGAAGTAAGAATGGCAGCGGCCCTGCCCACCACGCCGTAGGCTCCGACAATCCCGACAATGCTGTCCCCAAAGATTCGACCCTTTAAAGTAAGGCCCTTTTTAAGAGCCTCTACGGCGGCGACCGAAGTCAGGGAATCTCCGTGTGTTATGCGGCAAGATTTTTTCGATTTGTTAAAATGAAATCGTTTATCCCTGAAAACTTCATACCCGCCTAAAGTCATAGGCGCAGTATAGGCGCCCAACCCCACTCTCTCGACCCCAAGTACATCTCGGGCATAGATGATCGCATCAATTATCCTATCTCTCACGAAAGCGTGGGGGAGATTAATCATCTGATCTCCGGTTAAAAGAATTGCGATAATATAGCCTTCAACTTCTTCACCCGCCCGAAAATGGGAGCAGATGGTAAAACCCGCCCTACCCCTTAAGCGCTTTAAGACCCATTTTGCCACGGGCTTTGGAAATAAATACGGTAAGAATTTCATCCCCGCAGCTTCTCTTAACCCAAGCATATTCCCGAGCCTGCGATAAAAATCATCGATGGTCCGGGGATGAATTAAAAAAACAAACTTTCTTTTCATTATTCCGATTCCCCCTTTATAAATCGTATATTATATTCATTACATTCTTTGCCTGCACTTCCCAATCCCCAACCTTTTTAATAAAGACCGGCTTGCCGAAAATAATTCTGCCCGGCTCAATTTTTACCGGCAGTACGGGAACGTTGTAACGCTTGGCCAGGACAGCGAAAACCGGTATGACCTGGCCCTCGCGATGAATTCCGCCTTCACCGAATATTCCGACCACAGACCCTCTTCCCCAAAATCCAGAAAAGGAGGGCAATCGGTTGCATGACAATCCAAGAAAACTTATAAAACCAAACTTTTTTTCCATCGATTTCCTCCGTATTTATATTTTTACCCCGCCGAGGCGGAGTGTTTTTCAATGTTCAAAAATGTTATTAGAACAAAAAAGTGTTATTCTAAATAACACTTTTATAATAGCTAATTTTAGGAGTTTTGTCAATATTCGCATAATTTCCTTAATATTTCTCTCAAGTTACTTGGTTTTCGCCAAATTTCTAGAGCTTTCCCTTGAAAAATGTTAAACTTAAACCATGCCTAAAATCATCGCTATCGGCGGAGGTGAAATCGGCCGACCGGGCTTTCCTGTCGAAACAACAAAAATCGATAAAGAAATCATCAAGTTGAGCGGGAAGAAAAATCCCAAGCTGCTTTTTATTCCGACGGCCAGCTCCGATTCCGAAGGTTATGTCGAAACCGTTAAAAAACATTTTGGAAAACGGCTCGGCTGCGAGATCGATGTCCTTTATCTTATTCGCGAAAAACCCGTGCAAGCGGAAATAAAAAAGAAAATTTTCGGAGCGGACATAATTTACGTCGGTGGCGGAAACACTTTAAAAATGATGAACGCCTGGCGAAAAACCGGTGTCGACAAAATTTTAAAAACGGCTTTAAAAAAAGGAATCGTTTTATCGGGCCTGAGCGCGGGTTCGATCTGCTGGTTCAAATATGGCAATAGCGATTCGCGCAAGTTCGCAAATAAAAAAACCGAATTCAAATTGATCAAAGTCGGCGGTCTCGGTTTCATCGACGCTTTAAACTGCCCCCATTATCATACGGAAAAAGGCAGAAAAAAATCGCTCAAAGAAATGATGAAAAAAGCGACGAGCGTCGCGATCGCCTTGGACAATTCCGCCGCCCTTGAGGTCGTTGATGAAAAATTTAGAATCGTCGCCGCGAAAAAAGAGGCCAAAGCATACCGCGTTTTTTGGAAAAAGAAAAAATTTTTTGAAGAAGAAATAAAAGCGACAAAACGGTTTAAAAATCTTTCCGAGATTTTAAAAAAATATTAATGAAAACAAAACTGATAGCGCATACAATTATATTCGACCGGAATCGAGAATTTTTGATTATAAAAAGGGCGGATACGGAAAAAATCTATCCCGGCTTTTGGGATGTCCCCGGCGGCGCGGCAAAAGAAAACGAGAATCAGGAGAAAGCCGCTTTACGAGAAATTTTTGAAGAAACGGGCCTAAAACTTCAATCGCTTCACTTAATAAATTTTACCTGCGATCTTGATTTAAAAAAGAAGACGCGTTTCGTCCGGATGATTTTTCTAGGGATTTATTCCGGCGGTAAAATCAAACTGAATCATAATGATCATACCGAGTTTAAATGGATTAAATTTAAAAATATCAAAACGGAGAAAAAAATCCTTAAATATATAGAAGAAAGTTTAAAAAAATTAAAGAAGTCCAATGAATTAATGGGAATCAAAAAATTTTTTTAAGAGGAACCGGAAATTAAAAATTTTAACAACGGAATAACTTTAATTTTTCCTTGCTCGCTTGATTCGTTTTTACTGATAATGATTCCGTTTTTAAGTCCCGCCTGCTCGAAAATTTTAAAATCCTTTTCTGCGATTCCTTGATAACGCACCAAAATAGGCGTTATTTTTTTATTTTTTTTGGCGATGAAATCGATTTCCGAGTTTTTCAAACTGTCACGCCAGTAAGAAACTTCGAAACCGTTCTTGTCGAGATGACTAAAAATTATGTTATTAATCAAGGCGGAAAAAATGCTTTGTTCACGCAATTTTTCCAGACCGAATTGCCAAGGGTCGACGGCGCCGTAGATGTAAGAATAGAAAAGCCAGAAAAGAAACGGATCGGGAAAATAAATTTTTTTCGCTTTTTGGGTCGCTTTATTTTTGTCTTCTTGGTAAATGGTTTTGATGTAAAACATGGATTCCAAAAATCCGAGATATTCAGCGATGGTGAGATGCGATTTCGCTTTTGTTTTTTTGGCGATCGTTTGATAGCCGACCGGCTCGCCCAAATTTAAAATAACCTGCTCCAAAATCTGCCGAAGCAAGATGGCGTTACGCCCCGATTTGGTTACGGCCGAATTAATCCGGCATAAAAATTCTTCGTAATTTTTTCTGCCGATATGGCCATCTTCTTTGTAATTGTTTATGTTTTCAAAAAAACCTCCGGTTAAAAAGTAAATGTCAAGATAATAATCGAGTCTGCTTATTTTAACGCCGTCTTTCAAAAGCTTCGGATTGATCAAATCGATAAAATCGGGAAAGTCCAGAGTTTTTAAAAAATAATCCGCCTTTATACTTTTCTCCGAAATCGAGCCGAACAAAAATAAAGTCGCGTTTTTTAATTTTCCGGCGCGCTTAAGGCACCCGACGCCATGATGCCAGTTTTTAATTAAAGAAATTTCATCGATGAGAATATAAAGGCGATTTTTTCGTAGCGGTTTGCGCCAATTGATAAAAATTTTTATCAACTCATTTACGCCCTCATAAGAATCGATGTTGGCGCAAGAATAATAAAAAATATTTTTGGGATCGACTTTTTTTTCCTGAATCAACTTTCTTATCATCAGTTTGGCCAAAGTCGTTTTTCCTGTTCCGGGATGGCCTTGAAACAAATAAACAACGTCGCGAAAAAAATTCAGGCTTGTTAAAATTTCCGGCTCTTTTTTTAAAGCATGTTTAAAAAATCCATGAATCCAGGGATCGAATTTTATATTGCGGTCCCGCCACCACGGATTTTGAATCGATAACAAATCTAAATTGATTTCCATATTCTTCGGATAGCAAATTTCCTTCAAGAGATTCCGGCGGAGTTAAAAGTTTCGCTGCGATTCGTTTACATATGATTAACCCATCCGAAAATCTGTTCGAAGTTGTTCATTATCACCTGGAAGACCGTTTCCCTCTGGGTGGGGGCGAGAATGGTGTAGAGTTTGGACAAACCGGTGTTGCCCGAGGAATCGGCGGATTCGACTTT
>JAJYLD010000010.1 GCA_021788015.1 bacterium | reverse complement strand
GAACGAATAATCAGAAAATACATCGAACAACAGGGACAAGAGGACAGCGGGCAAATTATTTCTTTAGATAAATAATTTGGCTCTTCTTAGAAGCCACGGTGCGTAAGCCCGTGGAGATTCACTTTTTGAAATTTAAACATTGAAAATTGTTTAAAAATTAAAAATTTAAAATTGAAAATTTATGCCTGAGGAAATTAATAAAGACAATCTAAAGGAATTGTTGCAAAAAAACATGGAACTTACCGAAGAGATTTATAAAATGACCAAAAAAATAAAAAATTACATCACTTTCCAAAAAATAGTAAGCGCTTTTTATTTTATCATTATCGTCGTGCCCATTGTCTTAAGCATCATTTATTTGCCCCCTCTTTTAAAAAGCATATTCAGCCAGTATCAAGATGTTTTAGGAACGGATCAAAACACCTCGTTCAATGGTTTGCTTAAAAACACGAATTCGACCGATTTAAAAAACATTTCTCCGAGTTTACAAAAGTTGCTTGAAAATCAAAAATAGCCCTCGCCCAACCTCTCGCTACCGATGTCGAGGAAGAGGGGGGGCGGAGCGGGTCATGAATAAAAAAATGAAACTTACTGATTTTGAATCAAAAGCGCTCGAAAAAATCAAGGAAATTCCGGAAGGAAAAGTTTCAAGCTATAAAAAATTGGCCCGTGCCATAGGTTTCCCCGAAGCGGCGCGGGCGGTCGGCAACGCTTTGCATAAAAATCCCCGGTTGATTCGCGTTCCTTGCCATCGAATCGTGAAAAACGACGGCTCTTTGGGCGGTTACGCCGGGGGCGCGAAGAAAAAAACGGCATTGCTTAAAAAAGAAGGCGTGAGATTTGAAGGTGGCAAAATTATTAATTTTAAGGAAAATTTATACCGTTTTAGATAAGATGATGCGATATGCATAATAAAAATTTCTAATATCTAAATTATGATTCCTAATAAAAATTGACAGTATCCAATTTGGATTTGTTAGAAATTGGAAATTATTATTTAGAAATTTTTACATTTTTTAGTGCAGGATAAGCAATTTTTTCAGCCCGGGCTAAAAAATCTCTTGAAAAAAGACAAAAAATGTACTATACTTTCCGTTATAAATAATTATGTTTTAATCGCTAAAGCATATGGACAATCATACTAAAATTTATTTTTCAAAATTTCTTTTGGCAACTTTGATCATAAGCTCCGTTTTCGGAGCACTTACCGGATTTTTGGCGGGAAGTTTGATTGCGGTCGGCAAAAGCGGACCGATTCTCGCGCAAGCAAACAATAGAAATACAAGCACAAAGGCGGCATCAAACACTATAACTACGGACGAGGAAGTCGCGGTAGAGTCCGCGGTGGAAAGAGTCTCGCCGGCCGTAGTCAGCATTATCGTAACGAAAGATTTGCCCAAACTGGAGCAAGTTCAAGGAAGCACCAGCAGTCCGGAATCGGATTTCTTCCAACAATTTTTTGGAGGCAATTTCCCCAATGACTTTTTCAACACGCCTCAGCCGCAATACCAGCAAAACGGAACCCAAAAACAAGAAGTCGGCGGAGGAACGGGATTTATCGTTTCGAGCGACGGCTACATAGTCACCAATGCCCACGTGACTTCGGACACAACCGCTGATTACACGGTTTTGATGAACGACGGTTCGAAATATCCGGCCAAGATTCTGGCCAGCGATCCGGTTTTGGACGTTTCGGTTTTGAAAATCAACGCAAACAATAAGAAATTACCCGTTGTCGAACTCGGAGACAGCTCGAATTTGAAAGTCGGCCAAAGCGTCATCGCGATCGGAAACGCTTTGGGTGAATTCAGAAATACGGTTTCAACCGGAGTCATCTCGGGTTTATCGAGATCGGTTACGGCGGGCGGACTCGATAGCGGAGGCAACGAACAACTTTCCGGAGTTATTCAGACCGACGCTTCCATCAATTTCGGCAATTCCGGCGGTCCGCTTTTGAATATTTCCGGCCAGGTTATCGGAATCAACACGGCCATTGTCCAGGGAGCGCAAAATATCGGCTTTGCCATTCCGATCAACGAAATAAAGAGCGCGATTGAAAGCGTAAAGCAGAACGGAAGAATTATAACGCCATATTTGGGATTGCGCTATATAACAATAAACAAAGCGATTGCCGATGCCAATAATTTAAGCGTCGATTACGGCGCTTTGGTTACTCCCGGCCAGAATCCGAACGAATTGGCCGTTATCCCGGGCAGTCCGGCGGATAAGGCGGGCATCAAGGAAAATGACATTATTTTGGAAGTGAACGGTCAGAAACTTGATTCCGATCATCCTTTGGTCAATGAAATCAGAAAATACAAAGTCGGCGACACTGTCGATTTGAAAATCTTGAGCAAGGGCCAGACGAAAGATATAAAAGTGAAATTGGAAGAAGCGAAACAATAATTAGAATCATGAATTTTGAATTATGGATCAAGAATGTTCAGCACCTTTATGGGTGCTTTTTGATTTAATGTAGCGTAGATTATAAAAAAATGTTTTGGAAATGGACAAAATTTGTGGACAAAGATTGGAAATTATGATATCATAATACCTCAAATAACAAATTCGGAGGAAACAATGAAGACGAAGGTAAGTAATACCGCCGATTTCCAAAAAGCAATAACGGAGGGGCGTCTGGACGAGGCAGAGGAATGGCTCCTTAAAATAAGGGAGGAATGGAATAAATATGTAAGAGATTCCAAAACCAATACCAGGCCAAAACGTGATGATAGCGCAATCAGCAGCCGCGAACGCACGCTGATGAATGCGTATATAACCCGAGAGGACTGGGCTGGTGCTAAAAGGATAATCGAAAATTCCGTACATCCCGAAAACGTGAAACCCAGAGCGCAGAAACTGGAAAACGTTTCCGGGAAACGGTACGAAGATATTTAAAAGGGACAATCAGTCCCTCTTTTTTGCTTCTTGTTTTTACCGCGATTATAGATTATGATTTAAACATGACCGAGAAAGAAATCATCAAAAAAACCGCCGATTTTATCAAGAAAAAGTTGGAAAAGGATTCTTCACATGATTGGTGGCATGTTTATCGGGTGTGGCAAATAGCGAAGAAAATCGGCAAAAAAGAAGGTGGCGACTTTTTTATTATTGAAATGGCCGCCTTATTACACGAAATGGATGATTATAAGCTCGAAAAGAAGAATAACAATAACGCCAGAAAATGGCTGTTGAAATTAAATTTGGAAAAAGAAATCGCGGATCGGATAAATGAAATTTCGCAAAACGTTTCTTTTAAAGGTGCCGGAGTAAAGTCAGAAATGAAAACAAAAGAAGGAAAAATTGTGCAGGATGCGGACAGACTGGACGCGATCGGCGCGATCGGGATCGCCAGAGTTTTTGCTTATGGCGGATATAAACAAAGAGAAATTTATAATCCAAAAATTAAACCGGCTGAACATGAGACTTTCGCCGAGTATAAAAAAAGAGATTATTCCTCGATAAATCATTTTTACGAAAAACTTTTGCTGCTCAAAAATTTAATGAACACGAAAACGGGAAAGAAAATGGCGGCGGGGAGGCACAAGTTTATGGAAAATTATTTGAAAGAGTTTTTTAAAGAATGGACGCTCCGCTAAGGGCGTACTGCACACACAGTTTTTTGAGTTTTGTCGGAATCTCTCGAAAAGGACTTGACGAAATTATCGCATTGGCTTAGCACCAAAGACGCTTCGCCGGGAGTTGCTTTCTTACCCCCCAAAGGGCGGGTAAATAACCAAGAAAGTAACCAAACCCGCCCGCAATGCTTCGCATAGCGATGCGGGCGGGGAAGTTTCGGGGGCTCCAATTTCCCGACATCTGTCGGGACTCAATTCCGCCCCTGAACCCCATGGTGATCTAAAAATGAAATTTTTTTATGTCTAAAGAAATTGAAGTAAAAGCGAAAATAAAAAATTTAGATGAAATGTAAAAAAAGCTGGAAGAAATGGGTTGCGTATTTTCGAAAAGATTGGAGCAAAGAGACAGGACGTTTTTGGAGAAAGGCATAACCCCTTCTCAAATTGCGTCGGGGATAAATGTTTTAAGGATAAGGCGGCAAGGGGAAAAATCTTTTTTTACTTTGAAGCGACACGATACCAATGAGCTTGACTGCATTGAAAAAGAAACGGAAATAAGCGATCCCGAAGAGTTGGAAGATGTTTTAAAATTTTTAGGCTGCCATCTCGACGTGGTCATAAATAAAAAAAGAAGGAAGACAAAATTTAAAGGCATGGAAATTTGTCTGGACGAGGTGGAAGGTTTGGGATTTTTTATCGAAGTGGAGAAATTAACGCAAGAAAACAGTGATAGTTTAAAAATTCAAGAAGAACTTTTTCAATTTTTGGAATCGCTGGGAATATCCCGCGAAGACAGAGTTATAAACGGGTATGACACCTTGATTCGAAATAAATATGGAGAATCTGCTTAAACAAATTGAGGAACTAAGGGAACGGCTCATGAAAATATGGGACCTGCTTAAGATTGATAAACAAATCGTCGAAGCGAAAGAATTGCGCCTTGAATCCGGAAAACCGAATTTTTGGCAAGATCGCGAACGAGCCGTTGAAGTTGGCAAAAGATTGGAAGAGGCGGAAAAGGAAATCGCGAAATGGGAAAATTTAAAAAGAGAGATTACGGAATTGGAAGAGTTGGTGGCGGTAGCCGAAAAAGAAGGCGACGCTTCCATGGACGAAGAAACGTATGAAAAATATTCTGAGCTCAAAGGAAAGTTGGACAAGTTTGAATTTTTTGTTTTGTTTTCGGGGAAATATGATCAAAACAACGCCGTTCTTTCCGTGCATGCCGGGACCGGCGGAGTGGACGCGCAGGACTGGGCGCAAATTCTCGAACGCATGTATTTGCGTTTCGCGGAAAAGATGGGCTGGAAAGCGGAAATTCTCGAGCGGACGATCGGCGGCGAGGCCGGAATTAAAACCGTGACCATAAAAATCGACGGCCGATGGGCGTACGGCTATTTGAGAAGCGAGTCGGGCGTGCATCGGCTTGTCCGCATTTCGCCTTTCGACGCCGAAGCCATGCGCCATACTTCTTTCGCGCTTGTGGAAGTCATTCCCGAATTGCCGGAAGCCGAGGGAATTGAAATCCGCGATGAAGATTTGGATATCGGCACCTACCGCGCTTCCGGAGCCGGCGGCCAGTACGTCAATAAAACGGAAAGCGCGATCCGCATCACCCATAAGCCGACCGGCATCACCGTGGCCGTGCAAACGGAAAGATCGCAGCACCAGAATCGGGAAAAGGCTTTGAAAATTTTAAAATCGAAACTTTACAAAATGCGAGAAGAAGAACGCGAACGGGAAGAAAAAAAATTGCGCGGCGAAGCGCAAAAAGCGGAATGGGGGAAACAAATTCGTTCTTATGTTATGCAGCCTTACCAAATGGTAAAAGATCACCGCACCGATTACGAAACCGCGGACATCAAAGCGGTTTTGGACGGCGAACTTGAAGGATTTATGGAAGCGTATTTACGTGAAACGCACAACGCGTAACGCGTAACATAAAAATTAAAATTGTTATGAGTTATGAGTTATGCGTTACGTGATTTATCTAAATCTAAAATTTTCCTCTTTTGTCTAATAATTTTCATATCGGGTATAGCTGTTGCTTCCTTTTTGCCTTCACAATTTATAAAGCATGATTTATTTTGGTTTTCCGGAGCGGTTTTTTCCTTAGCCGCCTCTTTTATTTTTTGGAGTAAATTTAAAATTCGCGCTCCGGCCTTGTTCGGACTTTTTTTGTTTTTGGCGTTTTGGCGCTATAGCTTAAGCATACCGAACAATGCCCCGGACAAGGTCTCGTTTTATAACGGAAAGGAAACGACCTTGACCGGAAAAATCGTTAACGAACCGGAAGTCGATACGGATAAAACCAGACTTGTCGTCGAAGCAGAGAAAATAAAAAATTTTCCCGCGCAAGGAAAAATTTTGGTGACAACGGGATTATATCCGGAATTTTCCTTCGGCGACCAAGCGGAGCTGAAATGCAAATTAAAAAAACCGGAGAGCGAAAATTTCCCCTATGACCGTTATTTGGCGAGATATGATATTTATTCCGTTTGCTATTATCCGAAAATAATTTCCATTGTCGGCTTTTCGCAGGCGAGGGGAGGGGGATGGCGCGATTCATTTTACAATTTTATTTTTAAAGTCAAAAATATCGCTCGAACGCAAATCGAAGCCGGCTTGTCCGAACCGGAAGCGGGGCTGGCGCGAGGATTTATTTTGGGGGATTTGAAAAACATCGACAGCGAGCTTAGCCGAAAATTTGCGCAAATCGGAATCAGCCATATCGTCGCCATTTCCGGAGAAAATATCACCATCGTCGTCGGCATTATCATGGCCTTATGCCTCGGCATCGGTTTGAACAGAAAGAGCTCTTTTTATTTGTCGACGTTTTTTCTGATTTTATACATTATTTTAGTGGGCGCGCCGGCTTCGGCCATGCGCGCGGGGCTGATGGGATTTTTGGTTATTTGGGCGCTTTATCTCGGGCGGCTGAACAAAATCGTGAACGCATTCGCTCTGGCCGCGGCCATCATGCTTTTTTTCAACCCGAAACTTTTGCGCGACGATATCGGTTTTCAGCTGTCTTTTTTGGCCTTGATAAGCATCGCTTACGTTTATCCGATTTTTAAAACATGGTTTGAAAAAATAAAAATTCCCGAGTTGTTCGGCATCCGAGAAGGTCTGGCCATAACCGTAGCCGCCCAAATCATGACTTTGCCGGTCACCATTTATAATTTTGGGCAGATTTCTTTGATCGCGATTTTTGCCAACCTTTTTGTTTTATGGACATTGCCGCCGCTCATGGCCGTTTTGCCGATTTCAATCTTGGCGAGTTTTCTTTTCAAAAATTTTGAATTCTTAGTATTTTTTCCGGCCCGGCTTTTGTTGAATTATGTCATCAAGGTGGCCGAATATTTTTCGCGAGTACCGTTTGCGTCGGCGGAAGCGAATTCCGATTCCGTTTTCTTTTGGGCGGTTTATTACGCGCTGATTTTTATTTTCGTTTTTTACCTAAATAAAAAGAGGATGAAAGCATCCTCAACGTGAATTTCGGAGAATGAGCGTTCTTCGCTCATCCGCCTCAGCTTTTTTTCGCCATCGTTCTAAATATCTTTCCGGGCGAGAACCCAGTAAAAATGTCAAAAGTATCAAGGGCGAAAAAATAATTAACAAATATAAGCAAACAAGACTCGTGCTTATATAGGTTATCACACTTTCCATCTTGGTTCCCTCTATGAAATTTTTCACAGGCACCCCCTATAAATCCTGTTATTTTGCAATCGGCCATGAACGATTAAGGGCCTTGCCGTTCCCTTATGAACCCCGAGCTTAAAAGAAAGAAGAAAAAGAACGGCCAATGGCGATATGAGCACGAACAAGGGCACGTAGAAAAGGAAAAATATGCGAAAAATTTCAAAAAGAACTTGTATTTTTTTCATGTTTTCCCCCAGCGAATTATTTATCTTAGTTTTAACACATGGGCTAAAAATGTCAACGTAATAAAATTTCATTTTACCTTAAGGCCGATCCGCCCAGGACGGTCAATTTTCATTTTTAAATATGAGCAAAAATAAAAAAATCATTTTTCTTTTGGCGATCATTTTCTCCGTTGTTTTTGTGGTTTTCATTTTTGTTCTGCCGAAAAAAGATAATTTGGAAGTGGATTTTCTCGATGTCGGCCAGGGCGATTCCGAATTGATTAAAACGCCGTACGGACAAAATATCTTGGTCGACGGCGGACCGGATCGGACGATTTTAAAACGTTTGGGCGGGGATTTGCCGTTTTGGGACAGAAAAATCGATCTTATGGTTTTAACCCATCCTCACGCAGATCATGTTACCGGTTTGAACGAAGTTTTAAAAAGATACAAAGTAGAAAAAATTTTATACACGGGCGTTTTACATTCGGATCCGAATTATCTGAATTGGCTCCGGTTTGTTCGCGATAAAAAAATTCCGATTTTTATCGTCGATCATCCTCAAATCGTGAAATTGGGCAATGACTGCGAGATGGACATAATTTATCCGGACGAAAATTTCGTGAACAAAGAGTTTGAAAATTTAAATAATTCTTCCATGGCTTTCAAATTAAAATTCAAACATGAAACTTTTCTTCTCGCCGGCGATCTTGAAAAAGATATCGAACATAAATTGGTCCTGGGGAAAACAGATCTCGCCGCCAACGTCTTCAAGGCCGATCACCACGGCTCGGACACAAGCAATACGGAAGAGTTTTTAAACGCGGTTCGTCCCCAAATCGCCATTATCGAAGTCGGAAAAGATAACAAATACGGTCAACCTTCGGGAAGAGTGTTGAAGCGGTTTGAAAGAGTCGGAACGCAAGTTTTTCGAACGGACGAGAACGGGACGGTGAGAGTTGAGAGTGATGGGGAAGAAATAACGGTTTTAAATTAAATAATATTTTAGATAAACTCAAAGCTCAAATGTTAAAAGTCAAAACCACAAATCAAAACCTAAAACTTTTTAAATTTACTTGGTTTTGCATTTTGAGTTTTGCGATTTGAGATTTACGGGTCCACTTGCTTTTTTCTTAAATCCGGTGTAATATAAAAATACTAAGGAAAGTCCAAAATGGCTTTTCTACAATTTCATACCCACCTTTAATAAATTCTTTGGGACAAGGTGGCCAAAGAACTCTAAAATTAGGGTTAAAGAGTCTTTTTTTATTGTACATAATGCTAATAAATGCGAATTAGTATGCGAATGCTGCAAATAATGCGAATTGATATTTTTGCAGATATAATTTACGATATTAAGACTTTTAACAAAATGTCAGACGTAAAAAACAGCGACTTTCAAAAACTTTTAGAAAAAGATACGGCAAAGGTCCCCCAGATGGGCGACACCGTTAAGGGAAAGGTTTTATCGGCTTCCAAAGCGGAGGTCAGGTTGGATATCGACGGCATTTTAACCGGAGTAATCCGCGGCCGCGAATTATACGAAGAAGGAGAAGAATATTCAAATTTAAAAATCGGAGACGAGGTCGAAGCGACCGTTGTCGAAGAAGAAAATGAAAACGGCGAACTTGAGCTTTCTTTTCGTTACGCCGGGCAGGAAAAAGCGTGGGCAAATCTTAAGGACGCTTTTGAGAATAAAAAGAACATTAAAATCAAGATCGTGGCCGCGAACAAGGGCGGTCTCTTGGCAAACTACGGTCAGATTCCGGGTTTCTTGCCGGTTTCCCAGTTGGCTCCGGAAAATTATCCTCGCGTCAGCGGCGGCGACAAGAGCAAAATTTTGGAAAAATTAAAATCGTTCATCGGTCATGAATTGGAAGTGAAAGTAACCAACCTTGACGAAAAGGAAGAAAAAATCATTTTTAGCGAAAAAGACGCTTGGACCGAACTGCAAAAAGATATCATTTCCAAGTATAAAATCGGGACCGTTGTCGAAGGCGAAATTACGGCCGTAACCGATTTCGGAATTTTCATAAACTTCGGCGAAAATTTGGAAGGATTGATTCATATTTCCGAATTGGCTTGGCAGAGGATCGACGATCCGGCCGATTTGTACAAAGTGGGGGACAAGATCAAGGCCGAAATCATCAATATCGACAGGTCAAAAATCTTCTTAAGCGCGAAAAAGCTAATGAAAGATCCGTGGGAAGATGTCGAAAAAAAATACAAAGTCGAACAGGAAGTCGCCGGAACGATTTTAAAAGTCAATCCTTTCGGCTTGTTCGTCAAACTCGACGACGATATTCACGGTCTGGCCCATTCCAGCCAATTGAATTTGGCCCCGGATCAAAAAATAACCGATCTCTATAAATCCGGCGAAGAGAAGCGATTCGTTATCGTTTCAATCGAAGCCAAGGACCATCGTTTGGGATTGGCCATTTCCAAAGAACAAGAAAAAACGAAAAAACCCGCCTCCCCGGCAGGCGGGCAAGAAAGCAAGAAAGAAAATAGCGAAAAAGAAGAAAAAATTGAAAAGAAAAAAGCGATAGAAGAGAAAGGGGGGAAAATAGAAAAGAAAAAGCCGGCGGAAAAGAAAATAACAAAAGCAAAAAAATCTGAATAAAATCCATGAATTAAAAAAACGCTCCGATTTACATCGGAGCGTTTTGCTGGCTAGATGGGCGTTATGAGTTATGTGATATGCGTTACGCGAAATGGCCTTGCAAAAAAGTAAAAAATGTTATATAATCAATTTTGTATTATTTAATGCAACTATTAATTCGTAGAAGCAAAATTCATGAAGAACTTAGCTAAAAATTTTTTAATATTTTTTTTGGTTTTTGTCGTAATTATTTACGCTTTCAGTTTTTTTACCAATAAAGGCCAGCAGCCCGAAACCGTGGGCATTCAAGCTATGATTGATCAAATCAACCAAGGACAAGTTTCGAGCGTTACCATAAACGGGGACACGTTAAATATAAAATTGGCCAACGGCAAAGAAGAAGCCGTTCAAAAAGAATCGGGCGAAACTTTTTCCAATTTGGTGAAAAATTTCGGTGTCGATACTTCCAAATTGCAGAAAGTCGATGTTCAGGTTAAAGAAAATTCGGGCCTCGATTTGTTGATGTCGACAATTTTGCCGTTCCTGATTCCATTTTTATTGATCAGCGTATTCATATATTTTATGATGCGTTCGGTGCAAGGGGCCAATAATCGAGCTTTGACTTTCGGCCAATCTCAAGCAAGAGAATTCGGCCAAGAAAAAGGAGAAGTGGTTACTTTTAAAGATGTGGCCGGAGCGAAAGAAGCGAAAGAAGAGTTGAAAGAGGTGGTCGAATTTTTAAGGCATCCGAAAAAATTTCAGGAATTGGGAGCGCGTATTCCGCGCGGCGTCCTTCTTTTGGGCAGTCCGGGAACCGGTAAAACTTTATTGGCGCGAGCCGTCGCCGGCGAAGCGCAAGTGCCGTTTTTCCATATGTCCGGATCGGAATTCGTGGAAATGTTCGTCGGCGTGGGCGCTTCCCGCGTCCGCGATTTGTTCAAACGGGCGAAAAAAAGCGCGCCTTGCATAATTTTTATCGATGAAATCGACGCCGTCGGGAGAAAAAGAGGCGCGGGGCTGGGCGGATCGCACGATGAAAGAGAACAGACCTTGAATCAAATTCTTGTTGAGATGGACGGATTCGATCCGAATACGAATGTAATCGTCATGGCGGCGACCAACCGTCCCGACGTTCTTGATCCGGCTCTGCTTCGTCCGGGGCGATTCGATCGTCGAGTCATTCTCGATGAACCGGATTTGGCGGATAGAGAAGCGATTTTAAAAGTGCACGCGCGCAAGAAACCTTTGGCAAAAGACGTCAGTCTGCGCCGCGTCGCCGAGCGTACGCCCGGATTCAGCGGAGCCGATTTGGCAAACCTCTTGAACGAGGCTGCCATTTTAACGGCCAGACGAAACAAAAAAATTATCGAGATGAGCGAGCTTTTCGAAGCCATCGAAAAAGTAATGCTCGGCCCGGAAAGAAGAAGCCGCGTTTTGACGGATGAAGAAAAGAAAATTACGGCCTACCACGAAGCCGGGCATGCTCTTGTCGCTCATAATCTGCCGCATACGGATCCGGTGCAAAAAATTTCCATCATCGCTCGCGGCCAAGCCGGCGGCTATACTTTAAAACTGCCGCTTGAAGACAGGCACATGCATACGAAAACGGAATATCTCGAAGAGATTGCGGTTCTTGTTGCCGGCTATGTTACGGAAAAGGAAACGTTCGGCGACGTGACGACCGGAGCGACTTCCGATCTGCGTCGGGCGACGAGACTTGCTCGGAAATTGGTTACCGATTTCGGCATGAGCGAAAATTTGGGACCGCGCACATTCGGTGAAAAGGAAGAGATGATTTTTTTGGGCAGGGAGATTCATGAACAAAGAGATTACAGTGAAAAAGTCGCGGAGCAGATCGATCAAGAAATTTCCTCTTTTATAAACAATGCCGTGAAGAAAGCGAGAGAGATCGTGGAAAAGCAAAAGGCGAAAATGGAAGAAGTGGTCGCCGCGTTGATGCAAAAGGAAACCTTGGAAAAGGAAGAGTTCGAGGAAATTGTCGGAAAGAAAATCGGCAAAAATGACGGGCCGGGCATCGAGATTGCGGGAGTCTGAACCACTGAAACGCACTGAAAGCGCTGATTGCACTGAATTTAAATAACATAAACAGTTTTGGCCGTAGGAACAGAGCATGCTCTGTTCCTACTTTTATTAAGAGTTAGATTTAAATACATAATTGCAGATTTTTGATATAATTATTTAAAATTGGTGATGTTTATGTTATAATGTTAATAACATAAATTAACTCTTTAAGGAGGAACATATGCCTTTATATCGAAACATCTTGCGCCAAGCCTGGAAAATCACTTGGCAATACAAGTATCTTTGGTTTTTCGGACTTTTCGCCGCGCTTTTGGGAAACGGCGGCGAGTACGAAATTTTATTCAGAGGAGTTAACAATGCCAATACGCCTCTTTTCCCCGGCTTACAAAATTTCGTGCAATCAGGCTTCTTTTCAAGGCAGACTCTAGCCAACATCGGCGTCATCATTCGTACCGATACCGCTTCTTTTATCATCGCTCTGGTTCTCGGTTTGGTCATTTTGCTTTTATTCTTTTTTCTTGTCTGGCTTTCCGTTTCTTCACAAGCGGCTTTGGTCAATAACTCCGCCGGTTATTTTTTAAACAAAAAAAGCGATTTTAAAACCGGAATGGCCGTCGGAAGTCAAAAATTTTGGCCGGTCTTCGGTTACAATGTCATTATAAAAGCGGTTCTTTATTTGGCTTTTATTTTGATGGGAATTCCCTTGCTCTATATAGTCCCGAGACTCGGTCTTGTTTGGGGGGGCATAATTTATTTTATTTTTTTTATCGTTTTCATGGTTTTGGTTTTGGGGGTTTCTTTCATGCTTAAATATTCAATCGCCTTTTTGGTAGTTAAAGGCAATAAATTTCTCGAATCGATAAAACTGGGATGGAATTTGTTCATTTCCAATTGGCTCATCAGCTTGGAAATGGCTTTTATTCTTTTTTTCATCAGTTTGGTTGTAAGTCTTTTGTATTTTTTAGTAATCCTCGCTCTCGGCATCCCGGTCGTGTTTTTATTGATCGCGTCCGCGAAAGTCGCCGCTTCCATGTTCTTGGTAGTCGCGTTCTTGGCTTTGATTTTTTATGTCTTAAGTCTGGCCTTCGTCGGCGCCACGCTGTCCACTTTCCAAATTTCAACCTGGACTGGTTTGTTCGTGCAATTGGTTAATAAAGGCGGGGAAAGCAAGATAGTGAGGATTGTGAACGGGATGATAAAATAGTCTGAACCGCTTATTTTCACCGAAAGCACCGATACACTGATAATTTTTTGTAGAGACGAGGTAATCCTCGTCTCTCTTGATTTTTAACGAAAACGTTTCGTTGGAGTTACTTTCTTGCCCTCCAAAGGCGGGTAAAATAACCAAGAAAGTAACCAAACCCGTCCGCAATGCTTCGCATGGCGATGCGGGCGGGTAAGTTCTGGGGAGGCTCCAATTTATTGGCGCATTAATTTATCTTTAATTCTTTTACCCCGGCGCTCAATTCCCCCTCGAGCTTCTTAGTGGTTTAAAAATCTGTTGAAAATATTTTCTTTTCTTGCAGGGTTTGCTATAATTATAACAATAAAACGAAAAAATTTTTCGTTAAATTTTGTGTAAATATTCGTTAATTTTTGCGTTTAATTTATGCCAAAAGACATACAATCCATCGAAGATTTGATAAACGCCGGCAAGGATAATTCCGATGACGAAAGCGTTCATGCCAAGTTTTCTCAGAAGCAAAAAGAAATAAAGGCCAAAGAAGTCGAGCAACAAACCCGGCAAAAAGCGGCGTCTTTGGGGTTACCTTACATAAACCTGGTCGGATTTCCGATAAGCCCTGACGCAATTTCCCTGGTTAGCGAAGAGGAAGCGAAGGAATTGTCTTCCGTTTGTTTTTTTTACGACGGACAAAATATCAGGATGGCGACAACCGAGCCTACCGAAGATGTTTTAAACAAATTGAAAGAATTGAGCGAGAAATATCACACCGATGTCGGGCTTTATTTCGTGTCCGATCACAGTTTGAAATATGCCCTTAATCTTTACAAGATTATTCCGAAACCGAGAGAATTCATACGGGGAGTAAAAATTACCGAGGAAGAATTAAATAGATACAGCGAGCAATTTTCGACATTTTCTAAATTGCAGGAGCAGATCGACGGCGCCCCTGTTACGGAAATCGTAACCGTGATCATGGCGGCGGCGGTAAAATCCGGAGCTTCGGATGTTCATATCGAGGGCGAAGAAAAAGACATCAAAGTGCGATTCCGCATCGACGGGATTCTAATTGATGTTTTAAAATTAGACAAAGAGCTTTGGAAAAAAATAATTTCCCGCATGAAATTACTGACAGGTGTGAAGATAAACGTTACCGACAAACCTCAAGACGGCCGCACCACCATCTACATGAAAGACGGTCGGGTGGACATTCGTGCTTCTTTTTTGCCGACCAATTACGGCGAAAGCGTGGTTATGCGACTTTTGCGTTCGAGTTCGGTCGGACTCGCTTTTGACGAGCTTGGCATAAGCGAGCGTTCCTTCCGCACGCTCAAACGGGAAGTGGAAAGGCCGAACGGGATGATTATAACTACCGGTCCGACCGGTTCGGGCAAAACGACCACCCTTTACGCCATTTTGAAAAAATTAAACAATCCCGAAACGAAAATTATCACCATCGAAGATCCGATCGAATATCAATTGGAAGGAATCAATCAGTCGCAAACAAGCGAAAAATATACTTTTGCGCACGGGCTAAGGTCAATCGTCCGTCAGGATCCGGACGTTATCATGGTCGGCGAAATTCGCGACTTGGAAACGGCCGAAATCGCGATCCAAGCCGCTCTGACCGGGCATCTTGTCCTTTCCACGATTCATACCAATGATGCCGCCGGAACCATACCGCGATTTTTATCCATGGGCGTAAAGCCGTTCCTTTTGTCCCCGGCCTTGAACGCGATGATCGGCCAGCGCTTGGTGCGGCGAATCTGTCCCAAATGCAAAATTGAAGTCAGGCCGGAGCAAGAGCACATGGAACGAGCCTTGTCTTTACTCAAGAGCTTGCCCGAGGAAGAAAAACGGGCGGTGGATTTTGATAATTTAAAATTTTATAAAGGTCAAGGCTGCGATTACTGTCAAGGTTTGGGCTATAAGGGGCGTATAGGAATTTATGAAATCATGACCATGACCCCCGACATTGAAAAATTAATCAACGCCGGTCATGTGGGCGAATCCGATATGCGGGGAGAAGCGATTAAAAACGGGATGGTCACCATGGTCCAAGACGGCGTCCTGAAAGCTCTGCAAGGCGTAACAAGCGTTGACGAAGTGTTTAGAGTGGCGGAATAAAAAGTCTAAGCCACTGATTAGCGCCTGATTTTACTGATTTCACCGATGTTTTTTTCGGAGACACATTACAAGAGCCTCTAAATCTTAAATACTTGGCAAGCTGGGCATTTTATTATCATACACTTGATTTATGATTAATTGTAAATTATACCTATATTTTAAAAGTATGAACAAAATTCAAATTTTTCTTAACTCTAAAAAAGATAATTTAGCGCGAAACGGAATTTACAAATTTATTGCAACAGGCTATAATAAAATTGTAATTTTGGATAAATAGAAATGTAACCAATGCCGAAAATAACCCGTTTTAAAAGTTTAAATCTATTAAAATTTGTTTTATTCTCATAACTCTTCGGCAGCTTTTATTTCCAGCGTATAAATAAAAGCCGATTCAATCCATGATACTGGTCGATCTATTTCTTGCGAATTATAACGGTTACCTGAAAAAAGACGGGTGTTACCCCCGGGTAGGTTAGCGAATTAGCCAAAGTATAAAATTCATACATAGTTATTGATTATAGTAAATAAATAAATAGTTCGCGCTGCGGTCTCTGCCGCAGAGTAATTTACTAAAATGATTATCAAATAAAATATTATCTAAAATTGTCTTTAGGCTAAAATTTTCTGGGCAAGACCATAAAACAAAATTAAACAAATGAAAACCAAAAATCAAATCATAATTTTAAGCTTTATTATTCTTGGTTTGTTTTTCTCATCGCAAACTATCCAAGCCGCTGATGGTATCAACAAAGAACTTTCCTATTACGGAGTCATGAAGTCTTCCAGTGGCAATATGGTCCAAGACGGAAATTATGACATGGTGTTTAAAATTTACACCGCCAGCGCGGGAGGAGCGCCCATTTGGACCGGTAATTATACCCAAGCCAACGGCGATCCAGTAGAAGTGAGGGACGGGAACTTTACCGTCCTTTTGGGATCGGGGAACGGCAATACTCTCAATTTGGATTTTTCTCAAGACACTTACTATATCGGCATCACCGTCGGAACCGACAGCGAAATGCTTCCCCGTCAAAGATTAGCCGCCTCCGCCTACGCTTTCAACTCCAATACGGTCAATGGCACAGGCGTTTACCAAGTATACGGCGATCCCAATGGCACCCAAACCGGTTCGGCTGGAGACATTGCTATTGATATCACTGACAAAAAAATTTATATCAAAACTTCCGGCACAGATACTAATACAAACTGGGCGCAAATAGGAACGAACTCACTGGCCGATCTGACTGATGTCTCAATTTCTTCACTAACCGCCGGTAATTATTTGGTTTTAAATAGCCAAGGCCGGTGGGTCAACCAAGCGCCCGGTAACCTAACAGCTTCTACTTCTGGTATAACCATTACCGGGGGCGATAACTCCGTTCTGGGCAGTGGGGTGACTATCAACATTTCTTCCGCCAATGGCTCACAAAACGGGCTACTGACTTCCACCGATTGGAATACTTTCAATGATAAGGCTTCCTTAACTGATTTGGTTGGCAGTTCGACAAACGGGCAGCTGCTTTACAACAATAATGGGCAGGTAAATGGAGTAGCTCCAGCCAGTATTAGTGTCTATGATTTTGGCGCAACGTGTAACTGGAACGGTGCAACAGGTACGGATGACACAGCAGCTTTTCAGACAGCTGTAAATTATGCTTTGGCAAACAAGGTAAGGGTTATAAAGGTTGGTTACGGGTGCAAAATAACAGATGTAAATCTTACCAACGCCTATTACGCCGGGCTGATTTTTGAAGGTGTCAGCTCCGAACAAGACCAGCTAAGCTCAAATGTTTCACAAATTGTCGTGTCAGGAGCGTCTTCCCAGGGATTTGATTTGTCCGGAACTGACGGGGTCACGTTTAAAAACATTTCTTTTGTTGGAGATAAAAACGCTCCGCCTGTTTCCGCAATCTATGCAAGCAGAACTACGCTAGAAGATCAATCTTATGGACAAATTTTTGATAACGTGATCTTCTCCGGTTATTTTTCGGTTGCGGCGGTGTACGATTATGCCGGTGAGGGCTGGTCTTTTTCAAACGGTGGAACCTTTATTGACTCGGGCATGGGTTTTTACATGACCTCAAAAAATTCTATTGGAAAGACTTCAAAATTTTCCACACATACTGCATCAGGCGATAATTTTCTTACATTTACTGAGTTTAAAAATGGCAACTATAATAGTTATGACTCATCGGGTAAGTCTCTGATTGAGTTTGAAGGGAATTACGTGAGTGGCGCAATGGCCCCCCGCTCGACGATAGAGAACATTAATTTTGACCACAATTACTTTGAGTCGGCTGGGACAACCGGGCAGGCAGGTTCGACTATTAAGCTAATTGATGTTTCGGGCAGTGTCGTTTTAAACGATGATAGGGATGAGTCCTTTGCAAAGCTGAATACCGAAGCTCCGGATTCATTCTTAGAGATTGACAGCTCGGGAAGTAATAGCCAGTTAATCGGTCTGACCTTTAATGGTGGAGCTTTTCTGCCGCAACGGTGGATTGTAAAAGGCGGTAACGTCATAAACTTGAAGGTGAGCGGTACGCATGTTTATGCTAATGGTGCTGGTGCAATAACTGGATGGCCGTATGCTGGATTGACCAATTTACCGACATGGCAGTTTGACAATCTTCAACAAGCAGACGTGACATTATCGGCTGCTGAAAATTTTGTTGTTACGACATCCGGGATACTACTAAATATTAAGCCTGGAAACAGATGGGGCAGCACTGTCTCGCAGAATATTTATCTGCCATCAGGGACCCAGAATCTTGGTTGGAATGAAACCGCATTCAACAATGTCAATCCCGCATCAGATGATACAAATAAACACGGGTATACTTATTTGCTTGACCAGATCGTGTGGAATGATAAGCCTGATACGGCTGGATTCTTGGGATGGCTTTGTACGTCGCAAGGCACAGCCGGAACGTTGGCTGGCGTAAGTTTTACTTCCACTGTCGGTTCGAATATTTTGTCCATTACGACTAATAACGCGACAACAAAACTACAGGTGGGGGAAAGAATAAGCCTTGCTGGTTGGGAGTATCATCAGGTTACGGCCATAAATAACGTTAGTTCTGTCACTATGGATGCCAGTGCAAATGTGGCGCTTACTAATAATGCTTTATCTTTTGTATCCCCGATTTTTATTCCTTTTGGAATAGAAAATGTGAATTCTACATATACTGATCTAGGAGCGATTCCATCAGCTGGTCTATCAAAATATTGTACTGATTGTACGACGACGCCTGTTTGTGCGGCTGGGGGAAGTGGTCACATGGCCGTGAGCAATGGAACAGATTGGACATGCCAGTAATAAACCCCTGATCAAATTGTGATAATTAATTTTTTAAACCACCATGTCCGAAAAATTCGAAAATTTTCTGAAAAAAATCAAAAAATTTTCTGAAGCGCCTAAATCCATGGCACCCAAAAGAAAAAAAATGTTCAAAATCATTTTTTGGCTAGCGATAATCGCGTTGTTTGCAATTTTCATCTTTTACTTTCACCACAAAAACCTCAAAAACAATCCCGATGTTGCTACCCAAGAAGAGGTTAACCAGGTTGTCGCCCAAGTCTCCAAGATTATGGATCTTCCACAAGGCGAAACCCCGACCCTCGCCACTATCAATGATATAACCAAACTTAAAGACCAAACATTTTTCAGAGACGCCCAAAACGGAGACAAGATACTTGTTTACGCCAACGCCAAAGAGGCCATTATATATCGTCCCGGTGTTAACAGAATAATCAATGTCGCTCCGTTAATCATAGAGCAACCCAATAGCAACCAACCTGTCTTTACTTCAAACCCACCAAATCAGGTTTCTGCTTTTCCCTCTCCCATACATGATCAATCGGCTCCGGTCAACGGTACCCCGAATCAGGTGGTTATCAATAATAGTAGCAACAATTTTCAAACGAGCAACAGTTTAAATGTAATTATCTGTAATGGAACGAAAACGACCGGTTTGGCTGGCGATACGGCCAAAAAACTAAGCGGCATAAACGGAGTGATTGTCATTGGCACGAAAGATGCCAATAAAAACGATTACACCGATACGGTCGTCGTTGACATAACTCGGAAAAATCTCAGTTTGGTAAACCAAATCGCCCAAGCGGTTGGAGGACGAATCGGAGACCTTCCGAACGGTGAAACTATATCTGACGGCGCGGATGTTTTAATAATAGTTGGAACAAGCAAATAATATATGAGGGATGGTTGGCCAATTTATGGAAAAAAATAATATTAAAATTACAATTTTGATTTTAACGATTACTTTGTTTTTTTCTGCGCCGATAACTCAAGCCGATACCATGAGCAGCCAGAATTGGAGTGTCAATTCGGGACGGATCGGAACAGATCAAATCTTTTCGTCTCCCGCCTCTTCACAAAATTACAGCATTGGGTCGGCGGTTGCTACCAATCAAGCTAATACTGATACGGGCTTGCCGCTGTTTCCGTTAATTCCGATAAATACCATTGTTGCTCCTACCAATTTTTCCGGAACTTATGACTATAATCATAACCGTATTTCGTTGAGTTGGCATAATCCGAGCGCGAGCGGTTTTGCCAAGGTCATTGTAGTGAGAAAGGAAGATGCTACACCCGCTTCTCCAACCGACGGAACCATTATTTATAAAGGAAATGGTCAGCAATCTACCGATACTAACGTGCAGGCGAATAAAAATTATTACTATGCCATTTTCGCCTACGATAACCGATCGGATATTATGGGTAGCGCAAAAATTAAGGTTGTAGCAACGAATCCAAACGGCGATTCATTGTCAAGTCAAAGTGAAGCCGCCCAATTCACCGACCAAATCACCGAGATTGCGAATGACGCCTCCGAATTGACGAACGCGAATATCAACGGTCTCCTGGGCAAACTCGGCGTCAAGCGTGATTTGGCGAAAGAAAGCGTCAGTGTCAAAA
>JAJYLD010000004.1 GCA_021788015.1 bacterium | reverse complement strand
TAAAATTTTATAAAATCTTTTTTCGATGAAGACGATTTTGCTTCAACGATATTCGCTCCGATTGAGGTTACTGACCTTAACAATTGATCCGCTATTATCCAAAAAATTCTTTTATTCGGCAACGATTCCATGAATTTTATAACCTGTATCGAAAAATAATAGGCTCTTATTCTTATGTCAGTTTTGGGGGTTTGCGTTGCAGTTTTGAGATTTGACATTTGCGTTTTGAGATATCCTTTATTTCTGGCAAACCGTTACCGTCGGTCCGTTCTGCCAATGGCCGCAATCGTTTATTGCCGTTCCGTTGCTGCACCATCCCCAATTATCCTGAATTTTAACCTGTGGTCGAATCGAACAATAATCTACGCCCGGAGCGCAATAATTTCCGTTGATGTCGGTTCCGCAAGTCACTTGGCTGTTAGGTATTGTCGAATTGCTTTTCAATTGCCAATAATCGTAAAGATGATACAGGGAATGCGGATCGTCAGGATTCGGTCGGTCGCGCATTTCCACGCCGGAAATGGTCGTTATCGCTCCATCTCCCCAACTAACGGCGTACATGGTCAAAGGCAACTGTTGACTGTCGATCTGAGAATTAAAAGTCAAATTGACAAAAGCCGTTTTTATTACGCTCGTTCCCCCTGCGGAATTGTTGACTTCAATATTGTTTACAACCGGTAAAATGGCACAGTAATCGTTCGGATAGGCGGGCCGGGTGGAGTTGGGGCATATGATAGTGGGCGGAGTCCAAAGATTGTTATTATCGCTTATATACCTGCCCGTGATTCCGTTGTTGTCCCATTGCCAATGCCAACTTCCGTAATCTTCCGCGAAAATGCGGTTAACAATGGACGCTCCGGCGGGATTCGTGCTTACCGAGTTCGCGTTATACGGGAAAGGATCGGCACTGCTTAACACATAATTGCAATATCCTGAACCGGAATCGTTGCAAGTATACGGCGTCCCCGCTCTCACCTCGTTGGGATCGGAAGGAGATGCATCCATGTAAAGAGGTTGGATCCCTAAGGTCGCTGAGTCTTGCGTATTGTCAGGTACTCCGTCCCATTCGTAAGGATTGGACACCGGCTCGGGCGGAACGATCGATCCGAACGGAGGCGAATCGTTCGCGTAACCGATATTGACTATGGGCAAAACATAACTCGACCCCGCGTAAACACGTCCGCTCCAGTATTTATTCTGGCCCATGGGCGTTACGGCTTCAACGATTTTTGAAGCGTATAGTCCCACTCTGGGCAGTTCTGTATTAACATAACATGCCGTGCATTGAGAACCATTGTATTGAGTGCAAGAAACAAGCGGACCGGTGCATAAATAAGAAACGTACGGATTGGAACTATCTACCATAGCCGGCTCGCCGGAACTATTATAATGCGAAGGGCCGGGAAGAGGATCTAAATTTCCGTCAGCGGGATACCACCCATCGGTACTGCTTTTGGGATATAAACTCGTGTAATCGGATCCATAGCTCCAGCCGTTTGTTTTATAGCACCATGACGTAGCTGAAAAATGAGGCACGCTGCCGTCTGTCGGAATGGTTTGAAAATTATCTGTGCTGCCATCCAAACGAATAGCGGTATTGTTTGAATTATCCGGAACACATACGACAGAAATAGCATTAGACCCCGAACTATGCCAGTGACAGGATTGCGGTTCGGCAATATAACCGTTGGGACAATATGTTTGAATTACAGTTCCGTTATTGCCATTGCCACTGGGATCGATATATTCCCAGGACGCATTATTTCCCAATAAAAACGCATGCCTGTATTCATATTTCGGTGCCGCCGTCGTTCCTTCGGTGGTATAGTATGCCGGTATTTTATCCTGGTAGCCCGCGCCTTCTTCGATGCCGTTGCCTTTGACGCGATCGACCGGATACCATAAAATGCAGGAATTCGGATCACCCGGCGCGCGATCATATTGCAAACAATAACCCGGCCAGCCCTCTTCGTATTTTCCCGAATTGTCGAAATACTGACAGGATAAAGAATCGTCTTGAGGGTAAAGACGGCAAGTTTGATTGGTTAAAGAAGAGTTATTAACCGCCAGAGCCGGCATGATTTGTATATTGTCCGCATAAGCATTTCCATATCCGTCGGATGTGCCCTGAATCCTGATTTTTATTCTAGACGATGAATTTGTCGTAAACTCTTTCGTAAGTTGGGTCCAGTCCTTGCTTTGGTCGAGTGAGACGCTGGTCAACGTATTATTGTTTTCGTCCATAACCGAAATCCAAACCGAGGCTTGCCCGCCGGCGACGCTTGAATGGAAATTAATCGTGTTTAGCTCCGCGGAAATGACATATGGGACATTGGGCTCGACAATAATCTGCTCCGATTCCGCGATTCCCGAGGAAGGAGAAAATTTCAAGAATGCTTTGCCGTCGACCGGATAGCCGATTCCGTCAGTTTGCGCCGCGATCGGATTGTTGATTACGGAAAATTTATTGACATCCCAAGCCGTATTGTTTCCGTTAATATCGAGAGGCGTCCAACCCATTGGATATAAATTGTCTCCATAAAATTCGAAGCTTCCGTTCGGTACCGTCGCGGCTTCGCCTTGCTGAGTCATATAACCGACCGGATCAAGCCCTGTTAAATTGCTGTCGTCGATACTGTTGATTCCCACCTTCGAATAACCGTCGACATTACTGTAATTAAAATTGTTGCTGGCGTCGTTCGTTCCCGGTATCGGAGAAAAGGTGACAACGTCCGGTTGAGGATTAGTCGGAGTGTTGACAAAATTATTGCATGTGCCATCGTTCCCGAAACTGTTGCAAACACCGATATCGTAACAGGCTTTTTCGTTTTGTCCGATTTGAGCCATGCTTTTGCAAGCGAGCCATTTATCGCAAACACGGTCCGGATTGACTTTGACGATCGAGTTGGAATCGCAATCGTTTCCCGAACAATTTGAATAATTCGTCGATCCGGTGTAAGCGAGATTCGCGTCCTCGCTTAAAGCCGCCGGACCGGAAGCGGACCAACTTCTTTCATTAAATAAAATACAACCGTTGTTAAAATCAAAATTTCCGTTACAACTGGTCTTGTCGACGTTGGACGCCAATTCGTAATTAATGATCGCTTTTTTTACCGAGACAGTATTTGAACTGACGGGGTTGGTATTGGTAACGACGCAACTTGTGTTGTTGCCGGTGTAAAAACGGCTGCTTTCCGCCGCGGTGGCGGAAACGGAAACGACAAAGTTAAGGTTGTTTCCCGAAAGCTGATACATGGGATTGCCCGCGCAAGAAACCGAAGCGTCTCCGGAAAGAACGTATAAGGTGTTCATATCAACGTTTATTGTTTGCGTGGGATTATTCAAAGGAGAGTCCCAGCCGTCGCAGCCATTACCGGGATTATTGTCCAAATCCGAACAGTCGGGATTGAAAACAATATTTGTGCCCGGTTTTGAAATCGGATCGACGTATTCGGTGCAGCTCGATTCGCTCGCCGGACAATATCCCGCCCAGCCTTGCGCCGGCTGATCTATGGAAGCGCCTCCGGTTCCCATGGTCAATAAATTAGAAGTCGGGCAAGGTTGATCGCTCGGATCCTGTATGCAGGAATATCGGCAAACGCCGTTCACGCACGAATTATTCGCGCCGCAATCCGCATTGCTTTGACATGTGGTTCCTGCCATCGAGGAAACAGTGGCGCAATCGCTTGAGGACAAACAATACGGATCCGCGCTCGTTACCGCGCCGTCGCTGTTGGTATCGCACCTCGATATCTTCTTTTTATACCATCCCATGGTCGAACTGGCGTTGGCCTGCCTGTATTCGCAAGCCGTATCGCCTGGATCTTTGAAATAATAATTTTGACCCTGATTATCGGTCCATGATTGGCAGCCGACGTAATTCGTATTGCTCGCGTCGTTCGGATTGTTGCCATTGCAGGAAATTTGGCTGTAATTGTCCGGATTATTGATCAAATAAATATCTTGATACACGGTCTGTCCATTATAAGTAGTGCCCTTACCCAAGAACTGGCAGCCTTTGTCGCTTGCGCCGCATAATTTGTTTTGATCATAGACAACATTGATGCCGGTATCGTCGTTAATGTTAGAATCGGTGTTTTTCGTATCGATCATCGACTCGCAACCGACATCCGCGCTCGAGCAAAGCTGGCTGAAACTGTGTAAATAAAGAGTCTGGTTGTTGGAATCTTGATACTGGCCGCAACCGAGATAATACATCGGTCCGACATAGGCCTGAGACGGATCGGCGTTTTGATAACTGCAGTTGTCGTGCCATGAATTTTCAATCAAATAATAGCGATCGACTATTTCTGTCAAAACGACATTGTCAAGATAGAAGACGCCATTGCCGGTTATGTTCAAACTTTCATCGTTTGTAACGTCATGGTCCAAAGACGGCAAATCCAGTTTGTATGTTTGCCAATCAGTCGTTAGCGTCGCTCCGCTCGAGAAGGTCGAACTCGCTTGCGCGTCGGCTATTCCCGCGGACAAATTGACGTTTCCGGAAGCCGATTTCGCGAGAAAGGTCAAAACATAAGATTTGTCTTTCGTGACTTGCGGGCCCACGATTATCGAAGCCGTGCCGCCGTCAACTTTTAAGGAATGTCCGCCGACGTATAGCGATTCGGTCGACGGATTGGCCGGATCAAGATTGCCGGTCCATCCGTCGGTCGAGCCTTCAAAGTCACTCGATAAAATCGTCATGGTGTTGTTGCCGGTATTGCCCGTATATTCGCGACAGCCCGCTTGACTCGCGGAGCATAACTGCCCTTCGCCCGGAATGGCCTGATAAACGCAAGCGTTATTCGAATCGCTCCATGTTCCTCCGTTCAAACAAACCACGCATTCGCCGGCCGAGCCGTCCCAATGCTTGTCCGTGCCGGTGCAATCGGTCTGGGTAACGCTCGGATCATAATTCAAAAGCGTGCGGCGGTAAGGATGGCAATTATCCGAACAACTGATCGTCTTGGAACTTAAATAATGAGAAACATTTCCGTTCTTGTTATAAAATTCGAGACAATCCTTATTCGCGTCGTAACCCGGATCTCCCGGATGCAATCCGTACGTGCATTCGGTATAATTGCCGTCGGTCATGGCCGGCACCAACGTTCCGTTTAAGTCATAGCCTTTCAATTCAAAGACTTTTAACTGGTAACCGGTTTCATCCGATCCTTCCCAAGTATAAAATTCGGAGCAGGAACTGTCCGGCTTGATACATTGTTTTAATGAAGAATAATATTCTTTGGCTTCGGCGTTTGTAGAGGTTCCGATTTTATCCAGGTTGGTAAATTCGTCGCAACCGACAGCGTCGGCGGTGCAGGTTTGGGCGGAACTCGGAATAAAATAAGCGGAACGGGCGGAATCGAAAGAAGATTGCTCCTGGACATAAGTGTCATAACCGTTGCAAGCTTCCGGACAGTAATCCGAGGCGGTTACTTTCGCCGGGATGCTCATATTGTCCGCGGTTGAAGTGTACATTTCGCATCCGACCGCCGAAGCATCGCATGTTTTTACGAAATTATCGCAAACGGCGGGAGTGTTTGTCGCGGCCGAACAAACGTTTGTCAAATAGTTCGGCATCAATTTTTCATAAATCACGCCGTTCTGGCCGTAATCGCTGTACGCGGTCGCGTCGCTTCCTTGCTCCAGTTTGATGGCGTCGATAAGGCAAGTGTTGTCTCCCTGAATGACGAATCTGGCATTGGTAGCGGTTTGACCTGCGGGATAGGTATAAGTGATTTTATTCAAAGTCCAATCGGTGGCGTTGGTATAGAGAGTGCTCGAAGCGTTTTGGTCTTCGATATAGAAACTGTGCCCCAAGCCGCAATTTTTGGCACGGAAAGAAAGGGTG
The DNA here is from genome assembly GCA_021788015.1 of bacterium. Classification (GTDB taxonomy): domain Bacteria; phylum Patescibacteriota; class Patescibacteriia; order Patescibacteriales; family JAKAJF01; genus JAJYLD01. The sequence continues at coordinate 90,565 of JAJYLD010000004.1, read as the reverse complement.
AATGTTTCGCCGCCGACGGCATTGTAGACATCGACGGTTTTATCTAGCCCCGCGCCGGTATTTAAAAGAAGAGCATAAGAACCGTCATAACTTGTCGTTGCCAGTTGTGTTCCGTAAGTGCTCCAGCCGCCGACCGTCAAATCGTTTTCAAAACTCGAATTTTTCAAATAGTTCGCGCCCAGTCCCGCCGCCGTTCTTATAAATTCATGGCAACCTTCGCCGTCGGCCGCGCATTGCTGGGCATTGTTATCAAAATACAATTTACCCGTCGAAGAAGCGGTGCATGTCCATTTTTGAGCGCCGTAGTCGTAATCTTGACAATATTCGGCGCAACCGGCGCTCGAAGCGGAGCAATCGGAATAATTCAAGGAGTCTTTAAGATAAGAAACTGTCTGACCGCTCGCTCCCTTGAATGTTTGGCAAGAGTTATAAATGGCGTCGCAAGAATTGTCGGATCCGAAATTCCATGTCCTTTTTTCTTCCGTGCAATATCCGTATGTTTTGCAGGAGCCGTCGTCATTTTCCTGGATGCACGATTGCTCATCCGCGCAATATTGATCGTTTCGGGTGATGGCAAGTTGGCTGTCGGCGCCTTCGCCCACTACCTGCGAAGACATTATCTGCGGCCCCGGTCCTTGGCGGAGACAATAATTAAGCGGCGCTTTCAAAACCCAATTCGGATCGACAAGCCCTTTGCACCAGTTGGCGCTGTATCCCGGAATGTTGTCGTTCGGATCGAAACAAGCGACCATGTCTCCCAGAGTGCTGTGCTGGGCGATATCGGGATTGTTGTTCACGTTCATTTTTATGTATTGCGCCGCCACTTCCCAACCCACCGGAACAATTCTGAATTTTCTCAAAATCATCATGGAACGATACGGGTAACTTTCATCTTTAAAATTCGGTTCGAGATTGTCGCCGACAATAAAACCGAACTTTCCTTGAGCGTTCAAAGAACCGTCCTGAATCGCTTGTTCGACCGTTTCTTTATTGGCGATCGCCTGCCTGAATTTATCCGTGATGACGCAATCGGTCGGTCCGGGATGGCTCGGGTCGGGACAATTGGCAAGCTCGGCCAGGACGTCGTAATCTCCCTGGACGTTGAATTGCGGCTGCACCAATTTTTTAAACATCGCCTGCGCGCCCGCGATTCCGCCGCTCTCCGGAGAGGCGTTCGCGTTTGTGAGTCCACCGTAATTGCCCGTATACGGAGAAGTATAATCGGACAAATTTTGTCCGAGTTTCGACATGAGATTATTGAAAAGCGAAATCGCCAATTGATTCAAAAAGACATTCGCCGCGTCAACTATGGCGCTGCCGGTAAATTCGCCGAAGGTCTGAGTCTGTAACGCGGTTGTCTGCCCGAGTCTGCGCTGCGCTTCGCCCGGAGGACTTACTCTTTCTCCGGCGATATTTCTTATATCGAGCCAGCCGCCGTTTTCCTGCCTGTCCTTGGTCGCCGCGTCCTGTTGCTGCTGCTGTTTGGAAATGAGATCCGATTGCAAAGTCAAGGCGATTCCCAAATCGTTCGAAGCCGGATTAAACATGTCTTGAAAGCGGGTCAAAAAATCTCTTCGCTCCAATTCTTGGCTCCAGTCTTTTTCCATCTGCGTGAAAGTGCAGCTCGGCGCGCTCGGCCGTTGATACTGAATCAAGCCCAAACCGATTTGCACTTTGACCATTGTGTTCGGTTGGCAAAGATTCGCGTTCCATTGTTTACCCAATTGCTCGATGAAATCTCCGCCGGCTTGGTCGGCGACATTGGACAGATAAGTTCCCCATCCTTCTTTAATGAACATCGGCTTCTGGCCGTTATTGCCGGAGCCAAGCCATGTCGCCGTATCAAAAGCGATTTTGTTTAAAGCGTTTCTTATGGCGGCATCCAAAGCCTTTGAGCCTGCGGCGGGAAGTTGCTGGAATAGAAATTTATCCAAACCTATTTTTTGCGCAAATTCTTTAATTTGTTCCATAAGGCCTTTACTTTGGCCTGTTTCCAAAGTTGGGTTAGTGGTATGAATAGCATTAAGGCTATAAGGGCTAGCACCAGAAGTGCCTCCCAAACTCGCGCCACTATATGCACCCCCGCTGCTGCCACCTCCTAAACTATAACCACTATATTGTGCAAATACAATTTTTTTAGGAAATATTACAAAAAAAGCAATAATAATACTTATTATAACTATTTTTTGTGTTATTTTGTTTTTATCTTGACAAAATTTCATATTCCTGATATATTATATTTAAGAATTTCAACCTAGAAAAAATCCAACCAAACGGAGGGAATAAAATGAAAAAATTTGTGGTAATCTTGGTTTTAATCGGATTATTTGTCGCTCCTTTAAAAGCAAACGCCGTTGACGGGCTCATGCTAGATAGCCTGATCAAGCTTGGCATCAAAAGTCTGGGACTGTGGGAGCACAGCGGTAATAGCGAAACCGATCTACAGAAATTTCTGGATCAGGTAAAAGCGAGCATCGCCAAACAGGGACACAACGTGGAGTTCGAGTCTTTTTTCCAGGGAAGAGCCATAAACCAATATTCTTTCGTTTGGGTCTTCAATGTAATATTGGATGGTACACCGCAATACCTTTTGGTGGCTGTAAATACCAAAATTCAACATTTCAGTTATCTGGCTACCAATGATGTTGTAAATGGATACATCAAACTCTCCGATCCGGAAATTGTTAACGTCTTCGCGAAATACAACAAATTCGATCTTGGCCCTGTTGACCCCGCTCTTTCCAATACCGTCAGTTCTTCCGAGCAGGCAAAAAAATAGCCAAACTGTCCGGCTCAAAATAGGACGGCAACCGGTTAACTCGCCTCGCGTGCTTTCAAAGACGCGGGGCTTTTCTTTTTTTATTCTTGGTAGGAACATAGCATGCTATGTTCCTATATATAATTTCAAAAAACAATTTATATAAATAATTTGCTTATGTCTTTTTCTTCATCGTTATTCCTGTCAAATTTCCATCTCAACGGATTGTTTCTGATATACTCCCGTATATTGCTTAACGATTTTTCTGTTCTGATAATATGATCGTAAAAACGAGATTGCCAGACGAAATCATGATTCGGAATATTTTCATTTAAATATTTTGTTACTGCCGATTTAAATGATCTTATTATTACAGATAACGAATTCTGGGTTATTTTTCCAAATTTTGAACCCTCTTCCGTATAATTCATATAATTCGTAGGAACATAGCATGCTATGTTCCTACCGTTTATACAATTTTCGTCCGGAACATGATGAATTATGTTCCTGCTGTATTCATTTTCTTTTATAACAATAATTCCATGAATATGGTTCGGTATTATCACATATTCATCCAATTCAACATTTTTAAAATGTTCAGGGATTTCCAGCCAAACTTTTTCCACAATTTTTCCGATTTTTGATAATTCCGCTTTTACGTCGTCATCAACTCCAACTATATTTCCCAAGAACTCTTCTTTATTCTTCGTACAAATTGTCACAAAATAATAACCCTCTTGCGAATAATCATAATTCTTCAACCTATACTGTTTTTCAATTTTATATTGCATTCAATCTTTTATTGCCCCGTACTCGTTCCTTGCAACGTTTGCTGATAGCTCTTCATCAAATTGTCATCGGAAATCTTATTTAAAACGTTCGGATCCATGCCTGACTGAAGGAGCATCGCTCGGAGGGTTTGCGCGTCCATCTGCCCGCCCAACAATTCTTGCGTCGTGCTCGGATTTTGGTTTTGCAGATTAAGGTTGAAATTCGACGAATTCCCGTTCAAATCCGGCGTCGTGCTCCCGATCGTATCTATGGAACTGGTCGGCGTATTGTCTACAAAATTATCGCTTTGCGTAACCCCGCCGGAATTGCAGGTTCGACCCTGGGGACAATTCGGATCGGTTCCGTTTCTTACTTCGACTCCGTCCGGAATTCCGTCTCCGTCCGTGTCGGCGAGATAAGGCGAGGTATGATAAATATGAATCTCGTCCCAATCGGAAAGGCCGTCTCCGTCCGTGTCTTTATTTTTTAAAGCGGCATCGTTCGCGGCGCTCTGACTTTGATCGCTCTGCTGATTTATTTGCGACTGATCGGTCGAATTCAAAGGTTGTTGAATTGAATTTTTAAATTGTGATACCCATAGAATTAAAAAAACAACGGCGAAAACCGCCAAAAAACCGGCGGCCCATTTTTGTTTGGGAGTCAAGGGAGATGCGCCATTTTGATTATTATTTTCAAATTCAGGCATTGATTAATTGTTAAATTATTTCCACAGTTGTTATTATTATAACATAATCCGCTTCACTTCTTCAAATAATTTTAGCCAATTGTCAAGGCTTATGTCCTGCGCTCTTGTTTTCGGGTCGAGTCCGGCTCGCGTAATCATGTTTTCGGCCTCGGATTGTCCAATATGATAACCTCCGGCCAGATTATTTTTAAGCATTTTCCGCCTTGCCGCGAAACCGAATCTTACCAAACGAAAAAAATCCGCCTCTCCCCCTTCCCCTCTCCTAATTAGGAGAGGGGAGTCGGAGGGGTGAGGTATTATTTTCACAATCGCACTGTCGATTTCGGGCATGGGCCAAAAATTCTCTTTTGGAACGATTTGAATAATTTCCGGTCTTGCATAAAATTGTACGGAAACTGCAAGCAGGCTCATATCTCCAGCTCTTGCCGTAATACGTTCCGCCACTTCTTTTTGGAGCATTAAAACCATTAATTCCGGCCTATTTTCTATTTCAGACAAAAACTTCCGTAAGAAGACAGAAGTGATATTGTAAGGGAGGTTAGCGACAATTTTGTATTTAGAATCATGAATTATGAAGTAAGAATCATGATCTTTTCTATTATAAATTTCCATCCCTGATTTATGGTTCCTAATTCCTAATTCAAGAATGTTGTTATTTATAATTTCAACATTACCAATATTTTGATTCGTTAATCCGATTCCCAAAGCATTCGCCAGCTTATCGTCGAGTTCGACGGCGATCACTTTTTTTGCTCGCTTTGCCAATTTCGCGGTTAAAAATCCGAGCCCCGGCCCGACTTCCAAAACCGTTTCATCCCGTTCTAAATCCGCAGTCTCGATAATTTTGTCGTAAAATTCTTCCTTAATTAAAAAATTCTGCCCTTTTGAACGGACAGGTTTTATATTATAAATCCGGCAAAGTTCTTTTGTTTGTTTGAGCAAGTCCATGTTATAATTTAATTGGAAATCCCGATCACCCAAGGAATTATATTGGAAGCGCCTCCGCCCAAAATATAACCGCCCACTCTCGGAATTGTGCCGCCGCCTTGGTAAGGAAATACTGCCGGCACGCAAACATTAGAAATCGGACCGGACGGACCGATTGTTCCGCCCGCCGGCGTAAAATCAATTTCCTGATAGCCGTTGCAAACAAAATTTCCAACTCCGGTTACAGGAGTCGTGCAAGTGGGACAATTTGCGCAAACTCCCGTCATCGGATCCGAAACGCATCTTGGCGAATAATATGTAATCATCCCGCCGAATTGCGCCGGCATGCCTCCCGCCGCTTTCGCCACTTTTTTCAACTCAAAATAATCTTTCCCTTTTAATCCCAAAAATCCCAAAGAAATCATGATCACGAGTGCCAAATAAATTTTGAGAACAGTTTTCATATAATTTCATTATACCAAATTTCCTTTATTTATGAAAAAAATTATAATAAGCGTCTTTTTACTTTTTTTCTTACTCGGAGCGAGTTCGGTTAGGGCCGGCTCCGATCCGGCGACTCGCCTAAAGGGTTATGTATTGTTGCAAGTCGAAACGCATGGTGAAGCATGGTACGTCAATCCGGATGATTTAAAAAAATATTATCTCGGCCGGCCGAGCGATGCCTTTAATCTTATGCGCCGATTCGGCCTGGGCATCAACGAAACCGATTTCAAAAAACTGCAATCCGATTCCGCTTTCCGAGAAAAATATCTTGGAAAAATATTTATCGAAGTCGAGAATAACGGCGAGGCATGGTATTTGAATCCGAGCGATCAAAAATTATATTATTTGGGCCGCCCGAGCGACGCCTTTACAATTATGAAAAATTTTGGGCTAGGCATTACTAACCAAAACTTAAATCAAATCGACACCGGATCATTAATTTCCGTTTCCCCCGTTTCCGATAATAATAGCGATGTCTTTTATTCGGCCGCGAGCGCGATTATAATAGGCAATAATAATGTCGCTTTATCTTATTTCACTCCCGACGCCCAAAATTCGGTAAATTACACTTTAAATTTTTTGGACGCGCAAGGAAAATTCACTTTGGGAAACATAATGGCCGGGGCCAAACTGATGACTTCGACTGATACGGAAAAAATCTACTCAACCACCGTTTCTGTAGGCAGTTACAGCGCAACGATTTATTTCCACGTAAAAAAACAGTCCGACGGAAAATGGCTGGTGGCGAATTTATAAAATAAGAGCAAGAAAAACAAGAAGAATAAAAATTTATTTATCTTATTTTTTTTCTTGTCCTTATTTAAAAGAGCCGTTCTGGAACGACTCTTTTATTTTATCACTATATTTACCAGCTTATCTTTTACAAAAATCACTTTTACAATTTCTTTGCCTTCGATCCATTTTTTAACTTTTTCATTTTCCAAGGCCGTTTTTTTCACTTCATCTTCGACCAATCCGACTTCAATTTCAACCGTATCGCGGATTTTTCCGTTGACCTGAATAACAAGATTTATTTTTTCTTCTTTTATCAATTCCGGATTAAACTGCGGCCAAAGTTGCTGAAAAATAGAGACACCTCCCTTCTCCTGACTAGGAGAGGGATCGGGGGCGAGGTGAGACCACAATTCTTCCGCAATATGCGGAGCGAGCGGACTTAGAAGAAGCAATAATATTTTATAATCATGAGCAGAAATCTTTTCTTCTTTTTCAAAAGCATTCAACAGAATCATAAGCGCGCTCACCGCCGTATTGAATTTAAATCCATCAATATCATCTGTCACTTTTTTAATTGTTTTATGGACCAAACTATCCAATATTTTATTCTTAATTCTTGATTCCTGATTTTCGACTCTGTTCCGCAATTTCCAAACCCTGTCCAAAAATCTTTTTACGCCGCGCGTTCCTTCCGCGCTCCAAGGGATGGCTTCGCCGAACGGACCCATAAACATTTCGTACATGCGCAAAGTATCGGCGCCGAGTTCATCCACGACTTCGTCCGGGTTAATCACGTTGCCGAGCGACTTCGACATTTTCTTTCCGTCTTCGGCCAAAACCATGCCATGCGATACGCGTCTCGCGTACGGTTCCGAAGTCGGAACAACGCCGATGTCGTACAAAAATTTATTCCAGAATCTCGAATACAAAAGATGCAAGGTCGTGTGTTCCATGCCGCCGTTATACAAATTGACCGGCATCCAATATTTCAATTTCTCCGCATCGGCAAAGGCTTTGTCGTTTTTCGGATCGGCATAACGCAAAAAATACCAGCTCGAACCGGCCCAGTTCGGCATCGTATCGGTTTCCCGTCTTGCCGGGCCGCCGCAAACCGGACAAGTCGTATTTACCCAGTCGGTTATTTTTGCCAAAGGCGATTCGCCCGTATCCGTCGGTTCGTAATTTTCAACGTCAGGCAATTTTACGGGTAAATCCTTTTCCGGCACGGGCACGGTTCCGCATTTTTCGCAGAAGACGATCGGAATCGGCTCGCCCCAATAATGCTGGCGCGAAAAAATCCAGTCGCGGAGTTTGTAATTTACCGCCTTCTTTCCAAAGCCTTTCTTCTCAATATAATTGATAAGCGGTTCGCGAGATTTATCCCATCTCATTCCCTTGAATTCTTCCGGCTGTTGTATCAGTCCGTCCGGTTCTCTGTAAAACTCGTCTAGTTTTTTTACTTTTTTCGCCTGTTTCTTATCTTCGGGCAATAAGACTATTTTTAAAGGAATATTATATTTTTTCGCGAACGCAAAATCACGTTCATCGTGAGCGCTGCAATTTACAATACCGGTGCCATAATCCGCCAATACATACGAGGCTATCCAAATTGGCAGGTCGCCTGTGCCAAAAGGATTTTCTACATACCTGCCCGTGAAAATTCCTTCCAAATCTTTTTCTATGTCAAATTTTTTAATGGCCTTTTTCCTTTTAATCTCTTCCACAAATTCCATAACCGGCTTTTCATATTCCGTGCCTTCTACTAGTTTTTTAACCAAAGGATGTTCCGGAGCAATGATGGTAAAAGTTTGCGCCAAAAAAGTTTGCGGAATAGAATCGTACACTTCAAATTCGATATTTAAATCTTTAACTTTTTCCGTAAAATTAATGCCTTCCGAACGTCCAATCCAGTTTATCTGCTGCGTTTTTATTTTTTCCAAATAATCAACCGTATCCAAATCGGAAATAAGCCTGTCCGCGTATTTCGTAATTGCGAGCATCCACTGTTCTTTTTCCCGTTTCTCCGTCGGTCCGCCGCAACGCTCGCACCGGCCTTCTACAACCTCTTCATTCGCCAGTCCGACTTTGCAACTCAAGCACCAGTTGATCGGCATTTTCTTTTTGTAAGCGAGGCCGTGTTCATAAAACTTTAAAAATATCCATTGTGTCCATTTATAATATTCCGGATCGGTCGTATCGATTTCGCGCGACCAATCGTAAGAGAGGCCGAGACTTTTGAGCTGGCGTTTGAAAGTCGCGATATTTTCTTCGGTGGCGATACGGGGATGAATTTTGTGTTTGATGGCGTAATTTTCCGTGGGCAAACCGAACGCATCCCAGCCGATCGGATACAAAACATTAAATCCTTGCATTCTTAATTTTCGGGAAACCACGTCCAAAGCGGTATACGAGCGAACATGGCCGACATGCAATCCCGCTCCCGATGGATAAGGAAATTCGACTAAATTGTACCATTTCGGTTTGTCGGAAAAGTCCTCGGCGCGATACAAATCCATTTCTTCCCATTTTTTTTGCCATTTTGATTCAATTTCTTTGTAATCGTATGTCATAAAAATAAGAAAAATAAGAGAAATAAGAAAAAGAAAATTTATTTTTATTCTTATTTATCTTATTTTTCTTCTTGTTGCTAAAAATTTACCTCTATTCCCACCGGCGCATGATCCGAACCCAAAACTTTGTCTAAAATAAACGCCTTTTTTACGTTCTTCATAATTTTACGGGAAACCAAAAAATAGTCAATACGCCAGCCGATATTTCTTGACCTCGCGTCAAATCGGTAACTCCACCAGGAATATTGCGCTTTGTTTTTATGCAAATGACGGAAAGTGTCGACAAATCCTTTTTGAAGAAACATGCTCATGTCGACGCGCTCCTCATGGGTAAAGCCGGCGTTGCCGATATTGGGTTTTACATTTTTAATATCGATCTCTTCATGCGCGACATTAAAGTCGCCGCACATGACCACCGGTTTTTTCTTCTCCAGAGTTTTTACGTATTTTAAAAATGCTTTGTTGAATTTCAGTTTGTAGCCCAAGCGGGAAAGTTCACGATTGGCGTTCGGGAAATAAGCGTTGACGAAAAAAAACTTTTTGAATTCCAAAGTTTGCACTCGGCCTTCTTTGTCGAATTCTTTGATACCCATGCCTTTTGTAATTTTCGCAGGAACATGATTAATCATGTTCCTGCTATTTCGCCGGACAAAAACCGCCGTGCCGCTATAGCCGGGTCGTGCCGCCGGATTCCAATATTCGTCATAGTCCTTAAAATAAAACTTTACTTTTGCCCGCGCCGCGTCGCTTATCTTCACCTCCTGCAAGCCGATAATATCCGGCTTCCCCTTCTTCAATAAAACTTCCACGTTTTTTGCCGCGGCTCTTATTCCGTTTACATTCCAGGAAAATAATTTCATGACAATTTTTTAATTTTTAAAATTTTTGATATTAAAAAATCATTTAAAAATTAAAAATTACAAAATTCAAAAATTCCATTATGTTAATTTTATTTTTTGACCTCTTTCTTCTTTATTATCTCGCTCAATTTCTTCACCCCCGCTCCGCTCACCTTCATTTTGATCTTTTTCCCCTTGCGTCTTTTAGTCTTTCTTTCCATTTTTTTCTCGGCCATTTCTATTTCATTTTTAATTCCTGGCATTCGCATATAATTCGTAAATTCGCATTATTTTTAGGATTTTGGTTATTCATAAAAAAATGTTATAATAAATACAATCCGAATCTGCAAATACTATCCGAATGCTCCGAAAAATTCGCACTTAAAAATTTATGAAACATTCGGATAATATTCGGGTCATTCGGATTATACTATTATATCAAAATTTGATGCGCGAAACAAAAATATGGTACAAAAAATGGTGGGGCGTTCTTCTTGTTGTTTTAGCCATGCTTTTTTTAGCGCTTTTAGTGGCGATCGGTTTTTATTTTGTTTCCTTGGTACAGGGTTATAAAACGGGCAATCTTTCTCTGAACGCTCAAATTGACAGTAATCTTACCGGGCAAAAATACGACGCCACGGCGGATACGGAAAACGATTATTGGCTCGGTTCGGCCAATCCGAAAATAACCATTGTCGAATTCGCCGACTTTGCCTGTCCTTTCTGCGAGGCGTCCTTCCCCAATATCCGCGAACTGACAGTCGAACATAAAAATGATATCAAATTTATTTTCCGCGACTTCCCCATAAAGCAAAGTTATTCCGCCGACTTGGCCTTAGCCGCCCGTTGCGCCGGAGAGCAAGGTCTGTTTTGGCCCATGTACGATAAACTGTTTCTTAACCAGGGCGTTTCCACACAGGGCCAGCTTGAAGAATTGGCCAATGAAATCGGCGCCGATATGAATAATTTCGATTCCTGTTTCACTTCGCAAAAATATCTGCCGCAAATCCAAAAAGATTTCACGGATGGCCAAAATTTAGGGGTAAAAGGCACGCCCACCTGGTTTGTAAACGGCTACAAACTTGAAGGCGATATTCCGATGTCGGGATGGGAAGAGATTATTGACAAGTTTACAAAATAAAAAGAAAAATAAGATAAATAAGAATAAAAATTTTTATTAGTTTAATTCTTATTTATCTTCTTGGTCTTATTTATCTTATTTTTAAATTATGCAACAGATTCGTATTCACGGTCGCGGCGGCCAGGGCGTCGTAACCGCCGCCGAATTAATCGCCATCGCCGCGTTCAAGGAAGGAAAAATAGCTCAAGCTTTCCCCTCTTTCGGAGTGGAGAGGACCGGCGCGCCGATCGAAGCATTCGCCCGAATTGACGATGAGAAGATTCGTTTGCGCGAACAGGTCAACAATCCCAATGTTTTAATTATTCAAGATTCGACCCTGATCGGCAATGTCGACTTGCTTCGCGGCGCCAAAGAAGACACGATTGTAATAGTAAATACGAGTAAAAAGGAAAAAACCGTTCCCCTGACAAAGGGAAAGGGCGGAATTATTCCGGAAGAAAATATTTATACGGTGGACGCGACAAAAATCGCCTTAAAAATTCTTGGTAAAAATATCGTTAATACGACAATCCTCGGCGCTTTCGCCAAGGCGACTCATCTTGTCAGTTTGGATTCACTCAAAGAAGCGATCGAAGAAAAGTTTAAAGAAAAGGGCGCGGACTTGATAAAAAAGAATATCAAAGCGGTTGAAGAAGCTTACAAATTCGAAGATTTGCGCCTTAATATTAAAAAATTAGCATTGCAAAAACATGAAAATTAAAACATCGGCCAAACCGAATTCCACTCTGAGAAATAAAACCGGCAATTGGCGGACTTTTAAGCCCATTTACATCCATGAAAAATGCATTGCCTGCGGCACTTGCAAACGAGTTTGCCCCGAAGGCGTCGCTTTTCAAACGGATAAATTGAATTCAAGCGGAAAACAATATTTTGATTGCGATTACGATTACTGCAAAGGTTGCGGAATATGCGCCGCCGAATGCCCGGCGAAAGCGATCGAAATGGAACTTGAAGAAAAGTAATAAGCTATTCACAAAAACATTTTTCTCTTTTCAAGTCCTTAATTCAAAACGCAAATGTCAAAACCCAAAACTACAACTCAAAACCAAAAAACTGATATAGTTTTAAATTTTAAGTTTTGGTTTTGCGTTTTGAGATTTGAGATTTGAGTTTAACAGTATGAATGAAAAAAAACAAATTTTAGAAGGAAGCAACGCGATTGCTCAAGTCATAAAAACCATTGCTCCCGATGTCATCTCCGCTTACCCCATCACTCCGCAAACGCATATCGTCGAAGATTTGGCCAAATTCAAGGCTGACGGAGAATCAGACTATGAATTCGTGCGCGCCGAAAGCGAATTCGCCGCCGCTTCGATTGTCGCCGGAGCCAGCGCGGCCGGAGCGCGAGTTTATACCGCCACCAGTTCGCAGGGACTTTTGCTCATGACCGAGGTGGTTTACAATATCGCCGGCATGCGATTGCCGGTTGTGATGACCTGCGCCAACCGAGCCGTCTCCGCGCCGATCAATATCTGGAACGACCAGCAGGATGTGCATGCCGTCACCCACGCCGGTTGGATCATGTTTTTTGCCGAAAACCATCAGGAAGCCGTCGACCAGCACGTCATGGCTTTCAAAATCGCGGAGCAACTTAAAATTCCGGTCATGATCAATGTCGATGGATTTGTTTTGACGCATACATATGAACCGGTCATCATCCCAAGTGCGGAAAAAATAAAAAAATATCTGCCTTCTTACAAACCGAAAATAGGCGAATATCTTGATCCGAAAAATCCCGTGACTTTGGGTGCGTTCGCCACCCCGGCGGATTATATGGAAATTAGAGAAGACTTACATAATGATTTGATGGATAGCAAAGAGGTTATTTTAAGAGAATACGAACAATTTAAAAAAATATTTAAGATGTCAGATAACAAACGACAGGTGACGGTCGCCTTGGCAAAGAAGATCAAGGGAATTTTTGATAACGGTCTTCTTGAATATTATGGACCAAGTAACGCTAAAACGGTGCTTGTCGCCATGGGATCGGTAGTCGGAACCGTTAAAGATGTTGCCGATGAAGTCAATAAAAAATCCCTTTTCCCCGGAGGAAAAATAGGCGTCTTAAAAATCAAGACTTTCCGCCCTTTTCCGGAAAAAGAAATCGCCCAAATTTTATCTAAGGCTAAGCATATCGCCGTAATCGACAAAGCGATTTCCTTGGGCCATGCCGGTCCTTTGGCCATGGAAGTAAAGTCGACTCTGCAGGGAAAAACGATGGCCAATGTCCGAAGTTTTGTTTTGGGCTTAGGCGGAAGGGATATTTCGAAAGAGATGATCGGGAGGGTGATAAAGGATATGAAACAGAAAGAAAACAAGGTTAAGTTTATTGGACGCTGATTTATAACTCAAAACGCAAATGTCAAAACTCAAAACTACAACTAAAAATTTAAAACTTAAAAAAACATTTGAGTTTTAAGTTTTGGTTTTGAGTTTTGCGCTTTGAGATTTGAGATAAATTTATGAAATCTTTCCCTAAGATTCTCAAAATAGTTTTCGCCACCATTTTTCTCCTGCAAACGGTTTCTCTTTTGTTTCTAATAACCGTCCCCAAACAAAGCCGCGCGGCCAATGTCAATTTTACTCCGCAAGTAACGGTGGGCAATTTCCAGCAAGGCGCGACTATACAGATTAACCCTAATTCGATCGGTTCATACATTCAATCGATTTACAATTACGCCATCGGCATTGTCGGCATTCTCGCCGTTATCGTCATGATGGTCGGCGGATTCTTATGGCTCACGGCCGGCGGCAACGCGGGGCAGATCACGGAAGCGCAAGAATGGATAAAAGGCTCGATTATCGGTCTGGTCCTCGCCCTTTCCTCTTATCTTATTTTGGCGACCATCAATCCGGATTTGGTGAATTTAAAACCGATACAAGTTAGACAAGTTAGCACGGTTCAAACATTCGGATGTTGTCAAGACAATACTAATACCTGCTCTATGAAATCTTTTTCTGATTGTAAGGGCTATTGGAATAAGGATTATACTTGCGATTCGGGGTCGGGAAAATGTAAAAGTCCGTCAGGAGCAGTTGGTGTTTGCGACCCACAAAATGGAATATTATGCCCATATCCACAATATTGCATCAACTCTATCTGTTACGATGGCTCTGTCAATTCACCTTGCAATGATCCGAATAATTCCATACATCAATGCCAAAGCGGATTGAATTGCGCTCTGGGTATCTCCGGAGGTATTTGCACAATAGGGAAAAATGGCGATCCGTGTTGCGTAGATTCCGATTGTCCGAACAGCACAAATAAAAAATGTTCTAGAAGCGCCAGCGAAGCATGCGCCAGTCCTTCAAATTATGTTTGTCAATAATTCTCTCATTTAAATGAAATATTTTAATAAAAAATTTTTAATACTTTTTTTAATTCTGACCGGTACATTGTTTCTTTTTAATGCGCCATCAAAAGTCTGGGCCTCTTCCCCGCCCATAACCAACCCCTTTAACAATCTTAACGTGACCATTCCCGGTCTGGACAAAATATCCGCCCAAAGCGCTCCCACCTGTCAGGGCACGGGCGACAACCAAAGTTGCAAATTCCCCTGGATTGCGCAATATATTGCCGCGATTTACAATTACGCCATCGGCATTGTCGGCATTGTCGCCGTTATCGTCATGATGGTCGGCGGATTCTTATGGCTTACGGCCGGCGGCAACGCGGGGCAAATTACGGAAGCACAAAACTGGATCAAGGCCTCGGTAGTCGGCCTTGTCATAGCCTTGAGTTCGTATGTAATTCTTGATCAAATCAGCCCCGCCTTGGTCTTTTTAAAACCGATAACCGTAGGCATGGTCCAACCGCTTTCACAAGTAGAACAACAATACGCGCAAACAAGCTGTTCCAGCCTAACCGATGCCCAAAAACAAAGCGGAATCAGCGCTTTAATCACCGGCTATTGCCAGCCGACAACGACCACTCAATATGGCGATACTTCCAGCGCAAGACACGATTTTCTCTGTCAAGTCGGTTTGAATTGCTCTTGTCCAAGCGGTACAGGAAGAAACGGATCGCATGATTGTTCAAATAGCAAGGGGTTTACATGGTCCTCCTGCAATGATTTTGACAACAAGAACGTTCCTTATTGCCAGCAGACTGCATCAGGCGGAAGTCCGACATCAGGATCTGTTGCGGCGGATTGGAGTTGTTTCCCCAAGCTTTCGAATATTTGTATAAATGGACAAACTTATACTGTAACCGATAAAGGTTCGGCGATAACCGGATCGCGAATCGATGTCTGGACCGACAATTGCGCCCAAGCCTATAATATAACCGGAACCTATATAATTAAAGAAGGGGCTTGTCAATAATATGATTTACTTTACCGCCTACGCCGAAAAAAAATTTGATATTCTTAATAAGCACAAAGTTTATTTCCGCAAAGAACAGATAGAAGATGTGATAAAGTTGCCGGACAAAATCAGAAAAAAGGGCAAAAAAATTTTCGCGCAGAAAGACGGAATTACCGTTATTTATCAGATGGACGGAGAAATGATTAAGGTTTTGACATTTTATCCTGTGAAAAATCTTTAACTGTCATCCCCGCGACCTGCCCGGAATGCTACGCATAGCGTTGCAGGCGGGAAGCGGTGATCTAGAATTAAAACCGCGAACTTTTATTCCTAGCCATGCTTCTTAATTCACCTTTTATACGGTTTTATCCTGGATTCCCGATCAGGTCGGGAATGACAATAAAAATATGTTCTACGACCCAGACGCGAATATTTTAAATATTGAATTGTCAAACGAATCGATCGCGAGCGCCCGCGAATTCGGCAATTTTATCATCCATTTTTCCCCCAAAGGAAAGCCGGTTTTAATCGAAATACTTGATGCGAATAAATTCATAAAACAATTTGAAAAAGCTAAAAATCTGAAAAATTTTAAAGAAGCGATGTCATTTTACTAAATTAAAACTATAAACTAACAAACTTAGGAAGTTTACAAATATCAAAATCGAAATAAAAACACGTTATAATTTTTAATTTTTAAACAATTCCCAATTTTCAATTTCCTAATTTTAAAAAGTTTAAAAATTAAATCATTTAAAATTGTTTGGAAATTAAAGATTAGAAATTAGAAATTTTATAATTCAACATTTGTAAAATATGCCAATTAATAATCCTAAGCGTCAGCAAGCTACCAAAAAAATACTGCCAATTGCTCCCGGCCATCGCGCTTGCGCCGGTTGCGGCCAGATGATCGCGGCCAGAACCGTTTTAGAAAATTTAGGACCCGATGTCATTATTGCCAATGCCACGGGATGTCTTGAAGTAACCACAACTCCTTATCCCGAAAGCGCCTGGGGAATACCTTGGATGCATTCGGTATTTGAAAATGCGGCCGCCATCGCCACCGGAATCAAAGCGGCGCTTAAAAAACAAAAGCGGGATAAGCAAATCAAGGTCGTCGCTCAGGGCGGAGACGGCGGCACTTTCGATATCGGCTTCGGATTAATTTCGGGAATGTGGGAGCGGGGAGACGATGTTTTGTATGTTTGTTACGATACGGAGGCGTATTCAAACACGGGTATCCAAGCTTCGGGAGCGACTCCCTGGGGAGCGGATACGACAACCACGCCGACGGGAAAATGCATCGCCAAAGAACAGTGCGCCATAGACGGAATCGGTTCGCATCAGAAAAAAAAGGATATGATTTCCATCGCTCTCGCGCACGGATTGAATTATGTCGCCCAAACCACGGCCGGTTTTCCTTTGGATATCGCGGATAAAATAAAAAAGGCTTTAAGCGTGCCGGGGCCGAGTTATGTGCAAATTCTCGCGCCTTGCGTTCCGGGATGGAAATTCAATCCGAGTCAAACGATAAAAATCGGAAAATTGGCGGCGCAAACAGGATTTTATCCGGTCATCGAATACACCAGCGGCCGGTTAAGCAAAGTCATGAAAATTCCGCAGCCGCAAATCAAAGTCGAGGAATATTTAAAAATGCAAGGCAGATTTGCGCATCTGTTCAAAAACGAAGCAGGAAGAAAACAAATTGAAATTATCCAGGCGATTGCGGATGAGAATATTAAAAAATTGGATTTGGTTTAACTCAAAACTCAAATGTCAAAACTCAAAACTACAACTCAAATCTTAAAACTAAATTTTAATCGTTTTTAGTTTTAAGTTTGGTTTTGAGATTTTCGTTTTGAGTTTTGAGTTATGAAAAAAGCGTTCCATTACACTGGAACGCTTTTTTAATCTTAATTTTTTCAATTTTTAATCATTCTCGTTATACTTTTCGGGATCATATCCCGTTCCGGCCGGAATCAAACGGCCAATGATAACATTTTCTTTTAGACCGCGGAGGTAGTCCACCTTTCCGCTGACGGCGGCGTCGATCAAAACACGGGCGGTTTCCTGGAAGGACGCGGCGGACAAGAAGCTGTCTGTTGTCAAAGAAACTTTGCTGATTCCAAGGAGAAGAAGATCGCCTTTCGCTTCTTTCTTTTTGTTTTTTCTCGCTTCTTCGTTGGCGCGATCAAAAACGGACTTTTCCAAAGTTTCTCCGGGCAACAAATCGGTTTCTCCGGAATCCGTAACCATAATTCTTGAGAACATTTGTCTGGCGATAATTTCAATATGCTTGTCGTTCAGGGGCTGACCCTGAGAAGAATACACGTACTGAATTTCTTTAATGACGTATTTCTGAGTATCCAGCTTGCCGCGGAGTTCGTATAATTCATCCAAGTCCAGGCTGCCTTCGGTAAGCTGATCCCCTCTTTTTACGGCGTCTCCGTCTTTAACCCAGATATTGAAACCCTTCGGAATGGCATATTCCCTGATTTTTTCCGATTTAGTCTCGACCTTGACCAGCTTGTTTTCCACTTGAACAACGCCCCCGCGTTTTGCCTTTACCGATTTTTTTCCGATCGAAAACAATTCTTCCCCGGCGTCAACTTTATCTCCGTTCTTCACCGCCATTTTCGGTTCGGTTTTTTTCGTTATTGCGCCTTCGGATTGTGCCTCTTTCACCGCCTCGTTGAAATAATATTTATCTATATCGGTGCCTTCGTAAAATATTCTTAAAATCTTGGATTGTGGATTGGTAACGATCATCTTGCCCTCTTCGTCTTCTATCACTCTTTGCGCGGATTCGATTTTTACTTTACCGTCAACATCGGCAATAAAAGCCTTTCTTTTCGGGGAGCGAGCTTCGAAAATTTCTTCCACTCTCGGCAAACCTTGAGTAATGTCTTCGGAGCCGGCGACGCCTCCGGTATGGAACGTTCTCATGGTAAGCTGGGTTCCTGGTTCGCCGATCGATTGCGCGGCGATAATGCCGACGGCGGTGCCGATCTTGGCCGGTTTGTTGTAGCCCAGGTCGTAACCGTAACATTTCATGCAGACGCCTCGACTTAATTTGCAATTTAAAACCGATCTGATGCAAACTTCCTCGATATCTTCTTTTTTCAACTTTTCAACCGTTTCTTCCGTAATCAATTCGCCGGCTTTAACCAATATTTTGCCTTTCGCGCTGAGCAAATCTTTTGCCAAATATCTGCCGACGATTCTTTTTGTCAATTCATAACCCATTTCATCACTTTCCTTTTTGGTTAAAACCAATCCTTCGGTATCGCCGCAATCTTCTTCGGTAATCATAACATCTTGAGAAACATCAACCAAACGACGAGTAAGATAGCCGGCGTTTGCGGTTCTTAAAGCGGTATCGGACAAACCCTTTCTGGTCGCGTGAGTGGAAATAAAATATTCAAGCACGCCGAATCCTCTTTTAAAATTTCCTTTAACCGGCAATTCGATAATATCTCCGGAAGGAGAGGTTACCAAACCTTTCATGCCCAAAATTTGAGTGAGCTGTGTCCATGAACCGCGAGCGCCGGATTCGATCATGGAATAAACGGGACCGTCTTTGGGCAGGCCGCGTTTGCAAATATCGGTTACTTTATCTTTGACATTGGTCCAAAGTTCGATAACTTTGGCGTAGCGTTCGCTTTCGGTCAAAAGGCCTTCTTCGTATTGTTCCTGGATATTTTCAACCATGTTTCCGGCTTCGCTAATAAGTTGATCTTTTTCTTCAAAATAAGGCAAGTCGTCCATGCCCCAGGAAAGCCCGCTTCGGGTAATATATTTGAAACTGTTGTCTTTTAATTCATCCAAGAACACGACCGTTCTTTCTTCGCCGTAATGGCGCAGACAGTCTTTGGCCAAATTTTTCAATTTGCCCTTGTTGACCACATCATTCACAAAACGCAATTTTTCCGGCAAAATTTCATTGAAAATTATTCTTCCCATGGTCGTCTTAACCAATTCGCCGCCGTTTAATTTGACTACGATTGCATCCTGTAATTTTAATTTTCCGCTTTCATAGGCAAGTTTTGCCTCGCCTTTCGAAGAGAAATGTCTTAATTTTTTAACATCATCTTTGTCGTTAACCATGAGTGTCATATAGAAACTTCCCCAAACAATATCCTGCCCCGGAGCGACAACCGGATCGCCTGTGGCCGGCTTTAAAAGATTGTGCGAAGAAAGCATGATATCGCGCGCTTCGGCAACGGCCTCTTTTGTCAGGGGAACGTGAACGGCCATTTGGTCGCCGTCGAAGTCTGCGTTAAACGCGACGCAGACCAAAGGATGAATTTGAATGGCCTTGCCTTCTATAAGAATCGGCTGGAAAGCCTGGATGCCGAGGCGATGCAAAGTGGGAGCGCGATTCAGCATGACATAAGCTTCTTTAATAATATCTTCCAAAATATCCCAAACGCGATCATGACCGGCTTCGATGTAACGGGAAGCGCTCCTGACGTTATGCACCAACTCCTCTTTAATCAACCGGCTGATGATAAACGGTTTGAATAATTCCAAGGCCATTGTTTTCGGCAAACCGCATTGGTTCAATTTCAATTTGGGATTGACGACGATAACGCTGCGGCCGGAATAATCAATTCGTTTTCCGAGCAAATTTTGGCGGAAACGCCCTTGTTTGCCTTTGAGCGAATCGGCCAAAGATTTAAGCATTCTTTTTTGACCGGTGGAAGCGACAACCGTTTTGCCGTGATGGGCGGAATTGTCAATCAAGGCGTCAACCGCTTCTTGAAGCATTCTTTTTTCATTGCGGCAAATTACTTCCGGAGCATTAAGATCGAGAAGCTGTTTTAAACGATTATTGCGATTGATGACGCGGCGATAAAGATCATTCAGATCGGAAGTCGCGAAACGGCCTCCGTCTAAAGCGACCATTGGCCTTAAATCCGGCGGAATGACGGGAAGAACGGTCATGATCATCCACTCGGGTCTCAAACCGTTCACTTTTAAACTTTTAAATAATTTTAGCCGTCTGGTCAATTTTTCTTTTTTCGAGTCCAAGGCTTCTTCCAATTCTTTTTCCAAAGTTTCGATGGTCTTGTCGAGATCGATTCTTTCCAAAAGTTTTCGTACGGCCTCGGCGCCGATTCCCGCTTCGAAAATATGGCCGTATTTCAAGCTCAAATTTTGATAAGTGCTTTCCGGAATAATGGTTAACGGTTTCAAATCTTTCAATTCTTTTTGCGCTTGATCGAAGGCCTGATTCAAATTTTCCAATTTCTCATCGCGCGCTTTTTCCAAAGCGGCTATTCCTTCTTCGACTTCTTTTTCGACTTTGTCTTTATCTTTTCCGGACTGAAGCATTTTCCCTTTTTTGTTTTTCAATTCATTGACTTGCTGATTGAACTCCGATTCGATCGATTTCTTCTTTGATTTAAATTCCTGTTTGATCTGTTCGATGGTGGCGTTTTTTAAATCTTCATTGACATCGGTAATGATAAAACTCGCAAAGTAAACAACCTTTTCCAGATGTTGCATGGACAGGTCCAAAATTAAACCGATTTTTGAGGAAATGCCGCGCAAAAACCAGATATGGGTAGCGGGGGCTTGCAATTTTATATGGCCCATGCGCTCGCGCCTGACCATGCTTCTTGTCACTTCCACGCCGCACTTGTCGCAAACGATTCCCTTGTAGCGAATTTTTTTGTATTTGCCGCAATAACATTCCCAATCTTTTGACGGACCGAAAATGCGTTCACAAAACAAACCGTCCTTTTCCGGCTTTTGCGTTCGGTAATTGATGGTTTCCGGACGCGTAACTTCGCCGTGAGACCATTCCAAAATTTCGTCCGGTGAAGCCAATTTTAATTTGATCGCGTCGAAATCAGTTGTTTTTATTGGATTAAGCATAAAAATATGTTAAAAATCAAAAATTTCTAATTTCTAAATTATAATTTCTAATGAATTACATTTTTGTTTAAACAATTGCGTTAGAAATTAGGAATTATAATTTAGGCATTTTATTTTAACTGCTGTTTCTCGTCCGCTTCTCCCCGCTTCGCTTCTTCGTCCAAACCTTCGGTTTCTTCATGATCATGAGTTCCTTCGCCGATAAGTTCGACATCGAATCCGAGACTCTTCAATTCGCGAACCAAAACGTTAAACGATTCCGGAACGTTCAATTTTCTTATCTGTTCGCCCTTAATGATCGATTCGTAAGCTTTGCTGCGTCCCGGCACGTCGTCGGATTTAATCGTTAAAATTTCCTGCAAGCTGTGAGCCGCGCCATATGCTTCAAGGGCCCAGACTTCCATTTCTCCGAATCTTTGTCCGCCGAATTGCGCCTTGCCTCCGAGAGGCTGCTGGGTGATAAGCGAGTACGGACCGATTGAACGCTGGTGAATTTTATCTTCGACCATATGGTTCAATTTCAACATATATTTGTAACCTACCGTGACTTTGTGGTCATAAGACTCGCCGCTTTTGCCGTCGTAAAGAGTCACCTTGCCGTCTTCGGGCATGCCGGCCCTCTTTAATTCTTCGCGTATCACTTCTTCGTTTATTCCATCCAAAGGCGGCGTCATCACTTTGTATTTAAGTTTTTTGGCGGCCAGCCCCAAATGAGTTTCTAAAAGTTGTCCGAGATTCATACGGGAAACGATGCCCAAAGGCGAAAGAATGACATCGATCGGGGTGCCGTCCGCCATAAAAGGCATGTCTTCGATGGGAACGATTTTCGAAATTACGCCTTTGTTTCCGTGGCGGCCCGCCATCTTGTCTCCGGATTGTATCTTTCTTAAATTGGCAACCGAAACTTGGATGGATTGAATAACTCCGGCGGCCAATTTATCGCCTTCGTCGCGCGAAAAAATTTTTACGTCGACGACTTTACCGTGTTCGCCGTGTTCCAAATACAAGGAAGAGTCGCGGACGTCTTTCGCTTTTTCGCCGAAAATCGCCCTTAACAATTTTTCTTCGGCGGATAATTCGGTTTCTCCTTTCGGGGTAATTTTACCAACTAAAATATCGCCCGACGAAACTTCGGCGCCGATGCGGATAATGCCGTTTTCATCGAGGTCTTTTAATTTTTCTTCACCTATATTCGGAATATCGTTGGTCACGACTTCAGGACCGAGTTTTGTGTCGCGAACATCGATTGTGTAATCCTCGATATGGATTGATGAATAAACGTCTTTACGCACCAATCTCTCCGAAATAATGATCGCATCTTCATAATTAAAACCTTCCCAAGTCATGAAGGCGACCAAAATGTTTTTCCCCAAAGCGAGCTCTCCTTTATCAATGGCGGATGAATCGGTCATAACGTCGCCCTTTTTGATTTTATCGCCCTTGTTCACTATCGGACGCTGATTTATGCAAGTGGAAGCGTTAGAACGCAAAAACTTGGTTAAAACATAAACTCTGTCTTTTCCGTTTTTGTTTCGAACGGTTATGCCCGCGCCGTCAATTTTTACAATCTCTCCGTCTTCTTCGGCGACAATGACATGTCCCGAATCGATGGCCGCTCTTTTTTCAATACCGGTACCGACAATAGGAGCTTCCGCGGTAATAAGGGGGACCGCCTGGCGTTGCATATTTGTTCCCATCAAAGCGCGCTGGCCGTCGTCATGTTCCATGAATGGAATTAAGGAAGTGGCCACGGAAATGATTTGATGAGCGGAAACCCCGAAGAAATCGACTTTAGTCGCTTCTTCCGTCGCCGGTTTTCCGTATTTTCTCACTTCCAATCTTTCTACGAGAAAATATCCGTTTTCGTCAATCGGAGTGGTGGCGGAGGCGGTGATGTATCTTTCTTCTTCAAAAGCGTCGAGATAAACGATCTCGTCCGTAACGACCGGTTTGATCGGAATGGTTATGTGACCCAATTTTTCTTTTAACTCTTTCGCTTTAGCGTCGGAAATTTTTTCTCCGGCTTTAACGATCAATTTTCCTTCTTTGCCGCTTTCCTTTATTTCATGCAGGTCTTCGCGGGCGATTCTGCCGACTGTAATTTTAGGATCATTAACGACATCGTGAAGCACGCGTAGGTAAGGCGCTTCCAAAAAACCGTAATCGTTTAATTTGGCGTAGCTGGCCATATGGCCGACCAAGCCGATATTCGGTCCTTCCGGAGTGGCGATCGGACAAATGCGGCCGTAATGGGTCGTATGCACGTCGCGAACATCGAATCCGGCTCTTTCCCGAGTCAAGCCGCCCGGGCCCATGGCTGACAAACGGCGCTTATGTTCGAGTTCGGCCAAAGGATTGGTCTGGTCCATGAATTGCGAAAGTTGTGAAGACATAAAAAATTCTTTCACTACGCCTATGACCGGACGGGCGTTAATCAATTTGTTCGGGGTCAGGGTTGTTAAATCGGCCGTGCTCATTCTGTCTTTGATGATTCTTTCCATGCGGGCCAAGCCGACTCTGAATTTATTTTGAATAAGTTCGCCGATGGCCCTTACTCTGCGGTTACCGAGATGGTCGATATCGTCCTCCTGTTCTTGAGTGATATTCAAACGGATGACTTCTTTTAAAATGGAAACCAAATCTTCGCGCCTGAAAATTCTCGTTTCTTTATTGACGGGAATGTCAAAATTGAATCTCTTGTTTAATTTGTAACGGCCGACGCGGTCGAAGTCGTAACGATCGAAACGAAAGAACATAGAATGGATAAGCTGACGGGCGTTATCTGTCGTCGCCAAATCGCCCGGACGAATTCTTTTGTAAACTTCTTTCAAGCCCTCCGCTTCGTTTTTCGCCACGTCCTTGGCGATGGTGGCGTCAACATATTCTTCATCAGAACCCTTGAACAACTCTTTAATTTCTTCGTCGGTCGAGTAACCGAAAGCGCGCAAAAGCGAAGTTACCGCGACCTTTCTTTTGCGGTCGATTCTCACCCAAATGACTTTATTGGCGTCGGTTTCAATTTCAAGCCAGGCGCCGCGATTCGGAATAATTTTCGCCCCGTAATATTTCTTACCTTTGATAAATTCGGAAGTGAAGATGACGCCGGCGCTTCTGATCAACTGGGAAACAACGACTCTTTCGATACCGTTAACGATAAAGGTTCCGTTTTTGGTCATGATCGGAAAATCGCCCAAGAAAACTTCCTGTGTGGAGGTTTGTCCCGTTCTCTTGTTTACCAAGCGGACATTAACGCGGAGAGGCGCCTCATAAGTGATATTTTTCGCCTTGCTTTCAGCTTCCGTAAATTTGGGTTCGTCAAGATAGTATTCTTCAAAATACAATTCCAAATCGCGTCCGATGAAATCGGTAATCGGAGAAATCTCATCGAACAAATCGGCCAACCCTTCCTTCAAAAACCAATTATATGAATTTTTTTGGATTTCAATTAAATCCGGCAAGGGCATGGCTTCTTTGATTGCGTTAAAGCTTTTTCGTTCTTGAATTTGAGTGGGCATAAATATTTGAAAATAAATTTCTAATTTTTAAATCATAATTTCTAATAAGCCGACTTCTGATTTGATTTTTGACATTGGGCGTTTTATTAGAAATTGGAAATTATAATTTAGATATTTTCGATTTTTTATTTTACATTCGCGTCCCCGAAATTTCTCTCTGTCTTGGGAAATCGTTAAATTTTGTTTTTTCAGACTAAAAAAATGCTCTCTTTTATTAAGAACACGATAAAAATGATATTCAATTTAATTAGACGAAGTCCTGGCCACCTCTATTTTAGAAAAATATTTAAAAAGCACGGGTTTATATAAATTTGGTTTTGGGGGTATTTGTGGCTTTAAAAACAAAAAAACGGCTATTTTTCGCAGCTTGTGCGCGAATTTTCCGTTTATTTCCGTTTTCCGAATTTTTGAAATATATTCCTGAAGCTTTAGTTTGAATGCTGTTTTTTATCCTAGCAATTTCCTTCCTCTTTGTCAAGAGAATTTTTTGATTTTTCTTAAAAATGAAAAATGAAAAAAATTTTATTTAATTTTAGCTTTAAATTTAAAAAAATACGGACAAAATAAAAAAAGAGGGAAAACTTATCCACAATCTTTTTTTATATTTTTTATCCTGACATCTCCGTTGCGAATGATTCCTTTAAAAATCTTTCGGTAACCCTTCGATCGTCCCAGGGTATTTTTTCGCCTCGAGCCGCGCAAATCGCCTGCTCGCTACCCTTGCCGGTAATCAATACAACATCGTTTTCGTCGGCTAAAGCTAAAGCCTTTTTAATGGCCTGCCCGCGATCCAATATCTTGAATAAATCCTTTTCTTCTTCTTTGCCTTTGTATTCCGCGCCAAACGCGACCTGATCGATTATCAATTTGGGGTCGTCGTCGTAAGGATCTTCGTTTGTGACAATCACTATTTCCGCGTTTTCTCCGGCCAATCTCCCCAAAGCCGGTCTGCGCGAAGCGTCTCTGCCTCCGCCGGTCGCTCCCAAAACATGGATGATTTTATTATGCGGGATTATTTTAACCGCGTCATATAATTTTTTGACGGCGTTCGGCTCGAAAGCGTAATCGACAATCACAGTAAAGGGCTGGCCCGAATCAATTTTTTCAAGCCTGCCCGGGATGCCTTTTATTTTCTCCAGTCCGTTCTTAATCGAATCCAAATTTATGTTTTGGGAAAGGCCGACACAAACCGCGTTCATGGCGTTGGTCGCGTTAAAAGCGCCGAGAAGCTGGAGGTTGATTCTTGCCTTTTCCACTTTAAAACTTGTTCCCGATTGGCTCACCTTGATCTCGCCATACGTAATCAAATTGAGTTTTGCGTTTTGAGTTTTGCGTTTTGAGTTTTGTTCAGCGTACCCCCACTTTTCCTCCGCCCAAAATTCGGTGAAATAAAAAGCGTACTCATCGTCCAAATTAACAATGGTTGTTTTTTTAACCTTATTTAAATCGGTTTTCTTTAACTCGCTCGCCCCCGCGTAAACAAATTTTTTTTCATCGGCGTATTTTGTTTTACATGACTTGAGATGCTCGAACAATTTGCCTTTGGCGATTTTGTAATTTTCAAATCCGCCGTGCGATTCGATATGCTCGGGATAAAGACCGGTAAAAATCAAAATGTCATAATTGATGAATTTATGACGAAATTGCCTCACCCCTTCGGAAGTGGTTTCGATTACGGCGTATTGGCATTTGTTTTTGACCATGTCTCTAAGCATTCTTTGCGTGAAAAATCGCCCGACCATGGTCATTTTTTTGTCGTTCAGCCATTCCCTTTCGCCGTCGCCAAACATGGCGGTCGAGGTATAACCGACTTTATATCCGGCCGCTTCCAGGGTCTTTGCCATCATATAAACGGATGTTGTCTTTCCGGTCGTGCCGGTTATGCCGATAACGATCAATTTCTCCGAAGGCCTGCCATACCAAAAAGCGGAAAAAGCGCTCAATAAATAATGGTAAGTGGGCTGAAGGATTTTAAATATTTTAGAAGGAATTAATTTTTTGATTTTTAACAGAAACTTATCCATGTAATTTTAAGTTTAAAATTAGAATGTCCTGCGTACCTTCCTGACCATCTTATAAATCCCGTACCAACCTTCGTCATAAGTCAAATCAAAAGTGCCGGGATAATTTATCTCTTCGCCGCCAAAACCTTTTTTAAATCTCGTTACTCCCGGCCACTTTTCTTCGCTGACCCCGTGAAAATCGTAATATTTGAATCCGCTCTCTTTCGCCAGTTTGATAAGATGCCATTGCAGTAAAAACGGCGCCATTACATTTCGAAGTTCATTGGCGGATCCGCCGTGAAGATAGGTAACCGAGTCGCCAAAAAAAGAAAAAATGCCGGCGGCAATCGCCTTGCCTTCGTATTCGGCAAAGAACAATTTGATAAAATCCGAAGACAGCTCGAGCATGGATTTGTAATAATTTCTTCCGTGCGGACTAAATTTGTCTCTGCCGCTCGTCTGATCGAGTAGGCTCCAAAACTCTTCAAAGCGCAAAGAATTTCCTTCGATAATTTTCACGCCTTTCTTTTCAGCCAAACGAATATTATATCTTGTTTTCGTATGCATTTCTTTTAAAAGATCCTTTTCGTTTTTGGTCAAATCCAAAACCAAAGTTTGACCGGGCTGAACGTCGATGGTTTGATTGATTTTAAAATTTAAGTTTTCAATTTTGAATAAAGGATCGAAGCGCAAAAACATTACCTTTTCTTCTTTTGCAATTTTTTCTATTTCTTGAAACAATATTTTCAAAATTTCAATTCTCAATTCGTAATCCTTAATTCTTAATTCATCCAAAACCGGACCGCGACCGCAGTAAAAGTAATTTTTACCCATGGGCAAAGATTTTTTGATTATTTTTGCGGTTGCCGCAAGCCCGTCGCCGTCTTCCACGCCCAGGCGCCAAACTTTTCCACTCACTTTTTTTTGAAATTCTCCCCATTCCCAGGACTGCAAAAACTGACTGTGCGGCTGGGAACCGACGAAACCATCCAACTGTTCTTTATTTGTTATTTCGATTATTTTCATTATTCTAAAGGCTTATTTATTAACGAGTTGAAAAAACGCATTAACACGTTAACAGAAAATACTAAATTATTTTCCCAATCTCCTTAATGCTTCTTTAATTCTTGCCCCGCTATCCTTTACATTCGCGTCCACCCGGCGCAACGCTTCCCGCGCGTCCGAAAGCGAATAGCCCAAAGCCATCAAGGCGTCAATCTCGTCTCCGCTCGCGCTTCCCGTTTCCTTGCCCCCGGATCCTATTTCCGACTTGCCCACCTTTTCTCTTAATTCAAGTACGACTCGTTCCGCCGTCTTTTTTCCGATTCCGGAAACTTTTGTAAGAAGAGACGAATCGCCGCGAGCGATCGATTCGCGAACATCGGCAACACTGCCGGTCGCCAAAACCCCCAACGCGGTTTTCGGCCCGATTCCGGAAATGGACAAAAGCAATTCAAACATTTCCAGCTCCTCCATGTTTCTGAAGCCGTATAAATCCAACGCGTCTTCGCGGACGTATTGATGGGTATAAATTTCCGTTTCCTGACCAGCGGCCAAATTCGAGTACAAATTCGCATTAACAAAAATCTTATAACCGATATTGCCGGCTCGCAAAATAATAAATCCGTTCCCTTTATTTAAAATCTTCCCCTCGAGATAGGCGATCATAAGTTTCCGTTAATTTTTTATAAGAATACTCATTTTCTCTTTTGGCGAAAGGTATGATAAATTCTTTTGTTTCTTTGAGATATCTTTCCAATTTCTTTTTATTTACGGCGGGCAAAGAAAAAGAGGCGAGATTATTGGTGCGATCGGCCAGCTTTACCAATTTCGTACATCTATTTTTCTTTTCCAATTTTTTGATTAAATTACGATTGATTTCCCTTTTTCTTTTTTCACTTGAACCGGGAGAATTGTCTTTTTTATTTTTTGTTAAAATTTTTACGCAATTGTAAATTTTAATTCCGAACAAATTTTTAAATTTTTTCGCATCCATTTTCGGATCATCTTCCAAGACATCGTGCAGCAAAGCCGTGGCCAACATTTTCTCGTTGCAATTTTTTCCGCAATTTAAAATATCGCAAGCGACAGGATAAATATATTCTAAAAGATAAGAAGAACCGTCGTCCCGCTTTTGATTTTTATGAGAACTCTTTGCCTGTCGCAAGGCCTGTTTAAGAAGAGGTGAAATTTTTATTTTTTTCTTTTTTACTTTTTTAAGCAGGCCTCTTTCTTCAAGATGCGGCTTCATAATTTTCTTCTCAAAACGCTAAATTCGGGAATTTTGGCTTTTGTTTCTAATTTAATTATGCTATTCTGGCCGCCGTGCGCCTCGGTCAAAGTTTCGCCGGTCATCGCATCGACCATTTTTTTAACTTTCATCTTTATTATATCATATCCCGGCATAATTATCTCAATACTGTCTCCAATATGCAAACTGTTGTGTATTTTTATAAAACTGATAAATTTTTTGTTTTTGAATTTTGAATTGTCCCACCACTTTATTTTTATCATTGCAGGCGGGATCCCGCCAAGGCGGTGATAATTTTGATTTTTTGTTTTTGAATTTTGAACTTTTATCGCTTGTCCGCAAAATTCCCAATTCGAACCGTTATGCGAATTTTTCAGGTTTTGCGCCAACTTTCCCGTCTCAAACATAAACCCTTCCGTATAGCCGCGGTGATTCAACTTTTCTTCAAGCTCTTTATATAAAAAATTTAATTCTTTTCTTGCGTTATGCGTTATGCGTTTCACGTTATGCGAAACGTCAATCGCCTTTCGATAGGCGCCGACCACGGTCGCCAAATAATAAACGCTTTTCGCCCGGCCCTCGATTTTGAACGCGTTCAGTCCGGCTTCGGTCAGTTCCGGTATCTTTTTTATCAAACAGAGATCGTTTGAATTCAAAATATAAGAACCGTGTTCCTCTTCAACTATTTCCAAAACTTCATTTCGTCCTACCGGTTTAATCATAATTCCGCCTTCCTGTCCGCA
This sequence comes from bacterium, assembly GCA_021788015.1. GTDB lineage: Bacteria > Patescibacteriota > Patescibacteriia > Patescibacteriales > JAKAJF01 > JAJYLD01. The sequence goes on along the minus strand of JAJYLD010000004.1, from coordinate 60,914 downwards.
TGAGTCCGCGTCCAAGTCCGAATTTGTCCGCGCGTATGGCCATCTGCACGGTTGAGCGCAATCACCAAGATTTGCCGAGCGGCCCGTCAAATATTTGGAAAGGAAACATCTTCCGGAATAGGCCATGCATAAAGCGCCGTGCACGAACGATTCCAGCTCGACCTTTGGCGCTTTCTTTTTTATCTCTCTAATTTCATCGAGAGAAACCTCCCGATCCAAAATCACTCTTTTTATTCCTTGTTCGCTCCAAAATTTTACCGCCTGCCAATTCGTGCAATTCGCCTGCGTGCTCAAAATAATATTCGCTTTCGGCCAAATCCTTCTTATTTCCCGAATCGCTCCCGGATCGGAAACGAAAATGCCGTCCGGCTTAATCTTTTTTAATTCGCGAATATGCTTTCCCAGTTTTTCGATATGGCGGTTATGCGCAAAAATATTGGCTGTCACATAAAAATTTTTTCCGAGTTTATGAGCGTATGCGACCGCCTCTTTAAGCGATTCGACCGTAAAATCATTGATGCGGACACGCAACGAAAAATCGGGAATACCCGCATAAACCGCGTCGGCACCGAACGCAAACGCGGTTTTCATTTTTTCCAAATTGCCCGCCGGGGCAAGGAGCTCGGGTTTTTTAATACCCCCTTCGCGCAAAGATGGTTCGGGGGGTTTTGTTTTGTTCATTATTTATTTCGTTATTATTATTTCTTGCGACGCTAATAATTCTGATTTTTATACATGAAGAATACAATTTTCCTTAAGAAAAAGCAAATAAAAAACCGCGGCTTATTTAAGCTGCGGTGTTTACCTTTTCCGGAAAATACAATTTCATTCCGCAATCCGGACAGATAACATAATCGCCTTTGCCCGCCGGATTGTAGATAAGACAACCGGCGCAGAATTTCTTTTTGCAATCCGGACACGACAGTAATACAGAGACTGTATTCCCGCACTTGTCGCACTGGCCGGATGGCAGAATCATGACACGGAGAACTTCCATTCGGGCCTCCTTTTTACAGTACGATTTATATCTTTAGAATAAAATTTTTACATTAAAAACGCAAATGCAAAAATTATTTTTTATTTTTTAAACAAGTACAAAACCAGCAAAAATAATTCGCTCCACCAACCGATAATAGACACGAAAAAGCTGATTGTAATTTTTTTCCGCCATTCTTTCGGCAACAGTTCTCTCGCTCTTCCTTCTTTTTCCCGTTCAATCAAACGCGGACTTACCCAAAAAGACAGAAAGAATCCGTTTAAAATCAACGGAATTAAAAGCGCGCCTTGGATAATGACAATCGTCGAGCGGTAATTATGGCGATAAAAAATTAAGGCTCCGAGCAAGGCCGTAAACAAGCCGATCCAAATCCACGGCTTTGTAATTTTATGCGTCCGAATAGTCGCCTCGTTCCAATACGGAGATTTGCGTCCGAAAAAACCGTGCGTTTCGATTATAACCAAAGCGCCCATGGCAAAAATCAAACCGGCGATATAAATATAGAGCCCGATAAAATCCAGCCAATTGATTTGTGACAAATTTATCATAGAAAAATCCATAGAAGATTAAACTCCTATGGAAAGATTTGGGGGATTCAAGTTGGAATGTTCTCTTTTTCGCTTTTGCGCGGTTTTCTGCCCGGCTTTTTCTTAAAAACCTTCTCTGGCTTTTGTTTCTTTCTCCTTTTTTCATGCGCCCGCTTGGCTCCTTTGCTTCGAGCCTGATGGCTTTTTTTTATTTTTTCAAGCTCTTCCTTTACTTCCTTGTTCAAATCCCTAAAAGCATTATCAAAACTCTTAATGATAAGCGGATCCGCTTCTACCTTAGCTGCTCTGGCAATTTTTTCGATTTCCCTTACCAGCTTCGGTATTTCCATTTTTTTTCTAAGCCGTTCCGTTAGGACGGCTCGCAAAATTGCATCTGAAACACCGCCTTGTTCTTTTCTGCTCATTTCCGCCCTCCGAATTTTCATCTAATTTCTATCTATAGATCATCCTCCGGCCTATGCTGAATTTTTATTCCCTTCTTCTGCTTTGATTTGATAATTCTAGCATAAAATCGAAAAAAAATCAATAAAAAAAGCAAAGTTTCAACTTTGCTTGTTAATATCTTTAAGATACCGGCGCGCTTCCATGATATTTGTCCTAAGCGCAACTTGCGCATAAGGCCAAACCTTTAAAGCGTAAAACCAATTGTTTTCGCGCCAGCCCCTTTTTAGGCCCTTCAAGAGATAGCTTAAATTATAAAACGAAAGCATTCCCTTGAGAGTGTCCGTCTGAAGTCGGGAGACAGAAGTGTTTTTTGGCGTAAACACGACCCGATGGCCATTATAAAATTTCCATTCCTTATGGATAATTCTTTTTTCTTTTACCATCTCCTCATAAAAAGGAGTCCCGGGAAGAGGCGTTAAAACCATGATCTGAATGGTGCCTATGCTCCCGTGTTCACGAGCGAACTTGGCGATTTTTTTCGCTTCATCCCTCGCGTCCGAATCGAAGCCTACAACAAACATGCCGTGTACGTTGATTTTGTTTCTTTCGGCCTCTTCAAGGAAATTCACGATATCTTCGCGTTTTTGCTTTTTATTCCCCTCGATAAGGGATGACGGATTTATAGATTCAAGCCCGACATAAAGAGTGGTGCATCCCGCCTCTTTCATGGCCGCCATCAGCCCCGGTTCTTTCGCCACATCCGTGCGGACTTGGGCCGACCATTTTCGTCCCGTCCCCACTATCCCGATCCATCTGCAAAGCTCCCTTAAACGAGCTTTATTTCCGCCGATGTTATCATCGACAAAAAATATTTTGGCGTTCGGAGGAATTCCCTTGATATCGCTGACGGTTTTTTCAACCGATCTAAAACGGTACTTATGCCCGAACATGGGCACAACCGAACAAAAACTGCAGTTGAAAGGACAGCCCCGACTGGTGGAAAGAGGATAGATGGGTATGTTTTTTTGATTGTAAATGAGCTCAAAATCGGGAGCCGGCAATTCGTCCAGATCGACGAAATGATCGGGAAGAAGAGGATTGTTAATCGTCTGTCCTAGATTATTCATGTAGGACACTCCGGGGATATCGATTGGATATACTTTTCCTTTCGATTCCAAAAGGTCGATAAGCATAGGAAGCGTTTCGTCGGCCTCGCCGCGGACAACGTAATCGCAAAACCGCAAGGATTCTTCGGGAAGAAATGTGGGATGAACACCCCCCATAATCACAGATATTCCCGATTCCCGAAGTTCCTTGACGATTTTATAAGCGCGAGGAGCGGTTGATGTAAGGGTTGAAACGCAGATTATATCCGCGCTTCTCACCCATTTCCAGTCCACTCCGCCGATGTCTTCGACAAAAACCCGAACTTTATATCCGCGCTCATGAAGTATGGTCGCCAAAAGAGGTGCTCCCAACCTGAAAATCGTAAACTCTTTAAAAACATCGAACCGCCTGCCATTCCCCACTTCGATAAATGCTATGCGCATGACCCTCCTCCTTATTTTCAAAAATCGATTTTTTATTTTCTCCTTATGCGGGTGGCGAGACTCCCGCTTGCCGACAGACAGTATAAGGGTTTCTCCGCATACCCCCCCCGATTCGCCTTGCGAAGCAAGGCGGGAGGGTAAGATATGCGCCTGCCTCGTTACTCATTTCTTTGTTTTTGTGTCGGAGGAGAGACTTGAACTCTCACGGGTTGCCCCACATGCTCCTAAGGCATGCGTGTCTGCCAATTTCACCACTCCGACTTATAATCATGATATAGTAACATACAAATGAATAACGGGGTGAATATGCCAATTTCACCACGCCTGCAAAAACTTCCTTTAATTTTAATTTTAAATGGCGCTTCTGTCAATTGTATGTTATAATATAATCAGTTTAAAATTTAAATTATTTTTTAATTTAATTCTATGGCCGAAGCAAAAAACACGGATCGCGACGCGGAAAAAAACAATTTGGTCGCGGCCCTATCTTATTTTTGGATTCTTTTTTTAATCCCTCTGTTTTTAAAAAGGGATTCGAAATTCGTTCAATTCCACGCCAAACAAGGCTTGATATTGTTCATAATCGAAGTGGTTGTTTCATTTATAAATATTATTCCGTTTTTGGGTCAGGTTATCTGGTTTTTCGCGAGCATTATTTTCGTTATCGCTTCGATCGCCGGAATTTTAAAAACTTTAAAAGGCGAATATTGGGAAATGCCTTATATTTACAAATGGAGTAAAAAAATAAATCTTTAAAAAATAAAAATAAGAAAAATAAGACCAAGAAGAAAAATAAGATTTATTCCATTTATCTTATTTCTCTTATTTCTCTTATTTTTTCTTTTATAACCCATGTCCAATTTCATCAAATTTTTTAACGAACTCGGCATAAAAGATGTGCCGATGGTGGGCGGGAAAAACGCGTCTCTCGGAGAGATGTACGGCAATTTGGCCGAAGAAGGGGTAAAGGTTCCGAACGGATTCGCGACAACGGCCGAAGCTTACAATTATTTTTTGAAAGAAGCCGGATTAAGAAAAAAAATTGAAAAAATTTTAGACGGATTGAATACGCGCAACGTCTCCGATCTCGCCAAACGCGGCGCCAAGGTACGCGACACGATTGTCAAGGCAAAATTTCCCAATGATTTAAAAAATGAAATTTTCGCGGCCTACGATCGACTCTCAAAAGAATATAACACGCGAGATCTCCATGTCGCCGTTCGCTCTTCGGCAACGGCCGAAGATTTGCCGGACGCTTCTTTCGCCGGCCAGCAGGAAACTTATCTGAACATCAAGGGCAAAGAACAACTTCTCGTCGCCGTTAAAAAATGCATCGCTTCCCTTTTTACCAACCGCGCCATTTCTTATCGCGTCGACAAAAAATTTGATCATTTCAAAATCGCTTTGTCGGTCGGCGTGCAAAAAATGATAAGAAGCGATTTGGCCGCTTCCGGAGTCATGTTCACGATCGATACGGAATCGGGATTTTCGAATGTCGTTTTAATAAATTCCATTTACGGCTTGGGCGAAAATATTGTTCAGGGGAAGGTTAATCCTGATGAATTCTTTGTGTTCAAGCCGACAAAGAAAATCATTTCCCGTTCGATCGGTCAGAAAAAAATAAAAATGATTTACAACAAAGGCGTAAAGCCGACTAAAGACGTTCCGGTCAGTCTGGCCGACCAGCATAAGCAATCGATTACGGATGAACAAGTTTTGAAATTGGCGGAATGGGGCATGCTTATCGAGAAACATTACAAACGGCCGATGGATATCGAATGGGCCTTGGACGGCGCCAAAAAAGAATTGTTTATTATCCAGGCGCGCCCGGAAACGATTCATAGCGTTCGCGATTATACCATTCTTGAAGAATACAAACTGGAAAAAACTCCGGCGAAAACCATTGTTACGGGTCAAAGCGTGGGCAATAAAATCGGCTCCGGTGTCGCCAATCGCATTATGGACGTCAAAGACATCGCCAAATTCAAGCCGGGACAAGTCTTGGTGACCGACATGACCGATCCCGATTGGGAACCGATTATGAAAATCGCTTCCGCCATCGTTACGGACAAGGGTGGTCGCACCTGCCACGCCGCCATCGTTTCCCGCGAACTCGGCATTCCTTGCGTCGTCGGCACGGAATACGCGAGCGGGAAAATAAAAACCGGCAATAAAATCACGGTTGACTGCGCCCAGGGCGACAAGGGATTTGTTTATGACGGCATCATTCCGTTCAAAGTTTACAAGAACGATATTAAAAATTTGGAAAAGCCGAAAACAAAAATCATGATGAATATCGGCGCGCCCGATTTGGCGTTCCCGAGCTCCTTCATCCCGAACGAAGGCGTCGGTTTGGCCCGCGAAGAATTTATCATTAATGAAGCTATCAAAATTCATCCTTTGGCCTTGATCAATTATCCGAAACTCAAAGACCAAAAAGCGAAAAGAGAAATCGAACGTTTGACCGCCGCTTACAAAAACAAAAAACAATATTTTATCGACAAATTGGCCGAAGGCGTGGCCGTGATCGCCGCCGCTTTTTCGCCCAAAGACGTGATTGTCCGCCTCTCCGATTTTAAATCTAACGAATACGCCAATCTGATCGGCGGCAAGGAATACGAACCGGTCGAATCGAATCCGATGATCGGCTGGCGCGGCGCTTCCCGCTACTATGATCCGAAATACAAACCGGCCTTTGATCTCGAATGCCAAGCTTTAAAAAAGGTCAGAGACGATATGGGTCTGACCAATTTAAAAATCATGATTCCTTTCTGCCGCACGGTCGAAGAAGGAAAAAAGGTGAAAGAAATCATGGCGCAAAACGGACTTGTCCAAGGCAGAAACGGACTTGAAATTTATGTCATGGCCGAAATTCCGACCAACATCGTTTTGGCCGAAAAATTCGCGAAAGAATTCGACGGCTTTTCCATCGGCTCAAACGACTTGACCCAACTTACTCTGGGCATCGATCGCGACGCAGGCCAGCTTCACGTGGCGGGCGTATCGAATGAAAAAAACGAATCGGTAAAATGGCTGATCAAACATTTGATCGAGGTCGCGAAGAAAACAAAAACCAAAGTTGGGATTTGCGGCCAGGCGCCGAGCGACTTTCCCGATTTCGCCCAGTTCTTGGTCGAACTCGGAATCGACAGCATCTCTTTAAATCCGGATACGGTAATTAAAACAACCATGGCCGTCGCCGAAAAAGAAAAAGAACTCGGCAAAATTAAAATTTCCGCTCCGGTGACAAAATAAAACAGGGCACTCAAAGACGCTAAGACAATATAAAATTAGCGTCTTTTTATATAAATTAAAATTGAAAATTTGCGACCTCTGAAAAATTACGTTAAGAATTTTTTCGAAATGCCGTTACAAAATTTCACTGTTTGAGCGACGTTAGGAGCGAGTTTGAAATTTTGTCAGGCATACCGGAAAAATTTAGCAATTTTTCAAAGGGAGCGCTTTTTTGCGTCCCTTTTTTCTAAAAAAAAGGGGCCGCTGCCCGCGGAGGGCCCTGCGGAGCAAAAAATCGATAAAAAATACCGTCGGTTTAATCCGACGGTTTTTGGTTTTCTTTAGGAGGCTTGGCATTTTTAAATGCTATTTTTGCAAGAGGCCATATATACGCAAAGAAAAATGAGATAACGCCTAAAAACAAAAGACCAAGAAATTTCTTATCATGCCATAGACTATGTTTGTACATGCTCCACCTCCTTTTTTCTTTTATTTTATGTTTTCCTAATATTAGGTCAAGTGTATAAAAACCTTTGATGATTCAACCCTTTTTCTGTTATACTTTATCCAGCCACTCATAACATAATTGCAAAAATCGGCGCAATCGGCGCTTCGAAAATTATGATTCATTTCCTTCATACATTCCATCCCGATCCCATCCTTTTTTCCTTCGGCATTGTAAAAATCCATTGGTACGGACTTTTTGTCGTCGCGGGCGTGATCTCAGCCATCTTCATCACCATAAAAATCGCTTCCTATTATAAAATCGACAAAGAAAAAATTATCGATCTGGCTTTTCTGTTGGTTATCTTCGGCTTGATTGGCGCCAGGATTTACGATTCGCTTTTGGAATTCAATTATTATAAATATCATCCTCTCGACGTCTTTAAAGTTTGGAACGGCGGCCTGGCAATTCATGGCGGCATTGTCGCCGGTATTTTGGTCTTGTTTTACTTTTCCAAAAAAGAAAAGGTTAATTTTTGGCTTCTCGCGAGCGTTTTAACCCCCGGTCTCGCCCTTGCCCAGGCGATCGGAAGATGGGGCAATTATTTTAACCAGGAAATATTCGGCAAGCCGACAAGTTTGCCTTGGGGAATACCGATAGATATCGCCAACCGCCCCTTGCAATATGTTTCTTACAATTATTTTCATCCGTCATTTTTATACGAATCCATCGGCAATTTTCTAATTTTTCTGGTCCTGATAATTCTTCATGTACGCCTGATTAAAAAACAAAAAACCGCCGATTACGATTATGTAAAAATAATCGCCACCTACGCCATTCTTTATTCCTTATTAAGATTTGTCACCGAATTCATTCGCATTGATTTTGCTCCGGTAATTTTCGGCCTGAGAGTTCCGCAAGACGTGAGCCTGTTAATTATTTTCATTTCCATAATCCTGCTCATAAAATTTATTCCGAAACAGACCGCCCCATCAGATTGTCATCCCGGAGCGAAGCGATAGGATCCCGTGCGCACAGTAAAAATGAGATTCTATCAGTCGCTCACACTCCCTCCGGAATAACACAAAACGGGATGAAAAATTCATCCCGTTTTTTTCTTCCCAATTCTGTAAGCGAAAAAGATCCGGCCAGGAGAGAGACGTTCTGGCAAAAGATCTCAACATGTCGCTTACAGGATTGGAGAGGGAATTTTGTATTCTGTTTTTAAAAAATAATAAAATTATTTTTTAAAAACAGAAGGGGATCACAGCTAACCAAAGCAGGATCCCCAAAAACCATTTCCGCAGGAAAGGATGCTCTTTCGAGCGCTCTCCAACATTTTAACCCGTTGGATTAAAAGTCGGAGAATGTGAGAAAAGGATCGTTTCAGTCCCTTCCTGCGGAAATATTTGAAAGCGGGCTCTCGTAAACAAGAACTTTAGGGATCTTTTTCAGATATATTTGAGCTTCTCTGAAAAAGATTTTGACAAGTTAAGATTTGCAGCCAGATTAATCTTGTCGCAATCCCTTATTATTGTCCTTGTTTCCGCTTTTTAGCTTCAAAAGAACTTATATTTTATGGGTCTTGTCTAGAAGATTTTAGCTCTTAAAGACAATTTTTGACAATATTTTAAATAAATCTTGGTTGCGATTATTGAATCTGAATTCCGCTTCTTTCAGGTAAAGGTAAAAATTCTTTTTTGGTATGCCATTATGTTTTCTCATTTTCCGTTTCACATAAGACCAGAATGATTCGATGCCGTTAATGTGATTATGGTGCTTGGCAAATTCCTTGGAATGGTTTATCCTCTGATGCTTGTATCCAGATACCACCAACCCGTCGTAACTGCGCCACCTATCCGTATAGATATTGCTCTTTGATTTCTGAATTAACCTAGCAATTATGGGCATTATTGCGTTTCTGGAGGCATTTGGGATTATTTCAGTATTATACCCTGCCATTGCGTTTCAATAGTCCGATTACTGGAATTTTGGTTGCCGTGCTTCTACCTCTGGGATCGCCGAAATGCCTTGATCCGAAACAGCTTTCGTCTATTTCGATTTCACCCCTGAATTTCCGCTTCTGTTGCTCCTGATATTCTTCAATTTTAATTCTAAATAATTGATAATACCGATCGATAGTATGGCGGTTTAAATCCAAATCTTTAGATGCTTGCACGGCGGTTAATTCTATGCAGAATTTCCTTAAAATCTTTTTTATTTTGTAATTGCTTAATTTACTATATTTTACGGGCATATCTAGCATTATACCAAAAATTTGCTAGACAAGACCCATTCATAAATATACTTCTATCTTATCGTGTTTAATTTGATTTTGGAAGCTTAAGCCATTCCTTAAAATTACTACAACTCTCTTTTCTAACATAAATCAATAAAAAAAGCAAACTTTCTCTCATTCTTGCTTAATTTAAAATTTAATGTTATAGTGATTTTGTCTCAAAGAAAACTTCGGTTTTCGACAACATGCTTCATTATCTTTTATTCTAAACAAAATTCCGCAAAAACGGAAGTGGTTAACAATTATGCCAAATATCAAATCAGCGAAAAAAGAATTGCGCAAAGGCAAAAAAAGACAGGCTTACAACACCAAGGTCAAAACCGAATTGAAAAATTTGATCAAAAAAAGCAAAAAGGCCATAGCGGGAAAAGACGCGACCGCCAAAGATCTTGTGGCGCAAACCTTAAAAGTCCTTGATAAGGCGGCGCAAAAAGGAGTCATAAAAAAGAACACGCGCGACCGAAAAAAATCGAGATTGCATCAAGCCTTAAATAAAAGTTCAAAGTAAATTTATTTAAAAAACACCTCGGCCGAAAGTCGAGGTGTTTTTTGAAACTAAGTATCAAGTTCTCTCGAGAAAACTTTAATTTTTTTAATTCTATCATTTACATTTTCGTAATCAACAAATCCAAACCGGTTTTCAAATCTCCTTTTCCGCTCTTTAAAAAATAATCGCACTCGACCAATTTGTTAAAAATCTTTTTCAATCTTTCCAAAGAAAAATTTCTGACCTGATTGATTCCTTTTTGCACGATAAACGGATGCAATTTTAAAACGCTTATTATTTTTTTAGAACTGTAACCGGCGTCCAGGGCCTGTCTTATTTCCAAGAGTATCCGAAATTGCCGCGTAATCATGCTAAGCAAATACATATCGGCCGCCCCCGCGTCAAACTGCTCTTCCAACAACTTTACGGCCGAAGCCTTGTTCTTCGCGCTGATCGCGTCGGTTAAAGCGAAAATATTTTCATCAAACCGCCCTTTGACCATATTCTCGACATCGGCGAGCCCGATTTCTATTTCTCCGGGCAAATTCAATTTTTGTCCGGCCTTAAAATTAATCAACTTTTCTATTTCAATTTCTATCTGCCACAAATCGTTTCTTAAAATTCCGGTCAGGGCCGAAAGAGCCCCTTGCGTGATTTTTCCGCCCCTTTTTTCGACTTCCTTTTTCGCCCAGGCCGAAACGCCGGCTTGCGTCAAAGGCTTGAATTCGGGCAAGGAGTATTTTTGTTTCAGCAAAAATTTAAACAATTCTTCTTTGTCTTTGTTTAATTTTTCCGAACCGCCGAAGCTTTCGTAAAAAATCAAAATATTTTCGTTCCTTGCCGATTTTTTTAAAAAATCAGAAACCTGTTTAAACAAATTTTGGTTTTTGTTCAAAAACAGATTTTCAATAACAATCATGCGCGCGCGAGAAAATAAAGAAGCGGGGCCTACTCTCTCGTTTATTTTTTCGATGCTCGTCGTTTCCCCTTCGATGACGGACAAATCGTTGCCGCTCGCGTCGACTTCACGCAAAAATTTGTCTTTTAATTCGTTTAATTTTTGCCGGCTGCGAAACGTGTCCTCGCCGTATAAAAAAATTATCATAGGTTGAAATGTTTAATAAATTTTGCTAAAATATAAACAGAATATTAATAGTTTCAAATTATGCAAAAATCTAAGTGTCCCGTTTGCGGAAGCGATGTCGTAATTAATGACGATGCTTTCGAAGGGGATATTGTGGAATGCGCCATCTGTAATTCCATATCCGAAATCGTTTCCCTGAATCCGGCTACCCTGAATCTGGTCGAGGAAGGCCCCAAAGGAAAAGAGGAAGAATAAAACCGAATAAAAATTTTAAAACAAAACTAAATACTTGTAACAAAGTCGGTGATGACTTTGTTTTATTTTAACAAATTCACCTCTCGTTTAAACAATTTTCCTCTTTCTTTGTAATTTTTAAACATGCCGAAACTGGCGCAGGCGGTGGAAAGAAGGACGATATCGTTTTTTTGCGCGTTCTCGAAAGCGACCTTGACCGCTTCTTCCATGCCAAAAACGGTTTTCATTTTCTTTTTTTCAAAATGCGACCGCGACAATTCTTTTTTAATTCTCGGCGTCGCTTTGCCGTCAAGTAAAATTACAAACTTCGCTCTCTTTTTTATTTCTTTCGCAAATTCATGAAAATTCGATCCCTTATCCGCTCCTCCGGCGAGTAAAATTATCGGCCTCGCAAAAGCTTTCAAAGCGATGATACTCGATTCCGGAGTGGTGGCGAAAGTATCGTTGAAGTAATCAACTCCGTTTAAGGCGCGGACATGTTCCAGTCTATGCTCCAAGCCTTTGAATTTTAAAACTCCGCGAATGATATCCGTCTTTTTCGCTCCCACAATTTCCGCCACGACTTGAGCCGCCGCGACATTTTCCTTATTATGTTCACCGATTAAATTTGACTTCGATTCGGATTTATCAAAATAAATAATTTTACTTCTTAAATTTTGAATTTTGAATTGTCCCGCCACTTTATTTTTATTATTGAAGGCGGGATCCCGCCAGGGCGGTGATAATTTTGATTTTTGCCTTCTGAATTTTGAATTTAAAATCGCATAATCTCCTTTTTTCTGGTATCTAATTACATTCATCTTCGCTTCCCAATAAACTCTTAACGACTCGTGATAATTCGGATTGATCGGATCGGCGGGGCGAAGATGCTCCGGATAAAAATTGGTGATTACCGCGATATGCGGGCTCGCTTCCATGTCTTCGAGCTGAAAACTGGAAATTTCAAGCACGACCCAATCGCCCTTTTTAATTTTATTTAAAAAAGTGAACGGCGCCACTCCGATATTGCCGCCGAGCCAAACTCTCTTTTTTGCCGTTTTTAAAATTGCGTAAATCAAACTGGCGGTTGTTCCTTTCCCCTTTGTGCCGGTCACGCCGATAATTTTTGAAGGGCAAAGATCGAAAAATAATTTCATCGGACTTGATAAAATTACTTTCGGCTTCATCAAAGCTTCCCTGATTCCCGGACAAAAAATCGGCCAGCCCGGCGAGCGAAAAAGAATGTCAAATTCATACAAACCATGATTGAATTCTTCGCCCAGTCTCCAGTTTATATTTTTTTCTTTCTCGAATTCGAGATATTTTTCTCCCAGTTGTTCTTTGCTTCTCGCGTCGCAAATCGTGATTTCCGTCTTCAGTTTCTTTTTCAACAAATACTTAATCAAGGCGTGATTTTCAATACCCAATCCGAGAATGGCGATCTTTTTGTTTTTTAAACCGCTTAAAGTCATGTCTTGATTCTCTAATTATTAAATTTTTCCATTTCACTCCAATTGCGGCCGAATTTCGCCTCGACCACGATCGGAATTTTTAATTTTAAAACATTCTCCATTATATATTCAATTTTTTTGGAAACATCAAGCGATTTTTCATCCGCCACTTCGAATAGCAACTCGTCATGCACTTGCAAAAGCATTTTAGCGTCGTTCAAGGATCTTCTGTTTTTATAAATTTCAATCATGGCCGCCTTGATCATGTCGGCGGCCGTACCCTGAAGGGGCGTATTGATCGCCATTCTTTCCGCGGTTTTTCTTACCGTCATGACCGAAGAATTTATTTCCGGCAAAAAACGCCTGCGTCCGAGCAATGTTTCGGCATAACCTTTTTCGCGCGCGTTTTCGATCGATTTATCGACGAAAATTTTCACTTTTTTGTACAATTTAAAATATTCATCGATAAATTCTTTCGCTTTTATATAAGGAATATCGGCGGATTGGGAAAGACCGTGCGGCCCCTGGCCGTATAAAATGCCGAAGTTCACCGCTTTCGCTTCTCGGCGCATTTCCGGCGTCACTTTATCGAGAATTACGCCATTTATGGCCGCGGCCGTAGCCGCGTGGATGTCTTCATTTTTTTGAAAAGCCTTGATCATGGCCGGATCGCCGGACATATGGGCGGCGAGCCGCAATTCGATTTGCGAATAATCCAAGCTTAAAAGTCTAAACCCCTTGTCGGCGATGAAAGCTTTGCGGATTTCTCGCCCGATTTCCGTGCGAATGGGAATATTTTGCAAATTCGGTTCGGTTGAAGAAAGTCGACCGGTCGCCGTGACGGTTTGATTAAAAGAAGTGTGGAGGCGTCCGGTTTTTTTATTCACGAGTTCAGTCAGAGCATCGACGTAAGTATTGGCCAGTTTCGTCAATTCGCGATAATCCTGAATCAGTCTGATAATAGGATGATAATCTCTTAATTTCATAAGCTCGTCGGCCGAAGTCGATAAGCCGGTTTTTGTTTTCCCGACAAGCAAAGTCGGGATTTCCAGTTTTTCAAAAAGAACTTCGCGAAGCTGCTGCGTGGAATTGATATTGAAATTCATTCCGGCCAAATCTTTGATCTTTTTCTCGAGCCGGCCGATTTTTTTTCCGATTTCTTGACTTAACCTGCGCAGAAATTTATCATCAAGTTTGATTCCATTATTTTCCATTTCCGCCAAAACCGACACAAGCGGCATTTCTATATTCCGGAAGAGATTTTCAAGTTTATTCTTCCTCAATTCCGGAGCGAGTTTTTTCGCCAAGCGCAACGTAAAATCTGCGTCTTCGCAAGAATAAATAAAAATTTTTTCCAAGGGAATTTCCGAAAAAGTAATTTTTTCTTTTCCCTTGCCCAAAAGATCGTCGACACTGATTTTTTCAAAACCGAATTCGGCAAAAGTTACGGCATCAAGATTGTGCTGGCGCGATCCCGGATTTAAAAGATAAGAAGCGATCATGGAATCGAAAAAGACATTCATGTTCAGGCCGTAATTCCGCAAAACGCGCATGTCGAATTTTGAATTATGGCCAAAAATTTTAACCCTTTCATTCTCTAAAACGGGTCTCAGTCTTTTTAACCATTCGTTCCGATTCATCTTTTCATTTTTATCATCCTCTTTTTTACCAAATAAACTTGCCTGCATTTTTGGAATTTTGTTTTTTGAACCTGATTGGAAATTGGAAATTGGGAATTGGAAATTTACATAATATGCTTCCCCTTCTTTCCAGGAAAAACTGATTCCGAGCAAACTCGCGGTTAACGGATCGAGAGAAGACGTTTCTGTATCGATAACAAATTCTTTTTGTTTTCCCAGTTTTTTCAAAAAAGCATTAAAACTTTTTTCATCATCAACCAATATATAATTAAACAATTTTTGATTGCGCTCAAATTTATTTTCAAATTTAGACCTTCCTCCCTCTTTTTTATTAATTGTTAGCTGTGAATTGTTAATTGTTAAATCTCGTATTCTCGGCAAAAGCGACTTGAATTCAAAATCGCTAAAAAGTTTTATCACTTCGCTTTGGTCGAATTTTCCGAAGCGCGCTTTTTCCAAATCGAAATCAATGCCAACGTTGCATTCTATAGTGGCGAGACGCTTGCTTAAAAAAGCGTCGTCTTTAAATTCTTTCAACAACTCCAATATGCGCGGCTTAATTTTGGTTTTTTTCGAATCCAGGTTTTCATAAAGATTTTCCAAAGTTTTAAATTCTTTTAAAAGTTCAACCGCGGTTTTTTCGCCAACGCCTTTCACGCCCGGGATATTGTCGCTCGGATCGCCGCGCAAAGCCTTGTAATCGACCATCTGTTTCGGCGCAAGTCCGTACCGTTCACGCACCGCTTTTTCGTCGTAAGTCGCGCTTTCGGTAACGCCCCGGCTCATGGTATAAACTTTTGTGTCAGCATCAACTAGCTGCAAAGTGTCCATGTCTCCGGTCAAAATTATTTTTTCAACTCCGTGATCGGTTCTACAAACGATTGTGCCGATCAAATCGTCCGCTTCAAAACCCTCTTTTTCAAAAATCTCAATATTGAAAGCGCGCGCAACTTCTTTTACTAACGGAATCTGTTCATAAAGTTCATCCGGCGCTTTTACTCTGGTCGCTTTATATTCTTTGTATTCTTTATGTCTGAATGTCGGTTCTTTTTTATCCAAAGTCAAAACCACGTATTCCGGCTTTAATTCGCGCAAAGCTTTTAATAATACGGCAGTAAATCCATAAACCGCGTTCACCATCCTTCCGTCTTTTGTTGCTAAAGTTGGCGGGAGGGCATGGAAACTGCGATGAATCAGCGCGTTTCCGTCTATAATCATTAATCGTTCTTTTTTCGTGCTCATATAATAGCATTACAACACAATACAGCGCTCAAATCAACTCTAAAAAGCAGAAAGCCGGGCCCCCGATGTTCTTTCATCAGGTGCCCGGCTTAAGTCGGTTTGATGGCATAAAGCCTCCTTTAGACCTTGATCCAGCCATCGCCGCCCGGCCTGAACTCCAGAAGCGGAGTCTTATAAGCCTCTTTTGCTCCGAGAGCTTTTTTAAGAAACTTGATCGGAGCTTCGGGATCGGCGCGATAGCCACAGGTGTAAATCGAGATTGTAACACTCCTTCCCTCGATTTTTCTGGGAAAGGTGTGGCTGGCGAGATCAGACTCGGAAAGGATTTTTACAATGGTGTATCCGTTGATATCACCCTCATTCCAGAATTCGTGGTGACAGGTTTTTTCAACCGTGGCCATTGCTATTTCGCAGGCCTGGTCGAAAATGTCATTGAGCGTTTTTACATCCCCGAGGACCTTTTTCCGGCACCCGACGAACATAAGATCCACCTTCCTGCCAAAATACAGCTCTTCTGATTTTTTCAACTCGCATAACCCTCCTTTTTTTCTCTCAATTTATTTTTTGGATCTTTTGTGCAAAAAACGCACTTCCAAAACAATAATTTTAATATAAGATAAAAATTTTAAAAATGCAAGGGAAGGGGAATAATAAAAGAGCCTCCTTTAAAAGAGACTCTGTTCCTAAGTAAATCACAAACCCGGGCCAATGACAAGGCACTAACCGCAGGTGTTACACTCGTTCCCACCAGCGTGCCCATAGCACTTCAAACAGTTCCCGCAATAACATTTTCCATCTCCCGAAGTGGACCGTCCAACGCAAATCATACAATGGTTTCCGCGCTCGCATCTTTCAGGAGAAGTAGTGCCACACACTTCACAAACATCACCCAAGTATCTTGCATACATTTCAAGTCCCGACCTAGAGCGTTCCAATACTACCAAATCTTTGTAATTGGCCATATACCCCCCTTTTTTAAAAAACATGGATTTAAATAATTTATACCAAAGAAAAAAAGGATGGTCAACTTTTACCCCGACTGATTATCTTTCCCTTTTGCCAAATATCTCTTCCAGTTTTGCTCTTGTCTTTGGCCCGACATAACCAAAGCCCGGATCAAAACTTGAAGCAACAACGCCGTAACTCAATTGAAAAGTTTGAACGGCTTTTTCCGTGAGCGGTCCGAAATATCCGGTTATCAACCCATCGGGGTAAATTTTGGGTCTTGTCGCAAGCAGTGTTTGCAATCTGCGGACATCTTCGGATTGTAACCCCTCATAAAGGGAGGCCGTAAAAATTGCGGGAGTTGAATTTTGGATTTGCGGGTGTAACGGTTTTGAAACTGTCGCGCTCGTCGATGAATTGATGAATTGGCGAGTTATCGGTCCCAAATATCCCTTTTCATTTATCATTCCGGAGGCTTTGTTTCTGTTTGCTTCTTGAAATTTCGCAAGAGCGCTTGAGGTCAGGACGCCGAAATAATCGGTCTCGCTTCCGAGAGAACCCCAACCAGTATCAGCCAGTTTGTATCCGTTTTGATTTAAGAACTGCTGCAGCGCTTTGACCTGGTTATCTTTTGAGCCGAGGTATAAATTTTTTGTAAAATTTGCGGCGGGGTTGGAAAATTGCGGAGTGGTTATCAAAGTATGATTAGAAAATTGCGAGGCGCTTGCCAAATTGATTTTTGTGGAAACCGCATCGGACGCTTTGCCGTATTGCGTATAAAATTTTACGTAGACCGTATATTGCCCGTCGGGACAAGTCGTACTCTTTATCAATCCTCCCAATTTTGAACAGAGATCAAATTGCTCGCTCGCGGAATAGTTTTCTTGGCTTGCATCGCTAAAATCGCTTGTCAAAGAAATTGCCATTTTTTTAACATCGGAGCCGGCATTAAAATTCAAAGTTACGATTCTGTTTGTCGTCGTAGCCGATCCGTTATCGACAATTACGCTAAAACCGCCTGCCGGCGCAACGGGCGCGCGATACATGCCGGGCAATAAACCGCCGCCTGCGGCTACACAAGAACCGTTTAATAATGTATAACCAGAATCGCAGGTTGCCGGACCGCAGGTCGGATAAGAATTGTAGGTCGCGGCATGTTCAACCGTTGGACAACTTCCTTCTTGACCAAAAATAGCAAAATTAGAAAAATTTTTAGTGGTGCAGGTAACTGTTTTGGCCGATGTATCAACAACGCAATCATCCAACGGCGCCCACGTAGGACTGTCATAACGATAAATCCAAAACGTTGATTCGTCTAATACTCCTATGTCGCCGGAAGAGTAAGTCATCTTTATCGTTATCGGATGATTGAAAATTGAAATGGCTGTTGCTGGTCCTGACAAAGATTTCAGGTTATAAACGTCTGTGCCGACTTGCGTATAGCTCGAAGGCGCGCCGGCTGTCGCGGAAAAGGCCGTATCATCCAGTTGATTCGCTTGGAAGACCGCCGATGAAGCGTCGGACGTAAAAGAGGCCGGAACTGTCAAAGCCAAATCGCCCTGGACCCAGCTTCCTCCCGACGCTGCCGTAACGCTTGCCTGGCCTGTGGCGGATATTGAGGCGTCCCCGACACAACCCGCGGTCGTAAATATTTCATCGGTACTTGTGCCCGTGTTGGCGGACGCATCAGCTCCTTCTACCTGATAATAATACCGAGTACAAGACAACAGTCCCGTAATTGTTGCCGAGTGGCTGGTGGTACGCGGAGATATATCCGTTTCTGTTGTTGACGATCCGTAAGAAGAAGTGAGACCGTAGTTAACTTGCGTGGAACTGTCTTCATCTGTCGCCCATGTTATGGTGGCGCCGGTTGAAGTCGAGGAAGAAGAAATCGAAGAAAAAGTGGGTGGAGTGACGTCTGTTAAAGCAAAATTTGCCGTTACAGAAACATCCGCCGTCACATTAGTGTCGGTTCTTGGATTGTCGATTGATCCGTCCGACCACTGAACAAAATGATAGCCCGTGTCTGGCACGGCTGTAACAGCCGAGCCGTCAGAGCCGGATGCAACAGTTTGAGGATCTGCGCCGGAAATGGATCCATGCGATCCGGCCGCGTAGTTTAACGTGTGGGTCTGCAGGGTTGTTTGGGTTTTAGGATTGTCGGTTGTTGAGGCCGTATTGTAAACTTCTCCGCCCGCGGATCCATTGTACTCAAAAACCTGGACAATGTAGGCTGTGTTGGTTGCCAATCCGGCGACAGAAACGCTGTTCCCCGTACCGTTGTACACGGCGTACCATGTTGGCGAGCTTCCCAGCGAAGTCCCGGAACCAAATGTCGTGCTGGCCGTGTAAGTTGTATGATCGATAGGAGTCGTTGTGCCGGAGTTTGCCTGCGCGATAAAAACTACTCTGTCCGCGCCGTTGCCGTTGGTCCAGGAAATAGTAGTCGAAGTTGCGCCGACGGATGAGAAACTGACGTTGGTCGCTTGGGTGGTAGGAGCCGTAGCGGGTACGCTGCCCCCGTATTCATAAGCGCCTATGTCCGGATTGGCGTCTCTACTCAAACCGCGCTGATCTGTCAAGGGAACGCTTACCGTTCCATTGGTTCCCGTGCTTCCGGCGTTAATGGCAACACTTCCGGAACTCAAGGCCAAGGTTTGTGTAATATTTAATGAATTGTTTGAAGCCAGAGCGTTGCTTAAATTCAAGCCAGCCTGCACGCCCACGATGCACCCGTTGACGCCATTTATGAAATCAGAACCGCTTTGGGTTTCAACTATGTTATGTCCGTTGTTGTGCAAAGCGCTGTTTGACTCATTATAATCTTGCTGAACGCCGCTGGTCGTTTTATTTTGGGCGATGATCGTATTTTTTACGTAAACATTTCCGACTTGATCCAAATCAAGGCCGTAATAAGACGAACTGTTGCCTATGGAATTGTACGCCAATGTTACATTGGTAAGATATAGTACTCCGTAACCCCAATTTCCCATTTCGATCGTCGTACCGCCGGTGTTTCCGGTAATGGTGGAATTGCTGATGTTGAACGAGCCATAATACGCCGCTAGCGCCATTCCGAAGTAAGTGGCGGAATTGTTGTTTATTGTGCTATTGTTAATGACGACTATGCTGCTATTGGACCCTCCGTTATAATGCCAGATTGCCCCGCCCCAGCCGTTGGATACCGAATTATTCCTTATAATACTGTTTTCAATTATAACTTGACCGGACGTGTTACTGCCGTTATTCATATAATAAATAGCTCCGCCGCCGAACCAGTAGTTATAACTTGAGGAAGAGACAGTGTTGTTTTCCAGGATACAACTGTCAAATGTAACATTGGCCGAGGTGGCCAAAGAACCGACATAGACGGCTCCGCCGCCATTATTGGAATTACTGACATTCCCGTAACGCAAATCGAGATTTTTAAAAGTCACGGTATATGACGAACTGATAGTAAATATTCTTCTGCCGGCCACGCCCGCGGATGACGCCGCCTGGATGAAAGTTTGGTCGGATCCCTGACCCTGAATTGTCAAATTTTTGGCAATAGTAAAACCGGTTGTCGCCGAAGTTGTTTCAGATGCGCCGCCGCTTCCATTGGTCCAGTCAAATGTTCCGGTCAAATCAATAGTGTCGCCGCTAGATGCGACGGCATAAGCTCGAGTAAAAGTTTGACACGGTGCGTTTGAAGTGCAAGCATTGGCATCGTTGCCGGTTGCAGAATTGGCGTAAATCGTCGCCGCCTCCGCTTTTGGAATATTTAAAATCAAAAAAACGCCCGCAATGAAAAGCGCTATTGACATAGTGGTCAAAAATCTTACTGATGATTTTGGGAACAAAAATCCCATATTTTTATTTCATGTATTATTTATCTAATATTATATCAAAAAAGAAAAATAGGGGCAAACAAAAAAATCCGAATGAATCGAATTTTTTGTTTGGTGGGATATTCTAAACTTTGCGCGAAACTATTTTGAGGGAAACTGACCCGCCTCCGCTTCGCTCCGGCGGAACGCTCGGGCGCGGCGGAATTCCCCCCACACCCCCCTTCCGCCGCGCCCTCGCTTCTGGCATTTCGGCGAAAAAATCCGGCGGCTATGATTTGGATTTGACCTCTAAAATCATATTGCCCAAATCCAAATCATTTTTATTGGACAAATCCTGCCTCATGGACAAAATCGTTTTGAGAAAATTCTCACGCACAGGATTTTCGATAAACGATTTCACCGAAAGAATAACATCTTTCGAGGCGTAAAGCATCATCTCGTAAAACTCCATTTTCAGATACTCAATTACATCTTGCGCATTATCAATATCGGGTTGACGGCTCGAAAGATACTTTATATTTTTCGGTTCAAAATATGCGTCCATGTACAATAGGCAGGATTTGTACCTTTTTTCTTTCTGCTCTAACACCTTGAACTCTCGTTCCTTTTTCTTGTCCAAAAGATAACTCACATATCCGCCGAGTATTCCACCCAAGCCAAGAAGTGTTAGAGCAGATAAAATTGTTTGGATTGGGTCGGTCATTTGCTAAAGAAAAATCGCTGTAGCCATGCGCCACAAACCTGTTTGTATTTTGTTCTTGCCAATTTCCCAAACACTAAAATCGACAACACACCACCGCAACATATGAAGCTGTTGCCACTCTGTAAATGCCTTTTTTAGTTTTTGCGATTTTTCTTTATTGTCGATTTTTCCGCAAAGCAAATCTATCACGAAGTTTTTAACATCGTTTTGTAGTAGTTTAAGCGATTCCAAAAATTCCACATGCTTTTCACCGGAGCGATCGAATTCAAATTCATGGTCCTTATCTGCAAAATCCTTAAGCACTTTCCATATATCCGCTCCGGTTTTATTGCTTTTCACTAAGGAATCAAGATGAGCAGTCATAAACCGATTGTAGTGTTTTTGCACCTCGTCGATATTCCAAAAATGTTCATCAAAATATTCTTTGAAACCTTTACGGATTTCATCTTCAGTAAAACTGATTTTGTTTTCTGATAGAATATCGCTTATTGTTTTTTCTTTTTCTTGTATTTTTGGATTCAAAACAGAATTGACGATTTTGATACTATCTCCCTTTGTAATAGTCTTGATATCAAAATCATTTTTATTGATTTCTTCTTTGTTGGAGTATATATCCATAACACAATCACCAACTCTAATATAGTCTTTTTGATTTCTTGTTCTTAAATAAGCAGAAAATACTTTTTCCGCGTTAATTTTTTGGCTCATCAAAT
The DNA here is from genome assembly GCA_021788015.1 of bacterium. Lineage (GTDB taxonomy): Bacteria > Patescibacteriota > Patescibacteriia > Patescibacteriales > JAKAJF01 > JAJYLD01. Next base: position 39,128 of record JAJYLD010000004.1, on the reverse strand, counting down.
ACCAAAAATTCTTTGAATTTCTAATAGCGTCAATATTATCTTGTGCTTTTGCTCGCCAGCTTCTATCAAAAAGACCACGGAAAATAAGACCCGCGAGAACCACTATTACAATAAAGATGATTATTTCCATATTTTGAAAGTTATTTTAATAATTCCTCAATCGGAACGCCTAACGACTTGGCGATTTTTTGAATTGTTTGAACGCTCGGTTTGGTAACGACACCGCCCTCAATTTTCGTAAGAGTAGAGTATTTAATATTGGCTTTCTTCGCCAAGTCGTCCTGCGTCAAACCCTGTTTTGTTCGCACTCGTTTTATGTTCTGTGATATAGTTGCCATAGTATGCTACTTTTGATAGTATAGAAATATGAGCCATTACTTTCTTTGCTCACAAAACAATCATAGCAAAAATCGTAGATTTTTTCAATGTGTGGTTTCTGATTTTGTAGCCGCCGGATTTTTTCGCCGAAATGCCAGAAGCGAGGGCGCGGCGGAAGGGGGGTGTGGGGGGAATTCCGCCGCGCCCGAGCGTTCCGCCGGAGCGAAGCGGAGGCGGGTCAGTTTCCCTCAAAATAGTTTCGCGCAAAGTTTAGAATATCCCACCATAAGATACTTTCAGAATTTTTTGAGCCAGACGGAAGGATTGCCTCGCGGCTTCGCCGCTCGGCTAAGCCGCTTTGCGCAAGGCGCAAAGCGGCAAAATCCCACGGCTCGCCAAACAAAACGGAAACCTTTATTCGCGTCTAAAATAATATGAATATGCTCAAACCAAAATATTTTCTCTACGCTCGCAAATCAACGGAAGATGACGACCACCAAATTATGAGTATTGAAGCTCAACTCTTTGAATTGCGCGAATATGCGCGTAGAGAAAATCTTGAAATTATCCAAGAATTTCAAGAGGCGAAAAGCGCAAAGAAACCCGGACGAGAAATGTTTGCCGCTATGATGAACGAAATTGAGAAAATGGACGGTGTGGGCATACTCGCGTGGCACCCCGACAGGTTGGCGCGTAATTCGGTGGACGGCGGCAAAGTCATTTATCTCGTGGACACGCAAAAAATCGTTTCTTTGCGCTTTCCGACATTTTGGTTTGAGCCCACGCCGCAAGGGTTGTTTATGTTGCAAGTGGCGTTCGGTCAATCCAAGTATTACAGCGATAACCTCGTTGAAAATATCAATCGCGGTATCCGCCAAAAACTCCGCCGCGGAGAGTGGCTGACCAAAGCGCCCTTTGGCTATGTGAATAATCCGAAAACGCGTACGATTGAGCCGCACCCGACATTATCCAAAGTTATCGTCCGCGCGTTTGAGGAATACGCCAAAGGGACGCATACGCTGGAAACTATGGCGGAGTTTTTGGCTGAACTTGGTTTGGAAACGCGGCACCGAACGCCACTTGCCAAAGCGTCCATATCGCGAATGCTCACCAACCAAGCATATCTAGGTTTGGTGAAGCACAAGGGCGAGTATCACGAAGGACGCTTTGAGCCAATTCTTTCCGCAACGCTTTTTGAAGCCGTGCAGAATGTCTTATTGCGCCGTGCCAAACCCCGCAAGAGCAAGCAACGCCATGACTTCCCATTTACCGGATTACTTTCTTGCGGAGAGTGCGGCTCGGCGATCACGGCGCAATTTTCGCGCGGCAAGTGCGGCGGCATATATCGCTACTATCGTTGCACCAAAAAGAAAGGTGTATGTTCGCAAAAGTATGTGCAAGAAAGCAATCTTGTCGCGCAACTTAAGGCACGGCTCAAAAGCGTTGCCATTTGCGATGAGTGGACAGGAAAAATGTTGAGGCAAGTAGATGAATGGCAAAAAGAAAATGTCCGCTCATCGCAATCGTTCGTCCAAAATCTGAAATCCAAATTAGCGGATACGCAAGAGAAACTGGACAAGTTAGTTTCCGCCTACATTGACGGCGATATTCCCAAAGAAAACTATTTGGCGAAAAAGGAGGAACTTTTGAAGCAAAAAGTTTCTCTTGCGAACGATTTGGAGGATTTTGGACGAACGGGAAAGAATTGGCTCCAACCCTTGCGGGCGTGGATTTTAGACGCGAATAAAGCCGAAAAACTCTCGCAGAGCGAGAGTTTCGGAGAAATTAAGGCATTTGTCCAAAAGATTGGAACGAACCCCTTGCTTTTGGACAAATCCGTTTCCGTTTTGTTTGGCGAGCCGTGGGATTTTGCCGCTTTGCGCCTTGCGCAAAGCGGCTTAGCCGAGCGGCGAAGCCGCGAGGCAATCCTTCCGTCTGGCTCAAAAAATTCTGAAAGTATCTTATGGTGGACCCTAGGAGGCTCGAACTCCTCACCCCCTGCGTGCAAAGCAGGTACTCTACCAAATGAGCTAAGGGCCCAAAAAAACCATTAACTTTTAACAGTTAACAATTAACAATAAATCAACTTAGTTTATTGCGGTCTGCCGGCCATGATCAATGGCGACAAAAGCCATTCCATAAACCCGTTAATCAGACCCGTCACCATCAATGTCCCTATAAAAATAAACAAAATTCCGATCAGCTTATAGCCGAGACGAGACCCGCCTTCGGTGCCTAAATACTTGTCAAAAAACGCGATCCGGCCGAACGCATTGAATATCGCTTCCGATTTTATCACAAGCAAGGCGCCGACGACAATAATGATTAATCCCAAAATAATTGTCATATTTTTTTAGTTAATAAATAGTTAGTTAGTTGATTAGTTAATCGGTTAATTTGTTGCTATTTAAATTTTAAACCACGCAAATGATTAACCAACTAACCGATTAACTAACGTAAATAATTTAACGGGTTATATTTGACTCCGTTGATAATGACTTCAAAATGGACATGCGGTCCCGTGCTCCAGCCGGTCGAACCCATTTCCCCGATCTGTTGCCCTTTTACGACTTGGTCGCCCACGGAAACATCGAATTTGGAAAGATGGGCGTATCTCGTTTCCATACCGTTGCCGTGATCGATAACTATGTTGTTTCCGTACCCCGTGCTCCATCCCGCCTTGATAATCGTGCCGTCATCGGCGGCGTAAATGGGCGTGCCGATATGATTGGCGATATCAATCGCCTGGTGTCTCCAGGAATAATATTGGGTAATCGTGTAACCGACGGTCGGCCAGGCCAATTTCCCGCCCGCGGAAACGGAATGGGCGGCGGGCTTTTTTGAGCTGATTAAATTTTTCAAAATCTGCAAACCGGAATAGCTTTGTCCGTTGTCATTGTTGTTGCCGCTATTGCCGGAATTGTCGGAACTGCCGCCGCTGTTGCCATTGTTGCCGCCACTATTATCATTGTTGGCCAGACTGACAATTTTTCTTCCTCCCGGAATGAACAACTTCTGCCCGACTTGCAAACCTTGATTGGAATTTAAATTGTTGGCTTCGGCAATGCTGTCCGCGTTTACATTGTATGTCGATGCGATTTTGTTTAAACTGTCGCCGCTTCCAACCGTATAGCTGATTCCGTCCATGGGTAAAATGGCGAGCTTGTCTCCCGGTCTGATAAGGCTGTTCGCGGTCAAATTATTTTCCCATAAAATCGTATTGATTTTCAAACCGAAATCATGCGCGATTTTGCCGATAACATCTCCGGGCTGTACGGTATAGTAAACAATCCCGGTCCTGGATTGAATATTTTCGGTGGAAGTCGAAAAAATGTCCGGCTTGAGCAAGGCGGTCCCGTTTTGATTGACCATAAGCCCCGTATTTTCATTATTCGTGCCGGAGAGAGAATTCGGTTCTGTGTTGTTGCCCGAATAAGTTTGTACGCCTGTCAGGTCTCCCGCGGCGCCTTCTTCGGTTATGGGCACATCGGTATTGTCAAACTCGCTTTGGATGAGGCCGGCTAAAATCGTTTTGTTCGCCACGTTCGTGCTTCCTTCCGTTTGCGCCTTGGCGGTTAAATTCGAAAAAACAATGAGCAAAGTCAGAACAACCACCGTTATGTGCACCATTTTTTGCCGGAGTAAAAAAAGAAAGGGGCTGTCGCGAAAATCTTCCCAGCCTAATTTTTTTACCGCCGACAAATAAAACTGATAACCCTTCACGACAAATTTGTAAAAAACAAAACGTAAAATAATTCTTCCGATTTTGTAAATCGGTCTAACAAAAAAAGCGGTAATGAACCTCTTTAAAAGTAACAACAATTTTAACAAGAATATCAGCAGGCTCGTTCCTCCGGAAAGCAAAATTCTCTTTATATTACCGCTCGATCCTCTCCTTGATATCTTCCCAAATTGCTTTTTTGAAATATTTTTTAACTTTTAAATTTAACAGTTTAATCGTAACATCTTACGTCCTCCCAGTCAAGGAAGGCTTCTCCGGAAATTTTCCGTCAAGGGCGCGGGCAACGATATTTTTTGTTTCTTCGGAAAAATCGGAATTCAAAATCCATTCCAAGAATCCGGGATCAATCCGCACCACCTTTGCCAAGGACACATCGCGGTATTTCGAGAAAGAAAAATGCGCCTCGCCGTTTCGCCAATAAAATTTGCGATCGTTGTCGACAAAACGTTCGTCCCGGGCATAATGGATTTTTTTTATGAAATCCCAGTCGCGGATTTCTTCGTATTTTTCAAGCTGGGCTTCGAGCACTTCCGCGGTCGCCTCGACATCGGCCAAGGCGCTATGAGCGTCATAATGATCTTTGCCGCAGTAATTTTTGTAAGCTGCGGAAAGAGTGCGCGGCTCCATATAGTTGTAAATCACCTTTGAATCTACGACATCCGAGCTATGATATTCGAAATTCATGCCCGCGCGCAAGAACTCTCGTTTTAAAATGGGCAAATCGAAACCGATAATATTGAATCCGGAATAATAGGAATTTTCAAAAATGCCCCACAGGTCACGCGCCACGTCTTTAAAAGTCGCCTCGCCCGCGACTTGCTCGTCCGTAATGCCGTGCACGGCGACGGCTTCTTCGGAAATTTTTATTTCCGGATTCAAAAATATGTCGTCTTTTAACATCCGTCCGTCCGGAAAAATTTTTAGATAAGCGATTTCGATAATCCGATCCACGCTTAAAGACAAGCCGGTTGTTTCCACGTCGAACACAACCAAAGGTTTATCGAGTTTTAAAAGTTTGGGAATTTTCATATGCTTTATTTAATGTTTTTAAATAAAATTTTATTCTGAATTTGAATTTTTCGGGATCGTTTTTTCGTAAAGGCGAATCAGACATGTCCGCCATAATCATCGTAATAAGTTCGATTATGTAATCTTTATTTTTTCTGCCGAAAGATTTAAACTCTTTTTCCAAATTATCATTATTTTCCGAAACAATGGAATATGGCTTTGAATGATTTTTGACTATGCCCAAAATAATTTTTTTCTCTTCCTTTTTTAAATTAAGACCATGCAAAATTCTTAACGCTTTTTTTGCGCTGACTAATTCATGTCTTGGAAAAGAAAACTTTTCGCCTATTCTAGTCAATGTTTCTTTTTTGCCCAGGTCATGAAAAACCGTTGCCAGAAATAACAGGTCCTTCTTTTTATTTTCAATTACTTTTTTTTCCAAATATTTTTTTAATTTTTTATTCCTCTTTATAATTTTTTCCAAATTTTTTAAAACTGAAAGGGTGTGGTCGAATGTCGATTCGTTGTTATGCCAAACCGGATCTCTTTCGATGACGTTTTTCAATTCATAAAATTCAGGAAACGCTTTTTTTAGTTTGCCGCTTTTTAAATTCTTTATGGTAAAATCTTTTATTTTTAACATTATTTTCCTAAAACTGCGAACCGCATTTTAATTCTGCGATCGTTGGTTTTAAATTTCCCCTTCTAAAATTTTAATCGTTGCCAAAATCCAATTACTCCTAAGTTTGTCTTTCATGTTTTTTATTTCCTCGAATGTAAACCATTTGGCATCCAACAATTCTTCGGGAGAAAATTTCAATTCACCGCCGATAATTCTCACTTCGAAAGCGTGCTTTACGGCTTCAGTCGCCGTTTCTTGGTGAATTCCTATTTTTCGTATGAGCTCGACTTCGAAACCGGTCTCTTCTCGCGCTTCCTTAATCGCGGTTTCTTCAATCGTATCGCCGACATCGACGCGGCCGGCGGGAAAATTCCAAAGACCGTAAACCTTTTCCCATTTTTCCTGGACCAAAAGATATTTGTTATCTTTTTTAATAACAGCCCCGGCGACCACATGAACGAGGACAACTTCTTTTTCCATATTTTGATTTAACTGTCATCCCGGCCTACGAGCCGGGATCCATGTTAAAAACGCACGGATATTTTTTTAAAATAGATGTTGCGGATAAAACCTTTTTAAAATTCTTAGATTCAAAAAAATATTTTTGTGGCTCACTCCTGGATCCTGAATCAAGTTCAGGATGACAACTTTTATTTTTTGTGACAAAATCTCTTAAAAAGAATCTGCCGACTAAAATAACATTTTTATTTTTAAAAAATAATAAACTCACCTTCTTCGAGCGCGTGGATCGGTAATGACTTGTCGCCGTATTCAGCAAGTTCGTCATGCGCTTTCTTCCAATCGATCGACCCCCGCGGATCATTTTTGCCATAATCTGATTCATAATGCGGAATAAATTTAATTGGCAGAATTCCGAGCCCGTCCATGCATTGCCGCCAATCGCAAGTCCAAAAATGTTTTACCAAGACATCTGATCCGGCGGAACTGCCGGCGACAGCTTTATCTTTCCAAATTTTTGGCAGGTCAAATTGTTTTAACCAATACTGAATCAGATGGTCATCGCCTCCGAACAAAATAATTGCGTCATTATTTTTCATCTGCTCAATAAATTTATCCGGATACGCCAATTCAACTATGGGTTCGACATTCGCTTTCTCCGAAAAATCTTTTTTATATTCTTCAAATTTATTTTCCCAATCTTCTCGCGGTTGCGCAAAAAGACAAAACAAAATTTTCGGAACATCACCCAAGTCTTTTAAAATCTCGTTAAAAAACAAAACCGCTTTGTCCGAATTATTTTTCAAACCTCCCGAATTAAGGATGTATTTAGTCATTTTTTCTTTGATAAACAACTCTCTGCGGGAACGGAATTTCGATTCCCTCTTCGTCAAACGCGATTTTAATTCTTTTTCGAAATTCGCCGGCGACATCCCACTGCAAAAGCGGCTTGGTTTCACCGAGAATTTTAATAATAACCGCCGAATCGGCAAAATCGTCAACTCGCAAAAACTGCGGCGCTTTTATGATTTGATCTCCCCAGGCGGCGTCTTCCGCAAGCTCTCGCCCTACTTTATTGACCACGGAGATCACATGTTCGAGATTGGCGTCATATGACACTCCGATATTTATGTTCACTCTCGCGAAGTATTTTGAAAGATTGGAAACCTTTTTGATTTCCCCGTGCGGAATATGATGGACGGTTCCGTCCAAATCTCTGAGCGTGGTCATACGCAAACTGATATCTTCGACCAGTCCGCAAGTTCCGTCAAAACAGACAACATCGCCGATTCGATATTGGTTTTCCATAATAATGAACAATCCGCTGATAAGGTCGCGAATGAGATACTGACCGCCGAAACCGAAAGCCAATCCGGCGATTCCGGCCGCCGCAAGAAGCGGTCCTATGGCAAAACCTACTTCCTGTAAAATCATTAAAACGGCGATAATCCAAATTAATATGCTTAACGAAGTCGAAAAAATTCTGATCAAAGTATCTTCTCTCTTTTTCTTGGCTTCTTTGCTTAAAAAATGATCGGTTACGACAACCCTTTTTATAATCTTCTCTATGAAAATCCCGCCGAACTTGCCAATAATCTGCGTGACAACGACAATGGCGACGACTTTGAGCCCGTGATTCAAAAGCCAAGGAGTTATATTATGGAACGTCCCTTGAATAAAATTTTTCATAAACACAATTACATTAAAATCAAGACGTTTTTTCTTTTGTTTCCTGGGCATCGGCTTCTTTCGCGACAATCTTTTGCGCCTTTTGGAATCTCAATAACGAGAAAACGACCAAACTGCCCAAAACTATTCCAATCAAATTAAATACAAAAATCGCGAATACGGTGCGAATAATTTCTAAATTTAGAGAAACCAAACTGATTCCCAAAGCGGAGAGCGGAGGAACCAAAGAAACGGCTATGGCTATTCCCGGTAAAATGTCCATAATATCTTTTCTCGCCCAGGCGAAAGTGGCGGCCATACCCGAAGCGATAGCCACAATAAAATACAAAATGGCCACTCGCAAGGAATTTTCAAAAATCGAAATAGTCTCGGGGCTGCCGAATAAAATCGCCAACAGAAAAGAAACAACGACAACCGTTAAAGCCGATTTTAATATTAAAATGGTGGGCGCTTTCAACGCTTTGAATTCACCCACGACGATGCCCAAAGCCATGATTAAAATCGGCGTCAAAAGCGGCGCCACCAGCATGCCTCCTATCACTATCGTCGAATTGTCAAGTAATAAACCGCAAGCCACTATGAAAGAAGATAAAATTAACAACGTATAATAAATCGAATTGGGCCGGCTTTTTTCAAACAGTTCTTCTACCGTGGAATATTGATCCGTTTTCGTTATTTCCAAGATTTTTAAAATGTTTTTTTCATTGGCCATAATTTAACCTTATGAGTTATATAAAAATTATACCATTATTGCGAAAATTTTGGCAGTATAATAAAAATTTTCCTTTAAAACAAGGAAAATTTTTATTTTTTTGCCATACCTCTTTTATTTGGAATACTTTCTCAAAACCGGACAAAATATTATGGACAAATTTATCAATACCCAAAGAATCAGCGAACTGACCCAAAGATCGCCGCCGACCCTTAATAAATGTTGGACGTAATAGAGGAAGGCAAAAAAAGAAACTTCGGATATGATGGTATATAACCATTCTTTTGTGCTCATAAATTTGTTTTTATTATTTTTCTTTAATTAAAGCGTTGTAAATCAAAGCGATGATTAAGCCGCCGATCGCTCCGTCGAAAAACGCCCAGACGCCGCCGATAATTCCGCCCAAAAAAGTGGGCGCGTAACCGATATAAAGAGAGGAAACAGCCTCTACAATTCTTACTCCCCAGCCCAACGCGGCCACCCAACCGATGAAGAGAAAATAAATCCCAAAAGAAATCCCCCAGGCGAGGGTAAAAGCTTTTGTGTTAATTTTTTGCATAGGTTTTTATTTACGTTTTATTAAATACAACTTCGACCTTTAATTTTTGTCATATTTGTAATAATGAAAATGATTTTAATTTAAATCCGTAATTGTCGCATCCAATCCCCCGGCAAAAGATCGTCCAATTCTCATCGGAACAACTTCGCGTAACCATATATTTATTTTAGCTTAAAACCGCTAAAAATTCAAACATTTTGCTGGCGGTGGGATAGGGATTTGAACCCTAGATGACATTTCTGCCATACGGCTTTTCGAGAGCCGCGCCTTTTCACCCCGTAAGAAAGCGGAGAGGGCGAGATTTGAAGTGACAAACTATTTCTCTATTGACATTTTTTGTATTTGTGTTAAAATTTAAAATTAGAAAAATTTTTTCTAATTAATCCTAAAATTTTACCTTTAAAGAAGGAGGGGCTGTGAACTTTAAAAAATGGGTAACAGGATTTTGTCTAACAATAATCCTTATATGCCTATGCCATCTGGCAGGCAATACAACTTCTCTTCATGTAGGACACATGAAAGGGGCTGCTGTATATTTTTTCATTCTGGCATTAGGGTTATCTTGTTATAAACTGATCCGGAACGCCCGAGACGCCAGAAATAAACTTAAATGATGCACCATAGCTCGTGAAATCTAAACTGGATTTGCGAGCTTTTTAATTGCCAGAATCCATTTAGGATATTTTCTCAGCGAAATTCTTTTTTTGCACGGCGATGGGATAAATTTGAGTTATAGGATGACATTTCTGCCATACGGCTGCATTTATATTTAAGCTAAAAATTCGATTACTTTATTCTTAAAGTGCTCATTTTTTAATAACCAAAGAAAAAATTTATGTTCAATTTTTGTTAATATCGGGTTTATTTTAAAAAGTCGCAGAATTACATTGTGCAGACGTTTAATTTTTAAAACTTCAAAAATAAATTTGGGAGAATGCTCACTATTAAAAATTATGTTTGCCACATCAATCCCGGAAACTATGGCCGGATAAATACCTTCTCCGGTGAGGCTGGATGGCAAGCCCGCAGCATCTCCAATTAAATACTTATTTCCGAATTTAAAACCGTGATATTCGTGGCATATGTACGATCCTTCCAATTGTGTTTTAAAAGAATTTATTTTCCTCTCGCTCAACCACCCATCCAAAGCGTTTTTAAATTTATCAACCTTCTTAAAATTCAAATCTCCTCCGGTTCCGATAGAAATTAAATTTTTATGCGGAGCAATCCAGCTATACCACGGGCCGAATCTATTATAATCCAAATGAATTTCTAATTCTTTCGGTCCGTCTTCTAGCCAATATTGTATTCCAATTCCTGCCTTGGTGGGAAGCCCTAATTTTCTCCTAACTAATGAAAAACTTCCATCGGCTCCGACCAAGCTGTTAAAAAAATATTTTTGTCCATTTACATTTATAAAATTATCTCCAATATCTATTACGGGCGAATCAAAAAAAATTTGTGCTCCTGCCTCCTCTGCTTCTTCCAGCATCCATTCACCCAATCTTGTTCTGTCCAGAGTAGCAACAAACGGACTTTTTGTTTCCACAATCATTGAATTTTTGAGGGTAGAAACTATAACTTTGTTGAATTTACGCTCGAATACCTCTTCGGGTAAATTTATCTTTTTTGTTTTTCCGTTTAACCCCCAAAGGCCTGTGCAAATTTTCCTGTTTATAGAAGAATTTTTTTCAAATACGGCGACATCGATTTTTAATTCTGCTAATCTTTTTGCGCAACTCAAACCGCCTGGTCCGGCTCCTATAACAATAACATCAATTTTTTGCATAAAACTAGGTTTACTATTAATTGGTTCACGATATAGAGGGCGGTGGGATAGGGATTTGAACCCTAGATGACATTTCTGCCATACGGCTTTTCGAGAGCCGCGCCTTCAACCACTCGGCCATCCCACCTAATTTTTTTTGCACTTTCCAGACCTATCTTCAAAAATAGGCCTGAATAACTTTTTTGGTAACCCACTTAAATTTTAAAAAGAAAGACACAAATCGATAAAAAAACTTTAATAATCCGGGATTAAATTTGATTAACGCCAATTCGAAATTCAAAAGTTTTTCGTGCTTTTTTTTAATTTTCAATATTTCATCAATCTTCTCGCATTTATAAGAAGAATCCGATATTTTTTTCGCCACTTCCATCCCCGATACCATGGCAAAATAAATTCCCTCGCCCGTAAATCCGGAAGCGAACCCGGCGGCATCACCGATTAAAAATTTATTTCCAAAATCGAAACCCTGATAATCATAACTTACGATAAAGCCGGTTAACTCCGATCCGCTCGTATCGATGTTTTCTTTTTTTAACCATTTCTCAAAATTATTTCTTAATTCTGATCCGCTCGCAGTCCCTTCTCGACCACATCCAATTAAAGTTTGATTTTCGTGAGGAAATATCCAGGCGTAACCCGGCCCGAACAAAACGGAATCGAAAAAAATTTCAAGATCATGAAAATTATTTTTTACCGCATACTGTAAGGCAACCGCAAATTTTTTATTTTTCAGACCTAAAAATTTTCTAACCGTTGAATTACTTCCGTCGGCACCGACCAAATATTCGTAATAAATCTTTTTACCCTCAGTTTCAATGTAATTCTCTCTCACTACCTCCACCTTAACGCCCATATGCACTTCGACTTTTTCCGATAATTTCTCATAAAGAATTTTGCCAAGCTTCGACCGACCGATCGTGGCAATAAAATCTTTGTCCTGCAAAATCGGTATTTCTTTTTCAAAAATGCTTACTCTTACGGAAGAAAATAATTTATCCGCATCATTAAGAGAAAAACCGAGATTTTCAAATTTGGCAGTCAAACCTCCCGCGCAAATCTTCAGACCGATTTCCGAGTTTTTTTCCAAAATCAAGACCGATTTATCCGATTTTTGCAATTCGATCGCACAAGCTAATCCAGCCGGTCCGGCTCCAACAATTATCACATCATATTTGTCTTTCATCCCTTTAGCAGCAGATCTCGATAAATTAAATTTCGAATCTACATTAATTATTTTTTAATTCTAAAACCTGAATTAATTTAGTTTTTAAAACACGGAGGTTCGGAGGCGGAATTGAGTCCCGACAGATGTCGGGAAATTGGAGCCCCCAAAACTTTCCCGCCTGCATCGCTATGCGAAGCATTGCGGACGGGTTTGGTTACTTTCTTGGTTATTTACCCGCCTTTGGAGGGCAAGAAAGTAACTCCTAGCGAAGCGAGTTTAAGGAAACCTCCCTAATCCTCCTTGGTAAGGAAAGGGACGCATTCCCACTTTCCTTCTTTTAAATCGCCCAATTTCGCTTTCCCGATCCTCACGCGCAAAATATCAACGACTTCATATCCCAATTTTTTAAACATCCTTCGGATTTGTCTTTTCTTGCCCTCGGTCAAAATGATTTTAAATTTATTCTTTCCTAAATATCTAACTTCTTTCGCCTTCGCAATCCCGTCGCCCTCGCCGATAGCAATTCCTTGCTTAAATTTTTTAACTATTTCATTTTCCCTAATTTCCGAATTTCCCAATCTCCCGGTTTCCACGATATACTCTTTTTCATGCTCATATTTCGGATGTGTCATTTTTTGCGCAAAACCGCCGTCATTCGTCAGAAGAATCAAGCCGCGACTGTCTTTGTCAAGCCGGCCGACGATAAATAATCGCGTTCCGCGTAAAGACGCAAAATTTTGCGTCCCTACCAGATCAAAAACATTCTTTTCATTTTTAAATTTCTTTGCCGTCGAGGTATAACCTTTTGGCTTATTCAGTTTAATATAAACTTTCTCTTTTGCCAAGGTGAGCCTTTTTCCGTTGATTTTTACTTCGTCCCCCTCGCCCGCCTTCATGCCCGATTCCGCCTTTTTCCCGTTCACAAAAATCTTGCCGCTTCTAATCAAATCTTCCGCTTTCCTCCTCGAGCAGAATCCCGAATCGGCAATGAATTTTTGCAAAATAATTTTCATGTTTCTTTATATATATTCAACAAACTTAACATCGCGACAAAAATCCAAAACATCACGGATAAATCATTTTTAAAATAAGGCACGTCGACAATCCCCTGAACAATGATCATAACCATGGCCCCCATCAACCCTGAAATTAAATAATCTTCTTTTCTTCTGCTCCTAATTCCTAATTCCAAATTCCTAATCCCTAAAACAAAATATTTTCCGATAATCCAAATGAACAAAAGCATGCCCGCAAGTCCCAGTTCTGACCAAAAATTTAAAAGTATATTGTGAGGATACATGTAAATTTCCAACGGCTGCCAGACCAACTTGCGATATGCGGCGTTAAAGACGGTTTTGCGGTGGAAATCGGGATCATTGAACTTATTGTAAAAAAATCCGGGAACATGGTAAGGCGCGATCGTTTTTTGATAATTGTCGAGACCGGCTCCGGTAACGATTCTGCCGTCTTTGAGCATGGTCAAAGTCTCCCGCCACTGCGCCTGCCTGACCTGCCCGGAAAAATCGCTCAACGTTAAATATTTTAACGCCAAATTTCTTGCCGGCGCGAAAATTGCCGCGCCCAAAATCAAAATCAACAAAATCAGAGAGGTTATTTTTCTCGATTTTTTGTTCGCCAAAATTCCAAAAACGATCAACCCCGCGCCTACGCCGATCCCGGCGCCATTTGATTTCGCAAAGATGATGGATAGGATGGACAGAACTATTCCAATCGCAATCAAAAAAATTTTTAAAAATTGAAAAATAGAAAATTGTTTAAAAATTAAAAATTTAAAATTTAAAATTTTATTGCGAAATTCTGTCGCTTCACTTGCTCTCCGCTTCAGAATTATAGCAAACAACCACCCGATAAAAACTAATACCAATGGCCCCACATACAACCCAATGGCATTGGGATAGCCGAAAAAGGAAACAACCCGTCTCGTCGCCTCGGCGGCCCAAAGAGGATTACCGATGAATTGCCCCGTAATTTTTTGATATATCGCGAATAGAGAAATAACAATGACGGAAAACAACAATGGCCATAGAATAAATTCCAAATTCCAAATTCCAAATTCCAAATTCTTTTTTTTATTTTGTCGGTATTTTTGAACGGCAATATTAAAAACCACAATATACACCAACGCCGGTTCGAAAAAATAGGCTTTCCAAATACCAAGAGCGCTCGCGGTAAAACCGGAAATTCCGGCGGCGACAAAAGAAATAATTAAAAGCAAAATCAGTTCTGCGTCAAACGGATAACGTTTTATTTTTCTGTCTTTGTTTTTAAACCGATTCGCCAAATTCGTTCTCAGTTCGCTGAAATTTGCCACGCACCACGTCAAAAAAACCACCCAGATCATGACTTCAAGAAGCGTGGATGGCAAACCGTGAATTTTAAAACGAATAAGATAGGCGGGTAGAGCGAAAATCAAGAAAGCTACCGCGAGGTCGAGTCGCCGCACGGCGAAAACGGCGAAGAGAATTGTAAAAATTAAAATAAAAACCGACATTTTAAATAATTGGCAAGGTTAATAAATACAATCCCAGAGTCACCAAAACGATACCGATGATTTTTTGGATCAAAACCCCGCCCCCCAATTCCTCCTTTAAAATTTTCGGAAACTTGGTCGAGAGAAGCAAAACCAGAAGAATCAAAAAAAGATATTGCACTCCCTGCAAAGCGTTCACCATAGCCACATTGCCAAGACTGATCGCCCAGTTCAAAAGAATAAAAGCCAAAGCGGCCATCAATCTCACAAACAAAAAGAAGCCCAAATTTTTCGGCTGTTTCGCTTCTTCCTTGCGTTCGCCGATCAGCTTCCTCCATTCGGGAACCAAAAGAATGAAAAGCACGCCGATAAACGTGCCGAAACGCGACCAGACAAATCCGCCGATAAAAGGCTGATGCAAATAAATATTTTTCATGAGCACATAATATAAAGCGAAAAAAAAGGCGGAAGTGACGGAATTAACGATCAGTCTCCGCGTCGGTCTAAGTTCGGCGCTGACTATGCCGAACATATTTTCCCATACGCTTTTAACTCTCGCGTAAACTTTTTTTAAAAAATAAACTTTGGTCTCTTTGATTGAAATCAGAACTCCGCCGGCGATCAAAATGAAAAAAGCGGTCAGTTGATCGATATTGAACTTTTCATTCAAGAAAAGATTGGACAACAAAAAGCTGAAAATCGGAGTAAGAGCGCCCACGATCGGAACGACTCTGGTCGCTTCGCTTTGATGCAAAGCTTTGTACCAAAAGATCAAAGTCAACAAAAAAAGAACGCCAGCGAAAAGATCGATCATTAAAAATTTAAAATTCGGAACCCAAGGGGCGAAGATAAGAAGAACGGCGTTAAAAATACTCCAGATGCCCACATAAAAAGCGTAAGCTATGGAAGAGTGAATTTTTTTAGACAATAAAAATTTATCGGCGACATAAACGCCGGCATTGATAAAATATGAAGTTACGGCAACCGTTAGCCAGTTCATCCCCTTAGAAGCGGACCCCGGTAGTACGCCCCGTTAGAAATTCCGTCCGGACTGATATGTCCTTGAAAAATTTCTACTTTGGTTTATCCCAAAGATTTCTAACGGGGTACACCTCGTAAACTCGGTGACTACGGGGGCGAGACGCAGTTAATAATAATTTCTTTGCGATGATACTTGTCCCGTAGTCAACTCCGACAGAATTGGTGGTATCGGGATCGCGATCAAATAAAATTTCGATCTGCATTAAAAATAAATATTCACGTCTCCGTTGAAGCGATCGCGCCTACCTATCATCAGGGCTTCTAACGGGATTCGTACAGTTATATACAGTTATATTTTATCACATGCGCTTAAAAAGAAAAACTCCGATTTTAAATCGGAGTTTAATAGAGGTCAACAAGAATGATCGAGTTATCATTTTAGCATAAAACCGTTATTTTTACAAATCTCGGCGTAAATTTTTGCGCTAGGCCGCGGCGCACGTTTGAAAGTTTTAAAATCGACTTCGCACAAACCGAATTTTTTCGTGAATCCTTCCGCCCATTCGAAATTATCCAAAAGCGACCAATGCAAATACCCGCGCGCATTCGCCCCTTCGTCAATGGCTCGATGGACATTTTTTAACGATTCGACGATAAACCACTCTCGATATCTGTCCTTCGCGTCGGCCAAACCGTGTTCGGTGACATAAATCGGTTTGTTATATTTCTTTAAATCCATCAAAGCGTGATAAATGCTCTCCGGATAAAGCTCCCAGCCGAAATCGGAAACGATCTTATTTTCATTTTTATGGAAACCGTAATTTATCCGGCTGTGGTGGTAATGATTAAGGCCGATAAAATCCAGCCCGTTCTTCGTTTTGTCTAAAAAATAAAAATTCCACCACCAGTCGACAATTTTTTTTAAAACAATGTTTACAAATCTGTTCTTGTAGGCTTCAAAATAAATGTTGGGATTGGCGATTCCTATTTTAGCTTCCAGATTGATTTTTTTGATTACGTGAAAAATATTGTTATGCGCTTTGATCAAATTTCGAATGACTTTGACATAAACAAAGGGGTTGTTTTTTTGCGGCGGCCATATGCCAATCAGATAAGACTGGCCGGCGTAAACTTCCGGTTCGTTCAAAGTTATCCAAAATTTCACATCTTTCAATTCGCTTGCCATTTTCTCCGCGAAACGGGAAAACGGATCAAGAATTTTTTTTGACGACCAGCCGCCCCGATCGCGCGCCCAAAGCGGAATTGTCCAATGCCAAACGGTAACAAAAGGCTCGACATTGTTCTCTTTTAATTTCTTTACAACATTTTTATAATGGTCGATTGCCTCTTCGTTCCATTTTCCTTCTTCCGGCTCCACTCGCGACCATTCGATGGAAAAACGGTAAGCGTTCAAATTAAATTCTTTTATGCGTTTTAAATCTTCGTCAAAAAGCTCATATGAATTGCACGCTTTCCCGGAAATGTATTCTTCCGGATTTTTATTTTTCTTTTTTAATTCCGCCATTCTTTTCGGCGATTTTTCCCATTCGCTCCAGTCGTTTACGTTCCCGCCCTCGATTTGATGCGAAGCGGTCGAAGCGCCCCAAAAAAATCCTTTCGGAAAAGCCAAAAATTTTGCATTCTTTTCATTTTTATTTTCTAATTCCATCCCGTTAGAAGCAGATCGCGATCAAAAATTTTGATTGCGCAATCTATATATGTTATGTATATATAAAAAAATTTTTTGTAACCGCATTTCCCCATTGAAGCGATCGCAACTTCTAACGGGATCCATAAAATTTCAAAAAGGATTCATATTTAGTATAATTATAATGCATAAGGGCCGGCATGACAAGTTTAAAACCTAAGAAAAAAGGCTAAAATTAATGACTTTCTCCTTGCTTGACATTGTAAATTTTTTACGGTAAAGTGTTTTATCGCCCCTTGCTGTTAATCCCCTTTGAATTAAAAGGGGAATTTTTAATGAAAAGGTGTCGCCGGAACCATGATCGGGGGCGGAAGTCGGCGGTGGCCCGCATATTAAAGATGCTCAACCAAAAGCAGCAATTTTTTGAACAAATCAAAAAAGCTCAAGATATTCTAATAACTTTCCGGAAAACATGGAACGGCGATTCCGTATCTTCCGCTTTGGCTCTCTATTTATTTTTAAAAAAACTCGGAAAAAAAGTCGAAATCGCCGCCGAACAATTCAAACAGGGCGAAGCTTTTTCCTTCCTGCCCGCGCATAACGAAATCAAATATTCGATAGACAATTTGCATAAATTCATCATTTCTTTGGACATAGCCGATCGAAAAATCAACCAAATCAAATACCGCATCGACGAGAACACGTTAAAATTCATCATCACGGTTCGCGACGGCAAATTTACGCAAGAAGATATCAACACCAATATTCATGATTACAAATACGATTTGATTTTCGTTTTGGACACATCCGATTTGGAATCGCTCGGCAAAATTTATGAAGAAAACACGGAGCTTTTTTACAAGCTGCCGATTGTAAACATAGATCACCATTCCGGAAACGAAGAATTCGGACAAATAAATCTGATTAATCTGACCGCCGTGGCCACTTCGGAAATTGTTTTTTCTTTGCTTAAAGATTATTCTCCCGACGCCCTGGACGAAGATATCGCCACCTGCCTTTTAACCGGCATGATTTCAAAAACGCGAAGCTTTAAAACTCCGAACATCACTCCCCAATCTCTTTCTGTCGCCGCTCAACTTATTTCCATGGGGGCGAGGCGGGAAGAAATAAACAACAATTTATATCGTTCCCGAGCTTTGAACACGTTGAAACTCTGGGGAAGAATCCTTTCGCGACTTTCCAGTTCATTCGAACAAAAATTTGTCTGGTCCCGGATTACGCATTACGATTTCGTCGAAACCGGAACGAATGAATCAAACGTTGACGATATTGTCGATGAACTGATTATAAACATGCCTCAAGTCAAAGTGATCGCCTTGTTTTACGAAGGCCTGAACGGCGGACCGGTCACGAAAGCGATGATTCACGCCATCAAAGGCCTTGACGCCCTTGAATTGACGAAAGAATTCAACCCGAGCGGAACGAAAAACACAGCCCAGTTTACTCTTAATGAATCCATCCAGGAAGCGGAAAAACGGGTTGTAAACGCTATCGAAGAAAAACTTAAAAAAATTTCTTTATAGCCTTGAAAAAACCGAAAAAAGGTGTTAAAGTGAAATAAAGGAATTTTGTTCCTTTATTTTATTTTCGGGCGACTAGCTCAGTTTTGCCCCCGTCACTTCTTTCTGCTTTATTATTAAAGAACGGGTCAAAACGAGAAACAAGAAAAATTTCTAATTGATTTTTTTGGAAGCGGATAGAAGTGACGGGGTGAAGTTACCCGCCCGCCTTGCTTCGCCTTTGTGGAACGAAAATACTTGGGTGTATAGCTCAGTTGGTTAGAGCGTTACGTTGACATCGTAAAGGTCCACCGTTCAAATCGGTGTACACCCACAACAAAAATATAAAAGGCGGAATAAATTTAAAAAGGCAGCGAGGCGAAGCGGGGTGGGGAGCGCTCTTATTTTTTATTGTAAAGGTCAGAGGTTCGACTCCTCTGTCGCCCACATATATGAAGAAAAAGAAAAGTATAATAATTATAACCGGTGCGCCATGCACAGGTAAAACTACTTTTGGTTTGTTATTGACTGAAAAATTTAAAATGCCTTTTTTAAATAAAGATGTCATTAAAGAAAATTTATTTGAAACAGTCGGGTGGAAAAATAGTATAGCGTGGAGCAAAAAATTGAGTGTAGCGAGCAATAAAATATTACTAGATTTTGCAGAAAGATTAGCTTCAACCGGATTTAACTTTATTATGGAGTCAAATTTTGGCCAAGAATTTAACCTCCAATTAAAAAAATTGGGAGTAAAGTACGGCCATTCATTAATTCAGGTAAACTTTAATTGCGAGTTTGATATTTTAAAAAAGCGATTTGAAAATAGATGGAAGAAAGGAAAACGACACCCTGGACATATAGACAATAAGCACTTTAATAAATTCGATGAGGTTTTTGATAAATACTCAAAGCCATTAGATGTAGGGGGACCGGTAATTAAAGTGGATACAACAGATTTTCGTAAGGTGAATTATAGCGAGGTGTTTAATAAAATAAACAAACTTTAATTTTAGTTTACAACATCGTCCCGGGCGGCTCATAAAGTTCCCATATGTTCTGCATACACCGGTAGCTCAGTCGGTTAGAGCAAGCCGGTTTATACCGGCTGGGTCGATGAGCCAAGTTTCCAAAATTTAAAATGTTTATGCTCGCATAGCTCAGCGGTTAGAGCACCGCTCTTATAAAGCGGGGGTCGACGGTTCAAATCCATCTGCGAGCACACCTGTTTTTGAGAGTTGGGATACATGAAAAAAATCCCAATGATCTCAAAAATCACAATAATCCCAATTATCCCAAAATCTATTTGCTTCTCATGTTCTTTTTATTGTATAATAGAAACATAAAAATAAAATTCTCTATGGAGCTAAAAAATTTAATTCCATTCAAAACAAAAACAAAAATTATTCCCGAAGTGAAATCGGAGGAATATTACGGCAATGATTCGTCTTTTGACGATGACTGGCTTGAAGACGATTATGAAGAAGGGCAACTTTCGGTTGATGTTTTTCAAACGAAGGATAAACTGATCGTCAAATCCACGATTGCCGGAGTCAAGCCCGAAGACTTAAACATTTCTCTGCACAACGACATGCTTACCATAAAAGGAAAACGAAAAATGGAAGAAGAAATTTCCGATGACAATTATTTCGCCCGCGAATGTTATTGGGGGTCGTTTTCCCGTTCTATAATCTTACCGATTGAAATCAGCGCGGAAAAAAAAGTCGACGCTTATTTGGAAAACGGCGTTTTGACCGTAATCTTGCCGAAAGCGAAACCGAAGCAAGTGGCAATAAAAGTCAAAGAAATATAAATGCGTTTCTATGGTTATAAAAATGACAATCGATCGCTTTGAAGGAAAAACGGCCGTTTTAAAAACCGAAAAAGGGGAAAGCGTCGAATGGCCGAAAAACAATTTGCCCGAAGTTAAGGAGGGGGCGGTTTTGATCTTCGATATTAAAAACTCGGACGAATACGAACGAGAAGAAAAAGAAAAAGCGAAAAAAATTCTAAATGAAATTTTAAATCCGAAAGATTAAATATGTTTTTAGAAAAAAAGAAAGACACGCTCTCCGGATGGTTGCCTAAGTTTGCAATCATTTTTTTTATCAATCTCTTTCTTTTGATAGGCGTCTATTCCTTTTTTAAATATTATTACAGAGACAGAATTTATCCCGGCGTGTACGCGGCCGAATTCGATCTCGGGGGAAAAACTTACGGAGACGCCTGGAATATCCTAAACCAAAAAATAAAAGTCATAAACAATGACGGCGTGCCCTTCAGTTATGCCGGCGATCAAATCGCCGTTTATCCCATAATCTCGAAAAACGATTCGGCTTACGAAATTATCACTTTCGATCCCGACGAATCCATAAAAAAAGCTTTGGGTTACGGCAGGGAGGGAAACGAATTTATCGACCTTAAAGACATTTTAACCGCGTTAATTTTCGGGCATAACGTCCCCATGTTCACAAAAATCGATACTGAAGCGGTGAGGACTTATTTGGCCGAAGAATATTCCCATTACGAAATACCGGCTAAGGACGCTTCATTGGTTTATAACCATGAAACCGATAAATTTTCCATTCAAGGAGAAGAGTCCGGCAAAGTGATTGATTACGCCCGGGGAATAAACTCGCTCCAGTTGAATTTGGAAAATCTCGACAATTCCGAAATAGAACTTTATTCCGTGCTTAGTTCTCCCCGGGTTTATGAAAAGGATTGCGGGGGAATGACCGAAGAGGCCAAACAAATTTTAAAAAATCCGCTTGTTTTGAAATACGGCGATCAAGAATGGAAAATAAAAAAACAAGTTCTCGCTTCCTGGCTTGCGCTTGAAAAAAATTACGATCAGAACAAGGTTGAAATTTTTTTAAACCAGGACGCCATAAGCGATTATCTTAATAATACGATCGCGCCCATATTGAACAAAGAACCGATTAACGCAAAATTCCAAATTGACGGGACCGGAAAAATCATCGCCATCCAATCAAACAAAGACGGTCTTGAATTGAATGTCGCTTCCAGCTCGGAAGAAATCGGCAAAAGCGTGCTCGA
Organism: bacterium; assembly: GCA_021788015.1. Taxonomy (GTDB): domain Bacteria; phylum Patescibacteriota; class Patescibacteriia; order Patescibacteriales; family JAKAJF01; genus JAJYLD01. The sequence goes on along the minus strand of JAJYLD010000004.1, from coordinate 17,371 downwards.
CGGCAACTACCAAGTTGAATTGGCGGTCGACACCGCAAAAAGCATAGGCGGACCCACCCGACTGACCGACTTGGGCATTAAAGAAATAATCGGCACGGGGGAATCGAATTTCTCCGGCTCTCCCAAAAACCGCATTCATAATATTAATGTCGGAGCGAACACGCTTGACGGGATGCTGATAAAACCGAATGAAGAATTTTCTCTTGTCAAAGCGCTGGGAGAAATCGATAAAGCAACCGGCTATTTGCCGGAGCTTGTCATAAAAGACAACAAAACCGTTCCCGATTACGGCGGCGGATTGTGCCAAATCGCCACAACCATGTTCCGGGCCGCCTTAAATACCGGCCTTCCGATTACGGAAAGACAAAATCATTCTTACCGAGTCAGTTATTACGAACCAGCCGGCACGGATGCGACCATATACGATCCTTCTCCGGATCTGCGTTTTATAAACGATACCGGAAATTATATTTTGATTCAGTCGCGCATAGAAGGAACTAAGATTTATTTCGACATGTGGGGCACAAAAGACGGACGCAAGGTCGAGGAAACCGCTCCGACCATTTACAATATCGTAAAACCGAAACCGCCTAAAATCACCGAGACTCTCGATCTCCCTCCCGGGGAAATGAAATGCACCGAACTCGCGCATAACGGCGCCGACGCTTATTTTAATTATACGGTTGCCTATCCGGGTGGCGATATTAAGAAGAGAACATTTTATTCCCATTATGTGCCGTGGCAAAAAGTTTGTCTTTTGGGCGTGAAACAATTATCGACCCCGACCAGTACGCCCGAAAATGCGACAAGCACCTCAAACTAAAAAGAACAAAATCTTCAAATTTTGTCCTTAAGTTATCCACAGCTTTCTTGTTTTTATAAAAAAAGCCGGTTTAAGCGGACAGGCAAGAAAATTTCTACAAGGAAAAATTTAGTAACAAAAGTTACCAAATATACCCTCAAAGAAAATCCCCATGCTTGTCGTGCCTGTCCCGCTTAAACCGGCTTTTTATTTTGTATTTTTAAATAACAAATTATCTTAGCACGGGAGAAAAATATTGTCAAGATATTTTAATTCTGTTTATTATTTTTATTTAAAATTAGCCTTTTTTTAAATCTAAGCAAAAAATAAACCATCCCCCCCGCCTTGTTCGATCATTCTTTAAGAAACGCGCTTTTCTTTTCTTAAAAAACGATCTATAAAAAATTTTTTAAGAAAAAATTGTCGGGCGAAAAAAATATTTTTTTCAGAAAAATTTTTTTAAAAAATAAAATTATTTTCTCGAAAAAAAGAACGCCCGGGTATTGTTATCTAAAAAAATTTCTTATATAATATAAATAGATAATAATTTTTTTCGAAACTCAAAAAATGTAAAAAGCGTTTTGAGTTTCGTTTATCCTTGAAAGGAGGTGAATTAAAATGGCAACAAAGAAAAAAGCTAAAAAAGCCGCTCCTAAAAAAAAGAAGGCTGCAAAAAAGAAAAAGAAATAAATTTCTTTTTTCTGACCCTCGTCAATTATTTGCGCGTTAAATTCATTTAGCGCTTGGATAATTGATGAGGGGAGGAAAAGAAAAACCCCTTTGGATTAAAAGGGGTTTTTCTTTTTGAGAATAAATTTAAAAAAGCGATTGTTGCCTGTATTTTTCTTTTTCTTTCTCGTTAAAAATTTTTATTTCGCCGTACTGGCCGTCAAAACCGGGTTTTATGTAAAGATCGCCTGCGCGCATCCTTTTGATCCCTTCGGCGACGGCCGGATGAAAATAGGCTTTTACCGTTTCCAAGTCCGCGTCAATCAAAATAAAAAGTTCGCTTCCCGCCTTTTTAATTAAACTATCGTATTCTTTTTGCACTTTTTGCGAATGCCGACTCTTTATATCGAAAGCCTCGGCGATAATTTTATCAAGCTCGATGAGTTTTTTGAATCCCGGCGCTCCTTCCGGCTTAAACCCGGAAGGGCGGTCCGCCAATTCCTGGACGCGGTTCAAAACGCCGATGACCAACGGTTTTTTGCAAACGGGGCAAATGCCTTTTTCTTTTTTTGTTTCCTCCGGATTCAACCCGATTCCGCAATTGCGGTGCCCGTCGTAATGATACATGCCTTCTTCGGGATAAAATTCAATCGTGTATTTTACACCCGATTTATTTTTTTGATAAACTTTTTTATTTTTTATAATGTCGTAAATTTCATTGTAGGAAATTCGCTCCATTGCAAAGACATTTGCCTCTCTGCCGATATTCGGCAAAGAATGCGCGTCCGAATTCGAAAGCAATGTTAATTTATCCAAACTCGACAATCGCCAATTCATCTCAGGATCGCTCGAGAGTCCGGTTTCGAAAGCGTAAATATTTTCCGTTTGCTCGCGAAAACATTCTTCCATAGAATCAAACCCTGATTTCGATCCAAAAACGGAAAACCAAGGCGTCCAAATATGCGCGGGATAAATTAAAAAACGCGGATCAATGTTTAAACAAAGTTTGACCAAGTCCGGCGCTTTCATGCCCAGAATTGGTCGTCCGTCCGATTTAATATTGTATTTTTTTCCAAGCTCGCGATTAAGCTCGCGCACGGATTTCAAGCTGGGCGCGTGCACCATTAAATGAATACGCCTGACTTTTTCTCCGTCTTTATAAATCAAAGCCAACTCGGTCGATAAAATGAATTTTATTCTTGAATCTTCGGCCGATTTTAATTTATACAATCCTGTCTCCCTCTCCTTATTTAGGAGAGGGTTGAGGTGAGGTATTTCTTCCAACTCATTTTCAATGCTGGCAAACCAAGCCGGATGAGTAAAATCGCCGGTCGCGACAATGTCCACGCCTTTTATTCTGCATGTCGCTTCGATATTCGGCAAAGTTAAAGCCGAGGAACAGGCGCGGGAATATTTGGAATGGATATGTAAATCGAGAATTTGTTGCATAAAACTAAATTGCCAAATTGCTAAATGGTCATTTTAATAATTTATCAATTTAACCATTTAACAATTTTAATATATTTTTTCCGCTGTTTCCAATTCTTCCAGACTGTTTATCCCGATCGCTTCTTTCGCGTCAATCGGCAAGGAGTCTATTTTTTTATTTTGCGCGAAAGCTAAACTTACAAGATCGGTTAAATAATATTCTTTTTGCGCGTTTTCTTTCTTAATTTTTTTTAAATTTCCCCAAAGCCAGGCGGAATCAAAAGAATAAATGGCGGGATTCACTTCCTTAATTTCTTTTTCCCCTTCGCTCGCGTCTTTAAATTCTCTGATCGCTTTTATTTTCCCGTTTTCGCGGATAATCCTTCCCCAATGATAAAAATTTTTACGCCAGGAGTCGAAATCGTTTAAAGTCACGGTTAGCATGGCTAAATTTTCCAAAAGCGTTTCGTTCAGTTTTTTTAAAGTTTCCGTCTTAATAAACGGATGATCTCCATTTAAGACAATTATTCGCTCAGTTTTTTCCTCGACATTTTCTTTGGCACTGGCCAGAGCATGCCCCGTGCCAAGTTGCTCTTTTTGAATCGCGTATTCAAAATTATCTCCCAATTCTTTCTTTATCGGTTCCGCATTTTCCGGAGAAACGACAATAATCGGCTTTTCGTCAATTTCGGATTCCAAAGCGGACCGGGTCAAATGTTTTATCATCGACTCGCCATTTACCGGTATTAAAACTTTGGGCACGCTCGTTTTCATCCGCGTGCCCTTTCCCGCCGCCAAAATTACAATTTTCGTTTTCATTCTATTTGATTTTATGTTCTTGCGAAATTATTTTTTTCCCCGGCAATTCACTTATATTCTCAATTTTATGATTATGCTCGACATTTCGAGCATAAGGACCGTCAACAAGACGCAGTTCGCTATTTTTGCCCAAAAGCTTTAAAAGCTCGAAACTTTCTTTGGCATTGTCGTTAACAATTAAAATATTTTCGCCGCTATCTCTTAAAAAACGCAAGTAGGCATTTTTTGTTTTATCTTTGTCTTCGTAGATGATGTGATCAAGGTTGCGCATCAGGACCTTGGAATTTTCAACTTTTAATTTATGCCAATCTATGTCGCCGAAAGTGGCCAAAATCAATTCGTCGCCCTTTCTCTTGTATTTGCGCAACGTTTCTTCGGCGCCGGGCAATAAATATTCATCCATTTTTTTTAGCAATTCCGTAAAATTATGTCTGATTGCCTCTTCCTCGTCTTTGGAAATTCCTTTTTCCGTTCGCAAAATTTCCAAATGCCTTTCCAAATTCCAATTTATGCCCCTGTCTTTAAAAAATTTTTTGTATTGTTCATTATATTCTTCCGCGCTCAATCCGAGAACTTTGGCCAAGTCTTTTTTTAGTTTTATGGTATCCAATAATGTGTAATCCAAGTCGAAAATTACTTTCATAAATTATAATTTATATATCACTTCGGCCAATTTATCGCTATCATGCCTGATAAGCGATCTTACGTTCCCAAGCACGTCGCCTTTTTTGGCCTTGTAAAATGTATGTCCTAACAACTCATGCCCGAAAAATTTAATTTTTGGCATTTCGTTAAAATCCCCGGGCAAAACAAGATTTTCTCCTTGTCTTGAATATTTTTTTAAAAGTTTGGCGTCCGGAATTTCTGTGTTATAAACAACATGACTTATCACTCCCTTGCCGAGATATTTTTCTATAGACTTTATATAATCGATCAAGGTAAAACCCTCAGTCTGACCCGGCTTAGTCATTAAATTGCCGATATAAATAACTTTCGCTTTCGATTTTTTTATCGCTTCCGGAAGACCTTTGACCAAAAAATTCGCGATTAAACTCGAATATAGATCGCCCGGATTTATGATTATTTTGTCAGTTTCCTCTATTACTTTTATTATTTCCGGATTCAGGCTGGCGGCCGGTTTTAAATATAATTTTTTTAAATTTATCAGGTCCGTACTGTTGGTGTAGATATTTTTTTCCCCAACAATTTTTTTTCCATTTTTCAAAACAGCCACCAACCTTGTATTTTTTAACGTAACGGGAAGAACCCGGCCTTTTATTCTCAATATTTGACTCGCTTCTTTTATGGCCGTATCGAATCCGCCCGTAATTTTTTCCAACGTCGATAAAAATATATTGCCGAAACTGTGACCGGACAAACCGCCGTTCGAGTAACGGTAATTAAAAAGTTCTCTTAAGACTCGGCTTGATTTTGAAAGCGCGACCAAGCATTGTCTCGCGTCTCCCGGCGGCAACACTCCCAGTTCATCGCGCAATATCCCCGCGGAACCGCCGTCATCGGCCATGCTGACAATTGCCGATAAATCAACCGGGTATTTTTTTAAACCGGAGAGAACCATAAAACTTCCCGACCCGCCGCCGATTGTTACGATTTTTTGTATTTTTTTGTTCATAAATTTAAAATGTTCGCCAATTCTTGAAAACTGTCAACAACATAATCCGCTCCCGCTTTCTCCAATTTTTTTCTTTCAAAAGAGGTTGTGATTCCGGCCACTTTGCATCCGGCCTTTTTCCCGGAAATTATACCATTGTCAGAATCCTCGATCACTAAGCACGTTTCTGCCGGAATTTTTAACTTTGCTACCGTTTTCAAATACGGTTCGGGGTCGGGCTTGCCATTTATGATTTCATCGCCCGTTTCAATGATATTGAAAAATTTATCCAGGCTGAATTTTTGAAACATCAACTCTTGGAGAACTTTTAAAGAAGATGTGGTCAAGGCCAGCTCATATTTCTCCGCCGCTTTTTTAATAAACCCAAACGCGCCATCTATCAACCGCGCTTTTTCTTTGGCAATCTGATAATAAATCTTTAATTTATAATCAATCAGTTTATTTACATCGATTTCTTTGTTTCCGAAATTGTCGCGCAAATAAGTAAAAATGTCTTTCGCCGTCCTGCCTTTAAAATTTTCCCATTCGCTTAATGGCGCTTCGATACCGAAATTATTGCATGTTAAAAGTTCGGCCTCCACATGTATCGGTTCGGTATCGACAATAACTCCGTCCATGTCAAAAATCAAGGTTGAAATTTCTAAAGCCATATTAGTCCATTTTTTCCAAATACATTTTAAATTCTTTTCCAAAATCTTCAAAGCCGAGCTTTCTATACAAAGCATGCACTTTTTCTCTCTCGTGCCGCGAAGTGCCGATGATTTTATATAGTTTCGTTTCTTTTGCCGTTTTTATAAGTTCGTTCAAAAGTTGGGTGCCGATGCCTTGGCCGCGATATTCTTCGTCGACCATCACGTCTTCCATAAAACCGTATTCCCGATTGCGCAAATCATTTTTTAAAATAAACAAAAAGGCTCGGCCTATTTCTTTGCCGTTTTCATCGGAAACTGAAAACTTAATCGCTCGTGTTGGAAATTCGTTTTGTTGAAATTGCATATGATTTTTAGCTTGTAGCTTGTAGGAAGTAGTTGGTAGCTTTTAAATTCTACAAGCTACATCCTACAAGCCACTTCCTACAAGCTATTATTATTCCACCGTCACGCTCTTCGCCAGATTACGCGGCTTGTCCACGTCCAATCCTTTTAAAACCGCAACATGGTAAGCGAAAAGCTGCAGGGGAATGGAAGCCAAAATTGGCGTGAGCATTTCCAAAGATTTCGGAATATAAATCACATCATTGGCCGTTTCTTTTATTTTTTCATCGCCTTCGGTCGCAATCGCGATTATTTTTCCGTTGCGCGCTTTTATTTCCTGCATGTTCGAAATATTTTTTTCATAAACGCTGTCCCGGGGTGAAATGAAAAACGAAGGAAAATTTTCGTCGATCATGGCGATCGGGCCATGTTTCATTTCTCCTCCCGCAAAACCCTCGGCGTGAATGTATGATATTTCTTTTAATTTTAAAGCGCCTTCTTGAGCGACCGGATTATTGTATTTTCTTCCCAGATAGGCGAAATTTTTCATGCTAAAATATTTTTCCGAAATCTTTTTTATGTTTTCGTTGGTATCTAAAATCTTTTTTATTTTTTCCGGCAATACTTGCAGTTCTTCAATAATTCTTTTGCCCGTCACTAAAGACATGTTTCTTTGCCTGCCCAAAAGCACGGTGAGTAGAGCCAAAATCGTAAGCTGGGACGTAAACGCCTTTGTCGAAGCGACGGCAATTTCCGGGCCGATATGATTGTAAACTCCGGCATCCGTTTCCCGGGCGATTGACGAACCGACAACATTCACGATACCCAAAGTCAAAACGCCTTTTCCTTTCGCTTCTTTTAGGGCCGCAAGCGTATCCGCAGTTTCGCCGGATTGGCTTAAAACCAAAACCGCCGTTTTTTTATCAATAACGGGTTGGCGGTAACGAAATTCGCTCGCGTATTCGATTTCGGTCGGAATGCCGGCATATTCTTCAAGCATATATTCGCCAACCAAACCGGCATGCTTCGCCGTTCCGCAAGCGACAATAATTATTTTTTCTATGTCCCTGATTTTATCGGCAATATTATCCAGACCACCCAACTTCGCTTTTCCCTCTTCAACTATATAACGGCCGCGCATGCTATTAATAATCGTCTCCGGCTGTTCAAAAATTTCCTTGAGCATGAAATGCGGATAGCCTTGTTTTTCCGCTTGTGTCATATCCCATTCTATTTCATTAACTTTTTTATCGACTTCGGAATCATTCGCATCATATATTTTTATTCCGTCTCCCTTGATTTCCGCAATTTCACCGTCATCAAGGTAAATGACTTGTTTCGTATATCTTAAAATGGCGGAAACATCGGAAGCGATAATTGTTTCGTTTTCACCCAAACCGATTACCAAAGGAGAGCCTTCTTTGGCAACCAAAATTTTATTGGGTTCGTCGTTATGAAAGGCGACCAGACCATAAGTACCCTTAACTAATTTCAAAACTTTTTTTAAAGTCTCGGTTATATTGTCATCGTATAAATCTTCAAGAAGATGGGCAATCACCTCGGTATCGGTTTCGGAAATAAATTTATGTCCTTTTTCAAGTAAATGATTTTTTAACTGCTGATAATTTTCAATAATGCCATTATGCACAAGCCAAATTTTTCCCGTGCAATCATGATGAGGATGGGCGTTGATTTCCGTCGGCGCGCCGTGCGTCGCCCAGCGCGTATGGGCGATTCCGATATTAAAACCTCCCTCACCCTCCTTTGGAAGGAGGGTAATTTTTTGTCCCCCTTCGAAGGGGGGATTAAGGGGATTTTTTTCATTAATTTTTTTTTCAAGCTCAGCAATTTTTCCAACCGCTTTCACGGAAAAAACCTTATCCCCGTCGCAAACGGCAATTCCCGAAGAATCATAACCCCGGTATTCAAGTCTTTTGAGTCCGTCTATTAAAATCGGTAAGGCGTCATTTTCCCCGATGTAGCCGACAATTCCGCACATAAAAATTATGTTCCCTCTTCGAAAGGGAGATGAAAGGGATTTTAATCTCCCAAACCCTCCTTTAAAAGGAGGGCAATTAGTTTAAAAAAGCCAGATTATCAAAAATCCAGCCCTATTTTTATCAATTTCAGTTTAACACCTGGAAGTAGCTTTGGCAAATAAAAATCTCCCGCAGGAGATTTATGTTCCGAGAGTCTCGCCGACTTCTCGATACCCCGTTCTCACCATGATTTGAATAATCGCATCATTATCGTAAGGGGTAATCAAAATCATGGAACGATAATGACTCGGGGTATCAAGATCGCGAAGCCTGCTCATGTCCAGAAAGGCTTCTCCGTCTCCCATTGAGAAAAGACTATAAGGGGGAGACGTGGACATTAAGATGCCGTTTTTCGTCCAAGGCCTGGCGATGGCGATCTCAAAGATTTTAAGCGCGCGGTCGCCTTGCTCATTTTTGGAAAACCTTAGGAAGGGCAACCAATGAATCCACTCTCCGATTTTTTCGCCATTGGCAAGAATGAAACCAAGGGACGGCTTTAAAAAATTGGAAAGATATAAAATCCGCGATGGCCCTCCGGGCTCCTGATAATGCAGATGCTGCGCCGCATCATCAAGGAAAATCATACTATCTCTGAAATTTTCCTCGTAACCCGCTTTGCCGAGATAGGTTACGAATCGTTTTTGCTTTTCCAAGGATGAATGAGAATCGGCTGAAGAGGGAAAAATAACCGGCTGTCCTTTCTTCAAAAGATAATCGATGTTGATTTTGCAAAACTCCTCGTCTTTGTCCGGACCGGGCAGCTTGAAGAAAATGTTTCCTCCCGCGCAGGAAACGAAAAGGTGACCGGTCACGATGTTCAGTATTACGGAAAAATCCGCCGATCCCTTATCAACGCACGTGATCGAACAGGTTGAACCGGTAACAATAGCGGGTTTGCCGGCTATTTTCTCCCAGCACTGAACAATTCCTTTCTTGCCCAATATGTCCTTTAGCAAGGTTTTATCTTCTTTGCCGTCGATAAATTTGGCAAGGTACTTCGACCTGTCCATCGGATCGGAGAAAAACATTACCGGTTGAGAAGCGGGGTTTTTGTCCCGAGGCCAAATCTGTTTGTTGGTGTTGTCGGTTTCCTCCGTAACGAAAACGGCAAAAGGATTGAACCTCCCGATTCTTTCCTTGATTAAAATCTCCGGATTTGCATCCAGAAACAGAGTGTCAGGTTTTCCATATGCCCCTTTTAGCCTTAACTCCGTAACAGACATATTCATCAAGGATTTGTATACCTTGAGAATAATATTAATACAGAGGTTAAGGTAAGACATCTTTATCCCTTCCATGGCAGTCTCCTTTCTTTTTTCAAAGGTCGTTTGTTTTGTTTAATCCTATAATGGCTTATAAAAATAGTCAAATTGACAAAAATTAATTACAAATAAAAAACCGTTCCATTTAAGGACGGCTATGAATAACAGAAGCCAATATGGGTAGCACAACTGCCCACAAGACGAATAAGCCTATGGCTATAGGCCGGAGCACGGGATCCGCCGCGCATAAGACTGAGTCCACTTTTTTAAGTATTTTTATCACTAACGGGTCCTCCTTTCTCTTGCAACGTGCAAATTACATTTTATAAATAAATTATAAATAATTTTTTCTATTTTTTCCAATCAAAAAGCACCATTGTTCTGGCGGCGACCTACTCTTCCAGGGCTCAGGCCCAAGTACCATTGGCGCTGAAGGGCTTAACTTCTGAGTTCGGGATGGGATCAGGTGTGACCCCTTCGCACAAACCACCAGAACAATGATGCTTTTTTATAAACTAAGCAATTGAAATTAGCTAACCAACTTTAGGCACAGTTTGGTAAAAATTTTTGGCCGTAGCCCCGATTTTTATCGGGACGCTATAAAATTTTTACCAAGCACATTATATTTTTTGAAAGCATTGGAAACTTTTTTTGAAAAAGTTTCCAAATGTTTTGAAATCAAAAATGTGGGAAAATCAAATGGTTTATTAGTACTCCTCGGCTGGAACGCATTACTGCGCTTACACCTGGAGCCTATCAAGGCGATAGTCTCTCGCCAACCTATGAAATCTAATCTTGAAGACGGCTTCACGCTTAGATGCTTTCAGCGTTTATCCTAACCGAAGATGGCTACCCGGCGGTGCACTTGGTAGTACAGCCGGCACACCAGAGCTTCGTCATTCCCGGTCCTCTCGTACTAAGGAATGGCCTTCTCAAATTTCCGCGACCATAGTGGATAGGAGACCGACCTGTCTTACGACGGTCTGAACCCAGTTCGCGTGCCGCTTTAATGGGCGAACAGCCCAACCCTTGGGAGCTTCTCCACCCCCAGGATGCGACGAACCGACATCGAGGTGCCGAACCTGGTCGTCGATGTGGACTCTTGGACCAGACTAGCCTGTTATCCCCGGAGTAGCTTTTATCCGATGAGCTTCCACCATCCTACATTGAATGGTCGGATCACTAAGTTCCGCTTTCGCGACTGCTCGACTTGTTGGTCTTGCAGTAAAGCCGGCTTTTGCCTTTACACTATCTCCCGGGTTTCCATTCCGGGATAGCCGACCTTTGTAAACGCCTCCGTTACCTTTTGGGAGGCATCCGCCCCAGACAAACTACCCACCAGACACTGTCCTCCCGCCTGATTCAAGGCGGGGAGTTAGAATTAAAAACATACAAGGGTGGTATCTCACTTGCGCCCGAAGGCTCCCACCTATTCTGAACATGCATGCCCCTAATTCAATGTCAAGCTATAGTAAAGCTTCACGGGGTCTTTTCGTCCAGCTATGGTTAACCCGCGTCTTCACGGGTCTCGCAATTTCACCGAGTACTTCGTCGAGACAGTGCCCAAGTTGTTATGCCATTCGTGCAGGTCGGAACTTACCCGACAAGGAATTTCGCTACCTTAGGACCGTTATAGTTACGGCCGGCGTTCATCCGCGCTTAGATTCAAAGCTTCGCCTTACGGCTAACCTCTCCTCTTAACGTTCGGACACTGGCCAGGCATCACCCCCTATACATCCTCTTTCGAGTTGAGCAGGGAGCTGTGTTTTTGTTAAACAGTCACTTGGGCTCTTTAGCTGCGGCCACCTTGCGGTGGCGGGCCTTATTGCGAACTTACGGCCGCTATTTTGCCGAGTTCCTTAACGAAGTTTCTCTCGTACACCTGAGGCTCCTCGCCTCATTCACCTGAGTCGGTTTGCGGTACGGTTACCACAGTCTTAACCCTAGAGGTTTTTCTTGGCAATCTCTCCGTTTAAATCGACTCCACCAGAGGCTTCATCTTTTGATCGCCCCGCGATTATTGACCCGGATTTGCCTGGATCACTCGCAAAGCTTTCAACGTCCATACCATAGAACGCTTAAACCTTGAGACTGCGTCCCCCCATCGGAAAACTGCAGTAGTGCTGGAATATTAACCAGCTCTTCCATCGGCTACGCTCGCACTACACGGGCCTCGCCTTAGGATCGACTAACCCTGGGTCGATTTTCGTTGCCCAGGAAACCTTGAATTTTCGGTGGGCGGGGTTTTAACCCGCCTTTTTGCTACTCATGCCAACATTCTCTCTTCTCTTCGCTCCACCGTGCCTCACGACACGACTTCATCGCTTGAGAATGCTCCTCTACCGTCCGCCTAAAATTTTTAGTTTCAATTTCACTTCGGAATGCGTTATAGCGCTCCTAGTAAATTTAAATTTATTAAAACCAAAAAATTTAGGCGGACTCACATCTTCGGTAATATGCTTAGCCCCGATAAATTTTCGGCGCGAAACAACTTGACCAGTGAGCTATTACGCTTTCTTTAAATGATGGCTGCTTCTAAGCCAACATCCTGGTTGTCGGAGTCGCGACACAACCTTTTACACTTAGCATATATTTAGGGACCTTAGATGGTGATCTGGGCTGTTTCCCTTTTGACTGATGAACCTTAGCGCCCATAGTCTAACTCCCGTACTACACCTACCGGTATTCGGAGTTTGGTTAAGGTCGGTACCTTGCGGCCCGCCCTCATTCAGTGCTCTACCCCCGGTAGTCAGCATACGAGGCTAACCCTAAAGTTATTTCGAGGAGAACCAGCTATTGCCGAGTTCGATTGCAATTTCTGCGCCAACCACAGCTCATCCCCTAGTGTTGCACGGCTAGTGGGTCCGGTCCTTCCTTCGATTTTCATCGAAGTTCAACCTGGCCATGGTTAGATCACCCGGCTTCGGGTCTTATGCATGCGACCTTCTTAAATATTAGAAAGAAGATTAAAGGATCTCCTTTCCAATAAGTAAGATACGGGCTGTTAACCCTCGCTTTCACTGTGACTCCCCCCGCCACTCCTTACTAAAAATTAATAAGGAAGGGCGGGGTTAGTCAAGCCGTATACATAAACTCGTTGGCTCATTCTTCAATAGGCACACCGTCACACGCTCCGCTTACGCTCCGTGAACTTTTAACTTTTAACAATTAACATTTAACAAACTGAAATTCAAAATTGTTAATTGTTAACTGCTAATTGTTATCGGTTTGCGAAGCGAAAGCGAAGCATGCTCCGATTCTTTGTAAGTATATGGTTTCAGATACTATTTCATCTCCCTCACCGGGATGCTTTTCACCTTTCCCTCACGGTACTTGTTCACTATCGATCATAAAAAGTATTTAGCCTTGCCTCATAGTCGAGGCGACTTCCTACGGGATTTCACGAGTCCCGCCGTACTTAAGAATGCAACCGCAGATTAAAACATTATTTTGCTTACAGGGCTATCACCTTCTTTGGCCGAGCTTTCCAGCTCGCTTCAACTATAATATTTATATTTTTCTCCGCCTCGTTTTGTTCCGGAAACGAAAGTTGTATCTTGTAACACCCAATAAACATATGGACCGGAATCCTTCTGTACCGCTCCTCACCGAAGTGATTCGCAATACGCGGTTTATTAAGTTTAGGCTCTTCCCCTTTCGCTCGCCACTACTAAGGGAATCGAGTGACTCGCTACCGCCCGTAATTTCTAATTTCAAATTTCTAATTTCTAAAATTTAGAAATTATAATTTATAATTTAGAATTTAGTGTCGAACGATAGTGAGACACTGTTTATTTGTTTCTTTTCCTCCGGCTACTAAGATGTTTCAATTCACCGGGTTTTCCCCTCACCAGCTTATGTGTTCAGCTGGCGGGCAAGCCGGCTTCACCGGCTTGGGTTTCCCCATTCGGAAATCTTCGGTTCAAAGGTTGCTTGCCACCTCACCGAAGCTTATCGCAGGCTGCTACGTCCTTCATCGTCTTTTTATGTCAAGGCATCCACCATATACACTTATTGAGATTTTCCCACACTTTTGTTTTCAAAAGTGTGCTCGTTAATATAAAATTGCCTTTTATTTTGTTTAGCTGATTTTCAATTGTCAAAGTCCTCTCCTGATTTTTAGAACCAGGAATCGTGAACCAAATTTTATTTAATTCACAGTTTCTGGATCCATCATTTTAAAATTTTATGGCCGTAGAGCTTTGCTCGCTATAAAATTTTAAAATGATACATTATATTTTTTGAAAGTGTTGAAAACTTTTTCTAAAAAAGTTTTCAAAAAAACAAAAAACCGCTTTTAAGCGGTTCAAAACACTAAAGTAGGCAATGTCCTTAACCGCTTTTTAATCGAGTTAAAATAAGTATTTTTATCATATATTTAATTCCTCGTTTCTTGAAGTTAATGGGGTAGAATAGACAACAAATCTATTATATACCAATAACAAAGACTGTCAAGGGGATAAAAGTAAGCGAAAATTAAAGGAAAAACGGACTTATTATGCTCTTATTTTCTCCAGCAATTCCGGATTCATCATTTGCGCTTGGGCTATTTCCTTTGTAATTATTTTTTCTTTAAACAATTTTTTAATTTCTTGGTCCATACTCACCATGCCGTCTTTGGCGTTAGTTTCAATAACCGTTTTAAGCTGAGCGATTTTGTTTTCGCGAATAATATTTGAAACAGCGGGAGTGTTAATCATAATTTCTCTGGTTGCGATTCTGCCTCCGTTGGTTTTCTGCAAAAGACGCTGGGAAATGACTCCGGCCAAAGTCATAGAAAGCTGGGTGCGAACCTGGTTTTGTTGATGGGGAGGAAAAATGTCAATAATGCGATCGATTGTTTGGGCGGCGCTGTAAGTATGAAGAGTGGCCAAAACCAAATGCCCCGTTTCCGCCAGAGTGATTGTTGTTGCGATGGTTTCCAAATCTCTCATTTCTCCGACCATAATCACGTTCGGATCCTGACGCAAGGCGTGTTTCAATCCTTCGGCGAAACTTAACATATCGGATCCCAGTTGCCTTTGGACAATTATGCTTTTTTTCGGTTCGAACATAAATTCGATCGGATCCTCAAGAGTAATAATATTATAAGTAAAGTTGGAATTCAGATAATCAACCATCGCCGCCAGCGTTGTCGACTTTCCGCAACCGGTCGGACCGGTAACCAAAATCAAACCTTGTTTTAAATTTAATAATTGAGTTACAATGTCGGGCAATTCGACGTCTTTGACGGTGGGAATCTTATTAGAAATAACGCGAGCCACCATGCCCATATTGCCCCGTTCAAAAAAGAGATTTATTCTAAAACGGGCGTCATCGCTTTGATAACTTATATCAAGTTCTTTTTCATTTAAAAATTTATTTTTTTGTTCCTCGTCCAAAATAGACAAGATAAGCCGCTCCATTTCTTTTTTTGGAAGGGGACTCTCGTGATCTACGGAAGAAAGCTCGCCATCGATCCTGAGCATGGGCGGCATGTCCGTAACTAAATGGACGTCGGAAGCTTTTTCTTCAAGGGCGATTTTAAAAATTTCTTTAATGGTCATATTAAATTATTTAATGGTTAAATAGTTAAATTGTTTTCTCAGCGGGCGCACTCTAAATCCGAAATTCGAAACAACTAAAATAAAATCTCAAAACTCAAATTTCAAATGTCAAAACTGAAGTTCAGAACTTAAAACTACTACGGTTTTAATATCAAATTTGTTTTTAGTTTTGAGTTTTGAGATTTGAGATAACCGATCCGGACTTACCATCCCTTCTTTTCTATTCCTTTGGCGGCGGCATCAATTTGCGCTTCCTGCTTTGAAGACCCCTTGCCTTTCGCTATCAATTCATTTCCGACATAGAGGCCGATTTCAAAAATTTTCGCATGGTCGGGGCCCGATTCGCTCAAAACTTTATAGTGCGGAGTTATACCGTATTCCTCCTGAGCTTTCTCTTGAAATCTCGATTTTGGGTCAAGATACAAATTATGAGAAATTATATAATCCAATTTTGACAAAATTCTTTCTTGAATAAATTTTTTTGCCGTTTTCGTGCCCTGATCTAGATAAATCGCGCCAATCAAAGCTTCAACGGCATTCGCGAGAATATATTGTCTGGCTTTCGTGTTTTTGTCTTTGGCTTCACCTTTGGATAAATACAAATAATCCTCAAGATTTATTTCACGGGCTATGGAAGAGAGCATTTTTGAATTGACAAGACTTGCGCGCCAGTTGGTTAAATCGCCTTCGTTCTGATTCGGAAAATTATTAAACAAATTTTCAGTGACAATAATTTCCAAAACGGCGTCGCCTAAAAATTCCAGTCTCTCATTATGATGAAGTTCAAATTCGGGATGCTCATTTAGATAAGAACGGTGGACGACCGCTTGCTTTAAAAGATCCTTTTTTTTAAACTTAACTCCGATGGTTTCTTCCAATTTGACAAAATCTTTTTCTTTCATTTTTTAATGAAAGTAAACAGTAAACAGTAAACAGAAACAATCTTTCTACTCACTTTTCACGGCTTACGATAAAAATTTTAAAAAGACAAATAAGAACAAAAAGACAAGAGAATTGGAACTTAAAATTTTTCTTTTGCTTCTGTTTATCTTATTTTTTTATTTGTCTTATTTTTAATTATTTTCTTTTGGTTGAGTTCCCTCGCCTTCCTTTTCCATATCTTTATAAATCGCGCCCAAAACTCCATTCACAAATTTCCCCGAGGAAGCGCCTCCGAAAGTTTTTGCTATTTCGATGGCTTCGTTTATGGCGACTTTGGCAGGAATATTTTCATCAAAAACCAATTCATAAACACCGATGCGCAAAATATTTCTATCCACCATTGTTATCTGTTCAAGCGGCCATTCGGTCGCATACTTTATGATATATTTATCAATGGCGTCGATATTTTTTACTACTCCCGAAATCAAATTTTTTACAAACCCCTGATCGTCAAAATCAGGAGCGAAATTGGAAAAAATTCCGCTGACAATGTCTTCAAAAATATTTTCTTTCTTGCCGTTAAAATCCCAATTAAAAAGGGCTTGCATGGCAAGGGTGCGGGCTAAATGACGATTGGACATTTTTTTATGAGATTGTTGAGACTATTGAGATTTGGGATACTTGGGAGATCTCAATTATCTCCAGGTCCCAAAAATCGCAATTATCTCAAAACTATTTCTTTACTTTACTTTTAACCTTCACTGTTTCCCTGTTTTTATAATAGCCGCATTTCTTGCAGGCGGTGTGCGGCAAAATACTGCTTCCGCATTTCGGACAAACGCCCAATTGAATTTTATTTAAAGCGCTGTGGGCGCGATTTCTTCTCGCTTTGCTTCGCGATCTTCTTTTGGCTGGTACTGGCATTTTGAAATTAAGGAATCACGTTAAGAATTATGAACTACGGAAAATTTTATTTTAAAACTTTCCTGATCCATAATTCATGATTCATGATTCAAATTTACTTATAATACCCTTACTATATTGAAAAAAAAGGGATTAGTCAATACTATTTTTCATATTTGTCCATTGCGCGTCCTAAACATAATTTTTCATCTCCACAAATTTCAGCGCCGTTCGTCACTCAGATATTTACATGCGATGCATCCATCCGAAGACTTGTTCAAGATTACTCATTATCACCTGGAAGACCGTTTCCCTCTGGGTGGGGGCGAGAATGGTGTAGAGTTTGGACAAACCGGTGTTGCCCGAGGAATCGGCGGATTCGACTTTGAAGGTGTAGACGGAGCCGGGGTCGAA